>SHZJ01000019.1 GCA_009692365.1 Gammaproteobacteria bacterium
GGCGGATGGCGGAACCAACATTCGTGGGTGACATGGGGAGGTGCGCGCCCTTAGGCCGCGCGGCGAGACTCCCCGGCAGCGCCGGGGAGTTGGCCAGCTGAGATGTAACTGCCTAGCGGCAGGAAGCCGGCCGATATTTTCCTGGGACGGTGCCGCCGGCAGCCCCCGCACCGGTGCAGCTAAACCTGATGCCACCGGCGCTGCTGGTGGGCGAGAGGATCATGGTGCTGCCGGCGATTGGGGCGGGGGTATACGCCACCGTAATAACCCCCACGGCGCCCACCGTCACACTCGTGACGCTGTTGCCAGTAATGGACACGGCGGTCGGCATGCCGGCTTGCGAGTTGGAGGTCGGAAAAGAGCCGTTGGTAGCGTAATACTCCCCAACTGCGGTTTTCGCCCCCATGGCGAGTGATAGGCCTTCAGTGACCTTTGCACGGACCATGTAGTCCTGATACGCCGGGATAGCGACTGCCGCCAAAATGCCGATGATCGCCACGACGATCATCAGTTCGATGAGGGTAAAACCCTGTTGGACTTTTTTCATGACTAACTCCGCAACTATTCAAGTGTTGATCTCGTTCAAAGCAACCGGCGCGGTGCCCGAGCGCCGCGCTGCAGTGCCCCAGCCCGGGGATAAGCCGCGCCGCTGGGAACTCCGCTTCGCATCAAGCATGCCAGCTTTAACTTAAATGTTAATTTTTGTTTCGTGGCAAGGCTTTCGGTGCAGATCAGGGCCGGCTTATTTGTCGCCGTCGGTCGCCGGCCTGCCGTAAAACGGCAGAACATGACCTTCAAGGGCTAGTTGCGCTCAGCTTAATCCTAAACGTTCGAGCCGGTAGCGCAGCGCTCGGAAGGAAATGCCCAGCAGCTTGGCCGCCCGCGTCTTGTTCCAGCGGGTTTGTCCTAGCGCCTCGAGTATGCGCTGGCGCTCGAGTTCATCGAGCCAAGGCTGCAGCTCGCCAGCCGGTGGGCCGGCTGCCACCGGCAGGGAGGGCAGGAGCAAATCAGCCACTTCAATGGTGCCGGTGTCGCACAGCGCGCAGGCACGCTCGAGGATGTTTTCCAATTCGCGCACATTGCCGGGAAACCGGTAGGCCTGCAGTGCCGCCCTCGCCGGCAAGCTGAGCGGCGGTGCGGCCGCACCTGCGGCCTGCCCGATGCGCGTCAAAAAATACTCCGTGAGCGGCGCGATGTCCTCAGACCGCTCGCGCAGAGGCGATACTTTGACCTCGATCACGTTGATTCGGTAATACAGATCCTGACGAAAAACACCCGCCCCCACCATGCTGGCCAAATCCTTATGGGTGGCCGAGAGAATACGGCAGTCGATCGGCTGCTCGTGGGCGGCACCCACCCGGCGAATCCGTTTTTCTTGGACCGCGCGCAGCAGCTTGACCTGCAGCGCCAGAGGTAATTCGGCCACCTCGTCCAGAAAGAGGCTGCCGCCGTCAGCCGCCTCAAACAGACCCATTTTGTCGCCTATCGCGCCGGTGAAGCTGCCTCTAATGTGCCCAAAAAGTTCGCTCTCGATGAGGTCTGGCGCGATAGCGCCGCAGTTCACCGGGACGAACGGCTGGCTGGCGCGGGGACTTTGCGCATGGATAAGCCGGGCAACGAGCTCTTTGCCGGTGCCCGATTCGCCGCTGATATGGACGGGCGCCTGGCTGCGAGAAAGTTTGGTAATGGTCTCGTGCAACCTCTCCATGTGGGGGGAGCGCCCGATCAGCGGGGCATGCACTGCGCCCAGCGGGGCGGGCCCCGCTAGCGTCACGGCTTGGGCCACAAGTTTGCGCAGATTGTGCAGGTCTACCGGCTTGTTGACGAAATCGAAGGCGCCAGCTTTCAAAGCCTGAATTGCCGCCTCCATGCTGCCATGGGCGGTAATCACCGCGACCGGCAAAGCGGCGTAACGTTGTTGAATCAGCTGCACCAAGTCCAGCCCGCTGCCGTCGGGCAAGCGCATATCCGTCAGACACAGGTCGAATGAGCTCGCTGCCAGCGCCGCGCGGGCGGCGTGGAGCGTGGCCGCCACGGTCGTGGCGAGGCCCATGCGACCCAGCGTGATGGCCAGGAGTTCACACAGATCCGGCTCATCGTCGACGATTAACGCGCGGGGCTGGGCCATCGCGCTGGCTAATTCACCAACGCCAAAGCATCGGGATGGGCGAAACAGAGCCGGAAGACGCAGCCCTCACTGCCCGCGGACAGCAAAACAAGGGTGGCCTGATTGGCCTCGCACAACTCGCGGGCGATATACAAACCCAGCCCGGTGCCGCCGCCCACACCGGTAAAAAAAGGTTCAAAAATTTGCTGGGCGTCCGTCGCGGGCATCCCAGGACCCGTATCGCAGACATCCAGCACCGGTCGGCCGGTGCCCGGTTGGCGCGCGACCAGAAATTTGACCAAGGGCAGATCTCGACTGTAACGCAGCGCATTTTGCGCGAGATTCGACAGCACTTGATGGAGCTGGCTTTTGTCCATGTGCACAATGATAGCAGTCTCCCGGCTGGCGCAGACCAGCGCGCCGGGGGCCAAGGCGTGCTGCTCGGTGATTTCAGCCAGAAATTCGTTCAGCCACGGCACCAGCGCGAAGCGCTCGGCGCTAGCCGACATGCGCCGCCCGATGATCAACACGTTGCTGACGATATCGTTCATCCGCGCCGAGTGCTGAGCGATGATCTGGACCAGACGTCGGTCTCCTACGGACAGCGCCAATGACTCCTCCAGGAGTTGACCCGCATGACTAATCGCCCCCAACGGGTTGCGAATCTCATGGGCGATGCTCGCGGTCAGACGGCCCAAGGATGCAAGTTTTAACTGCTGCACGCGCTGATGGGTCTCTGCGGCCTCTTGCATGAACACCAGCGTGCTGACGCCATCCACCCTCTCTAGCCGCGCAAACGAGACGATGGCCTCGGCCCCAACCGCCCCCAGCGCGAGCGGCAGGCGGGGATTCTCGCCGCGCTGCACCCAACTGAGCCACGCCTTGCTCAAAGGCTCGGAGAACTCTACCAGCGAACGCCCGGGAGTGGCGGCAGCCTGCCCCGCCATGCGCAGCGCCGCCTCGTTGGCCAGCACGACATTGATCCCCTCGTCCAATACCAAGATGCCCGACTGCATGCGCTGGACGATGTATTCGTTCAGTTGCGCCAGGTTGCGCAGCTCGACGGCGCGCGCGGCAGCTAGCTCCTCGCTGGTGCGGGCCTGCTCGGCCAGCCAGGCCGACAGCAGGCCGGCCGCAAAACAGGTAAGGCCCAACAGCGCAGCTTGGGCGTAGCTGGTGGGGGCGTAATCTAGACGGGCTATGCCGTAGAGGGTCTGCGCCAGCAGCGCGAGCGTCGCCAGCGAGGCGTACGCCACCGCCGTGCGCCGCCCCGCCAACAGACAGGACCCCGCCGTGGCCACGACGAGCAAAATGCCAAATCCGCCGCTGACCCCGCCGCTACCTTGAACCAGTAAGGTAATGCACAGAACATCGAGCGGCAGCTGCAGGTTACGCAGCAGCGTGAGCCCACCTGGCCGGCGCCAGTAGACGAATCCAAAGGCCAGCGCGGCGCTGAAATATAGCGTGGCGGTCCATCTAATGAGCGCCGCATCGGGATAAGTGGTTGGCGGCGTTAGACGCTCGGCCCACGCCAGCCCCGCGAAGGTGCCGGCAATCAACAGCCGGTAGAGGTTGAAATAGCGCAGCGCCCGCCAGCTTCTTTGGGCAGTCAGGGCGAGCACCGAAGGACCCTCAGTGAGGAGGGTGGTCATGCGACCTGCACACAAAACCTGCCGTGCCGAGCGCACGCGCTTCCGCCTCCGGCAGATAAACGCCGCACTCCCCGCATTTTACGATCCGGCCACCATGATGGACCTGCGTAGAGCCCCGCTTGCCCGCCCGCCGCCAGCGCCGCCACAGCGACCAGGCGACCCACACCAGCAGGGCTACCACTACCAATCGACTCAATCCCATCGCGTGCATCCTGCGGCAGTTTGTTAGCCCCTAGCGTTGCGCGGACGCGGCTGTGGTGCAAGCCACGGCGTGCACGTCCCGCGGTCAATCCGATATAGTTCGCCCCCCGGGCGGTGGTCGGGAGGCCGCCCAAACTGTCCTGGCGGGCGAACCCCAACGCGTACCCGCCGCGCAATGCCCTAGCGATCAGCATGGAGAGGACCGATGAACCTGCACGAATATCAGGCCAAGCAGTTATTTACTGAGTACGGGATACCTATCCTGCCCGGCAAGATTGCGCGCACCGCCGACGACGCGGCCGCCAACGCCCGCGCGCTGGGCGGCGAGGCTTGGCTGGTCAAAGCCCAAGTACATGCCGGTGGACGCGGCAAAGCGGGCGGCGTGAAGTTTGTGAACAGCCCGGAAGCCGCGGCGCTCGCGGCGGGCGCCATGCTCGGCACCCAACTGGTTACCACGCAGTCCGGGCCTACGGGCCAACCCGTCAACATCGTGCTGGTCGACAGCGCCGCGCAAATTGCCCACGAACTCTATCTGGGGGCGGTGGTGGACCGGGCGAGCCGCCGTGTGACGTTTATGGCTTCCCGCGCCGGTGGGATGGACATCGAGGAAGTGGCCGCGACCACGCCCGAACAAATTTTTACGGCGAGCGTCGACCCGGTGCTGGGGCTGCAGGACTACCAAGCCCGCCTGCTGGGGTTCGCGCTGGGGTTGTCGGATACCCAGCGTAAGGAATTGGCGGTCATCCTCAAAGGGCTATACCGGCTGTTCATCGACAAAGATCTGAGCCTGCTCGAAATCAACCCGCTGGCCATCCTGGCCGACGGGACCTTGGCCGCCCTCGATGGCAAAATCAACATCGATGACAACGCGCTGTATCGGCAAGCCATCGCCGCGTGGCGCGACCCGACGCAGGAAGACGAAAAAGAGCGTCGCGCGCAGGCTTTCGACCTCAACTACGTCACTTTGGACGGCAACATCGCCTGCATGGTCAACGGTGCCGGACTTGCCATGGCCACCATGGACGTCATCAAGCTGTATGGCGGGGCGCCGGCCAATTTCTTGGACGTCGGCGGCGGCACCACGGCCGAACGGGTCGCGGAGGCCTTTAAGATCATCACCTCCGACCCGAACGTAAAAGCAATACTGGTGAATATTTTTGGCGGCATCGTGCGCTGCGACATGATCGCTACCGGGATCATCGCGGCGGTCAAAGAAGTCGGCGTAAACGTCCCCGTCGTAGTGCGCTTGGAAGGTACCAATGTGACAGAGGGCAAAAAGCTGCTGGCCGAAAGCGGCTTGGCTATCCTGAGCGCAGAAGATTTGAGCGACGCCGCCCAGAAAGTTGTGGGCGCAGTCGCAGGAGCCCATTAATGTCCATTCTGATCAACCAGCACACACGGGTTCTCGTACAGGGTTTTACCGGCAAACAGGGGACTTTTCACGCCACGCAGGCCATCGCTTATGGCACCCAACTGGTCGGCGGCGTCACCCCGGGTCGGGGGGGGAGTCAGCACCTCGAGCGCCCCATTTTCGACACCGTCCATGCGGCGGTCAAAGCCACCGGCGCGGACGCCAGCATGATTTTCGTGCCCCCCCCGTTCGCCGCGGACGCGATCGCTGAAGCCATCGACGGCGGGATCAAAATCATCGCCTGCATTACCGAGGGCATCCCCGTGCTCGATATGCTGAAAGTGCAACACATGTTGATGACGCGCCCGGACGTGCGTCTCATCGGACCCAACTGCCCGGGCGTGATTACCCCCGGCGAATGCAAAATGGGGATCATGCCGGCGGCCATTCACCGGCCCGGGCGCATTGGCATTGTCTCGCGCTCCGGTACGCTCACCTACGAGGCGGTCCATCAGACCACGCAGGCCGGCCTCGGCCAGAGCACCTGTGTGGGCATCGGCGGCGACCCCATCCAAGGCATGAATTTCATCGATTGCCTGCGCCTGTTCGAGCAGGACCCGCAGACCGAAGGCATCATCATGGTCGGTGAAATTGGGGGCTCGGCCGAAGAAGACGCCGCCGCGTTTATCGCCCAGCACGTGACCAAGCCCGTGGTTGGCTACATTGCCGGCGTGACCGCCCCGCCCGGCAAGCGGATGGGGCATGCGGGCGCCATTATCGCTGGCGGTAAAGGCACGGCGGCGGATAAGTACGCGGCGCTGCAGGCCGCTGGGGTCCGCACCGTCAATTCTCCAGCCGAACTGGGGGCCGCGATGAAGCGTGCGCTGCAAGGCTAAAAAGCGCTCTCTGGGAACGCGTGTCCGATGAAAATTGTACTGGCCCAACTCAACCTCTGTGTGGGTGATATCGCCGGGAATACGGCCCGGATTATTCACGCGATTGCGGTGGCCCGCGATGAGAGTCACGCCCGGCTGGTCGCGTTCCCCGAACTGGCCGTCACCGGCTATCCGCCGGAGGACCTCTTGTTTCGGCCCGGGCTGCATCGTCGCGTGGAGCACGCGCTGCGGCAAATCAGGCAGGCCACCCAGGGCATAGCGGTGCTGGTGGGGCACCCGCAAGTGGCAGATGGGGTGGTTTATAACTGCGCCAGTCTGCTCGATGAAGGTGCGGTGCTGGCCTGTTACCGCAAGCAGCGGCTGCCCAATTACGCGGTCTTCGACGAGAAGCGCTATTTCGTCGCGGGCACGGCGGCGTGTGTCGTCGAACTCGACGGTGTGGCCTTGGGGCTCAGCATCTGCGAAGACATCTGGGACCCGACGACCGCCGTGAACGCGCGCGCGGCGGGGGCTGAATTGCTGTTGAATATCAACGCCTCTCCCTACAGCGTGCATAAACGCGAGGTGCGCCGGGTGGCCGTCAAAGCTGCCATCGAGTTGGCCGGGCTCCCGGTGCTCTATTTAAATTTAGTCGGCGCGCAGGATGAACTGGTCTTCGACGGTGGCTCTTTCGTGCTCGACGCCGCGGGGCAGGAAGTGGCCTGCGCCGGGGAATTTACCGAGGAATTACTCGGCGTTGAGGTGCGGCGCAGCGGGTCGGGACTCGCACTCAGTGGTGCACGCGCCACCCCGCTCGACCACACGGCCGGGGTGTATCAAGCGCTGGTGCTCGGGGTGCGCGACTATGTGCGCAAAAACCGCTTCAGCGGCGCGGTACTCGGACTTTCCGGCGGCATCGACTCCGCCCTGACGCTCGCCATCGCGGCCGATGCGCTGGGTGCCGCCAACGTCAGCGCGATCTCCATGCCCTCCCGCTACACCTTGGAGATGAGCGTCGAGGACGCGCTGGAACAGGCGCGGCAGATGGGCTGCGAGAGCCATTTGGTGGGCATAGAAGCGCCTTTTGCCGCCTTTAACGACTGTCTTGCGCCCCTGTTCGCCGGTCGCGAGCCAGACGTCACTGAAGAGAATATCCAGGCCCGCTGCCGGGGGGTCCTGCTGATGGCGGTGTCTAATAAAACCGGCCGCATGGTGCTGACCACCGGCAACAAAAGCGAAATGGCCGTTGGCTACGCCACTTTGTATGGCGACATGGCGGGCGGTTTCGCGCCTTTGAAAGACTGCCCCAAAATGCTGGTTTATGCGCTGGCGCGCTGGCGCAACGCCCAGGGCGCAGTGCCGATCATCCCACCGCGGGTCATTGAGCGGCCACCTACCGCCGAGTTGCGCCCGGATCAGAAAGACACCGATAGCCTGCCGCCCTACGAAGTGCTGGACCCGCTGCTGGAGCGCTACATCGAGCGCGACCAGACCCCCCAAGAAATCGCGGCAGCGGGCTTTGAACTGGAAACGGTGAAACGCGTGGCGCGGATGGTGGACCGCAACGAGTACAAACGGCGGCAGGCCGCGCCCGGGGTGCGCATCACCGAGCGAGCGTTCGGTCGCGACCGGCGCTTTCCGATCACCTCGCGCTATGACGAACAGGAACCAGTGCCGGGCGGATAAGCCCGCTGGAGCCTAGGCTCACTGCACCGTGGTCTCCTTAACCTGCTCGATGCCGGGGTCGTCGGGGTAGTTCAGTTCCAGCACTCGCAGGGCGGCGTCCGACAGGTCGTCGAGTTGCAACACCTTGTAGGACTTCGCCAGCAGCGCCAGCGCGGCGGGCATCGCCGGGGTTTGCTGATAGTTCTCAACCACGTAGCGCGCACGATTCGCGGCCGCCACGAAAGCTCCGCGACGCATATACCAATTGGCTACATTCACTTCGTGCTGGGCCAGAATGTTGCGCAGGAAGCGCATGCGCAGCTGGGAATCGGCGACGTAGCGACTGTCCGGGAAACGTTTGATGAGTTCCGCGAAGTCGTTAAACGACCTGAGCGCAGCACCGGGGTCGCGCTGGGAGGCGTCGCGTGCGACACGCCGCTCAATCGCGCCCTTGCCCGTGTTGAAATTTATCAAGCCCCGCAGGTAGAAAGCGTAGTCCATCGAGGGATGGGTGGGATTGAGTTTCATGAAGCGGTCGACGGCGGCGATCGCCTTGGGTAGTTCTTCGGATTTGTAGTGACAGTACGCAAGCTCTAGCTGGGCCTGCGGCGCATAAGGACCAAACGGATATCTAGCCTGCAGTTTTTCGTAGTAGTCGATAGCGCCATTGCACGAACCGGCATCCAAGCGCTCTTTGGCCGCAAAATAGAGTTTATCTTCGGGCCAATTCTCTGGAATATCCTCCGGATCTTTATCCGGCAGCAGGCCACAGCCTGCCAGCAGCAGCCCCAGCAATAAGGTTGCGAGGGCACGCTTAGCCACACACAGGGTCGATAGTTGGTTCACTAGGGTTCAAGACCGTCGCTCTGGGGCGCGCATTGTAGTGCTTGCGGGCGGCGAGACCAAGGCAAGCGCTCAGACTTGCGGGTAGACTGCGCGGTATGAATGAAGTTCGCCGCCATGAGATCCGGATATCCTCCGAACTCGGCGGCCGCCGTCTCGATCAGGCGCTGGCCGCAGTCTTTGAGGATTACTCGCGCACGATGCTCACGACTTGGATCCGCGAGGGTCGAGTCTCCCTCAACAACCGCCCCTGCCGCCCGCGCGATAGGGTCGCGGCCGGCGACCGCGTCGCGCTCGAGGCCGTGCTCGCAGTCAGCGCAGAAACCGTCCCCGAACCCGTTGAGTTCGCCACGCTCCACGAGGACCGTGCGCTGATAGTGGTCGATAAGCCCGCGGGCCTGGTGGTGCACCCCGGCGCCGGTAATAGCCACCGCACCTTGGTCAACGGTCTGTTGCACCGCTACCCGGAACTCGCCGCCCTCCCGCGCGCCGGCCTGGTGCATCGCTTGGACAAGGACACCTCTGGCCTGCTGGTGGTGGCCCGCACGCCACGGGCGTTCCAACGTCTGACCGCGATGATGGCCGAGCGTGAAATCCATCGAACTTACGCGGCGATCGTGCACGGCGTGGTGGTGGCGGGCGGGACGATCGAGGCCTCCATCGGCCGCGATCGCCGCCAAAGAACCCGGATGCGGATCGCGGAGAGCGGCCGGGAGGCCGTGACCCACTACCGCGTGACCAGTAAGTTCCGGGAACATACTTTGCTCGAAATCGCTCTGGAAACGGGCCGCACGCACCAAATTCGCGTCCATTTGCAGTACGTCGGCAGCCCCATCGTGGGTGACCCCACCTACGGGCTGCGGCAGCGCGTGCCGGCCGGCGCACAGCCCGAGTTGCTGGCCGCGCTGCGGGGCCTAAAACGTCAAGCGCTGCACGCCTTGCGGCTAGCATTTGCGCACCCCAGCGGGCGGGGCAGCGTCGCCGTTGAAGCCCCCCTGCCCACCGATCTCGTGAACTTACTCGCCGCGCTGGCGCAGGACACCGCAGCCGCCCCCCACCAATGATTGCTCCGCTCACGCCCGCCTGGCCGGCCCCGCCCGGGATCTGCGCCTACGTGACCACGCGGCACGGTGGCACCAGCGTTGGCCCCTACGCGAGCCTGAATCTTGCGACCCACGTGGGTGACGACCCGGCGGCCGTAGCGGCCAACCGTGTGCGTCTGATACAGGCCTTGGCGCTGCCCAGTCCACCGCGTTGGCTGACGCAAATTCACGGCCCACACGGCATTGACGCGGCCCTCCCAACCGCGACCCCACCGGTAGCCGACGCGGCTTGGACCTGCGCCCGCGGGGTGGTGTGCGCGGTGCTGACTGCAGACTGTTTACCTATCTTGTTATGCGACATGGCCGGCACTGCGGTGGCGGCGATCCATGCGGGCTGGCGTGGACTGGTGGCGGGTGTCATTGCCAACACCTGCGAGAATTTCCCGGCCGCGGGACCGCTGCTCGCCTGGATCGGTCCCGGCATCGCGCCGCCGGCCTATCGGGTAGGCGCGGACCTGCGAGCACGGTTTTTGGCCTTGGACGGGGCGCATGCAGGGGCGTTTCATTACACCCACGGCGCTTGGCACGCCGATCTTGCCCACCTCGCCGACCACCAGCTGCGGCGCGCAGGCGTCACGGAGGTCTACACCTACGCCGGTGGCACCGGCCACCAGCCGGCAGATTTCCCTTCCTTTCGGCGCGATGGCGTGTGCGGCCGCTTCGCCAGCCTCATCTGGATCCGTTAAAACACCCGTGTGTTTGATAAATCGTAGCGTGCCCCCATGTAGGGGTTAACCGTTGGAATTTATTCAGGACCCTGCCGTGCGCACAGACAAAATGACCATCCGCTTTCAACAGGCACTGGCCGCTGCCCAAAGCCGCGCGCTGAGCCTCGACCACCAATTTATCGAGCCGCTACATCTGCTCGCCGCGCTGCTGGAGGCGGATGGCAGCACACTCAAACACGTGCTGAGCAAAAGCGGCGTCGAGGTCGGCGCGCTGCGCACACAATTGACGCAGGCGCTCGCCGAACTCCCCAAAGTCACAGGCTCCGGTGGTGACGTCCACCCGTCGAATCAGTTGGTGCGGATGCTCAATCTCACGGAGAAGCTGGCCCAGAAACGTGGCGATGCGTTTGTTTCCAGCGAGCTGTTTTTACTCGCCGCGCTGGGCGATCCCGGCGACTTGGGGCGCATCCTTAAGCGGCTGGGCGCGCAAGACGGGCCCATCACGCAGGCCATCGAGAGCCTGCGGGGCGGGGCGCAGGTGAACGACGCCAACGCGGAAGAAAATCGGCAGGCGCTAGAGAAATACACCACCGACCTCACCGAGCGCGCCGCACAGGGCAAGCTCGATCCGGTCATCGGCCGGGATGAAGAAATCCGCCGCACGATCCAAGTATTACAGCGCCGCACCAAGAACAACCCGGTGCTGATCGGTGAACCGGGGGTAGGTAAAACGGCCATTGTGGAAGGCCTGGCGCAGCGCATCGTTAACGGCGAAGTTCCCGAGGGCCTTAAACGCAAACGCGTGCTGTCGCTCGACCTCGCGGCGCTGATCGCCGGCGCCAAATTTCGCGGTGATTTTGAAGAGCGGCTGAAAGCCGTGCTGACCGACTTAGCGCGGCAAGAAGGCCAGGTGGTGCTGTTTATCGATGAGCTACACACCTTGGTTGGTGCCGGCAAAGCCGAGGGCGCCATGGACGCCGGCAACATGCTCAAGCCCGCGCTGGCCCGTGGCGAATTGCACTGCATCGGCGCGACCACGCTGGACGAATACCGTCAATATGTCGAAAAAGATGCGGCGCTGGAGCGGCGTTTCCAGCGCGTGCTGGTCAACGAGCCGTCGATCGAAGACACCATCGCCATCCTGCGCGGCCTCAAAGAAAAATACGCCGTCCACCATGGGGTGGAGATTACCGATCCGGCGCTCGTCGCCGCCGCCCAGTTGTCCTCGCGCTACATCGCGGACCGGCAACTCCCCGACAAGGCCATCGATCTCATCGACGAGGCGGCGAGCCGGATCAGCATCGAGATCGATTCAAAGCCTGAGGAACTCGACCGCCTCGACCGCAAGGTCATCCAGTTCAAAATAGAGCGCGAAGCTTTGCGCAAAGAAACGGATGACGCCTCTAAGCGCCGGCTCGCCGATCTGGAAGCGCAGCTGGACAAAATTGAACGCGAAGCCGCCGACCTCGAAGACATCTGGAAATCTGAAAAGGCCGCGCTCCACGGCACGCATCAAGTGCAGGCAGAACTGGAGCGCGCGCGACAGGATTTCGACTTGGCTCGGCGCGCCACGGACTTAAGCCGCATGTCGGAGCTGCAATATGGGGTGATTCCGGCCTTGGAGAAGCAGTTGCTCGGCACATCGGACACCCAACTGCCGCCCATGCGGCTGTTACGCAATCGTGTGACTGAGGAAGAAATCGCCGAGGTGGTGTCGAAGTGGACCGGGATCCCGGTCACCAAAATGCTGGAGGGCGAGCGCGCCAAATTACTGCGCATGGAAGCCGCGCTGCACCGCCGGGTGGTGGGACAGGAGCAGGCGCTGGGGGCGGTCGCCAACGCCATTCGGCGCTCGCGGGCCGGGCTGTCTGACCCGCGTCGGCCCAACGGTTCATTCCTATTTTTGGGCCCGACCGGGGTGGGCAAGACCGAACTGTGCAAAGCGCTGGCGGCGTTCCTGTTCGACACGGAAGACGCGCTGGTGCGCATCGATATGTCTGAATACATGGAAAAACATGCCGTTGCGCGCCTGATTGGCGCACCGCCAGGCTATGTGGGCTACGAAGAGGGCGGCTATCTCACCGAGACCGTGCGGCGTAAACCCTACTCGGTGATTTTGCTGGATGAGATTGAGAAAGCCCATCCCGAGGTTTTCAACATCCTGCTCCAGGTCCTCGATGAGGGGCGTCTGACCGATGGCCACGGCCGCACGGTGGATTTCCGCAATACCGTGATCGTCATGACCTCCAATCTCGGGTCGCAGCGCATCCAGCAGTTGGACGAAGACGTGGACTACGCCGTCATGCGCGCCGCCGTGATGGAAGAGGTCTGGCTGAACTTCCGCCCAGAGTTCATCAATCGCATCGATGAAGTGGTGGTTTTCCACAGTCTGCTAAAGGCGCAGATTCGGGCCATTGCCGAGGTCCAACTCGGCTATCTGCACGAGCGTTTGGCCGCACAGCAAATGGGACTGGATATTTCCAGCGCGGCGGTCGATATGCTGACAGAAGCTGGTTTCGACGTGGCCTACGGCGCCCGCCCCCTCAAGCGCGCCGTGCAACACCACCTCGAGACGCCGCTCGCAACCGCGCTGTTGGCGGGGAGTTTCGTGGCGGGCGACACGGTGAAGGTGGCGGTGGCCGACGGAAAATTCACTTTCAGCCATTAGAGCGGCTACCTGCCGCCCCGAAAACCAGCGCAGATGGAAGATTGTCCCGTTAAATATGCATGCACAGTGGTTATTTAGCAGTCTTTCATCTACTCTTTTCTAACTTCTAGAACAGCTATGAATTTGGAGGCAGAAAGTTCGTGGCAGTCAGCGCTAACCGCATTCATTTAACCGGACTGGCCCGCAAGCTGGTCGCCGACGGGGTGCTTGAAGAACCTATTGCGGTCCAGGCGTTTCAGACTGCGTTAAGTACCAAAACATCCTTCGTCAAATATCTGGTCGATCAGAAGCTCGCTGATTCCAAAACGGTGGCCCAAGCGGCCTCGCAGGAATTCGGGGTTTCACTGACCGACATCGAGTCGCTGGAAATCGACCCCGATGTGGTGAAACTGGTCAGCGAAGAATTAATTACCCGGCACCATGCGCTGCCCATCTACAGACGGGGCAACCGGGTGTTCATCGCGGTCTCCGACCCCACCAATCTGCAAGCTCTGGACGAAATCAAATTCCACCTCGGGGCCAACACCGAGGCGGTGCTGGTAGAGGAAAACAAACTCAAAGTCGCCATTGAGAAATGCCTTGCGGCCGCCGATTCCGGCCTCGGCGCGCTGGAAGACAGCGACTTCGACAGCCTCGATGGGCTGGAGATCGGGCAACCAGTCGAGGCCGCCCCAGAGAGTGCTGAGGTGGACGATGCGCCGGTGGTGCGCTTCGTCAATAAAGTACTGCTGGACGCCATTAAGCGGGGCGCCTCCGACCTGCATTTCGAACCCTACGAGAAAATCTATCGGGTGCGTTTTCGGGTGGACGGCATGCTGGCGGAAATCGCCAAGCCGCCGCTGGCATTAGCGGGCAAAATTGCGGCGCGCATCAAAGTGATGTCCCGGCTGGACGTCTCTGAACGCCGCGTCCCACAGGACGGCCGCATCAAACTAAAACTGTCTAAAACCAAATCCATCGATTTTCGGGTGAGCACCTGCCCAACGCTGTACGGCGAGAAATGCGTGATGCGTATTCTTAACTCCGACGCCGCCTCGCTCAATATCGACCAGCTGGGCTACGAGGACGCGCAAAAAGAACTCTTCCTCAAGAATCTGCAAAAGCCCTACGGCATGTTCTTGGTCACCGGGCCTACCGGCAGCGGCAAAACGGTGTCGCTCTACACCGGGATCAATATCCTCAACCAAGAGGACATCAATATCTCTACCGCCGAGGAC
Organism: Gammaproteobacteria bacterium; assembly: GCA_009692365.1. Classification (GTDB taxonomy): domain Bacteria; phylum Pseudomonadota; class Gammaproteobacteria. The sequence goes on from SHZJ01000019.1 coordinate 14,351, forward strand.
CCGGTGGAAATCAATCTGCCCGGGGTGAATCAGGTCCAGGTAGACGAGCGCACCGGCATGACCTTCCCAAAGGCGCTAAAGGCGTTTTTGCGGCAGGACCCCGACATCATCCTGGTGGGCGAGATCCGCGATTTTGAAACCGCCTCCATCGCGGTGAAGGCGGCCCAGACCGGCCACATGGTGATGTCCACCTTACATACCAACGATGGCCCGCAAACGCTGACCCGTCTGCAGGACATGGGCATTCCAGCGTTTGCCGTGGCCACCACCATCAACATCATTACCGGGCAACGACTCGCGCGCCGGCTCCACCCCGATTACCGCATCCCGCTCGACCTGCCGCCAGAGGCGCTGCTCGGCGAGGGCTATACGCAGGAGGAAGTCGACACAGGTTTCAGACTCTACGGCCCCGGCTCGAGCAGCGACTGTCCGACCGGCTACAAAGGGCGGGTGGGGGTTTATCAGGTCATGCCCATCACCGACGTCATGAGGCGGCTGATCATAGAAGGCGCGAACGCCGTGCAACTCGCGGACCAATCCCGCGCTGAAGGGATCTGGGATATCCGCAAATCCGCCCTCCAAAAAGCCCGCCGTGGGGTGACGAGTCTGGCCGAAATCAATCGGGTAACGGTGGAATAAACGATGGCTCAGAGCACCCCGGTCAAAGCCCAGATGTATAGCTGGGAAGGCACCGACCGTGCCGGCAAGCGTGTGAAAGGCGAGATGTCGGGCCAGAGCGACGCGCTAGTGAAATCGCTCTTGCGCCGCCAAGGGGTGAATCCGCTCAAGGTTAAAAAGAAATCCAAGCCGCTTTTGGGCGGCGGCGGCAGGATCACCACTAAAGACATCACCGTTTTTTGCCGCCAGCTGGCCACGATGATGTCCTCGGGCGTGCCGCTGGTGCAGGCATTCGAAATCGTTGGGCGCGGTCACGCCAACAAATCCATGCAGCAGCTGATTATGTCGGTCAAAGGGGACATCGAAGCGGGGGGTGCACTGGCGGATGCGCTGCGCAAACATCCGCGGCAGTTCGACGAACTCTTCGTCAATCTCATCACGGCGGGCGAACACGCGGGTATTCTCGAAGACATCCTGCACAAACTCGCCACCTACATGGAGAAAACCGAGGCCCTGAAATCCAAAATCAAAGGGGCGCTGTTCTACCCCATCGCGGTCGTCGTGGTGGCTTTCATCATCACCTGCGTCTTGATGATCTTTGTAATCCCTCAGTTTGAGGAACTGTTTAACGGTTTCGGTGCCGACTTGCCGGCCTTGACCCGGCTGGTCATCGACATGTCGAAATGGTTTCAGGAGAAATGGTGGCTGATGCTCGCGATAGGCGCCGGTATCGTGTTCGGTTTCGGCGCCCTCAAGCAACGCTCGCTTAAATTTGCCCATGGGCTCGATCGTCTCGCGCTCAAACTGCCGGTGATCGGCGACATACTCAACAAATCAGCGATCGCCCGCTTCGCGCGCACGCTCTCGACGATGTTTTCCGCCGGCACCCCGCTGGTGGAGGCGATGGCCTCGGTCGCTGGGGCGTGCGGCAATATAATGTATTACACCGCAGTGCTTAAAATGCGCGATGAAATCTCCACCGGCACTCAGCTCCACGTGTGTATGCGAGACGCCGGACTGTTTCCTAATATGGTGGTCCAGATGGTGGCAATCGGCGAGGAAGCGGGCTCACTAGACGCCATGCTGGCCAAAGTTGCCGACTGGTACGAGCAGGAAGTCGACGATGCGGTGGGCGCGCTGACCAGCCTGCTGGAACCCATCATCATGGCGGTTCTGGGCGTGATTATCGGCGGCTTGGTCATTGCGATGTACCTCCCTATTTTCAAAATGGGCCAAGTGGTCTGACGTCCCGCGCGCGCCGTTCAGCGATGGGCATCCGTCGCCTCCTCACCGGCAGCGCCTGTGCCTGAGCTTTGGTCCGCGTTGGCGAGTTCTCCAACCGGCTGTACCGCGGGTCTGGGCGTGCTGGGGCTGTTGGTCGGCAGCTTTTTGAACGTGGTGATCCATCGGCTGCCGCGCATGTTGGAACAGGACTGGCAGCGCGACTGCGCCGACTCGGCGGGTCTTGCACCGCCGCCGCCGGCGGCACCCTTCAATCTGCTCGTTCCCCGGTCGCGCTGCCCACACTGTCACCAGCCAATCGCCGCCTGGGACAATCTCCCCGTGTTGAGCTGGCTGCTGCTGGCGGGCCGCTGCCGCCACTGCCGGGCCAGCATCAGCGTGCGCTATCCCCTGATAGAACTCGCCGCGGCCGCTTTGGGGGGGGTAGCGGCTTGGCATTTCGGGCCCAGCCCCCACGCGCTGCTGGGCGCCGGGTTCTCGTGGGCCTTGCTCGCCCTCGCGGCCATTGACCTCGACACCTTATACCTGCCCGATGACCTGACCCTGCCCCTACTGTGGGCGGGGCTGGCGGCGAATCTGGGGGGATATTTTGTGGGCCTACCCCACGCGGTGGTCGGGGCGATGGCAGGCTATCTGAGTTTGTGGGTCGTGTACTGGGCTTTTCGACTCGCCACGGGCAAAGAGGGCATGGGCCACGGCGACTTCAAACTGCTGGCGGCGCTCGGCGCGTGGTTGGGCTGGCAGGCGCTGCCCACCATTATCCTCAGCGCCGCGTTGGTGGGCGCAGTCGTGGGTTTGACCCTCATCGCCCTCCGCCGCCATCGACGCGACCAGCCCCTCCCGTTCGGCCCTTTTTTGGCGGCCGCCGGCTGGATCAGCCTCATCTGGGGCGCACCCTTGCGCCAATTGCTCGCCCCGTGAGCGGCGCTCGACCCTACGTCGTGGGTGTCACCGGCGGCATCGGCAGCGGCAAGAGCACCGTGTGCGAGGAATTCGCCGCCTTGGGCGCGCCGGTGATCGATACCGACCAGGTGGCGCGTGAGGTGGTCGCCTGCGGCAGCCCCGGACTGGCGGCGTTAGTGGCCGCCTTTGGCGAGGACATTCTGAGTGCGGAGGGCGAACTCGACCGGCGGCGCATGCGCCAACAGGTGTTTGCAAAGCCCGCCCTGCGCCAGCAACTCGAGGCCATCCTGCATCCCCTCATCCGGGTGGGCACGCAGGCCAAAATCGACGCCGCGGGCTACCCCTACTGCCTTGTGTGCATTCCGCTGCTGGTCGAGCGGGGCGGCGTCAACCGGGTCGACCGCGTCCTCGTGATCGATATTCCCGAAGCTCTGCAGATTGCCAGAGTCATTGCACGCGATGAATTGACAGCCTCCGAGGCAGCGGCAATCATTCGCACCCAAGCCTCGCGGGAGCAGCGGTCCGCTGCCGCGGACGACGTACTGGAAAACAGCGGCCCCCTCGCCATGCTAAGGCCACAAATCGCGACTTTGCATACGCACTACCTCCAACTCGCCGCAGCGGATCGGGAGACCTAAAAATTCGCCATGCCACAGCCTCGCGCCAGCACGCAAAAACTCCTTTTCCCTGAACACGAACTGGCACAGGTGACCGTATACGAGCAGCCGCTCAACGAACGGGTGCGCTGCTTCTTGCGTCTGGAATACCTGTTTCTATCGGTGGCTGAGAGCATGCAGGGGGAGACGCCCCGGACTGCGCGCAACGCCATCGCCGGCATGATCGATATCTCCGACCAACTCAGCCGTACCGACGTCAAGGGCGAACTCATCAAGGAAATTGAACGTCACGTTGCCACGATCGGCGCGCTCCGCGACAACCCCGGCGTCAACCCGGGGGTGCTAGAACACACCTTGGCCCGGCTGGAGCCGCTGGTGGCGGGGTTGAAATCCAACGCCTGCCAACCCGGGGCCAAACTCCGGCAAAACGATTTGGTGACGCAAATTCGCCAGCGTCTGGCGATCCCCGGTGGCCTGTGCAGCTTCGACCTGCCCGCGTTTCATCATTGGCTGAGCCGCGACCACCAGCGCCGCTCGGCCTTGCTCAACGAGTGGATGGCCGACCTGCGGGCGATTGAGGACGCGGTCGCCATCACGCTAAAAATGATCCGGGAGAGCGCCAGACCCCAGCCCTACACCGCCATCGGCGGGTTCTACCAGCAAACCCTAGAAGCCAACTCGGCCTGCCATCTGGTGCGGGTCAGCGTGGCCGACGAGGACGAGGTGTTTGCCGAAATCAGTGGGGGTAAACATCGTTTTGCGGTGCGCTTCATGCGCAACGCTGAGCTCGGCGCCCGCCCCCAACAAAGCACCGACCCCATCGACTTCGAACTACAGTGCTGCGCCCTCTAGCGCGCTGAGCTGCGCCAGCGCCTGGGCCGCACCCGCCTCGTCCATGCCGGCAGGGTCGCGCCAACACGCGCTGATCGAGGCCACACCCAGACAGCCAGCGTGCGCGGCGCGCGCCAAATCCGCTGGCCCCAAACCGCCCAAGGCAAATGCGGGTAGACCGGCCGTCTGCGCGAGCGCGGCCAGGCCCGGCCAACCCAGCGTTGGCGCCTCGGGATGCGAGCCGGTGGGGGCCACGGGCGAGATAAACACAAAATCCGCATCGAGCGCCCGCGCGGCGGCGAGTTCTGTGCGGTTGTGGCAAGCCGTGCTGACCCACAGCGGGCGCGGCAGTGGCCGCGTGCTGTGCGCGCGCAGGGCGAGTGAATTCAAGTGCACCCCATCGGCGGCCAAGGCGCACGCCAGCGCCGGTTCCGCGTTCAGCAAAATTTGCCCACTGTAACGATGGACCAGGGCAATGCTCGCTTCTGCGAGGCTGAGGTAGTCCGCCTGCGCGAGCGCCGGCGCCCGCAGCTGGACTAACCGAATGCCCGCGCGCAGACAGCGCTCGAGTGCGCGTAACCAAGCGCCGCGCGAGGGACCCGGCGACGGTGTGACCAGGCACCAACGCGGCAACCGCGCGGCCGCCACGATGGGCACGTTAGCCGCTGGGAAGGCGTAGTCCAATAGGCCCTCGGGCAGCACCCATTGCAGGGGCTGGCCTTCGCGTCCCCACGGTGTGCCCGTCCAACGGGTGACTTCAAAAACATCCAGCAGCACCCGTTGCTGCGGATAAGCGTGTGTGATTTTCAGCAGTGGGGCTGCGCGCTCGACCCCAATACCCAACTCCTCGTTGAGTTCGCGCTGCAGCCCGCTGAGCCGTTTTTCGCCGGGCGAAAGCTTACCGCCGGGGAATTCCCACAGCCCGCCGTGGTTGACCTGCGGGGCGCGGCGGGTGATGAGGATGCGGCCATCGGTGCCGCGGATGACCGCCGCCACGACGTGCAGGCAGGGCGGGTTATCGGTGGCGCTCATCTGGGCGTCGCGCGAGCGCGCCGCACTAGCTGCGATATTCGGCGTTGATGCGCACGTACTCGAAAGAGAAATCGCAGGTCAGCACCGCGACGTGGGTCTCGCGGGGGCCGATCTGAATTGCAATCTCGTATTCCGCCCCCTGCATCACCCGCGCGACGTCGGCCTCGGCGTAGCCGGGCACGGGCTCGCCGCGCGCCACGATCGGCACCTCGCCGATCGTAATGGCGATGTCCTCCAGCCGCATACCCTGCGCCCCGGAGCGCCCCACGGCGGCGAGGATTCGACCCCAATTGGGATCGCTGGCAAACAGCGCCGTCTTGACCAACGGCGACTCGGCCACCGCGTAGGCCGCACGCAGGCAGTCGGCCGTCGTATTGCCGCCGCGCACCGCCACCGTGACCAGTTTGGTGGCGCCCTCCCCGTCGCGCACAATGGCGCGCGCCAGATCGGCAAATATCTGCTCCAGCGCACGGGCGAAGGCGTGCCACGCCGGCGTGTGCGGCAGCAGCGGGCGCGCCGCCGCACGCCCAGTGGCGATGAGGACGCAGCTATCGTTGGTGGAGGTGTCCCCATCGATGGTAATGCGATTAAAAGTGCGCTCCGCCAGCGCGGCAACCAGCGTGTTTAAGTCGGGGGCGCTGATCCGGGCGTCGGTCGCGATGAACGCCAGCATGGTGGCCATATTGGGCTTGATCATGCCCGCGCCTTTGGCGATCCCGGTGATCCGATAGCGCTCCTCGCCCACACTGACGGCACCAGAAGCCCATTTCGGTACGGTATCGGTCGTCATGATCCCCCGCGCGGCCGCGTCCCAAGCGTCTTCCTGCAAACCCTCCAGCGCGCGCGCCAGGGCGGCGGTTATTTTCTCGGCGGGCAGACGCTGGCCGATAACGCCGGTCGAAAACGGTAGTACCTGGGTCGCCGGGCAGCCCAGCTGTTCGCCGGCCGCCGCGCAGACATTGTGGGCATCTGCCAAACCCTGGGCGCCCGTGCCCGCGTTCGCGTTGCCCGAATTGACCACCAGTAAGCGCGCCGCATGGGTCGCCAGATGCTGGCGTGCCAGCGTCACCGGGGCGGCACAAAACACGTTTTGAGTGAAGACCGCGGCCACACTCGCCGCGGGCGCGATCTCGATGAGGGTAAGGTCGGGGTGCTCCACCCGCCGAATGCCGGCGCACACGGTGCTCAGCCTGACGCCTGCGATGGGCAACGGGGTGGGCGAAATTTCTATCATGGGCTGGCTCACCGCTAAAACTGGCTCAGTTGAGCTTGCCGTGGCATTGCTTGAATTTACGGCCCGACCCGCAGGGGCAGGCGTCGTTGCGGCCCACTTTGCGGCCCGCCCGCACGTAAGGCTCGCTACCCGGCCCAGAGTTCGCCGCGACTTCGGGCGGCCCAAGGATGTTCGCGCTCTCATGGATTTGCGTCTGGGCCAACGCCGCGGTGCGTCGGCGCTGCTCTTCGAGTTCGGCCACATCGTCACGCGCGCGAATTTCAACTTTGCTAATAATGCCGATGACTTCGCGCATGATTTCCTGGAGCATCCGCGCGAACATATCGAAAGATTCGCGCTTGTACTCTTGCTTAGGGTCTTTCTGCGCATAGCCGCGCAAATGGATGCCCTGACGCAGTTGATCCATCGCCGCAAGATGTTCCTTCCAGTGGCTGTCGAGCACCTGCAACATGATGGAGCGCTCGAATTCGCGCATGACCTCAGGCCCCACTTGCTGCTCTTTCTCAGCGTAGTTTGCGGCGAAAGCCTCCTCGATGCGCAGGCGCAGATCGGGTTCGCTGAGGTCTTCGACCGCTGCGAACCATTCGGTAATCGGTAGGTGAAGGCTAAAATCGCTGTGCAGCGCGCGCTCTAGACCCTCGACTTTCCAATTCTCGGGGTAGCTTTGCGGCGGCACGAAGTGGTCGATGAACTGGTTGATGACATCGTGGCGGATGCCGAGAATATTGCCGGAGACGTCTTCCGCTTCCATCAAATCGCGGCGCTGCTCGTAGACATGCTTGCGCTGGTCGTTGGCGACGTCATCGAACTCCAGCAGTTGTTTGCGCATATCAAAGTTGCGCGCTTCGACCTTGCGTTGGGCGTTTTCGATCGCTTTGCTCACCCACGGATGCTCGATGGCTTCGCCGTCCTGCATGCCTAGCTTCTGCATCAGGCCCGCCACCCGCTCGGAGGCGAAGATCCGCATCAGGTTGTCTTGGAGAGAAAGATAAAACCGGCTTGAGCCAGCGTCCCCCTGCCGACCCGAACGGCCCCGCAGCTGGTTGTCGATACGGCGCGACTCGTGGCGTTCGGTGCCGACGATGTGGAGCCCACCCACACTGATGACTTCGGCGTGACGCAGCGCCCATTCCGCCCGCACCGCCTCGTGGTCAGCGTCGGTGGAAGTAGCGGGCAGCGCCGCCAGTTCCGCGTCCAGACTGCCGCCGAGCACGATGTCGGTACCCCGCCCAGCCATATTGGTGGCGACGGTCACGCTGCCCGGACGGCCGGCCTGCGCCACGATATGCGCTTCTTTTTCGTGAAACTTGGCGTTGAGCACTTGGTGCGGGATGTCCTCTTTGCGCAGGATATCCGACAGGAATTCGGAGCTCTCGATCGATGCCGTGCCCACTAGAACCGGCTGACGACGCTCGCGGCAGTCTTTGATGTCATCGACGATCGCCTGATATTTCTCGCGGGTGGTCAGAAAAACGACATCGCCAAAATCTTGCCGGATCATGGGTCGATGGGTGGGGACCACCACGACCTCAAGGCCGTAGATTTGCTGGAATTCGTAGGCTTCGGTGTCAGCGGTACCGGTCATGCCGGCAATTTTTTCGTAGAGTCGGAAATAATTTTGGTAAGTGATCGAAGCCAGCGTTTGGTTTTCCAGCTGGATGGCTACCCCTTCCTTGGCTTCTACCGCCTGATGGAGTCCTTCAGACCAACGCCGACCGGGCATGGTGCGGCCGGTAAACTCGTCCACGATCACGACCTGTCCGTCCCTGAGCACGTAGTCCACATCCCGCGTAAACAACGCGTGTGCCCGCAGCGCCGCGTTGAGATGGTGCATCAAACCAATATTCGCCGCGCCGTACAGGCTATCGCCCGTGCCCAGCAGCGCCGCCCCGGTGAGCAGTTCCTCCACGTGCTCGTGGCCGCGTTCCGTCAAGTGGACCTGCCGGGCTTTTTCGTCCACCCAATAATCGGCGTCGCCTTCTTCTTCGGGCTGGCGGGTTAATGCGGGGATCAGTGCGTTGACCTTGGTATAGCCTTCACTGCGGTCGTCGGCCGGGCCGGAGATGATCAGCGGGGTACGCGCCTCATCGATCAGGATGGAGTCGACTTCGTCCACCACCGCAAACACCAATTCACGCTGCACGCGTTGGTCTTTGGAAAAGACCATGTTGTCGCGCAGGTAATCAAAGCCAAATTCGTTATTCGTGCCGTAGGTGATATCCGCCTCGTAGGCCTCGCGGCGGGCCTCGGAGGGCAAGCCCGATACCACCACCCCCACGGACAGACCCAGAAATCGGTAGACCTTGCCGATCCACTCGGCGTCGCGCGCGGCGAGGTAGTCGTTGACCGTAATCACGTGCACGCCGCGCTCGGCCAGCGCGTTGAGGTAGGTGGGCAGGGTAGCCACCAGCGTCTTGCCCTCGCCGGTGCGCATTTCTGCGATCCGCCCCTCGTGCAGCACGATGCCGCCGAGCAGCTGCACATCGAAGTGGCGCATATTGAGCGCCCGCTGGGCGGCCACTCGAACGGTGGCGAAGGCCTCGGGCAGCAGGTCCTCTAGGCTTTCGCCGGCGGCGTAGCGCTGCCGGTAGTGCTGGGTTTTAGCCCGCAGTTCCTCTTCGGTGAGCGCGCTGAGCGCGGGCTCATGGGCGTTGATGGCGTCTACCGTCTTGCGCATCTTCTTTAATATCCGCTCGTTGCGGGTACCAAAAACAGCACGCAGTAGGCGGCGCGGCAGCGAAACTGCGGTATCGGTCATAGGTTCCTCGAAGACATATCAGCCCGGCAATGGGCTCGGGGCTAGCGGCCTAACCATCTGGGGCGGTAGTGTAACAGACGACTTGTATTGGCCATTGTGCGGGCCCGCCGCTGGGGGTGGCGGCGCGTTACACTGGTGCTCCCTATCGCCGAGCGCGCACCTACTCGCATGAAAAACCCCACTCGAATCAGCGCCATCGTGGCGCAGACCCCGGCGCTCAGCCAGTTGGTCGAACGAGCCCGCGAACTCAGCGAAATCGACGCGGTGGTGCGCGGCTGGCTGCCGGCGGCCATTGGTTCAAAGGTTCAGGTGGCGTTGACCCGGGGCGACACCCTCGTGCTGACCGCAGCCTCTGCGGTGTGGGCTACCCGGCTGCGTTACGAGGCCCCGCAACTGCTGGAGCGCGCGCGCGGCACGCTCAGCCTGCGGCATATTACCCGGGTGCAGGTTAAGGTGGACGCCGGCGAGGGACGTTATTGAGGGAACGGGCGCCAGCTTAATTCGCGGGCATGGGCTGCATGAAGGAGATGGGCGCGTCTTCTTCGGCGGTAAAAGTAACGTGCTCCCACGCGCCCCGCGTGTTCAGGAGCTTGCGCAGCAGCTGGTTATTCAATTCGTGTCCAGATTTGTGTCCGTGGAAAGCCCCGATGAGGGTATGCCCCAGGAGATAGAGATCCCCAATGGCGTCGAGAATCTTGTGCTTGACGAATTCGTCTTCGTAGCGCAGGCCGTCTTCGTTGAGCACTCGATAGTCATCGACCACCACCGCGTTGTCGAGGCTCCCGCCGAGCGCCAGGTTGCGGCCCCGCAACCACTCTACTTCCCGCATGAAACCAAAAGTGCGCGCACGGCTGACTTCTTTTACAAAAGAGGTGGTGGAGAAATCGATTTCCGCGTGTTTGCTGCTCTGCTGGAAAAAGGGGTGGTCAAATTCGATGGCGAACGAGACTTTGAAACCGGAGAACGGTTCAAAACGTGCCCACTTGTCGCCGTCCTGCACCGACAGGGCTTTTTTAATCCGAATGAAGCGCTTAGGCGCGTTCTGCTCTTGAAAACCTGCCGACTGCAACAGAAATACGAAAGGACCGGCGCTGCCATCCATGATGGGCACTTCGGAGGCGCTTAAATCGACGTAGGCGTTGTCGATACCCAGCCCGGCAAAAGCCGACAACAGGTGCTCCACGGTGGAGATGCGCACGCCGTCGCGGCTGAGGCTAGTGGACAGGCTGGTGTCGCCAACGTTCTCGGCACGGGCCGGGATTTCTACTACCGGGTCGAGGTCTACGCGCCGAAAAATGATGCCTTTGTCGGCGGCTGCGGGGCGCAGCGTCACGAGCACTTTCTTCCCCGTGTGCAATCCCACACCGGTTGCGCGGATGACGTTTTTGAGCGTTCTTTGGTTCAACATCAGCTTATCGAGCCTCTCGCACCAACCTAAAGTCACCGGATGTTACCACAGGACGAAAGCGCGACGACCGAATGCGGCTCGCGGGGTCGGGCGCCCGAGTTGGCGCGCTTTCCGCAGCCCAGCCTAGCGGATCGCGGCGCGCCAACCCGTGGCAGCGGCGGGGCTAATCAGCCTGACGGCGCAGAAACGCTGGAATATCCAGATAGTCGACGCCCGGATTTTGATTAGCCAGGCGCGGCGGCTGCTCGGGACGGTTCCGAATCACGGTCGGGCGTTCAAATTTTTTGTAATCCTCCGGGACGACTTCGGGCGTCGCGGGGACTGGGGCCGCAACATTTATCGCGACGGCTAGGGGCGCTGCCTCGCGGATTTTTTCGCGCTCGAGATCTTTGTCATCCTTAGCACTCAGCTCCAGACCACCAATGCCGGTGGCGACCACCGTGACCCGCACCTCACCTTCCAACGCGGGATCGGTGACCATGCCCACCACAAAGGTCGCATTCGCGGAGGCAAACTCTTTGATGAGCTCGCCCACCTCCTCAAATTCACCAATGGTGAGGTCGAGGCCCGCCGTCACATTCACCAAAATCCCCTTCGCCCCAGCGAGATTGATGTCTTCCAGCAGCGGGCTCGCGATGGCCGCGAGCGCCGCGTCTTTGGCCCGCGAAGGGCCGCGTCCGCTGCCGGTACCCATCATCGCCATGCCCATTTCCTGCATCACGGTTCGCACGTCGGCGAAATCTACGTTGATCAGGCCCGGCCGGGTGATGAGTTCCGCGATGCCCTGCACGGCACCGAACAACACATTGTTGGCGGCCTTGAAGGCCTCGAGCACGGTGATGTCACGACCCAATACGGTGGAGAGTTTTTGGTTGGGGATAGTGATGAGCGAGTCGACGTACTGGCTGAGTTCACGGATGCCATGGTCGGCTGCGGCCGCTCGCTTGGCGCCTTCAAACTTAAAGGGGCGGGTGACCACCGCAACCGTGAGGATGCCCATCTCTTTGGCAATTTGCGCCACCACCGGGGCCGCGCCCGTGCCGGTGCCGCCGCCCATACCGGCGGTAATGAAAACCATATCCGACCCTTTCAGCACATCGCTGATGCGGTCGCGGTCTTCAAGCGCCGCTTGCCGACCGATCTCTGGGTTCGCGCCTGCACCCAGCCCCTTGGTGATGTCGCCCCCCAATTGGAGCACCGTTTCGCAGCTGGAACTCTTCAACGCCTGGGCATCCGTGTTGGCACACACGAAGTCCACACCATCGATCTTTACGCCCAGCATGTGCTGCACGGCGTTCCCGCCGCCACCGCCAACCCCGATCACTTTAATGACCGCCGTCTCACTATAAGCATTCATCAGTTCAATCATTTTTATGTCCTCTGCTTCGGCCACGCTCACTTTTGTCAACAAGTGTGAGCTCTGGCCGTTTGAGTTGATAACCAGCGTTTATTCCTTTGCCATCGCCGCCGGCCCCATCAGCCCGGCGCGCGCCGACGTCCTGCGTTAAAAGTTGCTCTGAAACCAAGCCCTCATCCGCTCCCACACACTGCCCGGCGTGTCCATACGACCGGCGCCACGTGCGTTCTGGCTGCCCACCAGCAGCAGGCCAACGCTGGTGGCGTAGACCGGGTTACACACCACATCCAGCAAGCCGGTGACGTGCTGGGGGATCCCCAGCCGCACCGGCATATTGAAAACTTCCTCCGCTAACTCGATGGCGCCTTCCATTTTGGCCCCCCCCCCCGTGAGAACGACGCCGGCGGCGACCATGTTCTCAAAGCCGCTGCGTTTGAGTTCCGCCAGCACCAAACTGAACAATTCCTCGTAGCGCGGCTCCACGACTTCGGCGAGTGTTTGGCGTTCCAGTCGTCGGGGCGGTCGCTGGCCCACGCTGGGGACCTCGATGGTTTCGTTGGCGTTGGCGAGTTGCCGCAGCGCGCAGGCATATTTGATTTTCAGGTCTTCGGCGTGGTGGGTGGGCGTCCGCAGCGCAACGGCGATGTCATTCGTCACTTGGTCGCCGGCGATGGGAATGACCGCCGAGTGGTGGATCGCGCCCCCCACAAACACGGCGATATCGGTGGTGCCGCCCCCGATATCGCACAGGCAAACGCCTAAGTCTTTTTCATCGTCGGTCAGCACCGCATAGGAAGATGCCAACTGCTGCAGAATCACTTCGTCGGCCTTCAGACCGCAGCGATTCACGCACTTAATGATGTTCTGCGTCGCGCTTTCCGCACCGGTCACGATGTGGACCCGCGCCTCGAGGCGCACGCCCGACATCCCGATGGGTTCGCGGATGCCTTCCTGCCCGTCGATGATGAATTCCTGCGCCAGCACGTGCAGAATTTTTTGGTCGGCGGGGATCGCAACCGCGCGCGCCGCATCGAGCACGCGCTCTTTATCGCTCGCCGTGACTTCACTGTCCTTGATGGCCACGATGCCGTGCGAATTGAGGCTGCGGACATGGCCACCGGCGATGCCGGCTGAAACGGACTGGATTTGGCAGCCCACCATCGACTCTGCTTCTTCGACCGCGCGCATGATCGACTGCACGGTGGATTCAATGTTGACGACGACGCCCTTCTTCAGGCCGCGCGAAGGGTGGGACCCCATGCCGATGACCTCCACCGTGCCGTCCGCGTGCACCTCGCCAACGAGGGCAACGACTTTCGAGGTGCCGATATCCAGCCCCACGATTAAATTTTTGTCCTGCTTTCTAAGCATCGGTTTTGTGCGCCTGCGTGGTGTGGGGGTTGCGGGTCATTACGGTGTCGTGGCAGCGCCAGAGGCGCTCAAACCAGCCCGCTGTCGGAGCGAAAAGCCATTGGTGTAGCGCAGGTCGATGGCGGCGATTCTGGCCCAGTGGTCTTTGAGCACCCGCGGATAGGCGCGCACAAAACGCGCCAAACGCTGGTCGATGACATGCCGGCCCAGCAGCAGCAGCGTGCCGTCCGCGAGTTCCAGCTGCCAGGCGCCGCGGTCCGAGCGCCGCAGGGCGGTTGCGGTGAGTCCCAAGGTCTTGAGCGTGGCCCGGGCGCGCTGCCAAACGGCGAGCACCTCGGCCTGGGTGCCGGTCGACCCGCTGAGCTGTACTAGCCCGTTGGGGAAAGTTTTCGGGTCGGGCGTAAAGACCTCGCCCGCCGCGCTCAGCAAGGACGCCTCGCCCCACCGGGCAACCGGTTGCTGCTCGCGGATGCTCACGTGTAACGCAATGGGCCAAACGCGCTGCACCGTGGCGTCGCGCACCCAGGCTTCGCGCAGGAGCTGGGCACGGATTTGTGCGACGTCCACCTGAAAAAATCCGCCGCGCACGGCCCCCACCACCAGGGCTTCGATATGCTGGGCCGCGAGGTAACGAAATTCGCCGTCCACCGTCACCCGACGGATCGGGAACACGTCGGGGTCGGCCAGCCGCACCACCAGCCGTTGGACGCCGATGACCAACACAATTGCGCCAGCCGCCAAGAGCCAGCGACCCCAGCGGATCGGGCGCGGCGGCTCCCGCATGGCGGCCTGCGGTCGCGGGCGCTCGCCGAGGATCATGGTTCACGCTCGAAACTCGACTCGAGAATGCGCAGGGTTAACTGCTCGAAGGACCAGCCGATAGCCGTCGCCGCCATCGGTACCAGCGAGTGATCGGTCATCCCGGGCACCGTATTGATTTCAATAAGCTGCGGCTGTCCACCTTCATCGAGCATGAAATCGACCCGCCCCCAGCCGCTGGCGCCCACGGCGTTAAACGCCCGCAGACCCAAGGCTGCACAGGCCGTTTCCTGCGCCGGCGGTAAACCACAAGGGCACAGATAACGGGTGGAATCGGCGTGGTACTTGGCCTCGTAGTCGTAGAACTCGCGTGGGGTTTCCAGCTTGATGAGGGGCAGCGTTTGGCCTTGCACGATCGCCAGGGTGTACTCACCGCCCACGACCCAGCGCTCGGCGAGTACCGCCCCATCGAGCCGACGCGCCAGGGCGATCGCCGGCGCCAGCTGCGCGGCTTGCACGACTTTGCTGATCCCGATGCTGGAACCTTCCCGCGCCGGCTTCACTGCCAGCGGCAGCCCGAGGCGGGCGAGGATTTGCGCGGGCGTACAGGTGTCGTCAACGACAAGAAAGTCGGGCGTCGGGAGGTTCTGGCTTTGCCAAACCTGCTTAGCGCGAATTTTGTCCATCGCCAGCGCGCAGCCCAGCACGCCGCTGCCGGTGTAGGGAATACCGGCGATACCCAGCGCACCCTGCAGTTGGCCATCCTCGCCGCCGCGACCATGGAGCGCGATGAAAACCCGGTCTGGGGCGAGGTGTAGCAAGGCGTTGAGTTGGCCGGCCCGAAAGTCCAGCGTCTGCACCGCGATGCCGGTCCGGCTTAACGCGGCCGCCACCGCCGCCCCGCTCCTGAGCGAGACTGCGCGCTCCGCCGAGTCGCCGCCCATCAGCACGACGACCCGACCGGCAGCGGCCACAATGGCAGCGTGGCTGCGCGCACTGCGGCTCATGGCGTGCCGCCCAGCGCAACGCGCTCGCCGACAATGCGGACTTCACTTTCCAAACACACGCCAAAGCGTTGCGCGACGCTCGCCTGGACGCTCAGCAGCAGGTCTTCGATATCGGCCGCGCTCGCCGTGCCGTCGTTGATAATAAAATTGGCGTGCTTGGGTGAGACATAAGCACCGCCCAGACGCGCCGATTTTCGCTCGGCTGCCTCGATGAGCCGGCCCGCGAAATCTCCCGGTGGATTCTTGAAAACCGAGCCGCAGCTCGGCAGTCCTAGCGGCTGTGCGGCGCTGCGTTGTGCCAGCAAAGCGCGGACCCGACCGGCCGCCGCGGCGTCGGCATCGAGGCGCAGTATCGCGCCCACAAACCACGCTTGATTTAGGCCGTCTAGTTGGCGATAGGCCGCCTTAAATGCGGCCGCGGGTCGCCGTTGGAGGTCGCCGCCCCGGGTGATGATTTCCACCGCTTCCACCAGATCCCAAATTGCATGGCCGAAAGCCCCGGCATTCATCGCCAACGCACCCCCGATCGTCCCGGGGATCCCAGCCAGAAACTCGCCACCACCGAGCTGTCGACGGGCGGCGATTTTTGCCACTTTGGCGCAGGCCACGCCAGCGCCGACCTGCACCGTGTGATCAGCGTGCCAGGCAAGGCCGGCGCAGGCCGGCGAGAACGCGATGACCGTCCCGCGCAGGCCGCCATCGCGCACCAGCAGATTGCTGCCCAAACCAATGGCCGTCAGCACCTCTGTGGGCGGGGCCGCGCGCAGAAACATCGCGAGGTCGGGGAGATCGGCCGGCGCGAAAAACCGTTCGGCCGCGCCGCCGGCGCGCCAACTACAATGCCGCGCCATGGGCTCCTGCACGCTCACGCGCCCGCGCAGCGGCAGGTCGCGCAGCCATGTAGGCCCCGTGGCGGGCGTGGGGCTATCGTTCATCGTCATCCTGGGGCGCTGTCGCGCTTGCGTCACGCTCATTCACAGTGGCTCGAACTGCATTTTTTCGGCGATGCGGCCAATGCTGCCGGCCCCTAAGAGCAGCACCAAATCGGCCTCCTGAACCACCCCCGCCAGGGCGGTGAGCAGGGTCTCAGGGCCGGAGACAAAAACTGGATCCACGGCGCCGCGCGCGCGAATGGAACGGCAAAGCGTGCGCGCGTCGGCCCCCGCCAACGGCTTTTCGCCGGCGCTGTAAATATCGAGTACCAGCAGCACATCGACCGTGCTCAGCACCTCGGCGAAGTCTTCAAACAGGTCGCGGGTGCGGGTGTAGCGATGCGGCTGAAAGGCCAGCACGAGGCGCGTGCCCGCCCACGACTCACGCGCGGTGCGGATCATCGCGGCGATTTCGCGGGGATGGTGTCCGTAGTCGTCGATCAAGGTCACCCTAACGCCCCCGATACGGGCGTGACCACGCACCTGACAACGCCGATTCACGCCCTGAAAATTGGCTAGCGCGCGGGTGATAGCTGCATCAGAGAGGCCCAACTCACCGGCGACCGCGATCGCCGCCAAGGCATTCAAGGCGTTATGACGGCCCGGCATGTTGAGCGTCACCTGCAGGTCATCGGCGTGGTTGAGACGGCGCACGCGGAAACTCGAGCGCGTGCCGTTCAATTGGATATCTAGCCCCTGAACGTCGGCTTCGCACTGCTGACCATAGGTCAAAACGCGGGTGTGCAAGTCGGGGATGAGGGCCGCGGCGCAGGCGTCATCGAGACAAATGACGGCCACCCCGTAAAAAGGCAGGCGACGGAAGAAATCGCGGAAACTGGCCTGCAGTCGCGCAAAATCCTGCTGATAGGTGTCCATGTGGTCGGCATCGATATTGGTCAGCACCGCGATCAATGGATTGAGCAACAAGAACGATGCGTCGCTCTCGTCGGCTTCGGCCACCAGATAATGCCCGGTGCCTAAGCGGGCGTGCGAGTCGGCGCTGTGCAGCAGCCCGCCGATGACGAAAGTGGGGTCCAGACCGCCTTCCGCGAGCACGCTGGCCACCAGACTCGTGGTGGTTGTTTTGCCGTGCGTCCCAGCGATCGCAATGCCCCGCCGAAAGCGCATTAATTCGGCCAACATCTCGGCGCGGGGCACGCTGGGGATACGGCGCGCACGCGCCGCCGCGAGCTCCACATTGTCCGGGGCGATGGCGCTGGAGTAGACCACGACATCAGCCTGCTGCACGTTCTCGGCGCGGTGGCCGATGTCGATGACGATGCCCAAGCGCACCAGTTGTTCGGTCATGCGATTGGCCGCTTGGTCCGACCCCGACACGACATAGTCGAGATTGTGCAGCACTTGGGCGATACCACCCATGCCGGCGCCACCAATCCCAACGAAATGAATGCACCGCACGTTGTGCATGGGCAGCGTGTTTAAGTTATCCATGGAGGAGGTCCAGACAGTGCGCGGCCACTGCTTGGGCGGCCTCCGGGCGAGCCAGCGCTCGGGCGCGCTCGGCCATCGCCAGCAGACCCGCCCGGTCACGCTGCCAAGCGTCCAGCCGCCGCGCGAGATCGGCCGCGCGCAGCGTCGCCTCGGGCAGCAGCACCGCGGCCCCAGCGGCGGCCAAATAACGGGCGTTAGCGGTTTGATGGTCGTCCACCGCGGCGGGGAAAGGCACCAGTACGGCGGGCAGACCGGCGGCGGCCAGTTCGGCCACGGTCATGGCCCCGGCCCGACAGATCGCCACATCCGCCCAGGCATAGGCGCCGGGCATGTCCTCGATATAAGAGTCGATGCGGGCGGCGATGCCGGCCCGGCTGTAGGCCGCGCGGGTCGACACCAGATCTACCTCGCCGGTTTGATGCCAGACCTCGACGACGCCCGCCGCCACCGCAGCGAACGCCTCGGGCAACAGCTGGTTGAGTCGATGCGCGCCCCGGCTGCCCCCCATGACGAGCACGCGCAGCGTGGTGTCTGCGCGGGGCGGGGCGGGGCGCGCCGTCATCTGCGCGATGGCTGCGCGCAGCGGATTACCGGTGACCAGCGCCGCCACTCGCTCAGCAAAACTATGCGGATAGGCCTGCAGCACCCGGGTCGCCAGTCGGCTCAAGCAACGGTTGGTGAGTCCCGCCAGCGCATTTTGCTCGTGGATGACCAGCGGCCGGCGCAGTAACCAGGCGGCAAACCCACCCGGGCCACTGACAAAGCCGCCCATGCCCAGCACCACGCCCGGTCTAAAGCGCCAAATAATCCGCAGCGCTTGGGCGGTGGCCACGCCCAACATCAAGGGCGCCAGCAGCCAGCCCAGCCAGCCACGGCCGCGCAATCCAGACACCCAGATAGTCAACAGTTCGATGCCATGGGCCGGCACGATGCGTTGCTCCAGGCCGCGTGCCGAACCCAGCCACGCCAGCGCGATCCCACGCGCCCGTAAAATCTCTGCCACCGCGAGCGCCGGGTAGATATGTCCGCCCGTACCACCCGCCAGAATTAGCACGCGCTCAGTCATGGGCGAGGCTCTCCTCGGGGGGCGCGGGTGGCGGTGCTGGGATCTGCGCCGACACGCGGGTTTCGTAAGACACGCGCAGCACGATGGCAAGCGCGCAGCACAGCACGATGGTGCTGTTGCTGCCGTAGCTGATAAACGGCAGGGTCAAACCCTTGGTGGGCAAAAAGCCCAGGTTCACGCCGATATTGATATACGCCTCCACCCCGATGAGCGTGGCGAAGCCATAGGCGAGATTGGCGCCATAGGGCAGGCCAGCCTCTTCGGCACGCGCGCCGACGAGAAACATGCGCCAGACGAAAAACAGGTAGAGAAAGATGACCAGCAAGGTGCCGACGAAGCCGAGTTCCTCGCCGATCACTGCAAAAATAAAGTCGGTGTGGACCTCGGGGAGATAAAATAGTTTTTGCACGCTGTTGCCCAAGCCAGTGCCTAGCCACTCGCCGCGCCCGAAGGCAATGAGCGATTGGGTAAGCTGATAGCCGCTGGTGAGTTCGTGCTCCCAGGGGTTCTGGAAAGTCAGCACGCGCTGCCAGCGGTAGGGCTCAATTTTGATCAGGCCGTAAATAAGGAACGGCGCGGCGCTGGCGGGCGCTAGAAAGGTGCGCAGCGGCACGCCACCCAACCACACCATGATTAGCACCGTGGCCGTGAGGACCACGGTCGTGCCCATATCGGGTTCGCACAGCAACAAACCGGCAATCACTGCCAACACGCACAGGGGCTTGATGAACCCCCAGAGCTTTTCTTCCACCTGCGTGCGGTGCCGCACGAGGTAGGCGGCGAGATACACGATGATCGCAAGTTTGGCGACTTCCGAGGCCTGCACCGTGAAGTAGCCAAACGAGACCCACCGCATGCTGCCGTTGACCTTATGACCCAAGCCCGGCACTAGCACCGCAATCAGCAGGGCAAGTCCGATGAGCAGGCCCGTGCTACTCCACTGCATCAAGCGGGTCAGGCCCAAGCGGAATAGGCCATAGCCCAACGCCCCGCCGAGGGTCAGGGCCTCGAGTTGCCGCACGAAGTAATACAGTTCAAAACCATGGCCGCGCGCGGCGATCGATATCGACGCCGACGCCACCATTACCAGCCCCAGGCAAATGAGCGTCGCCAGTGCCGCCAACAACCAGAAGTCGACGGGCAGGGAGGCGGCCATGGCGCGCGCTGGGACAGGTGCTGGGGTGGCCGGGTTCATGCGCCGAGCACCTCGTGCACCGCCGCGGCAAACACCCGCCCGCGATGCTGGTAGTTATCGAACATATCTAGGCTCGCGCAGGCGGGACTAAGGAGCACCGCCTCCCCCGGACGCACGGCGGCGGCCGCCAAGCGCACGGCCGCGGGCAAATCGTCGGCCAGTTGCACCGCGACCAAATCGCCGATGGCGGCGGCGAGGAGGGGCGCGTCTTCGCCCAGCAGTATCGCCGTGTGGACGCGGCCGGTGAGCGCCGGCCGGAGTTCGCGAAAATCAGCACCCTTGCCCTGCCCGCCGGCGATGAGTACGCCGCCACGCCCGCTCAGCAGGCCTTCGATCGCGGCACTGGCGGCGCCGATGTTGGTGCCTTTGGAGTCGTCGTACCAGTCCACGCCCGCCCGCGACGCGATCCGCCGGGCACGGTGTTCCAGACCGGCGAAAGCGGCCAGCGCGGCGCACTGTGCGGCCCGCGGCACGTCTAGACAGTCGGTGATAGCGAAGGCCGCCAGCGCGTTGAACTCGTTGTGCCGCCCCGCGAGTTGGAAACCACTGCACGCGATCAGTGGCTGCGAGCCGCGTTGGAGCCAACGCTCACCGGCCCGCAACGCCACGTGATACTCGGCCGTGTGACCCTGCGAACCCACCCAACTGACGGCGGCACCCGGCGGCGCTAACGCCGCCACCGCGGGGTCATCGGCATTGAGCACCAAGTGCTTGGCCCCGCGCAGGATGCGGGCTTTGGCATCGCGATAGGCCGCAAAACTACCGTGCCGATCGAGATGGTCGGCGGAGAGATTCAGCACGCAGGCGACTTCAAGACCCAACGCAGTCGCCAGTTCCAACTGGAAACTCGATAGCTCCAGCAGGTAATAGTCTGGTGTGGCGCCGGCGAGTAACGCCAACGCCGGGGTGCCCAAATTACCGCCCGCCTGCACGGTCCAACCGGCGGCCTCCAGCATTTGCCACACCAAGGTAGTGACGGTGCTCTTACCGTTGGAGCCCGTGACGCCGAGCACTGGGGCGGTGGCGGCGCGCCGGAAAAGTTCGACGTCGCCCACCAAGACCGACCCGGCGGTCACCGCGCCGCGCAGTGCCGGGTGGTCTAGCGGTACGCCGGGACTCACCGCGATGTGGGAATAGCCGGCGAGGCTGGTCGCGGACAGCGTGCCGCAACGGCACTCGATCGCGGGCGACAAGGCCTGCACCGCCGCGCGGGCCGGTGGCTCGGCCCGGGTATCCACGCACAGCAGTTGCGCCACGCGCGGCGCCAAATAGCGCGCCAGCGACAAACCGGTGGCGCCTAACCCAAAGACGGCCCAGCGCTGGCCCTCAAAGTGGGCCGCCGACCCCGCTTGGGCAGGCTGAATGCTCATCGCAGTTTCAGGGTCGCAAGGCCGGTGAGGACCAACACCACGGTCACGATCCAGAAGCGCACGATCACCCGCGGCTCGGGCCAGCCCTTGAGTTCAAAATGATGATGGAGGGGCGCCATGCGAAAAATCCGGCGACCGGTGAGCTTAAACGAAGCGACCTGCAAAATGACCGAGACGGTTTCCATCACGAACACGCCGCCCATCACAAACAACACCAATTCTTGGCGCACCACCACCGCGACGATGCCCAGCGCAGCCCCCAGCGCCAGCGCGCCGATGTCGCCCATGAAAATCTGCGCGGGATAAGTGTTGAACCACAAAAAGCCCAGTCCCGAGCCCACCATGGCGCCGCAGAAAATACACATCTCACCCACCCCCGCGACGTAGGGCACGCCGAGATAGTGGGAAAACTTCACATTGCCGGTAACGTAAGCAAAAACCACGAGGGCACCCGCCACCAGCACGGTGGGCAAGATGGCCAGTCCATCCAGACCATCGGTCAGGTTAACGGCGTTGCTGGTGCCGACGATCACAAAATACGTGGTGGCGAGGTAGAACAAGCCGAGGTCGACCGCCACCCCTTTAAAAAAGGGCACGATGAGTTGGGTTTCGGTGGGGCTGATAGCGGCACGGTAAAGCACGCTCGCCGCGGCCAACGCCACGCAAGACTGCCAAAAATATTTGTGCTTGGCCGCCAGACCTTTGGAGGTTTTACGGACGATCTTGAGGTAGTCGTCAAACCATCCGATGAGGCCAAAACACAGGGTGGTCACCAGCACCGGCCACACAAAGCGGTTCGCTAGATTGCTCCACAACAAGGTGCTGATGGTGATCGAGATCAAAATCAGCAGACCGCCCATGGTGGGCGTGCCTGCTTTGGCGAGATGCGATTTCGGGCCATCGTCCCGGACCTGCTGGCCGATCTGATGGCCGACGAAACGCCGGATCATCGCCGGTCCCACCCACAGCGCGATAAACAGCGCGGTCAGCGCGGCCAAAATGCTGCGCAAAGTCAAATACTGGAACACGCGGAAGCCCGAGTGGAATTGCGCCAAATAATCGGCCAGCCACATCAGCATGTGGGCACCACCGGCGGCGCTAGCAGGGCCGCGACTAGGAGGTCGATTTGCATCGAGCGGGACCCTTTGGCGAGGAGCGTGACCCCCGCAGTGTCGAGGTCACGCAAGCCCTCCAGCGCCGCCGCACGGCTGGCAAACGCTTGCGCCCCGGCACCAAAAGCTGCCGCCGCCAGGGCCGCTAGCGGGCCGACGCTAAACAGCCGCTCGACCCCCGCCGCGCGCGCAGCCTGACCCGCGGCGCGGTGGGCGGCCTCGCTGGCACTACCCAACTCGCCCATATCACCCACCAGCAGCCAGCGCGGCGCGGGCTGCGCGGCGAGCAGCGCCAAGGCGGCGGCGAGCGAGGCGGGATTCGCGTTGTAGGTGTCGTCGATGACGGTCAAGCCCGCGCGCCCGTGGCGCACCGTGAGCCGACCTTTCACGGGCGCGGCCGACTCCAAGCCACGCACGATGGCCGCCAGCGGCACCTCCAGCGCTAGCCCGACGGCGGCCGCCGCCAACGCATTGCGCACGTTGTGCCGACCATCGAACGGCAGATGGACCGGCGCGGCACGGCCGGCGAGGCGAAGCGTGAAATAGGTGCCCTCGCCCAGTGCCCCAGGGCTTACCTCGCAGGCCGAGACCTGCGCGGGGTGGTCCAGACCAAAAGTCAGCGTGCGGGCCGCGCCCGCGACCTGCCGCCACTGGTTGTGGTAAACATCGTCCGCGTTTAGCACCGCCGTACCCGCCGCGCCCAGTTGGGCATAAATCTCACCTTTGGCGCGCGCCACCCCAGCCAGATCGCCAAAACCCGCTAGATGCGCCGCGCTGCACATCGTGACCAGCGCCACACTCGGCTCGGCGATGGCCACCAGTTCACGGATGTCCTGCGGGCGATTCGCGCCCATCTCTACCACCGCATAGCGATGCTCGGCGGCGAGTTGGAACAGGGTCTGGGGCACCCCAATGTCGTTGTTGAGATTGCCCTGCGTGGCCAGCGTGGGTCCCTGCTGACGCAGGATGCTGGCGATCATTTCCTTGGTGGTCGTTTTGCCGTTGCTGCCCGTCACGGCGACGAGCGCCAAGTCATGCGCACGCCGCCACGCCCGCGCCA
Organism: Gammaproteobacteria bacterium; assembly: GCA_009692365.1. Classification (GTDB taxonomy): domain Bacteria; phylum Pseudomonadota; class Gammaproteobacteria. The sequence goes on from SHZJ01000019.1 coordinate 37,675, forward strand.
AATCGCCCAAGGCGCGCCGCGTATCAGCGACGACGACCTGTGGGCAGGCGGTCGTGCACTCGCGCGATAGCAGCACCCCTGCGGCGTTGGCGGCGGCGTCTAGGTAGTCGTGGGCGTCGAAGTGCTCGCCCTTGAGGGCCACAAATAATTGGCCGGCGGCGAGCGTGCGGGTGTCGGTGCTGATCCCGTGGTAATGGGCGGCGCCGCGCACCTGGCCGTGGGTGTGAGTCGCGACCTGCGCCAACGTGCCGTTAATCATGGGTGCGCGCCATTAGCAGGCTACGGGCCAGAGCGGCATCGTCGAAGGGTCGCACGCAGCGCCCCGTGATCTGGGTGGACTCGTGCCCTTTACCGGCGATGAGCACCACATCTTGGGCGCTCGCCAGCGCAATGGCGTGGGCGATCGCCGCCGCCCGGTCGGGCACAAAAAGCGCCAAGGCCGGCTGGCGCATCCCCGCTTTAATCTGCGCGGCGATGGCCTGCGGGTCTTCGCTGCGAGGATTGTCGCTGGTCAGGATGGTGTGGTCGGCGAGCGACTCGGCCAACGCGCCCATCGGTCCGCGTTTGCTGTGATCGCGGTCCCCGCCGCAACCAAAAACGCAAATGAGCCGGGCCGTGTCGGGCGTTCTGAGCGCGCGTAAAACCCGTGCAAGGCTGTCGGGCGAGTGGGCGTAGTCGACATACACCAGCGGGCTGCCCGGCGGGCCTGCGATTAATTCCATCCGCCCGCGAATGGGGTCGGCCTGTGACAGCGCCGCGGCGGCGGCGTCGCAGGGGCTCCCAGCGACCATCAGCACCGTGAGGGCGGCGAGCAAATTTTGCGCGTTGAAATCCCCAATCAAGGGGCTGGTCAGCGACACCTCTCCTTGCCAGGTGCGTACCCGCAGGACCAAACCGGCGCGCGCGGTGGTCACGGCCAAGGCGTGCACGTCCGCCGACGGCCCCTGCGGGTCGGTACTATAGGTGTATAGGCGCACGGTCGACGCCAGCGCTGCGCGCACCTGCACGGCGTAGGCGTCATCGAGATTGAGGATCGCGACCGCTAAGCCGGGATGTTGGAACAAGCGCTGCTTAGCCGCGCCATAGGCGGCCAGGGTGCCGTGATAATCCAGATGGTCGTGGCCCAAGCCGGTGAACACCGCGACCGCGATCGCAAGGTGATCCAGACGGCCCTGACTGAGCGCGTGCGATGAGGCCTCCAGCGCCACATGGCGCGTACCGGCCGCCGCCAGACGCGCCAGATTGCGCTGCAGGGTGACCGGATCTGGGGTGGTATTCGGGCCTGCCTCCAGCGCCTCGAGCGCGCCATAGCCCAAGGTGCCGAAGTATCCACTGCTGCCGTGGAGCGTCCGCCACGCCTGCGCGCACAGATGCGCGACGCTCGTTTTCCCGTTGGTGCCCGTGACCGCCACGAGGGTCATCCCGTGCGCCGGAAATTGATAGAAACGGCTGGCGATCAATCCCACGTGGGTGCGCAGATCCCGGAGCCCCAACACCGGAACGTCGAGTTGGGGCAAAAGGTCCGCAGACTCCATCAAGACCGCGCAGGCACCCGCCGCTGCCGCCTCTCGCACATATCGCGCACCGTCTTCGTGGGTTCCCGCGTAGGCCAAAAAAACATCACCAGATTTCACCAGACGGCTGTCGATGGCCAGCCCCGTGACCGTGCAATCCATCCCCGTGGGAAGCACCGTCAGGTCCTGGAGCAAGGTCGATAGGCGCATGACGGGCAAGTTGAGGGCAGCCATCATGGCGTTTCTGCCGGCACCGACCAGCCCGCTAAACGCACGCTATCGCCGTCCTCGGCGACTTCGCGGTCGGGCGTGAGATTGAACAGGCGCGCGGCTTCATGCATCACGCTGGCGAACACGGGCGCGGCCACCAGTCCGCCGTAATATTCGGTGCCCTGAGGGTCGTCGATCACCACGACGCCAATGAGCCGAGGGGCGCTGGCGGGCATGAAGCCGGCGAAAATCGACCGGTAACTTTTTTCGGTGTAGCCCCGCTCGCTGTTCTTCTTGACGGTGCCGGTCTTGCCTGCCACGAGATAGCCCTCAACGGCGGCGGCCTTGGCGGTGCCACCCACCTCGGTGACGGCTTGCATCATCTGTCGCACGGCCAAGGCGGTCGCCTCGGGCATGACTCGCGCGCCGAGCGCCGGGTGGTCTTGCTTGATGATCGTCACCGGGCGCTGCACACCACCGGTGGCGAGTACCCCGTAGGCGCGCGCGAGCTGCACGGCGGTGAGATTAGTGAAGTACCCATACGACAAGCTCACCACATCCGCACCCCGCCAGTTCCGGTACGGCTCCAAGCGACCGGTAATCTCACCCGGCAGTTCCACGCCGCTTGCCTGACCAAAGCCGGAGCGATTGAGCACGTCCCAGAATTGTTCCGGCTCGATCGCCAAGGCGATTTTGGTGACGCCGACGTTGCTCGATTTCTGAATCACGCCCGCCACGCTCAACAGGCCGTAGGGATGGACGTCTTTGACCAGGTGTCCGCGAAAACTGCCCTGCTCGCAGTTGATCACGGTGGTGGGCTTGAACAGACCAGACTCTAGACCAGCGGCCACCGTGAACGGTTTGATGGTTGAACCCGGCTCGAAAAGATCGGTCACCGTCCGGTTGCGAAAATTCTCTCCGCGCAGCTGGCCACGGTTATTGGGGTTGTAGGAGGGCTGGTTCACCATGGCGAGAACCTCGCCCGTTTGCGCATCCAGGATGACCATCAGGCCGCCGACGGCATTGCGCTGCGTGACGGCCGTCTTTAACTCGCGATAGGCAAAATACTGTAATCGCCGGTCGATGCTGAGCGCCAAATCCTGGCCCGGCTGGGCCGGGCGCACGCGTTCCACATGCTCTACCACCCGCCCTAAGCGGTCCTGAATAACCCGGTCCAGACCGGGTGTGCCGTGCAGCGTGGCATCGAACGCCAGCTCGATCCCCTCCTGCCCACGGTCGTCCACGTTGGTGAATCCCAGCAAATTGGCGGCCACTTCACCCGCGGGGTAATAACGTCGGTATTCGTTGGTGAGATTGACGCCGGGGATCGCGGCCGCGGTCACCGCGTGGGCGATATCGGGGCTGATTTGGCGGCGCAGGTAGACATAGGTTTTGGGGCGCCGCGGTTGCAGCCGGGCCGCCAGTTCAGCTTTGGGCAGCTCTAGGATCTTCGCCAGTTCCGCCCAGCGGTCCTTGTGTTCGATGAGCACCGTTGGATTCACCCAGACCGAGTTCACGGGCGTGCTGATCGCCAGGGGCTCACCGTTGCGGTCGGTGATCATGCCCCGATGGGCTTCCGTTGCGATCACCCGCAGCGAGCGCGCGTCCCCGTGGGACTGCAGGAAATCGCGTTTGGTTAGCTGCAAATTAACCGCGTGCTCGGTCAACACCAGCGCGATCAGCAAAAACCCAGCCATGACGCAGGTGCGCCGTCGCGGCAATCTACGCGCCATGCTCGCCCACAGCTGGCCGCGCCCGTTCATGGGCGCACCCGGGTAACCTGACCCGGCGGCGGCACGGTCATCGCGAGTTTCTCCCGTGCGATGGCCTCCACCCGCGCATGCGCGCCCCAAGCACCCTGCTCGAGCAGCAGTTGGCCCCATTCGCGGTCGAGCGCGTCGCGGTGCTTGCGCAGCCCCTGCAGTTCCATAAAGAAGGCTTTGTTTTCATACCGCAACAAGACCAAAGCCAGCGCGCTGAGAAAGATCAGGAGCATCAAAACCCCGAGCGTGACGGTGGTTTTCATGCTGCACGCTCCAGCACGCGCAGCCGGGCACTGCGGGCACGCGGGTTCGTGGCGGCTTCCTCGGGCGAGGGGTAGGTCGGTTTGCGGGTAATTAAACGGAAGGCCGGCGCGCTGCCAAAAACATCCTGCGCAGGCCGCGCAGAATCACGGAAGTAGCGCTTGACGATGCGGTCCTCTAACGAGTGGAAGGAAATAGCACACAGGCGACCACCCGGGGCCAACGCCCCGCGCATCAGCGGGAGCCCGCGTTCAATTTCGCCCAACTCGTCGTTAATCTGGATCCGCAGGGCTTGAAACGTGCGCGTGGCCGGATGAATGCGCTCGCCGCTACGCGGCACCGCCGCGGCCACGATGGCGGCCAGCTGCGCGGTGGTTTGGATAGGCTCGCGTTCGCGCTCGGCGCAGATCCGGCGCGCGACTCGGCGGCCGTGGCGTTCCTCGCCAAAATTAAACAGACAGCGTTCAATGTCCACCTGCGCCGCGAGCGCCAGCCACTGCGCACCGGTGCACCCGCTGGTTTGGTCCATCCGCATGTCCAGCGGGCCGTCGCTCTGAAAGCTAAAGCCACGCTCGCTGACATTCAGTTGGGGCGAGGACACCCCAAAGTCCATCAGCACGCCGTCCAGTTGCCCCCACACGCCCTGCGCGTCTAACACCGCTCGGCTCAGCGAGAACTGGATATGGGTAAACGAAAAACGGGGGTCGAGGCAAAACTCCGCGCTGGCCTGCGCGGCGTCTTGGTCGCGGTCGAAGGCGAGCAGGCGCCCGCCCGCTCCCAGCCGCCGCAGAATCTCGCGCGCATGCCCCCCCCGCCCAAACGTACAGTCCAGATAGATGCCATTGGGTTGCAGGCGCAGCAACTCGATCACTTCAGCGAGCAGCACGGGCAGGTGCGCGGCGGGTTCCAAGGGGGTTAGAGCGACAACGAGGCCAGCACGGCAGAGGTGGGCGTAGTGCCGGAGGCCACCTCTTGCAGCCATTCGCCGCGCCGCCGCTGCCAGACTTCGTCGTCCCAGAGTTCCAGCTTATTGCCCAGCCCCAAGACCACGGTACGGCGTTCTATCCCCACCAGCTCGCGCAATTCCTGCGGCATGAGAATTCGCCCTTGGGCGTCTAGGGCGCTATCCGTCGCGTGTCCCAGCACCACGCGCTTGGCCATGCGCGCTTCCGGATCGGCGGCCGGCAGGGCATGCAGTTTGGCGTCGATTTCTTCCCATTCGGGCAGCGGATAGGCCCAGATGCAACGGTCCCACGGGCTGATGGTCATGATGAGCGTGCTCACGCCCCGCGCACCCAGCAGGTCGCGAAAGCGGGCAGGAACTGCCAACCGGCCCTTCGCATCGATGGTGACCGCACTGAAACCGCGAAACATATGCGCCTCTACTCGCCGACCGGGACGTGCTTAATCTAAGTTTTGAGCCCGCTGGAGGTTGCGCCTAGCTGCAAATTCAGACTCATTCCCCACAATATCCCACTATTCCCCACCCAGTTACTATACGAATCGCGGCCAAAAACTGTCAAGGAATGAATGACAAAATTCTTGCTTTGGAACAAACACTTAGGAAAGGCGCGGGGGGCGCTGTGGAAAGCAAAGCTGGAAACTTAAAATATCTGTAATATCAAATAACTAAACGTTATTTCTAATGTGTTTTATGATGTTTTGAGATAGGCGAGGGGGTCTCAGAAAGGGCGAGTCGGTCGATAAGCCGGGTTCTGTCCCGCCCGGAAGGCGGTGACGGCCATTCATCTGGGACGTCCGTCTCCGAACGCCTCTAGCAACCTACCCGAAAGCTAGCGCGGACCACGCTGCGCCGCCCGTAGCGGCATGCTTTTCTATTTGGTCTTGCTCCGGATGGGGTTTACCCTGCCACCGGCGTTGACCGGCGCGGTGCGCTCTTACCGCACCATTTCACCCTTACCTGCGGCCATAGGCCGCCGGCGGTATATTTTCTGTGGCACTTTCCGTGGGCTCACGCCCCCCAGGCGTTACCTGGCATCCTGTCCTATGGAGCCCGGACTTTCCTCCAGAACGCCTTTTTAAGGGGCTTTCCAGCGACCGTCTGACCGACTCGCGGCGTCAGTATCCCCCGCACCCTGTGCAATTGAAAGTTCCGTCGAACCTCCTTCCGGCTCGCGCAATGCCACGGCGTAGACCTCGTTGCGCGAGCGCCCCAGGATGATCGCCGTGAGTTCAATCGCCGTGCGGCGACTCACCTGCGGGGCGAGTATTTGCAGCACCCGCCGCACTTCGTGGACCGCTAAGGCGCTGGCGGGCGCGGGCCCGACCAGCACCACGAATTCGCCGGTCGCGCCGTAGGGATCAGCGGCCACCCGCAAGGCCACCTCGGCGAGGGGTCCGCGATAGTGGGTTTCGTGCAGTTTGGTCAATTCGCGGCCGACACAGGCCGGCCGATCGGCGCCAAAAACGGCCTGCAACAAGGCTAACGTGCGGCCCACGCGGCGGGGCGACTCGTAAAAAATGAGGGTGCGATCCTCGGTGACCAGGCGCTCCAAGCGCGTGCGCGCGGCGGCCTCCCGCGCGGGCAGAAAACCCTCAAAGCAGAACCGGTCGCTCGGCAAGCCCGCCACGCTCAGCGCCGCCAGCGCCGCACTCGCGCCGGGCACCGGGCGCAGCGTGATGTTTGCGGCCAGCGCGGCCTGGATGAGCGGGAAGCCGGGGTCGCTTAGCAGCGGGGTGCCGGCGTCACTGACCAAGACCGCCGCAAGGTTTTGGGTTCGGATGCGTTGCGCCAGCCCCGGGGCCTGCTCCCGCTCGTTATGCTCGTGCAAAGCTTGCGCGGTGCGTGCAATGCCGTAATGGTCCAGCAACCGCGCGGTGGTGCGGGTGTCCTCCGCTAACAGCAGGTCACATTGGGCGATCATTTGCAGCGCGCGCACCGTGATATCGGCGAGGTTCCCGATGGGGGTTGCAACGAGGTACAAGCACGGTCGCTCGATTGCTACACTGGCGCTCGGCACTGGCATGAATGACAACATGGCGACAGGGACTTACTCCGGGAACAGGCAAGAATGGCGGTGGCTCTGGGCGCTCTGGATTATCGCTGCGGGGTGCACGCAACCTCAACTACTGCCGACCGCGCCCCTCACCGCGGCCACGCCGCTTGAACTCGCGCAACAGCAACTGGGTAGCGGTGATTTTGTCGGTGCAGCGGCCGCTTTTTCGCGGCTGGCGGAGACCTCGCAAGAGCCGGCGGCCACGACCCTGCGCAACCGGGCCAGTCTCATCCGGCTAGACCTTGGCGAGCCCCTTGCAAGCGCACCGAACAGCGGTCAGGCGGCCGCGTTGAGCGCGGGCATGCAAGCCTTGGCGAGCCAACAGGCCGGGCCCGCCCTGGCCGCCCTCCTGCCCGTCCAAACCGCAGCGCTCGACCCCTACGAACGTGGACTCTACCTGCGAACTCTGGGCCGGGCCCAACTTTTGAACGGGGAACCCCAGCCTGCCGCCATCAATCTCACGCTGGCGGAGCGCTTTCCACTGCCCGCCAAACGCCGCGGCGAGTTGACCTACGCCATTTGGGCCGCGCTGACCCAAAGTGGACTCGCGGCGCTCGTGGGACAATTGAAACCCGAAGCCCCACAGGCGGCCGGCTGGCTTGCCCTGTTGGATTTGGAAGCCCGCACGGGCGGCAGCCCGGTGGAATTCGCCCTGGAGCTTGCCCGCTGGCAATCCACCTACCCGCACCACCCCGCCCAGTCGCTGCTGGTAGAGGAACTTCTGGAAAAAGCCGAGGAAGGCCAGACCCCGGTGCATCGCATCGCCCTCATCCTGCCCCTAGAGGGGCCCCTGGCGAAAGTGGCGACGGCGATCCGCGATGGTTTCATCGCCGCCCGTTTTGCCCAAGCCGATCCCGCCGCGATGCCGGACATCGTGGTCTACGCCGCCAGCGCTGCGCAGACCCCGGCAGTCGTCAAATTGGCGGTGGCCGAGGGGGCAGATTTCCTCGTCGGTCCACTTGAGAAACCGGCGGTGGAGGCGCTGCTGGCGCAAGGCGAACTGGGCGCCCCGCTGCTGGCCTTGAACACGACGGCGCGTCAGGCCGAAGGCAGCCGAGCTTTTTATCAATTTGGTCTGCGCCCGGAAGATGAGGCCGGAGACCTCGCGGCACACGCTTGGCAGCAGGGCGCGCGACGAGCCATCGCGATGGTGCCGAATTCGGATCTGGGCCGCCGCCTGCTCGGCGCATTGCGCGCGCAGTGGGAAGCCCAAGGGGGCGAGTTAGTGGAGTCGGTGCGCTACAACCACGATGTCAGCTCTTACAAAGCAGCGGTGCGGCAGACCTTTGGGATGGCAGAAAGCGAAGCACGCGCGCAGGCGCTGGCCGGCGTGGTGCGACGAGCCATCGCCTTCGATGCGGTCCGACGCAACGATGTGGATGCGGTGCTGCTGGTCGCAGCGCCACACGACGCCCGCCAGCTACTGCCCCAGTTTCGCTACTACGCCGCCGACGGCCTGCCGATTTACGCCACGTCCCTCGTGTACTCCGGCGCCCCTGATCAGCGCGCCGATACCGACCTCAACGGGCTGAGCTTCGGTGATTCAAGCTGGGCTTTAGACCTTGGCGATGTCGCGCTGAAACATATTTTTGTCCGGCAGTGGGGTGCTGACGCCGCTTATCTGCGTTTTTATGCTTTTGGTGTCGATGCCTGGGGTTTGGTCAGCCACTTGCGGACGCTGCGCGGGCAGGCCGAGCAGACGCTGGAGGGCGCGACGGGCACGCTTAGCGTGGATGCGGGCGGCGTTGTGCATCGCAAGCTCAAATGGGCTCGCTTCGTCAATGGCCGGCCACGGCCGCTGGAACGCTAGACCGGCATGTTAGGGGGACGCCTGACCAGCGTTTTTCGGGGCCGCCAGCACGAGGCCAGCGCCGAGCGCTATCTGCTGACGCAGGGCCTGCGCACGCTCAGCAAAAATTTTCTTGCCCACGGCGGCGAACTCGATTTAGTCATGGAAGATGGCCCCAACGTGGTGTTTGTGGAAGTACGCTTCCGAGCCAAAACTCGCTATGCCAGCGCCATTGAAACCATCACCACCACCAAGCAACGCCGGATTGTGCGGGCCGCGGCGAGCTATCTGCAAAAATATCCGGCACTCGCCGACCGACCCTGCCGCTTTGATGTGGTGGGTCTGGATGGCAACGAACTCGCGCCGAGTATTCAGTGGATTAAAGACGCGTTTACGGCATAATTTCGAGGCCTGCACTTCTATTAGGTCGCCGATGGATATTCGACAGACGCGAATCGCCGACATCTTTGCGCAAAGCGCCGCGCTGAAGACGCAGTGCCAACAACTTTTAGCACCGAGTATTGCCGACGCGGCGCTCGCCATGGTCGCAGCGCTGGCCAGCCACGGCAAAATCTTGAGCTGCGGTAACGGCGGGTCGGCGGCCGATGCGCAACATTTTTCCTCAGAACTGCTCAATCGCTTCGAGCGCGAACGCCGCGAACTGGCGGCTATGGCGCTGACCACCGATGCCTCCACGCTAACTTCCATCGCCAACGATTACGATTTTTCGCAGATTTTCGCCAAACAGATCCGCGCCCTTGGGCGTCCTAACGATGTGCTGCTGGCTTTTTCGACCAGCGGAAAGTCACCTAATATCGTAGCGGCTATCGCCGCGGCGCAGACCCGCGGCATGCGCGTGGTGCTGGCGAGCGGGCGCGACGGTGGGCCGGCGGCCAGCCAACTGCGCGCCGCCGACATCGAAATTCGCGTGCCCAGCACGGTAACGGCGCGCATCCAGGAAGTGCATCTCACAATCATTCATTGCCTGTGCGACCTCATCGACCAGCACGTCATCGACCCAAACTTTTCAGAACACCATCCCGGAGCGCCGCCTACATGAAAAACCCTGTTGCCTTATGTCTCGCGCTCGTTGGTTTTGGGGCGCTATTACCCGCCTGCACAACGATGGTGGTCGGCGGTGCGGTGAGTACGGCGGCCGTCACCAGCGACTCCCGAGGCACCGGCACCATCGTCGATGACCATCTGATCGAGTCCAAAGCCAACCAGTTTTTCGGTGCCGATGGCCTCCTCTCTCAGCAAGCGCATTTAGTGGTGACGAGCTTTAACGGCATCGTGCTGATCGCCGGACAAACCCCCACCGACGAAATGCGCACGCGCGCCGAGGAGTACGTGATGCGCGTGGGTAAGGTTCGGAACATCCACAACGAAGTGACCATTGAAGCGCCCACCCCCACCCTGCAACGCACCAACGACGGCCTGATCACGACCAAAGTGAAAACCACGTTGTTTGCCGTGAAAGATCTAGACTCCGGCACGGTGAAAGTGGTCACCGAAAACGGCGTGGTGTTTTTGATGGGTTTGCTCGACAAAGCCACCGGTGACGCCGTCGCAGAGAAAGTCGCCACGGTGTCGGGCGTGCAGAAGGTCGTGAAGCTGTTTGAAGCGACCGGGAAGGCGCCCTAAGACTATTTAACCCGCGTGAGATGCCCGCCCCGCTTACCACCGCCCGGCGCGGGAGGCGGCGGCGGGGGGGGCGCGTCCTCGCTCGGTGCCGCCTCGGGCGGCTGTTCCGTCAGCGCCATGCCTTGGCCATTTTCGCGGGCGAAAATCATCCGCGCCGCGCCCACCGGCACGAACACTTCTTGGGACACCCCGGCGAAACGCGCGCTGAAACCAATAAACTCGTTGCCCAGTTGGAGGTCACGCACCGCGCTCGGCGCCAGATTGAGCACGATCGAGTTTTCTTTCACGTACTGCTGGGGGACGCTCACCTGTGGGTCGCGGGTATCGACCAACAGGTGGGGAGTCAGGCCGTTATCGACAATCCACTCGTAGATCGCCCGGATGAGATAGGGTTTGGTCGAGGTCATGGGCGATGGCGGTGACGGGGGCACTGGGACCGAATCAGCTAACCGTGGGATAGGCGCGCTCGGCCGGTGAGAGACTGGTTTTGAACGCCTTCCGAGTGAACAGGGCTTCGGCGTACTTCAGCAGTGGCTTAGCCTGCGGATCGAGCTTGATGCCGAAGAGCGGTAATCGCCACAGCAGCGGCGCAAGGCAACAATCTACCAAAGAGTATTCGTCGGACAGGAAAAACTTTCGCTGGGCGAAAATCGGTGCAATGGCGTGTAGATTGTCCCGGATGACCCGACCGGCATTTGCCGCGCTCTTGGTATTGGAACTGCCCAGGTCTTTGGCAAGGCTCAGAAGCTCGACCGCCACCCGTTGCCGCAATTGGCGGTTAGTCGCGCGTGACACCGGATCCATGGGCATCAGCGGCGGGTGTGGATAGCGCTCATCGAGGTACTCGATCATGATCGTCGCATCGTAGAGCACCAGATCTCGGTCAATGAGCGTCAGGATTTTCTGATAAGGATTGAGGTGGTTGAGGTCCTCTGGCTTAGTCTCCGCCGTCACGAATTGGACATCCGCGCCGACTTCCTTTTCGGCCAGCACGATGCGAACAGCGTGCCCCGTGGGATCGGCGGCCTCCGCGTAAAGGGTCAGGAGGGAGCGCCGATTTGTAGGGGCCGTCATCTCAAAGCACGTCCTTCCAGAATTCTCAATTCACATCCTTCCAATATTCGCGTTTGAGCAAGTAAGCCGCCACAAAGAAGATAAACAGGAAGCCGAGGACCTTCACGCCCAGTGCATAGCGCACCAACTTCGCGGGCTCGCCCATATAAACCATAAAGCCAACCAGATCGCGAGTGGCACGCTCATACTGGACCTCATCGAGGGTCCCGGGGATCTCGTTTTCAAAATGCTCAAAGACCTGAGTCTGCATGCCTTCGGGGCTAGTGTGGGTGCTAAACACCGCCCGCTTCACGCCCTGTAATTCCCATAAGACATGGGGCATCGCGGCGCCGGGAAAGTACAGATTATTGACCCCAGTGGTTTTTGACGGGTCCTTGTAGAAGCCGTGTAAGTAGCTAAAGAGCCAGTCTTCGCCGCGCGCGCGCGCTTCTACCGAGAGGTCTGGCGGGGTCACGCCAAACCATTCTTTGGAGTCGTCCGCCGGCATCGCAGCCCGCATGGGCTCGCCCACTTTGTCGGTCGTGAACATCAGGTCGGCTTTGAGCAGTTCCTCGGAAATGCCTAAATCCGCGCCGATCCGGTTGTAGCGCATATAGGCCGCAGAATGGCAGCTGCCGCAGTAGTTAACGAACAACCGAGCGCCGCGTTGCAGCGAGGCTTGGTCGCTCAGATCAACGTCGGCCTTCAGCAGCTTGAGTCCGCCCTCATTTGCGCAGGCGAACTGCGGCGCCATCAGCAGCAGGAGAGTCGCAATAAGAATACGCATTACTTCGTCACTCGCTCAGGGACAGGCTTGTTCTTGTCCAAGCTGGTGTAGATGGGCATCAGTAGGAAGAACAGAAAATAGATAACCGTACAGACCTGCGCCATCAGTGTGCGCTCGGCTGTGGGCGGGAGCAGCCCCAAGTACCCCAGGATGACGAAGACCACGACAAAGATGCCCAAAGCACCTTTGAAGAGCGGCCCGCGATAGCGAATGGACCTGACCGGACTGCGGTCTAGCCACGGCAGCAGGAAGAAAATCAGCACGCCCAGACCCATAAAGACCACACCCCACACTTTGGCGTCGATCCACAGGAAGTTGACGGTATTGGCCCGCAAAATTGAATAGTACGGGGTGAAATACCACACCGGCGAGATATGCGGCGGGGTTTGCATCGGGTTGGCTGGGATGAAGTTATTGGCCTCCAGAAAATATCCGCCCATTTCCGGGCTGAAGAAAACCACCGCCGAAAACAGGATGAGAAACACCGACAGGCCCATCAGGTCCTTGACCGTGTAGTAGGGGTGGAACGGGATCCCGTCCAACGGATGTCCGTCAGGCCCCTTGAGTTTCTTAATCTCCACGCCGTCCGGGTTATTTGAACCCACCTCATGCAGCGCCAAGATATGGAGCATTACCAGGCCGGCTAGGGCGAACGGCAAGGCGATGACGTGCAGCGAGAAGAAGCGGTTGAGGGTGATATCGGAGACGACGTAGTCCCCGCGTATCCATTCGGAAAGCGTCGTGCCGATCACCGGAATCGCGCCAAACAACGAGATGATGACCTGCGCGCCCCAGTAGGACATCTGGCCCCACGGCAGCAGATAACCCATGAAGGCCTCCGCCATCAGCATCAAATAAAGCAGCATGCCTAGGATCCAGAGGAGTTCCCGCGGCTTCTTGAAGGATCCATACATCAAGCCCCTGAACATATGCAGGTAGATGACGATGAAAAACGCCGAGGCGCCGGTGGAGTGGAGATAGCGAATCAGCCAGCCCCAATCGACATCGCGCATGATGTATTCGACCGACCCGAAAGCCAGATCGGCATCGGGCTTGTAGTTCATCGCCAGCCAGATCCCGGTCACGATCTGCAGGCCAAACACCGCCATCGACAGGGCGCCGAAGTAGTACCAGAAGTTGAAATTTTTGGGCGCGTAATACTGCGCGATGTGGTCGTTCCACAACGACATTAACGGGAAACGTTCGTCCACCCAGTCGCGCAAATCGACGAGCTTTCTAGTAATTGCGTTCATGCCGTCACTCCGTCGTCTTCACCCACCCGCAGCTTGCCCTCCGTCAAAAATTTATACGGCGGCACAACCAAATTGGATGGCGCCGGAACCCCGTTGTAAACGCGGCCGGCGAGGTCAAATTTTGAGCCGTGGCAGGGGCAGAAAAAGCCGCCCTTCCAACCGATGCCGACGTCGGGTGCGCTCATGTCGGGGACGTAGCTGGGGGAGCAACCCAAATGGGTGCAAACACCCACCAAGACTAGATATTCAGGTTTTTCGGACCGCCAAACGTTCTTGGCGTACCGCGGTTGCTCGGATTGATCCGATTGCGGGTCGCGCAGCGCGACGGCATCGAAGCTGTTGAGATTCTCCAGCATCTCGTCCGTGCGGCGCACCACCCAGACCGGTTTGCCACGCCATTTCTGGATTAGACGCTGCCCCGGTTCGAGTTTGCTGATGTCCACATCCACCGGTGCGCCCATCGCTTTGGCGCGCGCGCTGGGCTGGAAAGACGAAATAAACGGCACGGCCGCGAAAGCCGCTCCAATCCCCCCGATCACAACGGTCGTGCCGGTCAGAAAGCGGCGTCTGCTGGTATCGACGACGGCGTCACGCATGGGGTCCAAAGTCTCCTGATTTACTGGGCGCCCGCAGGGTTTGAGGCGGCACGCGGCTCCGCCGCAGCGAAGCGCATTTTTAAGAGTTTACACGGCGCGCGGCAGGCTCTCATGCGCTCCCGGCGAGTCGCGCACGGCGGGCGCGAGTATATCACCAAACGCTGGTTCGGCGGCCCGTCAAGCGCCTGAGTCTAGGCGGCCCGGCGCCAAACGGTGCCGTCAATCTCCGCCCGCACCAGCCCCGTCCGGCAGAATTCGGTACTCCGCGGAGCGTGCGTGGGCCGTCAGCCCCTCGGCGCGGGCCAACGTGCCGGCGAGGCGACCGAGCCGGGAGGCCGCCAACGGACTCAACTCGATGACCGAGGTCCGTTTCTGAAAATCGTACACCCCCAAGGGTGAGGAAAAACGGGCCGTGCCGGACGTTGGCAGCACGTGATTGGGCCCGGCGCAGTAGTCGCCCAGCGACTCCGCGACGTAGCGACCCAAAAAAATGGACCCAGCGTGGCGAATTAGGGGTAACAGGGCACGCGGGTCTGCGACCGAGAGTTCGAGATGTTCTGGCGCAATCTGGTTCACCAGTTCGACCGCCTCCGTCAGGTCGCGCACCTGGATCAACGCGCCCCGCTGGGTCAGCGCGGCGGCGATGATCGCGGCCCGCTCCAGGGTGGGTAGCAAACGTTCGATGCTCACCGCCACCCGCGTGAGGAACGCCGCATCCGGCGAAATCAGCACGGCCTGAGCCTGCTCATCGTGCTCAGCCTGCGAGAACAAATCCATGGCGATCCAATCGGGATCGGTGGCGCCATCGCACACGATCAGAATTTCGGAAGGCCCGGCGATCATATCGATGCCGACCCGGCCAAAAACTTGCGCCTTGGCGCTCGCGACGTAGACATTGCCCGGGCCCACAATTTTGTCCACGGCCGGGACGGTGGCGGTGCCGTAGGCCAGCGCGGCCACCGCTTGGGCGCCACCGATCGAGAACACCCGATCCACGCCCGCAATGGCGGCCGCGCAGAGCACGACGGGGTCGATGACCCCGCGCGGGGCTGGCACGACCATGATGATTTCGCCCACGCCCGCCAGCTTGGCCGGGATCGCGTTCATCAAGACCGACGATGGGTAAGCGGCCTTGCCACCGGGCACATAAATGCCAGCCCGGTCCAGCGCCGTAACCTGCTGGCCCAGCACGCTGCCATCCGGCTCGGTGTAGTCCCAAGAGGGCAGCTGTTGGCGGGCATGATAAGCGCGGATGCGGGCCGCCGCCGCCTCGAGCGCAGCGCAGACGGCGGGTTCCACGCGCGCCCTGCTGGCGTCCAGGTCGCGTTCCTCCAGTTCGCTGGCCGCGCGGATGTTGCGCTGATCAAAACCGTTGGTGTACTCGATCAGCGCCGCATCGCCGCGCGTGCGCACCGCCTGAATAATCTCGCGCACGGTCTGCTGGACGGCCTCGCTGGCCGCCGTATCAGTGGCCAGCAGTTGCGCGAGTTGGGTCTGAAAATTGGGTTCGACGGTGGACAGCCGGCGCAGCGAGTACTTCATTGCGGGCGCGGCGCCGAGGTCGCGCCCACGGCCGCGGTCAGCGCGGCGATGAGCGCCGTGACCCGGGCATGTTTGGTTTTCATCGCGGCTTTGTTGACGATGAGTCGGGCGCTGATGTCACAGATTTGCTCTAGCGGCGCCAAGCCGTTGGCCCTGAGGGTATTGCCCGTATCGACTAAGTCAACGATGCGATCGGCAAGCCCAACCAGCGGTGCCAATTCCATGGCGCCGTAGAGTTTAATGACTTCCACCTGTACGCCGCGTTCGCCAAACCAGCGGCGGGTGATCCCGGGGTATTTGGTGGCGACCCGCAGTTTGGTGGGCGCAACGACCGGGGCCACCGGACCCGCGACCATGAGCCGACAGCGCGCAATTTGGAGGTCCAAGGGTTCATAGAAGCCGGTGCCTTCATACTCCAGCAGAACGTCCTTGCCGGCCACCCCCAGATCGGCCGCGCCGTATTCCACGTAGGTCGGCACATCGCGGGCGCGCACTACCACCAATTTGATGTCGGGTTTGGTGGTGTCCAGAATGAGCTTGCGCGACACCGCGAGGTCGTCCAGCGCGGTTATGCCGATGCCGGCCAGCAGCGGTAGGGTCTCGGTGAGGATCCGCCCTTTAGACAAGGCGATAACCAGTGGGTCGCTAGAGGAGAGACTGTTCATCAGTGGTATGGAGCCCGCCGGCGGCGCTGGCGCTTCAGTAAGGTACTCGCCGGATCTGCGCGCCGAGATTGGACAGCTTTTCTTCAATGGTCTCGTAGCCACGGTCGATGTGGTAGATACGATCGACCTCGGTGGCACCCTCAGCGACCAGCCCAGCCAGCACCAAGCTGGCCGAGGCGCGCAAATCGGTGGCCATCAACGGCGCGCTCTTAAGTCGCGCGACGCCGGTGGTGATGGTCGTATTGCCCTCGATTTTGATCTGCGCGCCCATGCGCTGTAGTTCCAGCACATGCATGAAGCGATTTTCAAACACCGATTCCGTGATCACGCCCGTGCCCTCGGCCATGGCGTTGAGCGCCGTGAACTGGGCCTGCATGTCGGTTGGGAATCCTGGGTAGGGTGAGGTGTGCAGGCTCACCGCCCGCGGGCGCCGCCCGCCCATGTCTAACTCTATCCAATTCTCGCCCGAGCTTATTTCGGCGCCGGCTTCGTGCAGCTTTGAAATGACTGCTTCCAGCAGGCTGGCGCGAGTGTTCTTGAGCTTGACGTGGCCACCGGTCATCGCCGCCGCCACCAGATAGGTTCCTGTTTCGATGCGGTCGGGGAGAATTTCGTAGGTGGTCCCGTGCAGTTCATCAACGCCTTCAATGCGCAGGGTGTCCGTGCCGGCCCCCTCGATCCGCGCGCCCATGCTGATCAGGCAGTTCGCCAAATCAACCACCTCCGGTTCGCGCGCAGCGTTGCGGATCACCGTCACGCCGCTGGCCAAGGTGGCGGCCATCATGAGATTTTCGGTGCCGGTAACCGTCACCAGATCCATCCACAAATCGACCCCTTTGAGGCGTTTCGCCGTGGCGCGGATATACCCGCCCTCCACGGTGAGATCGGCGCCCATGGCGGTGAGCCCCTGCAAATGCAGATTCACCGGCCGCGAGCCAATCGCGCAACCGCCAGGCAATGAGACATCGGCGCGTCCAAAGCGAGCGAGCAGAGGCCCAAGGACCAAAATAGACGCGCGCATCGTGCGCACCAGTTCGTAGGGCGCAAAGAATTCCCGAATGGTCGAGGCGTCGACGTGCACGTTCATTTTTTCATCGACCGTGAGTTCTAAGCCCATGCGGCCCAGCAGTTCCATGGTGGTCGTGATGTCGTGCAGGTGCGGCATATTGCAAACCGTGACCGGTCCGCTGGCGAGCAGCGTTGCCGCGAGTATGGGCAAAGCCGCATTTTTTGCGCCGGAGATGCGTATTTCTCCCCGCAGCTGCGCGCCGCCTTGGATGATCAGCTTATCCATCGACGATGGCGCTCAGAGAGTCGCGAACGGCTGCGCTAGCTGCCACTCTTCTGGGGTGTAGGTCTGGATGGACAAAGCGTGGATGGCTTGCCGCATATTGTCCCCCAGGGCGCGGTACACCAGCTGATGCCGCTTCACCGGGGTGAGACCAGCAAATCCAGCAAACACGACTCGCGCCGCAAAATGCACGCCGTCGTCGCCGTCGATGTGGGTTTGGGCGCCTGCCAAACCGGCTTCGAGCAGCAACTTGATATCTTCTTTCGTCATGAGCGATTGCCAATCAGCGCGACCCACCGTCCAGCTTGCTTCAAGCGCCTAAATCCTGATTCTTGGCCTTGAGGGTCTTTAACAGTGCGTCGATGCCGCCTTCGTTGAGAATTTGAGAAAAAGAAGATTTTAAGGTCTTCACCAAGCTAATGCCGTCCACCTCGACATCGAAAACCTGCCACTCGCCGCTGTCTTGGTGCAAACGATAGACCACCGGTAATACCTTACCGACTGCCTGCACGATGTTTTGCTTGACCACTGCGGTCTTTGGATTGCGGGAGGGTTCCGCGGCTGGATACTCAATCTTTTGGTCGGAGTATTCGAGCAGGGCCGTCGCGTAGGTGCGCACCAAGAGCTTGCGAAACTCCCCGACGAAGGCCACGCGAGTTGCCTCATCGGCGGTCTTCCAGGCGGCGCCCAGCACCCACTGCGACATGATATTAAAATCGAAGTGCGGGAAGATCATCGCGGCCACTAGCTCGTACATCTTCGCCGGGGCGGCCTGCAGCGCGGTTTTCTCCTTGCTGACCCGCGCGATGACCGCCGAAGTGGTGTCCTGGATGATCTTGGCCGGGTCGCTTTGAGCTTGCGCGGGTACCGCAACGCCTAGCAGCAGCCACGCGATTAGGAAGAAATGGAAGACATCTGCCCGCTTCATTTGCAGAACCTCAAGGGGAAGAAGCTCGCGACAGTCCCACGAGCTGTAAAAAAAACCGCTCGCAACTCTAGCACAAAGCCTTTCGCAGCCGACAACCTCGGCTCAACCCGGGTTCGGTTCGTCCTGCAAAATTTCGACTTTGTAACCGTCCGGGTCCTCGACAAAAGCCAGCACCGTCTTACCGCCCTTCATGGGCCCGGCTTCGCGCACCACTTTGCCGCCGCGCGCCTTGATGTGCTCGCAGGTTGCATAAACGTCACTGACCCCAATGGCGATATGCCCGTAGGCCGACCCCAGTTCATAAGCCTGCGTATCCCAGTTGTGGGTGAGTTCCAGCACCGTGGAATCGGGCTCCGCACCATAACCGACGAACGCCAGCGTAAAACGCCCTTCGGCATAATCCCGCCGCCGGATTAGGGTCATGCCCAGCACCTCGCAATAAAAGTTGAGCGCGCGGTCCAGATTGGTCACCCGCAGCATGGT
This sequence comes from Gammaproteobacteria bacterium, assembly GCA_009692365.1. Lineage (GTDB taxonomy): Bacteria > Pseudomonadota > Gammaproteobacteria. The sequence continues at coordinate 56,471 of SHZJ01000019.1, forward strand.
ATGCATCATTCGCATGGTCGCTTCCTTGTTGTTCAGGGTTGAATGTCGATGTGAATACAGGCCGCCGCCCGGCGCGCGCGCCGCAGGGCTTCGGCGATATCGCCGCCACGTGCCAGTGCCACCGCCAGACGCCGCTGGCCGTTCACTTCGGGTTTGCCAAACACGCGCAACTCCGTCGTGGGTTCCGCCAAGGCGGCGGCAATTCCGCGGTATTCAATGTGCCGCCCCTGGCCCTGCGCCAGCACCGCAACCGACGCCGCAGGGCCCCATTGCTCGATCGAGGGCACCGGCAAGCCCAGCACCGCACGCACATGCAGAGCGAACTCCGACAGCGGCTGTCCGACGAGCGTGACCATACCGGTATCGTGCGGGCGCGGCGAGACTTCGCTAAAGATGACTTCCTCGCCGCGCACGAACAGCTCTACGCCAAACAGCCCATAGCCGCCCAGCGCCTCGGTGACGCTGCGGGCAACGGCTTCGGCGCGCGCCCGGGCGAGCGGGCTCATGGGCTGCGGCTGCCAGGATTCACGGTAATCCCCGTCAATCTGTAAATGCCCAATGGGTTCGCAAAAGCTGGTGCCGCCGACGTGTCGCACGGTCAACAGCGTGATTTCATAATCAAATTCGATAAACCCTTCGATGATGACGCGCGGCACCGCCGCCCGCGCGCCGCCCACGGCGGTGGTCCAAGCCCCGGCGATTTGCGCGGGATCGCGGACCACGACCTGTCCTTTGCCCGACGAACTCATCACCGGCTTGACCACGCAGGGCAAGCCGATGCGCGCAATGGCGGCCCGGCAGTCCTCGGCGGTGCCCGCAAATTCGTAGCGCGTGGTCGGCAGCGCCAAGGTTTCGGCGGCCAGTCGGCGTATCCCCTCGCGGTCCATCGTCAGCGCGACGGCGCGCGCCGTGGGTGCCACGCGCCAGCCCTGCGCCTCCAGGGCCACCAGCCGCTCGGTGGCGATGGCTTCCACCTCGGGCAGGATCAAGTGTGGTCGTTCTGCCAGGATCAGCGCCGCCAGGGCATCGCCGTCGAGCATGTCGATAACGTGCGAGCGGTGAGCGACCTGCATGGCGGGCGCATTCGGGTAGCGGTCCACGGCGATGACTTCCAAGCCCAAGCGCTGCGCTTCGATGGCGACTTCCTTACCCAGTTCGCCCGCGCCTAAGAGCATGACGCGGGTGGCGCGGTCACTCAGCGGGGTACCCCAGACGGGCGGGGCGGGAGAGTTCGATGCCATCATGCGGATACCAGCGCAAAATCGCGACGTTGAAGGCTCGGTGCAGTATCGGAGCCCCGTTGGTGGAGCGCAACCAACGAGGCCGTACACCCGCGGCCCCGGCCCGCTTGGGCACCCCGCGCGGGGCAGTGCGCCACGGTGCTGCGTGCCGCAGCGAGCGGTGGTGCACGGGGTGCCGCCACTGGGTCGCCGTCAGCAAGGACCGCCGTGCGCGGCAGTGGGGCGTCACCTTGCCGTCCGACGCTGCGGGGCACCGCGGCCACCGCGGCCATGCCCTGCGCATTCACCGCGTCGACCACAATCCGCAGTCGGGCGCTCACGGACGAGGGTCGATCTCCACCCCTTCTTTTTGCATCGGCAACAGTTCCTGACGGGTCGCGCCTAAGGCCAGCACCACCGCGCTCGCCACGTAGATTGAAGAATAGGTGCCCACCACGATGCCGAGGATCAGCGCCGTCGCGAAACCATGGATAAGTTCACCGCCCAAAAAGAACAACGACAGCACCGAGAGCGTCGTCACTACGTGGGTATTGATGGTTCTGGACAGCGTTTGGTTGAGCGAGATATTCATCACCTTGATCGGCTCGGCGGTGCGCATGCTGCGGAAATTCTCGCGGATACGGTCGAAGATCACGATGGTGTCGTTGAGCGAATAACCCATCACCGCGAGCACCGCAGCCAAGGCCGTGAGGTCGAAATCCATCCGGGTTAGCGAGAAAAACCCCACGATAACCAGCACGTCGTGCACGGTGGCCACGATGGCCCCCACGGAAAACTTGAAGGTGAAGCGCAGCATGACGTAAATCAGGATGCCGGTCAGCGCGATGAGCGACGCGATAACGCCTTCTTCGGCCAGTTCCTCGCCCACCTGCGGGCCTACAAACTCTACGCGGCGTACCTCGGCCTGCGGCAAGAGCTTGGCCAGCCGCGCGCCAACATCTTTATTGCTGGCGTCGGCGGCGGCCACCCCGTGTTCGGGTGGCAGACGGAGCAGCACTTCCCGAGGCGAACCAAAATTCTGCACGACCCCGCCGCCAAAATCGGAACCGGCCAGCGCCTGACGGATTTTTTCCAGATCTGCCGGCTCCTCGTAGGCCAGTTCGACCACCGTCCCGCCGGTAAATTCGATACTGAAATTAAGCCCCTGATACGCCAGCGAGCCCACGGCCAAAAGGTTGATAGCGGTGGACAACCACAGGCCCGCATGGCGCCAGCGCATGAAATCGAAGTTTGGTGTTTTCCACGTAATCATGGCGACTGACTCCCGCGCTCAGACCGAAAGGCTCTTCAGCCGGCGACGGCCAAAGACGAGGTTGACGATGGCACGCGTGCCGGTGACCGCCGTGAACATGGAGGTCAGGATGCCGAGCGACAGCGTGATAGCAAAACCTTTCACCGGTCCCGAGCCAAAACTGAAGAGCACCACGGAGGCGATAAGCGTCGTGACGTTGGAATCCAGGATGGTGGCAAACGCACGCTCGTAGCCCACGTGGATACTCGCCTGCGGCGACATGCCGCGGCGTAGTTCCTCGCGGATGCGCTCGTTAATGAGCACGTTGGCGTCTACCGCCATACCGACGGTGAGCAGAATACCGGCGATCCCGGGTAAAGACAGCGTGGCCTGCAGCATCGACAGCAGCGACACCAGCAGCACCACATTGAGGGCGAGCGCGCAATTGGCGATCAGGCCGAACCAGCGGTAGTACACCAGCATGTACAGGCAAACCGCCGCGAAGCCCACCACGCAGGACTGGATGCCGCGGTCGATATTGGCCTGCCCGAGACTGGGGCCCACGGTGCGCTCTTCGATAATTTCCATGGGCGCAGCCAGGGCGCCCGCACGCAGCAGCAGCGCCAAGTCGCGCGCTTCGTCGCCCGAGTCTAGGCCCGTGATCTGGAAGCGGTTGGATAATTCGTCGCGGATGGTCGCGACGTTAATGACTTCCTCGACCTGCCGTCCTTCCAGTTGCTCGATAAACACCACCGCCATCGCTTTGCCAATTTCTTCGCGGGTTGATTTGGCGAAGCTGCGTCCGCCCTTACCGTCCAGCCGGATGAACACCGCCGGCTCACCGTTTTGCTGTTCAACGCCCGAACTGGCGTCGACGATCGAATCACCGGTGAGCATCACGCGCCGTTTGAGCAGCAGCGCATCACCGTTGCGGCGCTGATATAACTTAGAGCCCAGCGGGACGCGGCCCTCGGTGGCGGCTTTGACGTCGCCGTTGCTGTCCACCATCCGGAACTCTAGCGTGGCCGTGGCGCCGATGAGTTTCTTGGCCTCAGCGGTGTCTTCGATGCCCGGCAGTTGCACCACGATGCGGCTGTCGCCCTGCTGCTGGATGACCGGTTCTGCCACGCCAAACTCGTTGATGCGATTACGCAAGGTGGTGAGATTTTGCTTGATCGCGGTCTTGCGCGCAGCGGTCACAAAGGCCGGCTTAGGGCTGAGTTGCACCGCAAACTCTGTGCTCTTGGCGACGTCCGTGAGGATGAGGTCGCCAAAGTCCTTGGCGATGAGTGCACTGCCGGCCGTTTTAGCTTCGTCATTCAAAAAGCTGACCAGCACGCCGCCCTGTGGATCGTGGACCACCGTGCGGAAGCGAATTTTTTTGTCGCGCAGCGCGCCGCGCAGTTCGGTGATAAAGCGTTCTTCGGTTTGCTTGCGCACCGCATCGGTGTCGACCTGCATGAGGAAATGCACGCCGCCCCGCAGGTCCAGCCCCATGTACATCGGCTTGCCGCCGATAGCGCGCAGCCAACCGGGGGTGGCCGAGGCCAAGTTCAGGGCCACCAAATATTGCTTGGTGTCGACCACGCTTTGCAGCACCGGCACGGCCTTGGTGCGGGCGGCGTCGTCGGCGAAACGCAACAACAGACGCCCACCGGCCAGTTCGCCGGCCTTGGGGACGATGCCCGCCTTCTCGAGCGCGAGCGTGAGCCGAGTTTCTAGGGCGGCATCCACCGGCGCGGCGCGGCGCGCCGTGACCTGCAGCGCGGGGTCAAAGCCGTAGAGGTTAGGCAGCGCATACAGCGCGCCGATCACGCAGACCGCGAGCACGATGAGATAACGCCACAGGGGATATTGGTTTTGGATCATCGCGCTTGCCGTTGATGGAGCCGCAGCGGGGACAGGCTGCGGTCAAAGTTCCTTGATGGTGCCCTTGGGCATGACGGCGCTGACGGCTTGCCGTTGCACCCACACTTCAACGTCTTTCGCAATTTCAAGCTTCAGGAAATGATCGCCAATCTCGGTGACGCGACCCAGCAACCCGCCGTTGGTCACCATTTCATCGCCCTTGCTCAGGCCTTTCACTAACTGCTGGTGCTCTTTCTGGCGCCGCATTTGGGGGCGGATCAGGAAGAAATAGAACACCACGAACAGCACGACCAAAGGCAGAAAGCCCAGCATGCTTTGTTCGGTCGTGGCGGGCGCGCCGGCCTGCGCCCACGCGTCGCTGATTAGGTAGCCCATGAATCTCCCTCCGAAAAATCGGTCTGCATTATGGCACAGGCATCCGGCCCGCAGTCACTCAAGCTTCAGCCTCGCCGCTGGGAGCACGAGCGGCGAGGAAATCCGCCGCAAAACGCGCAAAACTGCCGGCCCGAATGGCGGCCCCGGCCTGGCGCATGAGGCGCAAATAAAACGTTAGGTTGTGGAGGGTGTGCAGGCGCTTGCCCAAAATTTCATTTTGACGGTCCAGATGATGCAAATAGGCCCGCGTGTAATGACGGCAGGTATAGCACTCGCAGGCAGGATCCAGGCGCTCCAGAGAATTGCGATGAACCGCGTTACGGATGCGCAAAGTGCCGAAGGAAGTGAACAAGTGGCCGTTGCGCGCGTTGCGCGTGGGCATGACGCAGTCGAACAGGTCGATCCCCGAGGCGATCCCGGCGATGAGGTCCTCGGGCGTCCCCACCCCCATCAGATAACGCGGCGCGCTGGCGGGCAGCAGGGCGGCGCTATGGGCGGCCATGGCGTACAGATCGGCTTTGGGTTCGCCCACCGACAGCCCACCGATGGCGTAACCATCAAAGCCTATCTCGAGCAGTCGGGCGGCAGATTCGGCGCGTAAGGTGGGATATACGCCACCCTGCACGATCCCAAACAACGCCCCGCCGCGGCCCCCGTGCGCCTGTTTGCTGCGGGCCGCCCAGCGCATCGACAGTTCCATGGAAACCCGGGCTTCGCCCAGCGTGGCGGGATAGGGCGTGCACTCATCAAACACCATCGCGATGTCGCTACCCAGCGCGAGCTGGACGGCCATCGAGCGCTCGGGCGAGAGAAAAATGCGGTCCCCGTTGATGGGCGAGCGAAACGTGACCCCTTCCTCGGCGATCGAACGCAGGTCCCCTAGGCTGAACACTTGGAAGCCGCCCGAGTCCGTCAGGATGGGGCCCGGCCAGTGCATAAAGCGATGCAGCCCGCCGTGTGCGGCCACTATTTCCTCGCCCGGCCGCAACATCAGGTGGAAGGTATTGCCCAAGATAATCTGCGCGCCGACCTCGCGCAGTTCTTCGGGTGTCATGGCCTTGACCGTGCCATAAGTGCCGACCGGCATGAACGCCGGGGTGTCCACGCCGCCGCGGGCAAATTCAAGGCGCCCGGCACGGGCCTGTGCGTCGGTGGCGGCGAGCGTGAAATTCATCGGTGAACAAGCCTCCACGGCGCGGGGCGCCGCAGTGTAGCAGGCCGCCCCCTCATCGCCGCGCGTCCCCGTGCGGGGTAAGCCACATGGCGTCCCCGTAGCTAAAAAAGCGATAGCCGTTGGCCACTGCGTGCCGGTAGGCCGCCATCACGCCCGCGTGTCCGGCAAAGGCCGCGACCAGCATCAGTAAGGTTGAGGCGGGCATATGAAAATTGGTGAGCAGCGCGTCCACCACCCGAAACTGATAGCCCGGGGTGATGAATAACCGGGTGTCGCCCTGATAGGGCGCGAGTTCGCCACTGCGCGCCGCCGTCTCCAGCGCCCGCACGCTGGTGGTCCCGACCGCCACCACCCGTCCACCGGCCGCCCGCGCGCGCGCGACCGCCGCACACACGGCGGGAGATACCTCAAGGTACTCGGCATGCATCACATGATCTTCAAGGCGGGCGCTGCGCACGGGCGCGAAGGTGCCGGCTCCCACGTGCAGCGTCACAAAAGCCTGCTCGATACCCAGTGCGCTCAGGTGCGCGAGCAGCGCTGCGGTGAAGTGCAGCCCGGCGGTGGGCGCCGCCACGGCCCCGGGCTGGCGGGCGAACACGGTTTGATAGCGTTCGGCATCCGCCGGCTCGTCGCCGCGCGCGATATAGGGCGGCAAGGGTATATGTCCCGCCCGCGCCAATAGTTCTGTCAGCGGCAGTTCGCCCACCCCGCACACCGCGTAGAAGCCATCGCGGCGGCGGGCTTCCACCCGCAGCGCAAGGCCCGGCCCGAACTCTAGACAGCAGCCCGCCCGTGGCGGCTTGCTGGCCCGCACCTGCACCAGCGCCCGGTCGGCGCCCAACAGGCGTTCGACCATGACTTCCACCTGCCCACCGCTGTCCTTGCGCCCAAAGAGGCGGGCGGGAATTACCCGGGTGTCGTTGAAAACCAGACAGTCGCCGGGCCTCAGCAAGGTGGGGAATTCCCCAAATTGATGGTCGGCCCACGTCCCGCTGGCCCCATCCAGCCGCAGGAGCCGCGAATCACCGCGGTACGCGGGTGGGTATTGGGCGATCTGCGCTGCCGGCAGCTCATATAAAAAATCTTCCAGCTCCATCAGCGTCTGATCCACACAAAATCGAAAAAAAGGCGCCGCGCTGCCGCAGACAGCCGCGCGCGCACGGTGTTAGGATTCGCCTCCCTGGCGGGATGGCGGAATTGGTAGACGCAGTGGACTCAAAATCCACCGCTGGTAACAGTGTGCGGGTTCGAGTCCCGCTCCCGCTACCACTTGAGCTTCCGATGGCTTTCATCGGGCGCCCCAAGCTGGCTTTAATTCGCTGGCTTAAGCCACCCCCATCGATAGACGCTCCAGCGAGCAAACGCTAGCGCGGGCATTAGTCTAGGCCGCCCTGTGCGCGCAGGGCGGTGGCGATTGCGGCCACCGCTGGTGCGGCGTGTTGCGCGGCAGCGGCCACATTGCCCCAGACCACCCGTGGCCACAGCGCGTCATCCGTGCGTCGCCCCACCACGTGCAGGTGCAGTTGCGGGACCACGTTGCCAATCGCGGCAACGTTCAGCTTCTCACAGGCGAAATACGCCAACACGAAACGCCCCAACTGATCCGCGCAGTGGTGGAGCGCGGCGCGTAGTGGCGAGGGCAAATCATGGAGCTCAATCACCGTGGTAGCGGGCACCAGAATGAACCACGGCAGCAGCGCCGAGCGGTGTAGCAGCACCGTGATTTCCCCGCGCCGACCCAAGCAAAAACAGTCTGTCTGCAACTGCGGGTGGAGTGCAAAATTTGTCATCGTGGCGCTCAAGGTGGGGTGGTCACGCGGGCCGCGTCTACCACAATGGGACACTCGAGATATTCCAACAGCGGGGCGGCGCCCCAGGCGGCGGTCATGTCGCGCTCCCACTGGGCGGTGTACCAAGCCTGCGCATGGGCTTTGGATTCCCAGATATAAATACCCCCGGCGTGGGTTCCCGCTGCGGTCATGAGGTAGTACTTGCGAATCAGCCCGGCGAGTTTCTCGTACTTGTGCGTGGTGGCGAGCAACTGGGCTTGAAGGGCCGCGCGATCGGCGGTGTGCACCGGAAAACGCACGTGCGCGATGATCATTTTGAATCCTCTAACACATTAACGCCGGGGCCTGCGGACAACCCGAGATTACCGGGCGACAGAATGCCCGCCGGATCCAGCGTGCGCTTGAGTTGGCTTAACACCTGGTGATAAGCGCTCAGCTGCTGCACCTCTGGCGCCCAAATCTTGCCCGACTTGTAGGGGATGCAACCCATGGCCGTCAGCGCCGCCGCACACTGACGCATGGCCGGTTGGATATCCGCCCACTGCGTGGCCTCATCGTAGAAACCCACGAGGCCACCGTGCAGGCCGCGTCGACACACCACCACCGCGCCACCCCACTGGAACGCCGGATGCTCAGCCCGAATGGCAGCGAGGGTTTCGACAAACGCCGGCAGGCGCGCCGTCGGCAGCGACGCCATCAACAAGCCACATCGCGAGCGCGAAAAATAACCGGCAAAGGAATACCAGTGGCTTTGCTCGCCGCGCAGCGGTTGGAAATAAATTTCATTGAACAGCGGGAATTCGTCGCCACCGTAACGTTTGGCCAGGGCCAGAATACTGGCGCGATCGCGCGTTAGTTCAGCCAGCTCACCGCCGTAATCCAGGCCGACACAAAACCCCGGCAAGCTGCTGAGGTCGATGTCCGGACGGGCGGCGGCGATGCGCCCGCGAATGGTCGCACTCTCATAGCCGCTGGCATACCACACATTGCGCAGACGCTCGCTGCGCTGCAGTTCCAGCAAGAAAGCCGTGGCCGCCGCGACCGTCGGAAACCCATAACTGGCGGTGCACCGGCAGGCCGGCAGCGGATGCAGCCACAGCGCAATGGCCGTGATCACGCCGAAAGTGCCATCGCCACCCAAGAACAGCCCCGTCAAATCTGGCCCAATGCCATAGCGGTGAAAAAACTTGCCCGTGCGCCCAGCGCCGCTGCCGGTTCGTAATCGCTGACCATCGCTGAGGACGACCTCGATGCCGACCACTTCGTCGGCAAAACTCTGAAAACGCGCAGAGCCAGTGCCCAGCGCGTGCGCGGAGGCCGCACCGCCAATGCTGGCGGCGGGCGCGGTCAAAGGGATAATGCCGATGGTCATCCCATGGGGCGCGAGTGCCGCGGTCAGCGCGCCAAAGCGTACCCCGGGTTCTACCACCACCACCCCGGCGTCTAAATCGATGTCGAGAATGCGGTCGAGTCCTGACAGGTCCAGCACCACACCTCCCGCAGCCGGGATGGCACCGCCGGCGTACATCGTGCCGCCACCGCGCACGGTGACCGGCACACCGTCGGCCGCGGCGGTGCGCAGAATCTCGCCCACCGCCGCCGCGTCACTCGGGCGCAGTACGCGTTCCGCCCGGCCGGCTGGCAATGAGGAGCAGTCACGCTGATAACCCAACAGGTCGACAGGGTCCTCCAGCACGAGGGTTCCAGCCGGGGTTAGCCGGAAAGGGCCCAGTACGCCGCCCTCGCTCATGCTGTTCGGCCCCCTACCTCAAAGTAGTGCAGGAGGAACTCCGCCACCCCAAACAATTGCTCGCCACCCTCACCCGCGCTGCCCGCGAGGTGCGCCAGACAGCGCACGTCACCGGCCACGACGGGCACCGCGGCCGCCCCCCGCCGGGCCGCGC
>SHZJ01000058.1 GCA_009692365.1 Gammaproteobacteria bacterium
AGAGTCCATTGCCCAGACCGGCCAGCGCGTGGTGGTCGTCGTGCAACTGTTGCACGAAACGCGGGCCCATCACGCGCGTGCGCAGCGCCTGTTTGAGTTGTTTAAACATCTCGAAAATTCCTGTTCTGCTAACGACCTAACGCCGGGCCGGCGCTCGTGGCCTAGGCACCAAGAAACGCGCAGGCACGCTCGCCCACAAGGGTCCCCTCGCTCGGCGCGAACCAGTCGCGAGCCGGTGCGGCGGATTGTCCCACAGCCATCGCCAATCAACTTCATGCCAAGTCCTAGGGCCGAGTCACGCCCAAAGCCCGCAGCCCGGCGTGAGCCGTGGCCTAAGCCCGCCTCCCGGTGCGCCACGCCGTGGAGGACGCCAGCGCGCAGACGCGTTTCAGCCACCGCTTAGCGCCGCGCGGTGGCGAGCAAACGGGCCTAGGCGAGGGCAGAAAATCTTGGCTATTCTGCGGCGACCATTTTTTATCCAAGGAAGCCCTAAGCCCTGTCGACGGATACCAATAAGCGGGTCGTGCGGGATTTTTTTGCGGCGCTCGCCGGTGGCGACCTGCCGCGGGTGCGCGCACTGCTGCACCCCGAGGTGGTGTGGACCATCATCGGCGATACCCCGGTGTCTAGGGCGTTTCGCGGCAGCGACGACTTTGCGCAGGGGATCCTCGGCGCGGTGTTTGCCCCGATCAAAGTAGCGGCGGGGGTAAGCGTCACCCTCACCTCGCTCATCGCTCAAGCCGACCAAGTCGTGGCCTGCGCGCAGGGCAATATTCAGGGGTTGTACGGGCCTTATCACAACACTTACTGCCATGTGCTCACGCTGCGCGAGGGCAATATCCTCGCTAACACCGCGTACCTGGACACGCTGCTCATCGAGCGCGCGCTGTCCGGACGCCGGCTGGTGGAGCGCGCCTAAGCGCACGCCGGCCGCGCTCTAGCTGGCGGCTAGCGGGGTGGCCCGCGCGGCAAATCCACCGGTCCCCATAGCAGCACGCCGAACATCAACACCAACACCGGCAACATCAGCAGGTTTAGCCCAACCCAGCCCAAGCCAAACAGCGCGGTGGCGGCCAGCAAAGACGCCACCGCTTGCGTGCCGAAGGTGACGAATTCGTTGAGGGCCTGCACGCGAAAGCGCTCTGCCGGCAGGTAGGCGGTGCTCAGCAAAGTGGTGCTGGCCACAAACAGCCAATTCCAGCCCACCCCCAGCAGCAGCAACGACCCCGTGTAGTGCAACACGCGGTGGCCCCCGGTGGCGGCGATGGCGATGCAAATGGCCATCGCCGCGCTGCCCGCCAGCATCATCTTGCGCGGCCCCAGCCAGTCGAGCGCGTGCCCGGTAAACAAGGCCGGCACATACATGGCCAGCAGATGCGCCTGAAGGACGCCGGTGGTGGCAGCGAAGTCGTGACCATCAATGCTGTACATGCTCACCGGGGTGGCGGTCATGATGAAACTCATCACCCCCCAGGCCACCGTGGAACCTAACACCGCCACCCGCAGCGCTGGCTGCGCGGCCAATTCGCGCAGCGGGCGCGGGGGCCGCTCGCCCGCCAAAGGGATGGGCTCGGGCGAGGCAGGCGGTAGGCCTGCCAGCAAACCGGCGGCGCCGAGGAACAAGCCAGCCAGCGCCACGAACGAACCGGCATACGCATGGCCCGGCCACCAGTGCGTGGACCACAGCGCGCTCTGACGAGCGATAAAAACTGCGCCCAAAGTGCCCAACATCACCGTCGACACGGCCCGCCCCGCGGCGGCGGGCGCCACCCATTCCATCGCCGCGTAGCGATATTGCTGGACGAACGCGTTATGCATTCCCACCCCGAGACAGCCAACACACAGCCACTCAAATTGGCCGCTCGCCACCCCCCAAGCGCCGAGCAACGCCGCCACGCTCGCACCCAACGCGGCCGCTGTCATTGCGCGCCGCCGACCCCAGCGCTGCATGGCCAGCGCCGCCGGGATGGTGGCTGCCGCCAACCCCACCACGGCCAGTGCCGGCGGCAAGGTGCTAAGCATCGGCGTTGGCGCCAGCGCCACACCCAAAATACCGCCCAACAACACCACCGTGATCGTGCCGCACGCGGCCAGCGCGAGGGCGAGGGCGAGGCGATGAACCGGGCTTAGCAGCGGACTACGCACGCGGGCTCGGCACCCAATTGAGCACCTTGGCCCGCGTTCGCCAGCGGCGTTGGGGTCTCGCGTTCAAGGAATTTCTGCCGTGTTAAACCGTGGGTTGGTGATAGGTGCTGGGCCTCAGGCCACGGCGGTCGTGGCGCGCAGTGCGCGCGCGTTTTGCCGTGCCGCCGGCTTTGGCGGGGTTCGCTGGTGTGGCGTGCGCTAATCGGCGCTAGACCGCCACCACAATCTTGCCCTGCTGCACATTGGATTCCATATGTTCGTGGGCGGCGGCGACCTGCCCGAGGCTAAACACCCGATCCACGGCCGGACGGTAAACGCCGGCCGCCACCCCGGCCGCCACGGCGGCTTTGCCGCGCGCAAAAATCGCCGGAAAATTGACCACTTCAAACAGCGAATAGCCGCGTAAGGTCAGCCCCTTGGCCAGGCCCAACGCAACCGGGAACGACGAGGGTTCGCCGCTGAGCCGGCCATAGATGAACAGCCGGCCCTGGTAACGGGTGGCGGCGGCGAGTTCCATGAGTTCTGGCCCCGCCACCGGGTCAAAAATAAAGTCGGCCCCACGCCCGCCCGTCAAGTCGAGAATTTGGGCGGCCAGATCACCCCCCTGCGTCGTGACGATGTGGTCCGGGCCGTGGCTGGCGATAAAATCGCGCTTGGCATCGCCACGGGTGAGGGCGATGACGGTTGCCCCCAACTGCTTCGCCATTTGCATCGCGGCAACGCCCACACTGCTGCTCGCCGCGCGAATGACCACCGTCTCCCCCGCTTGCAGCCGCCCGTATTCAACGAAAGCGCCCCAAACGGTCAGGTAGGGCATCCAGATAGCGGCGCCCTCGGCCCACGACAAATGTGCAGGCAAAGGCACAACCGCGTGCTCGGGCACCCGGGCGACCTCGCCGTAGGTCCAGTAATAACCCATCTTGAACGAGGGCACGCTACTCACGCGATCGCCCACCTTGAGCGTCGTAACCTTGGGTCCGATGGCGCGTACCACGCCCGCCGCTTCGTAGCCGAGGGTGGAGGGCAACGCTGGGGCGTACTGGGGATAGGCCCCACGGCGAAACATGATTTCGGCGCGATTTAGCCCGAAAGCCCGCACGTCGATGACCACGTCGTCGTCAGCGGCAAGCGGTACGGGCAGTTCGTCGAGCTGCAACACGCTGGCTTCCCCGGTGGTATGGAATCTCACCACTTTAGGCATGGGCTAATCCTTCATTCCTGGCCGCGACCAGCGGCTTGCGCGACCAGCCGCCAAATTCGTTCCGGCGTAAACGGCATCTGCGTCAGCGTGACGCCCAGCGGTGACAGGGCGTCTTCGATCGCATTACCCAGCGCACCCGGCGCCATGCCGGTGGGGCCTTCGCCTTTGCCTTTAGAGCCAAGCGGTGTGTGCGGACTGGGCACGTGGTGTTCGATGACCTCGATGTGGGGCAAGTCCCCGGCGGCGGCAATGAGATAATTCTGCAGCGTATCGGTGGTTTGGCGACCTTGCGCGTCGTAGAGAAATTCTTCTTGGAAGGCGTTGCTGATCCCGAGCGCAACGCCGCCGTGGATCTGCCCGCGCACCAGCATGGGGTTAACCGCCATACCGGCATCATCCACCGCCACATAGCGGAGAATTTTCACCCGACCGGTCTCGGGGAACACTTCAACGCTCGCCACATGCACGTTAGTGCTTTGCATGCCGCTAGTGGCAGCCTCGAAATGCGCGGTGAATTCCAGCCCCCCCTCCATCCCGGGCGGTAACTCGGTCGGCGCGAGAAATGCGGTTTCGGCGATGCGCGCCAAACTGATCCGCCGGGCGGGATCGCCTAGCGGAAAGACATACCCCCCCGCAAATTCAAAATCCCCCACCTCGCCCAGCGGCAACTGGAGCAAATGCGCCGCGATGGCGGCCAGTTTGGGTTTTAGGCCGCGCGCGGCGAACAAGGCCGCACTCAAAGTGTAACCGCCCATCCGCGAGGCCAGCGTGCCCGCCGCGAAAGGGCTGGATTGCGTATCGCCGGCGGTCACTTTGACGTCCTCCGGGGTGACGCCCAGTTCGTCGGCGACGACTTGAGAGAGCGTGGTGTCGTGGCCTTGTCCCTGCGCTTGGTCACCGTGCGCAAGCTGCACGCCGCCGTCTGCATCGAGCTTAATGCTGGCCACCCCAAAACCGGGCTGGCGCTCCATGGGCACCAAAATCTGCGAGGGCAGGCCGGAGAACTCGATCCCCAGACTAAAGCCCACGCCCACATAGCGACCCTCGGCGCGCGCCGCCGTCTGGGCCCGCCGAAAATCGGCGTAGCCGATCGCAGCGCTCGCCTTGGCCAGCGCCCCGACAAAATCGCCGCTATCGCAATGCACGCCGGTCGCGGTGTCGTGGGGAAAAGTCTTGATGAGGTTGATCTCGCGCATCGCCAACGGGTCTAGCCCAAGCCGGCGCGCCGCAATGTCAACGATACGGTCGATGGCAAAACGTGGCACAAAAGAGCCAAACGCGCGACTGGGCGTCAGCCCCGCCTTGTGCGTCACCACGCACTTCAAGTCGATCTCGAGGTTGGGTATATCGTAGCCGTTGGTGAGATACATCGCGCCCAGCCAAGGCATGGAGAAGGAAACATAGATCGGCACCCGCGCATCGCCGCAGTCGGCGAGCATGCGATCGCGGAGACCCAAAATTCGCCCATCACGCCGAAGGGCCAGTTCGAGGTCATGAATTTGATCGCGCTCTTGCCCGATGTTGGCGAGATTCTCTTGGCGGTTTTCGATCCAGCGCACCGACTTGCCAAGGGTCATCGCGAGCTGGCAGATAACCAAATCTTCGCGATAAAGCGGCGCTTTGACCCCAAAACCACCGCCTACGTCCGGCGGTGCAATGACCCGGATGCGGCTATCCGGCATTTTGAAATACTCGCCGAGCAAATGGCGCTTGATGTGCGAGCGCTGGGTGGTTAACCAGAGCGTCAGGCCTTGCGCACGAGTGTAGCTGGCGAGGGTAGCGCGCGGCTCCATCGGGGTCGCCCCGCAACGATGACCGCGAAATCGCTCGGCCACGATGACATCGGCCTGCGCAAACGCGGCCGCCGCGTCGCCGTGGCGAAACTCCTGCGCGTAAACGAGGTTGTCGCGCCACTCGGGATAGACCCGAGGTGCATCTGGCGCGAGGGCGAGTTCGGGGTCGAGCAGTGCGGGCAAGGGCTCGTAATCGACGCGGATCAACTGCAGTGCGTCCTCCGCCACATAGCGATTTTTGGCCACCACCACCGCCACCAGATCCCCGGCGTATAGCACCTCATCCACCGGCATAGGCCCGAACACCGGGCGTTGGGTTACCCCGGGCAGATTGGGCACACTGAGGTCGCTGAGAATGGGCCCTAGCGCGGCGAAATCGGCGCCCGTGCGCACTGCAACGACCCCCGGCAAGGCGGCCGCCGCACGGGTGTCGATGGCGAGAATTCGGGCATGGGCATGGGGACTGCGCAGAAAGGCCGCCTCCAGCATGAAGGGCAGCACAATGTCACTCACGAACTGACCCTCACCGGTCAAAAGCCGGCGGTCTTCCTTGCGCGGCAGCGATTGCCCCACCCACGGCGCGGTGCTCATGACAGACCCGGCGCGATCACAGCGGGAACCAACGCGCGCGTTCGTCGGGGTCCATCTGCGCGAGCTCGCGTGCGGCCTGCTCGACCGCCGCCACAATGTGGACATACCCGGTACAGCGGCACAACACGCCGTTCATGGCAGCACGGATAGTGTTGGGATCGCTAACGGGGGTTTTTAGAAACTCGTACATTGTGAGCAAAAATCCGGGCGTACAAAAACCACATTGCAGGCCATGACAATCGTGCATCGCGCGCTGCAGAGGATGCAGTTCCTCGCCCCGCGCCAAGCCTTCGACGCTCAGCACCGCCGCGCCGTCGGCCTGCACCGCGAGCATCAAACACGATTTGATCGCGACCCCCTCGTAGACCACGGTACACACGCCGCAGCGTCCCTCGTAACCGCAGCCCACATGGGTGCCAGTTAACCCTAGGGTCTCACGCAGAAAATCGCTCAACAGCAAGCGGTGGTCCACCGTTTCGTGGTGCAGCGTGCCGTTTACGCGCACTGTAATCGCGCGGTTCAACGGCCCGACTCCGCGCTGCGCTGCCACGCGAGTTCCAGCGCACGCGGCACATACACCCCAATCAATTGGCGGCGATAAGCGGCAGATGCCAGTTCATCGGTGTGGGTTGTGATGGTCGTGGACGCCCAGTGTTTGAGGTCTTCCAGTAACGCTGCGTTAAAGATCTGGCCGCGCACCCGCTCCTCGATTTGGGTGGCGCGGCAGATGGGGTGCTGCGCCAAGCCCCCCAACGCAATTCTCACCTCGGCACAGCGACCCTCTGGCCCGCGGGTGAGGCAAACTGCGATGCCCAGCGTGGCGCGGTCTTGCACCACCCGCCCGTGTTTAAGGTAGCAGCTGCCGGTGTGCGGTGGCGGTGCGGGCAGCAGCAGCGCCAACACCATTTCCTGCGCCCCGAGCACCGTGAGTTGCGGCCCCACCACGAAAGATTCGATCCCCACTTCGCGTCTGCCGGCGGGACCTGCCAAACACAATCTCGCGTCGAGGGCGGCCGCGGCCGGCGCAATATCGCCCCAGTGCATCGCCCACACGATGCTGCCCACCAGCGTTGCGCGGTTGCGCACTTGGCGGTCGCCCAGCGCCGCTGCGGCGTCGGCCAGTGCACTCGCCGTCCGGCCAATAAGGGGATCGCGGGCCACCGCCGTCAGCCGCAACAATGCGCCTAACCACAGGCCGCCCGCGCGCGTGGTGAGCGTGGCCAGTTCGGTGACGCGGTTGATATCGATGAGGGCCCGCGCTGGCACTGCGCGGGCCTTGAGCGCGGGCACCAAGCTCTGGCCACCGGCGAGGATGTGCGCTGCGCTGCCGTGGGTGGCCACCAGCTGCAAGGCTGCGGCTAGGGTGGTCGGCTGGAAATACTGTTCGATGGGTTCCGGGTACATCTGCGGTCTCCAGCCTTAGCACCCCACATGGTGTGACCATACCCTACGCACAAACTAGCGCCGCGACAAACCACCTCCCAACCGCCGCCCCGGCGCCGCATTTTGGCCCGCCCCGTGGCAGCGATGGGGCACTGCGGCGAGGGTCTTGAACGGGTCTTGAATTTGGCGGTGCACCAGCGCAAGGTCTGCGCGGGCGGCGTTTTAGGCCTCGGCCGGGGCCCGTTACCGCCACCCTCGAGGCGGTGGTGCGGGGTCGGTGACTGCGGCACTGTTGGCTGGCGGGGCACACGCGCCGTGGCATCTCAAACACCTCAAGGAGGGGCACAATGTTCAAGGTCATCGTGATGATCAAACGCAAGCAGGGGCTGAGCATGGAGGAATTTATTCGCTACTACGAAAATCACCACGCGCCGCTGGGCCTGTCGAAGGTACCCAACCTCAAACGCTACGTCCGGCATTTTTTGCGCCCCTTCGGTAACGCCATCTATGCCGCAGATGCCGAGACACCCTACGATGTCCTCACTGAAATTTGCTTCGACGACGAAGCAGATTTCCAGCGCGGCATGGACTATTTGTCGGATCCCGAAACGGCGGCGATCATCGGGGCAGACGAAGAGCGCTTGTTCGAACGCGCCTCGATACGCTTCATGCTGGTCGAGTCCCACGAAAGCGATCTGGCGGGTCGCTAGCGCGGCGGCCGACAAGCAACGCTCGCGACGAGCGCCCCAACGGCGCACGGGGCTACCGTTCGGGCCGCGGGTGAGACCCG
This sequence comes from Gammaproteobacteria bacterium, assembly GCA_009692365.1. Taxonomy (GTDB): domain Bacteria; phylum Pseudomonadota; class Gammaproteobacteria. The sequence goes on from SHZJ01000058.1 coordinate 7,904, forward strand.
CGCCGTGGCCGGCGGCGGGCGCGGCTACTAGGTGCTGTCGCGCACCCAGCCTTCTAGCGCCTGGCGTTGAATTTTGCCGGAGGTGCTGCGCGGGAAGTCGTCGGGTGAGGCGACAAACCGCAGGTCTTTGGGTTGCTTATAGCCGGGGAGTTGCGCGCGGCACCGCGCGAATAATTCCGCCGCCTCCGGGGCCGGCGACGTACAACACACCAGCGCCACCGGCACCTCGCCCCAGCGGGCATCCGGCCGGCGCACCACGACTGCCTCCAGCACCCGCGGGTCTTGCAGGAGCACGCGTTCAATTTCCGCCGGATAGACATTCTCTGCGCCGGTTTTGATGAGATATTTAACGCGGTCTACATAGTCGTAACGGCCATCAGGGGCGGCCCGAAACACATCACCCAAATGAAACCAGCCACCCCGGAAATCTTCCGCGTTGGTGGCCTGCGCGCGCCAGTAGCCGCTGAACAAGGTGGGGCCGCGCACGGCGACTTCGCCGGGCTCGCCCGCCGGCACCTCCTGGTCGTCGCTGTCCACAAGCTTGAACAAGTGCAGCGAGTTGACGGCCTTCGCCAGACTGCGCGGCTGCTCGCCAATGGCAAAGCGCGTGCCCGCAAACGGCAACATGCCGGTTTCGGTCGAACCAAAGGTATTCCAGTAGGGAGCCCTAAACACCCGCGAGGTCTCCGCCACTAAAGCGGGGCTGACCAAATCGGCCAAGGCCCCGACCATTTTCAGCGGCGCTGGCGGCCGCCCACGGCGCGTCATTGCGGCGACCACCCGGTCGATCATGCCCGGCAGCAACACCAACCACCACTGGGGAACGGTGCAGGCGAGGTCGACAATACGATCGATATCCGCGCCGTCCACCAGATGCACGGTGCCGCCCAAGGCCAGCACATGCAGCGCGTGCTCCAAGGCTACCATGTGAAACAGCGGCGCCCAGGCCACGAAGTTATCGGCGGGCGCCAAGCCGGTGTCGATGCGCCCCAACGCCAGCCGCGCCACCTCCGCCCGATGGCTGATCACGGCGGCTTTTGCGGCCCCCGTGGTGCCGCTGGTGTACAGGATGATGTAGCCATCCTCCGGGCCGCAGCAGGCCAGCGGTGCGAGTGCGGCCTGCGGCGCTAACAGCGCCTCGTAAGCCTCGCCCAACACGATGGTCGTGCAGTCCGCGACCGGCCCCAGCAACCCCGCGTGACGGGGCGACACAAACAGCACACGCGGCGCGGTGAGCGCCACACAGTGCGCCAGTTCCCCCGGCGCGAAGCGCCAATTCAAGGCGCACAGGATAAGCCCGGTGCGCGCGGCGGCGAGGGCCAGTTCCAGGTACTCAAAACGATTCTCGGCCAGCACCGCGATGCGCTCACCCGGGCGCAGCCCGTAGGCCAGCAGGGCTTGCGCGAGCCGATTGGCCCGGGCGTCGAAGGCGGTATAACTGAGCGCGCGCGACCCATCGTCCAGCGCGCTGGCCGGCCCCCGGACACGCGCGGTCGCCGCGATGATTTGACCTATATCCGCGAACCCGGCGGCCCGCGCCAACGCAGCGGGTGAATATTCGGGGTTAACCGCCATGGTGGGTCTCGCCCCCGGTACTGGCCGTGCCAGGGGGCAGGTCATTCAACGTAGCTGCCCAATCGAGGTGTCACCCGCAGCGCGGCGGGCACGCGCGCCACGCCGATACAACGGTCGAGTTCTTCGTGCCAGTGATACACCCGGCGCTCTTGATAGTTCAGCGGCACGCCGCAGAACCCCGGCGACTCGATGGTCGCCTGCATGGGTTCGGCGAACTGGATGTCCTCCTCGACGATGCGCGCAAAATTTGCGATGCGCGTTTCCCACAGGGGGTCGCGCGGGCCACCGCCCCAATCGGGCGCAAACCACAGCACCTCCAACACGCTGCTGCGCAGGGTCTTGGGCCAAACGGTGACGAAGGGCATGCCCGAGGGCGCGATGGGCAGGATGAGGTTAGGGAAAATGCTGTAGCTGGGATTGTGCGCGCGTTCGATGGCGGTGGTGTTGGCCATCACCGGCATACCGTGCGTGCCGGGGTCGACCCAATCGGCGCGGCGGTTGGGTGAAAGCATCAGCGAATGGCCGTTGCGCCAGAGATGGATGCTGGTGGCGAGGTTGTCGAAAATTCGGTCGGAGGTCCGCGGGTGGAGTAGCTTGAAGTGATAGGCCTCCAGAAAATTATCGATGAGGACTTTCGCGTTACAGGCCACTTCGAAGTGGCACCGGTCCACCAAGCGCAGTTCCTCGAGGGGCAAATGACGCAGAAAGCGCGCCATCGGCGCCAAAAAATCGGCGAGACTTTGCGCGTTCGGATCTTCGCAGACGAACAACCAATTGCCGAACCGCTCGCAGCGCACGCGCACTAAATCTCGGCACGGCGGGGCGGTGGTGGTCCAATCCCGCGCATCGGTGACCCCCAGCGAGCGACCCTGACGGTCATAACTCCAACCATGATAGCCACACACCAACGCCCCACCGGCGCGCCCGGCAGCCTGCCGCACCACCGGCGCACCCCGGTGCCGGCAGGTATTGTAGAAAGCGTTGACGCAGTGGTCGTCGTCCCGCATCACCACAACGGGCGCGCTGCCATGGGACCACACGAAATAGCTACCCGGTTCCGGCAGTTGATCGATGTGGCCGGCGTATAACCAGGTGGTGCGCCAGATGGTGGCGCGCTCCAAGGCGAAAAAATCGGCATCGAGGTAGCGGCCTGGCGGGAGGTCGGGCAGCGGCGCAAAGCCGGGCGGCGGTGCCGTGCGTGACCGCTCGGCGGCGCAGCGGCGCACCCACTGCGCCGCAAGAGAGGGGGTCATGGCGGTGTGGATGGTCATGCTCAAGGGGCCTCGGATTGCGGCAACACGTGCGCGGTAGCGAGATGATGACCACGCTGACAAAGAGTCCGATCCTTGGTCTTGGCTGTCAATCGCGGCGCCGCCACGGGCGTTTTTGAGCACCCTGTGCCCGGGGCGTGCGGCGGCTGGTTTTTTCGCGATACTCACCCTAGGCTTAAAGCCATCGCCGCCACCTTGGCGTGGCCTTCGCCGGCCGCAAGCGCAGGAGCCCCACGGATGTCCGACCTCAATCTCGCCGACCCCGCCGCCACCCGCCGCGCGTTATTCGACGGCATCGCCGCGGTAGCGCCGGTGCTACTGGCGCAGAGCGCCATCGACGAACAACAGGGCACGCTCTCCCCTGAAAGTCTCGCCGCACTGATCGCAAGCGGTGCCCTGCGCATGAAGTTACCGGCCGTGTTAGGCGGCTTTGAAGCGGATTTGGTCACCCAAATGGAGGTACTAGAGAAGCTCGCCACCCTGAATGCGTCGGTCGCTTGGTGCGCGATGGTGGGGGCCACGAGTTTGGCCCTGCCGGGTGCTTTTCTGCCCGCAGCCGGGGTTGCCCAAATGTTTGCGCACGGCGTTATTCCTTGCGGCGCCATTGTGGTCACCCCGTCCGGCGAGGCGACGCCCGTGAGCGGCGGCTACCGGCTCAGCGGCCGCTGGAGTTTCGCCAGCGGCGTGCGCCACGCCCAGTGGGTGGTGGCGCTGGCGCGCGTGCCATCAGCTGGGGTCGCCGCACCCGCCATCCATGTGCTGGTAGTGCCCCAAGCGAGGTGCGAGATCATCGACAACTGGCAGGTGAGCGGGCTGCAGGGCACGGGCAGTTGCGACATCGTGATCCACGATGCCTGGGTGCCGCTAGAGATGTCTTGGCAGGTGGGTGCCGCGCCGCACCGCGGGGGCGCTCTATACGGCATTGGGCTGCCCGCTTTTGTCGCCTACGAACACGCGGGTTTTGCGCTGGGAATAGCGCGCCGCGTGCTCGACGGGGTGACAGATATTCTGCGCACCAAACTGCGGGGGTACGCGCCGGGTGGCTCGCCCATGGCCACGCGCGGCGCGGTGCAGCGGGCGCTGGGTCATGCTGAAATGCGCCTGCGCGCCGCCCGCGCGCTGGCGGTGGAAGTAAACGAGGAGGTGTGGGCGGCCGCGAGCGGCGGCGGACCCTCGCTCGCGTTGCAGTGTCTGGCCCGCAGTGCTGCGGTATACGCCACCGAGGTCGCCACCGAGGTGGTGGCCGAAGCTTTTCGCTATGCGGGCGCCAGCGCTATTTATCGGCCACATTATTTGCAGGGCTGCCTGCGCGACCTCGCCGTGGCCGCGCAGCATTACATGGTCAGCGATACGGCCTATGAGAACCTCGGCCGGGTCAAACTGGGCTACGCCGAGGTCGACCCCATGGGCTGAGCGCCCGGCCCCCAAACCTACTCGCGCGTGCCGCCCCTAACTGAGGAGTTTGTCATGGATCTCGGGCTGCTATTCACTGGTGGTGACCTGCGCATTACCGAACTCGTACAGCTGGCTCGCGAGGCCGAAGCAGCAGGCTTCGATAGCCTGTGCGTGGCCGAGGCGTGGCGCAGTGCGTTCGTGCCGCTGACCGCCGTGGCGGCCGCCACGCAGCGCCTGCGGCTGGGGCCCTATGTGCTGAACGCCTTTGGCCGCAGCCCGCTGTTGGCGGGGATGTCGGCCATCGATTGCAACGAATTTTCCGGCGGGCGACTGGTGCTCGGACTGGGCGGGGGCAACCGGATTATCAACGAACAATGGCAGGGTTTGGCGCACGCGCGGGTGCTGACCAAAATGCGCGAGTACGTAACGCTCATCCGGCTCATGGCCAGCACGCGGTTGGGGAGTCGGGTGGACTACGAGGGTCAGGTTCATCGCATGCACTGGGCGCCGACGGTGGATCCGGGCCCGCAGGTTTTTCCCATCGTGCTGGCGGCGGTATTCCCCAGCATGCTGAAAATTGCCGCACAGGTCGCCGATGGCATCGGCGGCGGCGCGACTCTGGGCATCGACTACCTGCGTGACGTGCTGCGCCCCCAGGCGGCCTCAGCGGCGGCAGCGGCCGGTCGTGATCCCGCCGCGCTGCGCTGGAGCGCGGTGGGTTTATTGGCGATCGACGCCAACCGCGCGCGCGCGCGGGCGGCCGCCCGCGCGGCCATCTGCCACTTGTACGCGCCGCTGCCTCATCCCTACTACGAATACACTATGCGCGAGCAGGGTTTTAGTGCGGCCGCAGACGCCCTTCTGCAGCACATGCCGGCCGGGCGACTCGAGGCGGCCATGGCAGAAATTCCAGAGGCGTGTATCGACGCCCTGACTATTGCCGGCACGCCCGCCGAGTGTGTTGCTCGCCTGCAGGGCTACGCCGGCGTCGTCGATGAAATGCTGCTCCTGAACTGTTCACCCGCAGCCCCCGGCGGGGCGCTGGCGTCCTACCGCGAGGTCATGGCGCTGCCGGGTGCGTTGCGGACGGGGCGCTCGCACTAAGACGGACCGTACCGGAGCGCGCCACGCCGAGGCCCGATGACCGGCCGCTGGACGATACGCCCCGGGGCTTTGGCAACGGCGCAATGGACACCGCTTCTATTTACCCCCGACGCGCGGCTGACGCTCGCCGCGCCGCCTCACGAGCGGACCAAAGCAGCTGCAACTATGGGACTGCAAGATGGCGCCTAACCCACGAGGGGCGCGGATCTTCATCGCCGAGAAAGGACTCATTATCCCCACTCAAGAGATCAATATCCTGGCGGGCGAAAATCTCACGCCCGCCTACCTGCGCATCAATCCATGGGGTCTGCTGCCGGCCCTGGCACTCGATGACGGCACGGTGATCACCCAGACGCCGTGCATTTGTCGCTATCTGGAAACTCTCCACCCCGCGCCCAATCTGCTGGGCCGTGATGCCCTAGAGACCGCCCGCATCGGCGCTTGGGAGCGCTGCAGTGAAATGAACGGCCAGAACGCGATCGCCGAGTTCTGCCGCAATCAGTGCGCACCGCTGGCGAGCCGCGCCGTGCCGGGGTTTGCCGGCGTGAAGGCGCTGCCGGAACTGGTGGCGCGCGGGCGGCAGCGCGCTGCGTGGTATGACGAGCAGATGGAAAACCAGCTCGCCACCTCGGCCTATGTCGCAGGTCCGCGCTACACCGCCGCGGACAGCACCGCCCAGTGCGCGATGGACTTCGCCAACGCCGTGGGCCTCCCCGTCCCCGCTGGCCACCAGCACACCCTGCGCTGGCTGCAGAACCTCAGTACCCGACCGAGCGCCACAGCCTGAGCACCCCAGCCCACACTGCCTGGGCGCGACGACAGTCCTGCCGTGGGGCGTCACGGTGTCTGCATTGCCGGCGGTTTGCCGCCCAGGCGGCGTCGGCCTGAGTGCTGCTGGCGTGGCCCGTGAGCCGCACTGTTGGCCACCGATGCGGCCGCTACGCGCTGGCTGGCGGCCGTTTGCGTAGTGCCAGCACGGCCGCGCCGGGGTGCTGGTAATCCCGCTACCCGGCAGCCGAGCGACGCCCTGTAGCCGCGCGAGGTCGGGTGCGCAGATGGGGGGATCAGGCTGGCAGCGCGGCAGAACTGCCGACAAGTGCGCGCCGCGGCGGCCGCCGACAGCGCGGCTTAAGCGCCCTCAGGTGCCTGCGCGCGAGGCGACGACTGCGTTCGCCTGCCCGCTCACCAAGAGCACGAAAGCCACCACGCAGATCGCCGCAGAGCAGAAAAAGATGGTCGGAAAGCTGGTGGCGATGGCGACATATCCCAACAGGTAGCTGCCGGCCGCGAAACCTACATTGAACGCGCCGTTGTAGGCCGCCATGGCCTTGCCGCGTTCGTGCGCCGCTGCAAAATCGACCGCGACGGCGTTCAGGGCGGGGAAAAACATACCGTGGCTAAGCCCCAGCAGGCCACCGCTCAGGGCCAACCCTACGCTGGGCAACCAGACGAGTGACAGCGGTGCGGCGACGTAGAGCAAGAGGGTGGCGCGCGCCACGCGCAGCCGCCCGAAGCGGTCGGCGATACCACCCAGACCGATCCGCACCACCATCGCACAGGCGGCGAATGCCACGAGGAACGTCGACACCTGCTCGAACCCGCAGGCCAGCGCCCAGGGCTGATAAAAAGTGAAAATCGAGCCAAACGTCCAACCGGCCATCGCGGTTACGATGAGCACCCGCTGCAGCCCCGGGCGCCGCACAAGGGCCAGCATGGTGGTCGTCTTATTCCGGACCTGCGGGTGGTGCCGTTCGCGCAGAAACCGCGAGAGCAGCGCCGCCAGCAGCGCGGCGGCCACCGTCGCGCCGAACACGGCTGGCCAGCCGAACGTGCGCGCGCCCCATTCTGCCAACGCCGGGCCGAGGGCATTGGTGGAAATCATGATGGCGCCGAACACCCCGATGGCCTGGCCCATGCGGGGCTTGGGCGCGATGTCAGTCGCGAGCGTGGACAGGCCCAAGTAGAACAACGGCCAAGCCACCCCCTGCAACAGCCGCAGCGCCCACAGCAGCGGACCGACCTCGTCGACCAGCAGGAAGCCAGCGCTGGCCACGGCAAACAGCAGCGAGCCGAAGCCAATGAAGGGCCGTCGCCCAAGGCGGTCCATTTGCACGCCCGCGATGGGCATGCAGACCACCGAGGCAAACAGCGAAACCCCGCTCAGGCCGCCGATGGCCGCGGCGTCGGCGGCCAGTTCGACGGCCAGAAACTTCGGCAGCAGGAAGTAGGTCGAGAACGACAGGCCGATGATCGAGGTCACTACCAACATCAAAACGAACTGCGGCGTGAGTAGGGGTTCGGGCGCTGTGGTCAACGAATTCCGCATCCAGAAGTAGTTGGGCAAAAAATAAAATCTGTCCGCCTGAGACCGTCTTTGGCGGCGGCGTTCAGGTGCCGGACTCGCCCGCAGCGGGCAGAGCCGCTAGAGGAGACGGGCTGGAACTCTGAATGAGGCCGGCGCTGGTCCCCGGCCGCGAAGGCACTGCACTGCGCAAGCAGCGCGTACCCGGCCCCGGATTGTGGCATGCCGCTGCCCTCGATTGTAGAACACTTCGCCGGATTGCCAGCACGCCCGCTTGGCTGGCGGTGGGCTAGTGCAACGCCGGGGGTGCGGCGTGCCGCCAGTAGGCGTGGCTTTCTGCCCGGGGGCCTTCTATGCTGCTGGTATCCTTCCGCTTGCGACACCCGAGCACACGATGCTGATCGCACAAATCACCGACACGCATGTGCAACTGCCGGGCGGCCTGCTCGACCGCAACTACGACACCGCGGGACACTTGGAACGCGCGGTTCACCACCTCAACGCACTCACGCCGCAGCCCGCCGTGGTGCTGCTGACCGGCGACACGGTGGATGCCGGAGCGCCCGATGAATACGGCCGCTTACGCGAAATATTATCGCCGCTGCAGGCGCCGCTGTACGTCATTCCCGGCAATCACGATGACCGCGAAGCCCTGCGTCACGCCTTCGGCGACGCCGGCTACCTGCCGCCCACAGGCTTTCTGCAGTACACGGTAGAAGACTGGCCGCTGCGGCTCATCGCGCTCGACACCCTGATTCCGGGCGAACACGGCGGGCGCTTGTGCGACACGCGCCTGCAGTGGTTGGCGGCCACGCTCGCGCAGGCGCGTGAGCGACCCACGGTGATCTTTATGCATCACCCGCCGTTCCGTACCGGTCTTACCGTCATGGACGACATGGGATTTGACGGGGCGCAGGATTTGGCGCTGCTGGTGAAAGCCAACCCACAGGTGCGACAGATCATCTGCGGCCATATCCACCGCCCGATCGTCAGCAGTTTCGGCGGCACGGTTATTTCAGTGTGTCCCTCAACCGCGCAGCAGGCGGCGCTTGATTTGCGCCCCGCGCCGCATCTTGCCGTGGTGATGGAGCCGGCGGCGGTCGCGCTGCTGTGGTGGGACGCAGCTGCCGACGCCGTTGTCTATCATCTGAGCCAAATTGCCGAACGACCCGCGCACGTGCTGTTCGACGGCACGCAGTGGCTAATGGACAACCCGCTGCCCCCCGGTTTCCACTCCCCAGGACGCTGACTCGCGCTGCGTTGGCGAGCCCGCCCCCGGTTTTGCGACGCGAGTTTTCTAACCTTGCACCGACGCGTCGATTTGGCGATCGTCGACGCCCCGCCACTTATCGCTCGCGCCGCGCATGCTCCAAGCATGCGGCCTGCCGCGACCGGTTTTGAGATCGACCGGCCCCAATACGCATGGTCTTTGGCCGTACTGATGATGCCAACGAACAGACCGTCTTTAAGCTTGCGCACCTCGTTGGTCATGCCGTTGTCTTGGTTGTGGCTCCGGAACTCGCTGGAGTAGCCCATCAACGCAGGCTTACCGTCCACCAGTGAGGCCGCGACCTCGCCCGCGAAGCGCAGGGTGCGCACCAATCCCCCCGGCTGGAACCACAGGTTATAACCCTGCCCCGGGAACCGCCCGTGCGGGATCGGCGCAAAGGCCTTGCCAAACCACTCGCCCGGCCCCTCCACTGTGCGGATCTTGGCGTGCAGCTGCGACAGGGGAAAACTCATGTGTCCCTGCTACTCGCCGTACATGTCGTCCCCGGTGGGCGCCTCCAGCGTGCGCCATAAGTCCACCCGTTCAGCGGACAGGTGAGGTCGCAACCATTCGAGGGTGTGCACCTCGGTCGCAATTGTCATCGTGCGCTCCTTGGGTTGGTCGGTTCTTCGCATGAGTCGGCGCGCTCGCCGCCGTGCTCAGTTCAGGCTGCCGTCGGCCTCCAAGCCCCATTCGGCCACGGCCGCCGGTAGGGCTTGTCCGGTGGGTTCACCATCTTGGCTTTAGATTGCGCCGGAGGTTCCAGCGCGCGTGATGAGCGCGCCATCGGGGATGCGCGGCAGCGCCCCCGGCAGTTGCGCGGCGGGCAGCCGTATTCGCGCGCAATGGACGCACCGTGCGACAGCAGTGCGTCGGTCTCGATCATCAGCCCGCTAATGACCAGAAAAACCGGCGTCCATCCCGGAGCGGTCACCAACACCACCCTGATGTCGCCGTGCTGCACGCGCCCGATGTCTTTCAGTTCCTGCAGAATGCGCGCCGGCCCGCTCACCACCCCTTTGCTGATGCCGACGCCGTGCAGGCCATCGCCGGTATCCTCTTTGAACGACGCCGGCCGGTTGTTGCGCAGGGACAGTCCTCAGCGGCG
>SHZJ01000020.1 GCA_009692365.1 Gammaproteobacteria bacterium
GCGCCCTGGTCAGTAACGTGCTGCCGGATGCACCGGCCGCCAAAGCGGGTATTCAAGCCGGGGATATCATCGTCCGATTTAACGGCACCGAACTTGCCCTCTCGACCGATCTGCCACCGCTGGTGGGGTCCACCTCCGTGGGCCAGAACATCCCGCTCGAATTTCTGCGCGATGGTAAGACCAGGCAGGTCACAGTCACCATCGGGCGGTTGCCAGAATCCGCCCCCCGGGCCGGTGGCGCGGCGCCGAAAGCTGGGCCCGAGAAGGGCCAGTTCGAGGACCAACTGAAGTTTCAGGTGCGCGCGTTGAGCGGGGCTGAGCTGGCCGAGTTGGAGCTTAAAGGCCCGGCGGTGGTGGTAGACAAAATTACACCCGGACCGGCTGCAGCAGCTGGCTTACTCGCCGGCGATGTCTTAGCTCAGCTCAATTTTAAAGAAATAAAAACGCTGCAAGACCTCGCTGCAGCGATCAAGAGTGTGCCGGCTGGCACTAAAACCCCCGTGCTGATTTATCGCGAGGGCAGTCCCTTGTTTCTGGCTCTGGAAGTTCCTAAACCTTGACCCCAATCCGCCATTTGGTGGTCGTTACCCGCCGTGATTGCGAACTGTGCGAGCACCTCCTCGGCCTGTTGGCACCCTACCAACGGGCCGGGCGGATAGCCCTCGAGGAAGTGGACCTCGCGGATGATCCAGTAGGCCTTGCGGCCTACCAGTGGCGAGTACCGGTGGTGCTGGAGGCGGCACAAGAACTGCTCTGGGGCAACATAGGCGCGGCCCAGGTCGCCGCGGCGCTGGGCGAACTCGACGCCGTCCGTGTTTAAACCCTCCGCTCAGGCTAGAATCGCCCACCCCTAAGGTGTCCCGTCCCGCTACGCATGAAGAACATTCGCAATTTTTCGATCATCGCCCATATCGATCACGGCAAGTCCACGCTGGCTGACCGCTTTATTCAACACTGCGGCGGCCTGTCCGACCGCGAAATGGAGCATCAGGTGCTGGACTCCATGGACCTCGAGCGTGAGCGTGGCATCACCATCAAGGCCCAAAGCGTGAGCCTGGATTATCAGGCGCGCGACGGTCAGGTTTATCACCTGAATTTCATCGACACCCCCGGGCATGTAGATTTCAGCTACGAAGTCTCGCGCTCGCTCGCGGCGTGCGAAGGTGCGCTATTGGTGGTAGATGCCGCCCAAGGCGTGGAAGCGCAGACCGTGGCCAATTGCCACAAAGCGGTCAATCAGGGGCTGGAAGTCGTGCCAGTGCTCAACAAAATTGACTTGCCTTCCGCCAACCCCGACCGGGTGGCGGTTGAAATTGAAGACATCATCGGCATCGACGCCACCGACGCCATTCACATCAGCGCTAAAACCGGCATTGGCATCGTCGATTTGCTCGAACAGATGGTCGCGCGGGTCCCCGCCCCGCAGGGCTCGCCCGAGGCGCCCCTCAAGGCGCTCATCATCGATTCCTGGTTTGATAATTACTTGGGCGTGGTGTCATTGGTGCGCATTTTCGATGGCGAAATGGTGGCCGGGGCGCGGCTTAAAATTATGTCGACCGGGCGCGATGCAACGGCCGATCAGGTGGGTATTTTCACGCCCAAGCGAGTCCGGCGCGACAAACTTTCTGCCGGCGAAGTAGGTTTCCTGGTGGCGGGCATCAAGGAAATCAACGGCGCCCCGGTGGGCGACACCGTCACGACCGCACACGGGGGCGCAAGCGCGGCACTGCCGGGCTTTCAGAAATCCAAACCCAACGTTTTTGCCGGTCTGTATCCCCTTGAGTCCTCCGAATACGAGGCGTTTAGAGACGCGCTGGCAAAGCTGCGCTTGAACGATGCCGCCTTGCAGTACGAACCGGAAACCTCCGATGCACTGGGCTTTGGCTTTAGATGTGGCTTCCTCGGCATGCTCCACATGGAGATCATCCAAGAGCGGCTAGAGCGCGAGTACGGCATGGAATTGATCACCACGGCGCCCACCGTGGTCTATGAAGTGGAACTCAAGAACGGCACGGTGCTCAACCTCGATAATCCGTCGCGGCTGCCCGACCCCAACGAACTGCAGGAAGTTCGGGAGCCGGTCATTCAGGCCGACATCCTGACCCCGCAGGAGTACCTCGGCAACGTGATGGCGCTGTGTATCGAAAAACGCGGCACGCAGTTGAAGTTGAATTTCGTCGGTGGCCAAGCCGCGCTCAGTTACGCGATCCCGATGAGCGAAATGGTGGTCGACTTTTTCGACCGCCTGAAGTCGCTCTCCCGCGGTTACGCCTCGATGGATTACAGTTTTCTGCGCTACGAATCGGCCGATGTGGTGAAGGTCGAGGTGCTGATCAATAACGATAAAGTCGACGCGTTGTCGATCATCGTGCACCGTTCTGAGGCCGATCGCAGGGGCCGCGATCTGGTCGCTAAAATGCGCGAAATCATTCCGCGCCAAATGTTCGATGTCGCGATTCAGGCGGCTATCGGCGGCAAGATTATTGCCCGGGAATCGGTTAAAGCCCTGCGCAAAAATGTCACGGCAAAATGCTACGGCGGCGACATCTCGCGCAAACGAAAATTGCTGGAGAAGCAGAAAGAGGGCAAAAAGCGGATGAAACAGGTGGGTTCGGTAGAAATTCCCCAAGAGGCATTCATGGCGGTGCTGAGCGTGAGGAAACAACGATGAGTTTCGACTTCTCCACCGCCATGGTGCTGATGGTTTTCCTAAGTGGTCTGATCTGGGCGGTGGACAGCCTGCTGTTTGCCGCGCGGCGCCAGGCAACGGCGCTCGATGGCAACGTACGGTTGCCCATGCTGGTGGACTATGCGCGCTCGTTTTTTCCGATTTTTCTGGTGGTGTTATTGTTGCGTTCCTTCTTGGTCGAGCCCTTCCGGATCCCTTCGGGTTCCATGGTGCCAACCCTGCTGGTAGGCGATTTTATTCTGGTCAATAAATTTCAATACGGCATTCGACTCCCGGCGATTAACACCAAGATTATCGAACTAGGGGTACCCCAACGCGGCGAGGTCGTGGTATTTCGCTATCCTGTGGATGGCACCACGCCCTACATCAAGCGCGTCATCGGGGTGCCCGGCGACCATGTGGCCTACCGCGGCCGGCAACTTTGGATCAACCAGCAGTTGGTGGCCAACGTCGACATGGGCCCCTTTATCGGGGTGAAGTCGGCGTCCATGCAGACCGGTGGCCGCCATTTAATTGAGCAACTGCCGGGGCAACCACATGACATCATCACGATGCCTGATGCCTATTCTTTCGATTGGGAAGGCACCGTGCCGCCGGCCAGTTATTTTGTCATGGGCGATAATCGCGACAATAGTCGCGATTCCAGATTTTGGGGATTCGTCCCGGATGAAAATATCATCGGGCGAGCGTTCTTCATTTGGATGAATTGGGACCATGGTCCTGATTTATCCCGGATAGGGTCCCATATTCATTAAACTACGAAGGAGTTGCTATGACCAACCCTAAAGACTCACAAGCGGGCGTCGCCTTGAGCGGACTACTGTTCTGGTGTGTGCTGATCGGCATGGTGGCAGTGACCGGCATGAAGCTCTTTCCGCTCTACAACGAAAAAGCCAAGGTCGACATGGCAATGACCCGGGTGGGGGAACTCGCCACCGGCGATTCCTCTAAAGCGGAACTTTCCGACGCTTTGATAAAGCAGTTTGAAGTTTCGGACGTCGACCGCTGGAGCGAGCCGGAGCTTCTCAAGCTACTTAAAGTAGGGCGCTTACCCAACGACCCGGCACGTTCGATGTCGTTGACTTATGAAATTCGTGCGCCTTTTTTTGGCGCGCTGGATATTGTGCTGCGCTACCACAAGATCGTCCCGCTGCCGCCTAGCCCAGTCGAGGGATAGTTAGTTTTAACCTGCAACCATTGAACAGCCTTCACTACGTTTTTCGTAATCCTGTCCTGCTGCAGACGGCGCTGACTCACCGCAGCGCTGCGGGCACCCACAATGAGCGTATGGAATTCCTGGGTGACGCGCTGCTGGGTTTTCTGGTCGCCGACGAACTCTGCGGGCGGCATCCGGGCGCCGCTGAAGGCCCGCTGACGCGCGTTCGCGCCTCGCTCGTCAATCGCGACACGCTGGCCGAGATTGCGCGGGAATTAGCGCTAGGTGAACACTTGCTGCTGGGCGAAGGAGAACTCAAGAGCGGTGGCTGGCGCCGGGATTCCATCTTGGCCAATGGGCTAGAAGCGATAATCGCGGCCATCTATCTAGATGGCGGGATAGAGGCCTGCCGGCGCGAAGTGTTGCGCTGGTTCAGTGCTCGACTAGAGACCCATGTCCCCGAAACCGCCCGCAAAGACCCAAAAACCGAACTCCAGGAATATCTGCAGGCCCGGCGCCAGACGCTGCCGAGCTATCGAACACTGGGGGAAGATGGACCGCCCCACCAACGCACGTTTAGAGTCGAATGTTGCGTTGAGGGTCTGGAGCCCGTTGTGACCACGAGCGAAAGCCGGCGCGGAGGCGAACAAGCCTGCGCGCGCGCGGTGCTTAATCTACTTCTCGGAGAACCTCTTTGAGCCATCCAAAAAACCCCGACCTTGCTGGCCGCTGCGGGCATGTCGCTATTATCGGCCGTCCCAACGTGGGCAAGTCGACCTTAATCAATCGCATCGTGGGGCAAAAAATTGCCATCACCTCACGTAAACCCCAGACCACGCGCCAGCGCGTGCTGGGGATCACCAACCTGGACGGCGCGCAGCTGATTTTCGCCGATACCCCAGGCTGGCAACCGCGACCGCGGACCGCCTTCGATAAATTGATGAATCGGCAGATTGGCCGCGCGCTCAACGAGGTAGACGCCGTCTTGATGGTGGCTGACGCGCGCGCGTGGCGAGACGAAGACGAGCCGGTTGCCCAGATGTTGCTCGAGGCCACCTGCCCACGTTTTCTGGCCTTGAATAAAATCGACAAAATCACGGATAAAACGCTGCTGCTGCCGTTGCTGCAATCCTTGACCCAACGGCTGCCCGAGGTGGAGATAGTCCCCATCAGCGCGCTCAAAGGACGGGGCGTCAACGATTTGCTCAAAACTATCGGGCGTTGTCTGCCGCATGCAGTGCCGCTGTACCCTGAAGATCAGGTAACGGATCAGTCGGAACGAGCGCTGGCTGGCGAGTTGCTGCGCGAGCAACTCATGCGACAGCTGGGTGAAGAGTTGCCCTATGCCGTCCATGTCGCGATCACCGCTTTTGAGGATCGCCCCGGGGTGACCTACATAGAAGCCGACATCTGGGTCGAAAAATCGGGGCAAAAAGCGATTGTGATCGGCCGTCAGGGGGCAAGACTCAAGGAACTGGGCACCGCCGCCCGGCTGGCCTTGGAGCAGATGCTTGGGCGCACGGTGTACCTGCAAACGCGGGTCCGCGAGCGCGCGGGGTGGACCCAAGATCCCGTCGCGCTGTCCCAGATTGATCTGGGCTCTGGCTAAGTTTGGCGTGCCCCCGCAGCTGACCGGGCGGCGCGGGTGAACACCGCCAGAGAAGACATAGCCTTCGTTTTACACACCCGCCGTTATGGCGAGAACAGCCTGTTGGTGGAGGCGTTGGCGAGCAGCCACGGCCGCATTGCCTTGATTGCGCGGGCACCGGCGCGGGCGAAATCCCGGCTCGGCGAAAGCCTGCAGGCATTTCGGGCGGTCCAGATCCGGTTTGGCGGCCGGGGGGAATTGCTCACGCTCCATCAGGTCGAGGCGGTGCCGGTGCACGCGGCCTTACAGGGCGACCGGCTGCTCAGCGGCATGTATCTCAACGAGTTGGTCATCCGCCTGAGCGGACGCGGTCCGGACGAGGCCGGCTTGTTCCATTTATACGCCACCGCGATCGCTGATCTCGCCGGCACGGCACCGCTGGAACCCACGCTGCGACATTTTGAAATTGCGCTGCTGGAGTCTTGCGGCTACGGACTGCCCTTGACCGAAACCGCCGACAGCGGGGTGCCGGTGTGCGCCCACGAGAGCTACTCTTATGTGCTGGACCAGGGTGCCCTGGCGTTGGCAGCCGAGGGCCCGGCGCTACCCGTGAGCGGGGCGATGTTGTTGGCCTTGGCGGGACGTCATGACTTCACCTCGGACACCTTATTAGAAGCTAAGCATTTCATGCGTAGAGTATTGGGCTATCACCTAGGCAGCCGCCCACTGCATGCGCGCAGTCTTTTCTCTGGCGGCAACACATGAAGGCTGGGCAGTGTGGCCCGCGGGTTTAGTCAGTAGACTAAGTCCCCTCTTTAGCCCACAGATAAATTTATGAGCACGCGACCGGTTATCGAACTTGGGGTCAACATCGACCACGTTGCCACCCTGCGTCAGGCCCGCGGCACGGCTTATCCCGATCCCGTCCAAGCGGCCTTTTGTGCGGAGGAAGCCGGTGCCGAAAGCATCACTATCCATCTGCGTGAAGACCGGCGTCACATCCAGGAACGGGATCTGGAGATCCTCAGCCGCACCGTGCGTGGGCGGCTTAATCTGGAAATGGCGGCCAGCGACGAAATGACGACCATCGCCGAGCGCTGGCGACCCTCCAATTGCTGCTTAGTGCCTGAAAATCGCCACGAACTAACGACCGAAGGGGGCCTCGATGTGCTGGGCCAACGGGCCCGCCTGCGCGAGGTCTGCGCCCGTCTCGCCCAGGCGGGGATCTTGGTGTCGCTGTTTATCGATCCGGAGGCCGCCCAGATCGACGCCGCGCAGGGGCTAGGCGTACCGGCCATTGAGTTACACACCGGGAAGTTCGCCGACGCCGCCAACGTGCAAGCGGCGACCGATGAACTGGTTCGAATCACCCGGGCGGCCATCCATGCGCAGACCCTAGGCTTGCGCGTGAACGCCGGTCATGGTCTGCACTACGCTAACGTCCAGGCCATCGCCCGCATTGCGCCCATCGTTGAGCTCAATATTGGTCATGCCATCGTGGCGCAAGCGCTGTTTTCGGGTTTTTCAGCGGCCGTGCGCGAAATGAAACGCTTAATGACGCAGGCTCGCCGATGATCGCCGGCTTGGGCATCGATATCGTGAAGACCGGGCGCATCCGTGCCCTGTACGAGCGCTACGGCGAGAAATTTGCGCGGCGCATTCTGGCCGCAGGAGAGTTACTCCGGTTGGCCGAAAGTCGCACGCCCGTGAGTTTTCTGGCCATGCGTTTTGCCGCTAAGGAAGCGGCCTCCAAGGCGTTAGGCACCGGTTTTCGGCAGGGCGTATCGCCCTGTTTAATCGAGGTGGAGCACAACGCACTGGGCAAGCCATCGTTGCGTTTCCATGGGGCGGTTGCTGCGCACGTCGCGGCGGCGCAGGTGACGGCCAGTCACGTTAGCCTCACAGATGAAGCTGAGTACGCGGCTGCCGTCGTCGTTCTAGAACACTCCTGAGGTCTCATGTTGCCGCTTCCCCCCGAGGTGGCGAAACGCCGCACTTTCGCCATCATTTCGCATCCTGACGCTGGTAAAACCACCGTGACAGAAAAACTGCTGTTTCTGGGCGGCGCGATCAACGCCGCCGGAACGGTGAAAGCGCGCAAAAATAGCCGCTACGCCGCCTCGGACTGGATGGAAATTGAAAAACAGCGCGGCATCAGCGTCACCTCATCGGTCATGCAGTTCGAATACGGTAATTGCGTGGTCAATCTGCTGGACACCCCGGGCCACGAGGATTTTTCCGAAGATACCTACCGAGTGCTCTCAGCGGTGGACTCCGCACTGATGGTCATCGACGCGGCCAAAGGGGTGGAGGCACGCACGATCAAACTGCTGGAGATCTGTCGCCTGCGCAATACCCCGGTGCTAACCCTCATCAATAAGTTGGACCGTCACGCCCGCGAACCCCTGGAACTGCTCGACGAGATCGAGCGGGTTCTGAACATCAAATGCGCGCCCATCACCTGGCCGTTGTCCTCCGGTAACCGATTTGCGGGTGTATACCATTTTGGGCAGCAGCAAATTCTGCGCTTTGCGCGCGAAAAAGATGGCAACGAAGAACTGCTCGAAGCCGAGGCGTATGCGCTAGACGCCCCCGAGACTACGGCGCTCTTTGGGGACGAAATGCCCGCGCTGCGCGAGGAGATTGAGCTAATCGAAGGCGCGGGCGCGCGCTTTGATCTGGCGGCTTATCGGGCAGGGCAGGTGACCCCGGTGTTTTTCGGCACGGCGCTGCGTAATTTTGGCATTCGTGAACTGCTGGATTTTTTTGTGGAGATGGCGCCGCCGCCACTGGCACGTCCGGCCAACGAGCGGGTCGTGGATGCCGGCGAAAGTAATTTTTCCGGCTTCGTGTTTAAGATTCAGGCCAATATGGATCCGCATCATCGCGACCGCATCGCTTTTCTACGTATTTGTTCCGGCAAGTTCTCGCCGGGCGCGCGTTTACGGCACGTGCGCTTAGGGCGCGAAATCTCGATTGCCAGTGCCCTGACCTTTATGGCGCGGGGACGTGAGCAGGTAGAGGAGGGGTGGGCCGGCGACATCATCGGTTTGCATAATCACGGCACCATTCAAATCGGCGACACCTTCACCACCGGCGAGTCGCTCACTTTCACTGGCATTCCGAGCTTTGCACCAGAGTTATTTCGCCGGGTGCGGGCCGGTGATCCCATGAAGAACAAAGCCCTGGTCAAAGGGCTCACGCAGCTGTGCGAAGAAGGCGCCGCCCAGGTTTTTCGGCTCACGCAGCGCAACGATCTGGTACTCGGCGCGATCGGTGCACTGCAGTACGACGTCGTCGCGTTCCGCCTGAAAAACGAATATGGCGTGGATTGTATTTTCGAGCCCGTTAGCACCACGTTAGCGCGCTGGGTTTCCAGCGATAAACCGGGCGAACTGGATAAATTTTCCCGCCAACTCAGCGATAACGTCGCGCTCGATGGCGGCGGCTTATTGGCCTATCTGGCCCCCACCAGAGTGAACTTAGAACTCACGAAGGAGCGTTGGCCGGACCTCGCGTTCCACGCCACCAGAGAGTTTAGTCTGCGTGGCGAAGGCTCGACTTACTGAGCTGACGCCCGGCGTCTAAGGGGGGCCGCCCACGCAGCGCTAACCTCGCGCTCGATGGCGGCGGCTTAGTGGCGTACTTAGACCCCACCAGCAGGAACTTACCGCCCACGAGGCAAGGTCGGCCGCACCTCGCGGGCCACGCCCCGCGAGAGTTTAGTCGGCGTGGCGAAGGCACGACTTACTGAGCTGACGCCCGGTGTCTAAGGGGGGGGCTCTAAGGTTGTTGGGGCGGAGGGTCGCGCCACGCGCTCGGCGGCGAGCACCGGGCTGACCACGGCTAGTGGGACGCTGACGACCGCCGCGGGGCTGGCGACCGCCGCGGGGCTGGCGACCGCCGCGGGGCTGACGACCGCCGCGGGGCTGGCGACCGCCGCGGGGCTGGCGACCGCCGCGGGGCTGACGACCGCCGCGGCGCTGGCGACCGCCGCGGGGCTGGCCGTGTCGCTGGCCGTGTCGCTGGCCGCCGTAGCAGTGCTGGCGGCGGCTTCAACGAGGGCCACGGCGGGTGCGGCCACTGTCGACGCCTCGGGGTGTCTAGCGGCCTGCGTGGGGGCTGGGTTCGAGTGAGTTTCTGGCGGCGCTAATGAGTGCACCGGTACGGCGGGCGAATCCTCGTGTGAGCCGGTCGGTGCCGCGCGCTCAATTGGCGCGTCGCTCGCTAGCGGCGGCGCCTCGGAACGGTGACGCGAACCGCGTTCACGCTCGCGGCCGCGACCGCCATCTCGTCGCTCAGCGCCTCTGCGGCTTGCTTGTTCTACACCATTGCTGCGTTCCCCGGCGGTTTGGCTAGGCTCGTCGCTACGGGTCTCGGCTTCAGCGCGCGGGGCTCGGGACGCGTCGCCCCCGCGACCACCACGGCCGCGACGACTCTCGGCGCGTGGTTCAGTGCGGCCATCTGAACGACTGTCTGAACGACCCTCTGAACGACCGTCAGGTCGGGCTTCCGAGCGGCGTCGGGGTTCCTCGCGCGCCCGCTCGCTGCTGGTCTGGCCCCGCGTAGGACTGGGACGGCTCGTCGCCGGCGCTGCCGCCCGAGGATTGGCGTCTGCGGGCAGGGGAGCAGCTTTCACCGACGCCTCGCCGTTGCCACCAAACAAGGCGGAGAACAAGCGTTTGATGACCCCGCCGCGCTCGCCGTGCAGGGCGGTCTCGGGGTTTGCGGCCTCATTGCCGGTTGGTGGCGCGTGCCGCACGATGTCGCGCACGGCCGCTGCCGGCGGCTTGCCCGGTGGGCCTTTGGTGTAATCGAGCGCCGGGGCCGGGGCTGTTTCGGTCGCTAGCTGGTAGCTGTCGCCGAGTTCACGCTTGGCGAGGTCTTGTTCGCGGATGCGTTGCACGTTGAAGTGCGGGGTTTCCAGATTTTGGTTGGGCACCAGAATGATTTCGACTTCCTGGCGCTCCTCGATGCGCGACACATCCCGGCGCTTCTCATTAAACAAAAAGGTCGCCACATCCACCGGCACTTCGGCCACGAGCTTGGAGGTTGAATCCTTCATCGCCTCTTCCTCGAGCACCCGCAGCACGGTGAGTGCCGTGGAACGCAGACTGCGAATGGTGCCAACGCCCTCGCAGCGCGGGCAGCGTTCGTGGCTGAATTCCGCCAGCGAAGGGCGGAGGCGCTGACGGGACATCTCCAGCAGGCCAAAGCGTGAAATACGCCCAATTTGCACCCGTGCTCGGTCCATTTTCACGCAATCGCGAATTTTGTTTTCAACCGCGCGCTGGTTTTTAGCCGACATCATGTCGATGAAATCGATGACGACCAGGCCCCCCAAGTCGCGCAGGCGCAGCTGGGTGGCAATTTCTTCGGCCGCTTCGAGATTGGTGAGCAGGGCGGTTTCTTCGATGTCGCTACCATGGGTCGCCCGGGCGGAATTGATGTCGATTGTGATCAGTGCCTCGGTAGGCTCGATGACCAACGCGCCGCCGCTCGGTAAGCGCAATTCTCGGCTGAACGCGGTCTCAATCTGACTTTCAATTTGATAGCGGGTGAACAAGGGCACGCTGTCGACATACATTTTCAGCTTGTTGATGTTCTGCGGCATCAACTGCTTCATGAACTCGCAGGCGGTCTCGTATAAAACCTCATCGTCGATGAGGATTTCTGCAATATCGCTGCGCAGATAATCGCGGATCGCTCGGATGATGACGTTCTGTTCCTGATAGATGAGGAACGGCGCCGCGCGTTCTTTGGCCGCCGCGTCCACCGCGCTCCACAGTTGCACTAGGTAGTCGAGGTCTGATTGGAGCTCTTCAGCGCCTTTGCCGATGCCCGCCGTGCGCAAAATCAAGCCCACGTCTGCCGGAATCACCAGCGCGCTCATGGCCTCTTTCGCTTCTTCGCGCGCATCGCCCTCGATTTGCCGCGACACCCCACCGGCCTTCGGGTTATTCGGCATGGCCACCAGGTAGCGCCCGGCCAAACTGATGAACGTGGTGAGCGCGGCGCCTTTATTGCCCCGTTCGTCTTTCTCCACCTGCACGATGAGCTGCTGGCCTTCTTCTAGCGCCTCGCGGATGTTCACCCGGCCTGATTGCGCCCGCGCCTTCTCGCGAAAGAGGTGCCGTGAGACTTCTTTAAGCGGCAGAAAGCCGTGGCGTTCCGCGCCATAATCCACAAAGGCCGCCTCGAGACTGGGCTCAAGCCTGATGATGCGGGCTTTATAGATATTGGATTTTCGTTGTTCTTTGCCCACGGCCTCGATGTCGAGGTCGAACAAACGTTGGCCATCGACCAGCGCGACGCGCAACTCTTCGGGCTGAGTTGCATTAATTAACATTCTTTTCATGGTCTGGAATCCTTGGCTACGCGCCAGCGGCGTCATTCGACGCGCTGTGCGCACGTGCTGATGTCGCCTCGCAACAGACCGGCGTTAGCGCACGTGGTGCATGATGAGGCCCGCAGATCGAGATCGCGGGCCGATTTGCGACTTGCGCCAGCGGAAAGCGGTGCAGGAGAAACGCGCGCGATGGCAGGGCAACGCGGGCGCGGTGAGCCGTTTTAAGCGGTCCGATTCACCGCCGCCGGCGATAGCGTTTAACACAGCAAATGGGGTCTTTGCTCCAGAAGGCACAGCGGTCGTGCCCATCTATTTGATAAACTGCTGACGTTTTCCGCGCTAACTGTTTGCGCACCTGAGCATTCACCGCGGGCGCGACGCAAAGTCGGGTCGAATATAGCAGCGTTGCCGTCACTCGGCAATCGAGAGACGGGCGAGGGTTAAAGCGCATGTCGGGCAGACAATTGGTCTCCATTAGAGCCGTCGAGCCGGCGCACGAAGGGCGCCGACTCGACAATTTTTTGACCACGCTGATGGGCGGCGTACCGCGGGCGTTGGTCTACCGAATCATTCGCAGCGGGGAGGTGCGCGTCAACGGTCGGCGGGCGCAGCCGCAACAGCGCTTGGTGGCCGGTGACCAAGTCCGGGTGCCCCCGTTCACCCCCCACGATGCGCAGGCCCCGCAAATCGGGGTGGCCATTAAACAGGCCGTGACGGCGGCCATTCTGTACGAGGACGAGCAAATTTTGCTGCTCAACAAGCCCTCGGGTTTGGCAGTCCACGCGGGCTCGGGTCTGCCCTTTGGGCTTATCGATGTGGTGCGCCGCCTGCGACCCGAATGCGCGAAAATCGAACTTGTGCATCGACTTGACCGCGAAACCTCCGGCTGCTTGTTGCTGGCGAAGGATATTGCCACCCTGCGCGCCCTGCATCTGCAGTTACGCGAGGGGCGTATGCATAAAGGCTATGTGGCCCTGCTCAAGGGGCATCTGCCGGCGGCGCCCGTGCGTTGTGAGGCGCCGCTGGCCATGGTGTCGGATGGGCAAGGCGAGCGCCGGGCCGAAGTGTCGGCCGCCGGGGTCGCGGCACGCACCGAATTTCGAGTCCGGGCGCGCCTCGGCCAGTGGACTTACTCAGAGGTCATCCTCGACACCGGCCGGACCCATCAGATTCGGGCGCACGCCGCCTATTTGGGGCATCCTATTGGCGGCGATACGCGCTACGGCGACCCCGCGGCCAACCAATCCCTGCGGGCACTTGGCTTAAACCGCACGTTCCTGCACGCCGAAGTCATTGCATTCGAACAGGCGGGCCCGCGGCAGTTCTCCGCGCCGCTGCCGCCAGAACTTGCCACTTTGCTGCTGCGGCTTGCCCCGTGAACCCCGCGCGGGAGGGGGCTGCGCGCAGCGTGAACGCCAACCATAATTTAACGAGACCCCCATGAGCCAAGCAGCCGACAAAGACCCAGCCCCCGACGCCTTATCGCCCGATCTCATGCAGCGCTTCGCCTTCGAGGCGCTGCGCGAGCAGCGCTCGGCGCGCCGCTGGGGGATCTTCTTTAAGCTATTGTTCACCGGTTATCTCTTGGTGTTGCTGGGGATAGGCTGGGCGGGTTCATCGCTGGGGTCTTTTACTTCGGCCGACCGCATCACGGCCTTGGTCGACCTCCAAGGGGTGATCGCCCCAGAAATGCCGGCCAGTGCGGAGAACGTCACCAGCGCTTTGCGGGCCGCCTTCAAAGACACCCGCACGGCGGCCGTGCTGGTGCGCATCAATAGCCCGGGTGGCAGCCCGGTGCAGTCGGGCTACATCAACGATGAAATTTACCGGCTCAAACACAAATATCCAAAAATCCGAGTCTATGCGGTCATTCAGGATATTTGCGCCTCCGGTGCCTACTACGTGGCCGCCGCGGCCGACGAAATTTACGCCGACAAAGCGAGCTTGGTGGGCTCCATCGGCGTGCGGATGGATGGCTTTGGCTTTGTGGACGCGCTGCAAAAGCTGGGCGTGGAGCGAAGACTCCTGACCGCCGGGGAACATAAGGCCTTTCTCGACCCTTTTTTGCCCTTACAAGCGACCGAGGTTCAACACGTTGAAGGCCTGCTGGGCGAGATTCACCAGCAATTCATCAATACGGTGAAAAAAGGCCGGGGTGACCGGCTGCAGGCCGGGGCGGATTTGTTCAACGGCCTCATTTGGACGGGCGAGCGGGGGCTTGCGCTCGGGCTCGTGGATGCTTTGGGTTCTGCTGGCTTCGTGGCGCGCGAGATTGTGCGGGCGCCGGAGGTGGTCGATTTCACGCTCCATGAGGGTGTGCTCGAAAAAGTTGGGCGTCGTCTGGGGAGTCAATTGGGGACTGGCCTGCGCCAGGCGTTGGGCGCGCAATGGTGACTAGCCGGGGACCGCAACCCCAAATTCGTGCAATAAGCTCACCAGTGCGATGAGCGGCAGGCCGACCAGCGCCGTCGGATCCTCGCTGCTGATGCGCTGACACAGCGCAATGCCCAAACTTTCACTTTTGAAACTACCCGCACAATCGAGCGCAGATTCCTGCGCTAGGTAGCGTTCAATCAGCGCCGTGGATAGCTGGCGGAAATGCACGAGGGTCGGCACCACTGCGCTGGCGACTCGCCCCGAACGTGCGTCGAGCACACACACACCGGTCTGAAACACGGCCAGTTGCCCGGAGGCAGCCTGCAGCTGGGCCACCGCTGCGGCCCGTGTGGCCGGTTTGCCAACGCTCGCGCCACCCACAGTCGCCGCTTGGTCGCTGCCAATGATCAAGCTGTCGGGAAATCGGCTGGCCAGCGTTTGGGCTTTGAGGCGCGCGAGCCGCTCCACCAAGGCGGTCGCGCGCTCGCCGGCTTGCGGCGCTTCGTCTACTTCCGGCGAGGCCGTGAGGAAAGGCAGGCCCAGGCGGGCGAGCAGTTCGCGTCGATACGGGGAGGAAGATGCCAGCAGGAGTGAAATTGTCATTTGACCTAGTCCTGAAATGAACCGCATTTTGGCATTTTACGATACCGATGCTTGACGTATACTCGCGCGCTTGATGCAGGACGCTTTACCCGACACCGTTATTCCGCGCCGCGCAGGCAGTCAAGCGCTGCGCCTGAGCGGGCGTTTGCCGGGTGCGGCCTTGCCGCGACTGTCAGCAGCCTTCAGGCAGGTCGAGGCGTTACGCGTCGATTTGGTCTTCAGCGAGGCGGGCACAGACCGGGTGCTGGTAACAGGCCAAGCCCAAACCCGAGTTCGCGCGCGCTGTCAGCGCTGCTTGGAAGAATTCGAGATGGGGATCAACGCCGACATCGAGGTCGAATTCGGCCTGCCGGACGCGGTCTCCGCACACGCGCGGGAAGTGCTCACGGGGCTCGACGACAAACTCCTGCTGAGCGAATTTTTAGAAGACGAACTGCTGCTGGGTGCGCCCATGACAACGCTGCACGAGGCAGGCGATTGTTATCCACCCGGGGCGATCGAGGAGGCCGAGGAACTGCCGCCGGCAAGGCGCAATCCGTTCGGTGATTTGACCAAGTTGCTAGGCAACAAAGACTGAAATGACTACTGGAGCATGACAAATGGCTGTACAACAGGATCGCAAAACCCCGAGCAAGCGCGGCATGCGTCGTTCACACGACAAACTGTCCAGCCCCACGCTCTCCGAAGAACCCACCACCGGCGAGGTACATCTGCGCCACCACGTGAGCGCCGATGGTTATTACCGCGGCAAACAGGTGATCACGCCCAAAGTTTGAGCGAAGTCTCGATGACGCCTGCCGGCGTTTGGGTTAGGGGCTAGACGCCGATGATGCGCATCGCGCTCGACGCAATGGGCGGCGATCACGGGCCGGAGGTCACGATTCCGGCGGCGTTGGCGGCTCTGCGCCGCTATCCCGGCGTCAGTTTCTCGCTCATCGGGGACCAACCAACGATCGCCCGTCTGCTGGACCGCACCGGTACCGATACGGCGCGCTGTAGCGTGGTGCATGCGCCACAGCGCGTCGAAATGAGCGATCGCCCGTCTGTCGCACTGCGTAACAAGCGCGAATCCTCCATGCGATTTGCGCTCGACGCCGTGCGTGACGGCCACGCGGGCGCGTGTGTGAGTGCCGGCAATACCGGGGCGCTGATGGGGATGGCCCGCTATGTGTTGAAAACCCTCCCGGGCATCGAACGGCCCGCCATTTGCGCGATGCTGCCCTCGGTCAATGGCAGCACGCACATGCTGGATCTGGGGGCCAATGTCGACTCCAGTTCAGAGGAACTGTTTCGGTTCGCGGTGATGGGCTCGGTGTTGGCGGCCTCCATCGACCAACGGCCCAGCCCGCGGGTGGCCTTGCTCAACATCGGCGAAGAGGAAATCAAGGGTAACGATCGGGTCAAACAGACCGCGCTGTTACTCGAGAAAAGCAAGCTCAATTACTGCGGTTTTGCGGAAGGTAACGATATCTACACGGGCAAGTTCGATGTCATCGTGTGCGATGGCTTTGTGGGCAATGTGGCGCTCAAAGCGAGTGAGGGCGTGGCCGGCATGTTGCTCGAACTGGCGCGCCAAGAATTTAGTCGCAACTTGCTGACCAAATTAAGCGCCCTGATCGCCGCGCCGGTGTTGCGGCGACTCCGCGATCGCGCGGACCCCCGTCGCTACAATGGTGCGAGCCTGCTGGGCTTGCGCGGCATTGTGATTAAAAGCCATGGCGGCGCTGATATTTACTCGTTTGGACGGGCCATCGACCAGGCGGTGGTGGAAATGGAGAACGCAGTGCCTGACCGAATCAGCAGCGCACTCGAACAATTTTTAGTCAATCAACCGTTAAGCTAATGCCGAGTAAACTGGCTTTTATTTTTCCGGGGCAGGGCGCGCAATCCGTCGGTATGGTGGATGGGTTCCTCGAGCAGTTCCCGCAGTTTGGGGCGCGCTACGCGCAAGCCGCTGAGGCGCTGAACCTCGATTTGCTGGCGCTGGTCACCCACGGCCCGGCGGACGAACTCAATCGCACCCAAAATACCCAGCCGGCGCTGCTGGCCGCCAGCGTGGCGATATGGGACGTCTGGAACGCGCTGGCGGGCCGCCGCCCCGGCCTGCTGGCGGGGCATAGTTTTGGCGAGTACTCGGCCCTGGTCTGCGCCGGCGCGCTGGACTTTAAAGAGACTATCAGGCTCGTCGCCGACCGCGGACGCTTTATGCAAGAAGCCGTGCCAGCGGGGACGGGTGGCATGGCCGCGGTACTAGGACTGGATCGGGAGCGCCTTGACGCCGTGTGCGCGCACGCGGCCGAGCACGAAACCGTGCAATGCGCCAACCTCAATGCGCCGGGGCAAATTGTCATTTCGGGCAGTACCGGCGCGCTCGAACGCGCAGCGCAGGGTGCGCGCAGCGCCGGTGCTAAACGGGTGATGCCGCTGGCCGTGAGCGTGCCGGCGCACAGCGCGCTCATGCGCCCCGCCGCCGTGCGTTTCCAAGAGCGAATCGCAGGCGTCGCCTTCACCAGCCCCGAGATCCCCGTCATCCACAACGTGGATGTGGTGAGTCATGCCACCCCGGCTGGTATTCGCGCCGCCTTGGTCGCGCAGCTGGAGTGCGCTGTGCGCTGGCAAGAGACCATCGAATATTTCGCCGCGGCAGGGGTAACCCACGTGGTGGAATGTGGGCCCGGCAAAGTACTCAGCCCGCTCGTGAAACGCTGCGCGCCGCACCTCGAAACATTCTCATTAAGTGGGCCTAGCGAACTGCGCGCGGTCCTGGCGGAATTAGAGGCTAGGTTCAATGACTGAACGTCGAATTGCGGTCGTAACAGGCGCGAGTCGCGGCATTGGGCAGGCCATCGCAAAAACGCTCGCCCAAGCAGGGCTGCAGGTAGTCGGCACGGCGACCACGCCAACCGGCGCGCGGGCCATCGAAGCCGACCTGCAGCCGTTTGGTGAGGGCCATCTCGGCGTGGTTTTGGACGTCACTTCGGCCACTTCGCGCACAGAGTTTTTTGCGAATCTCACCGCGCGCAGTCTGGTGCCGCTGGTGCTGGTGAATAACGCCGGCCTTACCCGCGACAACCTCCTGATGCGGATGAAAGACGAGGAATGGAACCTCGTCATCGACGCGAACCTGGGTTCGGTGTATCAGCTGTCGCGCCATTTCATTCGCAACATGCTGAAAGCCCGTTTTGGCCGCATCGTGAACATCACCTCGGTGGTCGCGGCGTCAGGCAATGCAGGGCAGGCTAACTATGCGGCGGCGAAGGCGGGTATCATCGGCTTCACGAAATCGCTGGCTCAGGAAGTGGCCTCGCGCGGGGTAACGGTCAACGCCATCGCGCCGGGCATGATCGATACCGACATGACGCGGGTATTGAGCGAGCAGCAGCGCACGACGTTGTTATCGCGCATCCCAGCCGGACGACTAGGCTCGGTCGAAGAGGTCGCCTTCGCCGTCGCGTTCCTCGCCTCCGAGTTGGCGGGCTACATGACGGGCGAAACTCTGCACCTCAATGGCGGCCTGTACATGACCTAAAGAGGGGGCCAGAGACTGGTTTCAAATAACGTCAGCCGACGAATTTGAAATACACTTTGGCAGGGATAAGAATGCCGGGCTTAAAGTACCCGGCTTCACTTGAAACTTGGTTCGATTCCACTAAACTAGCCACCGTCGCAGCCTGTGCTGTACCACGGTTCGGAGGATGGTCAACAAATGAGTAGCGTTGAAGAGCGTGTTAAAAAGATCGTTATCGAGCAGTTAGGCGTCAAAGAACAGGAAGTAACGAAAGAATCTTCTTTCGTCGACGACCTCGGTGCCGACTCCCTCGATACGGTAGAACTGGTGATGGCTCTGGAAGAAGAGTTCAAAACTGAAATTCCAGACGAAGAAGCGGAAAAAATCACCACCGTGCAGCAGGCCATCGACTACATTACCAAAAGTCTCGGCTGAGCCCACGTACCCAGCCGCCAAGAACAACGGGGCCGCCGATTAGACCAAAAGTTTTTCGCGGCGCTTCGCATTTCTAGGGGAGTTCAAGGAGCACGCGTTGTCTCGTCGCGTCGTCATTACCGGCCTAGGTGTGGTTGCACCCAATGGCAACACAACAGAAGCGTCGTGGCGTAATATTCTGGCCGGCAAAAGTGGCATCCGGGCTATTACCGCCTTCGATATTTCCAGTTTTAGCACCCGCTTCGGCGGGTCTATCATCGATTTCGATGTGACCCAGTACATCAGCGCGAAAGAAGCGCGGAAAATGGACCCGTTCATCCATTACGGAATGGCGGCCGCCATTCAGGCGATGGAAGATTCTGGTGCCCAAGTCACCGACGAAAATCGCCGCCGTATTGGTGTCCTGATCGGGTCGGGCATCGGCGGTCTACCGGGAATCGAGAAAGGCTATCAGGCCTTTCTGGACGGCGGCCCACGCAAAATCTCCCCGTTCTTCGTGCCCAGCAACATCATCAACATGATCGCCGGGAACCTGTCGATCAAATACGGCATCAAAGGTCCTAACTTCGCGCTAGTCTCGGCCTGCTCCACGGGCGCGCACTGCATAGGCTTAGCGGCCCGCATGATCGCCTCGGGGGAGGTCGATCTCATGCTCGCCGGGGGTGCCGAGAACGCCACCAGCCCCACGGGCATTGGGGGTTTTGCCTCAGCCCGCGCTCTGTCGACGCGTAACGATGATCCGGAAGCCGCCAGCCGACCTTGGGACCAAGAGCGCGATGGCTTTGTGCTAAGCGACGGCGCGGGTGTGATGATGCTGGAGGACTACGCGCACGCGCACGCGCGCAGCGCCCCCATTTATGCCGAATTAATCGGCTTCGGTATGAACAGCGACGCCTTCCATATGACCTCGCCCTCACCCAACGGCGAAGGCGCGGGCGACTGCATGCGGCTAGCATTGGACAATGCCCGCATCAATAAAGATGAGGTTGGTTACATCAACGCCCACGGCACCTCGACGCCGGCCGGCGATCAGGCGGAGACCGACGCGGTGAAGGGTCTGTTTGGGGACTTGGCCTACCAAATTCCCATGAGTTCTACCAAGTCGATGGTGGGCCATATGCTAGGCGCGGCGGGCGGCGTTGAGGCGATTTATACGGTGCTGGCGATTCGCGATGGCGTGCTGCCGCCCACCATCAACTACCATACCCCCGATCCGGAATGCGACCTTGACTATGTGCCCAATTTTGCACGCGAGAAAAAACTCGAAGTCGCGCTCTCCAATTCCTTCGGATTTGGCGGTACTAACGGGACGCTTATCTTCAAGCGAATTTAACCCTCGGCGCGCCGGGTGAGCACGAGCATGAGCGTACTCGACGGCGTGCGCAGCGAATCCTTACCGCTCGGCGACTGGGGGCTGGCCTACGGCGACGGCCATTTCGAAACGCTCGCGGTGGTCGGCGGGATCCCGCCGCACGCGGCCCGCCACTTAGCCCGGCTCCGCGCGGGCGCGGCCCGCCTCGGCATTGCCTGTCCCCCCCACACCGCTTGGCAAGACGACCGCGCCAAGAACATGCCCCCGGGCCGCAGGCGCTGGGTTGTTCAGCTCATCCTCACGCGCGGCGCGGGCGGGCGGGGCTATACCCCGGCCGCGAGTTCGCGTCGCATCGTGCAGATTTTCGACTGGCCGCTGTGGCCCGCCGACTGCGCGATGGCAGGCATCGAGACCGCGGTGTGCGTCACCTGCCTCGGGATTAACCCCGGGCTGGCGGGCGCGACACACCTCAATCCTCTCGCGCAGGTGCTGGCCCGCGCGGAACTGTCTGCTGCCGGGCTCATCGAGGGGCTGATGCTCGACCAGGACGACCATCTGAGCGAGGGCACGCGCAGCAATGTTTTCGTGGGGCTGGGCGATTCGCTGCGCACACCGCAACTCGATCGCTGTGGTGTGGCCGGCATTTTGCGCGAGATTATCCTGGAGCAGGCGGCAGAGGTGGGCATGGAGATTCTCGAATGCCGCCTCCCCGGGGCCCAATTGGGCCAGGCCACCGAAATATTCGGGTGTCACTCACTCATCGGCATTTGGCCGGTTCACCGCCTGCTGGGACCCTGCGTGCGCGAGTCTGAGGTCGGCCCGTTGACCCGCCAATTGCAGTTGCGGTTGGGCGGCTTGCAGAGTTCGCGGTGAAGCGCCGCCACGCTTTTATGGTGGCCGGTGGCGGCGTTTTTTTGTTCAGTCTGGTGGCAGGCCTGTCTGCGGGCTGGTTCGCGCTGGCCCGCCATATGGACCAACCGCTGCCGCTGGCCACGCCGATCATTTTTGAAATCAACCGGGGCAGCTCGATGAGGACGCTGGGGCGAGAGTTTGCCCAGCGCGGCTTTATCCCGTATGCCTTCGAATTGCGGCTCGCAGCCGCGTTGCAGCGAGTCAGTACGCGCATTCAAGCAGGCGCCTATGAAATAGGTCCCACCGACACCCCCCGACTAGCGCTCCAGAAATTTGCTCAGGGGCGGGTCAAAATTTACGCAGTCACCCTGGCGGAGGGTCTCACTTTCGCCCAAATTCAGCACAAATTAGCGACGCTGCCCGGCCTGCGCCGGGAACTCAGCAGCGCGAGCGAGGCAGAAATAATGCGGCAGATTAGCGCTACGGAGGGGCCTGCTGAAGGGCGTTTTTTCCCCTCTACGTATTACTATCAGCACGACTCGACGGACTTGGCGTTATTGACGCGTAGCTATCATCGGCTCAACGAAATTTTGCAGCGCGAATGGGACCGGCGAGCCCCAGATCTGCCTTATCGCAGCGCTGAGGATGCGCTGATTCTGGCCTCCATCATCGAACGCGAGACGGGCGCTGCCGAGGAACGCGCGCAAATTGCCGGCGTTTTGATCCGCCGCCTACAGCGATCGATGAAGCTCCAGACCGATCCCACGGTCATCTATGGCCTAGGCAGCGCGTTTACCGGGCGGCTGCGACGGGCCGATCTGGACCACGATACGCCTTACAACACCTATACCCGCGCGGGTCTACCGCCAACGCCAATCTGCGCGCCCGGCGCGGCCGCGATCCAGGCGGCGCTGCACCCGGCTGCCGGTGATGCCCTGTATTTCGTGGCGCGGGGTAACGGCACGCATGTTTTTTCCAGCTCCCTGACCGCCCACAATGAGGCCGTGCGGACCTATCAGCTGGGAGCCCAGACACCATGACGCTACGCGGAAAATTGATCACGCTGGAAGGCATTGAAGGCGTTGGGAAATCCACCCAATGTGAGTTTGTGGCGCAGACTCTGCGCGCCTTGGGCAAACGCGTGGTGACCACCCGGGAACCCGGTGGCACGACCTTGGGCGAGGCGATCAGGGGTCTGTTGTTGGACCCCAAGCTGCCTGCCATGGCTGCGCTGAGCGAACTCCTGCTGATGTTTGCCGCGCGCGCAGAGCACCTCGCGCAGGTGATCGAACCGGCCTTGAGTGCCGGCGAGTGGGTGGTGAGCGACCGTTTTACCGACGCCAGTTATGCCTACCAAGGTGGCGGTCGAGGCTTGGCGCTGAGCACGATTGCGGCCCTAGAGGGCATTGTTGCGCAGGGTTTGCAGCCCGATCTGACGCTGCTCCTCGATGCGCCGGTGAGGGTCGCGCTAAGGCGCGCCCGGGCCCGCGCGCAGGCCGACCGTTTTGAGCTGGAACGGGCGCAATTTTTTGCGCGCGTCCGTCAGGCCTATCTCGACTTGGCGCAAGCTCACCCCGGCCGGTTCCGGGTCATCGATGCCGTGCCCGCCGTCGCGCAGGTGCAGGCCGCCGTGCTGCAGGTGCTGAGGCAGCGGTTTCCATGAGCGCGCTCTGGCCTTGGCTGCAACCGGCCTGGCGACAGTTGCAAGAAAGTCGCCGCAGGGGGCAACTGGCGCACGCCATTCTGCTGCGCGGGCGCGCCGGTTTTGGCAAAGGCCAACTGGTCAGCGCGTTGGTGGCGTGGCTGCTGTGCGACCACACCGCGACGCGCGAGGAAGCGTGCGGCCAGTGCCGTGGCTGTACGCTGTTAGCCGCCGGTTCGCACCCAGATTTATTGCGGCTGGCGCCCGTCGAGCCCGGCAAAGCTATCCTCATCGATCAGGTGCGCGAGCTCGAGGGTTATTTCGCGCTCAGACCACATTACGGCGCCACGAAGATTGCGGTGCTCGAACCCGCGGACGCCATGAACCGGGCGGCGGCCAACGCGCTGTTGAAAATTCTCGAAGAGCCACCGGCCGGCGCCTTACTGCTGTTGACGGCCGAGCGCGCCGAGCGACTACCCGCCACGGTGCGCAGCCGTTGCCAACAGCACGTGCTGGATCGCGGGCCGGCGGACAAAATATTAGCCTGGTTGGCCCAACGCGGCGGCGACCCCGGCGCCAACGCCGAGGCCCTCGCGCGCGCGGGCGGCAGCCCCCTGCGGGCCGTGGAATTTGCCGAGCCGGGCTTGGCCGACGCTATCGATAGGCTCCCAGAGTCGATGGCGAAGGTCGCCGCGGGCACACGCCACCCCCTGAGTGTGGCCGCGCAGTTCAGCAAAATGCCCTGGTTGGTCTTAGTGGACCAACTTCTCCGGCTGTGTCATGAGCTGCTGTTGTTAAAGTATCAGCTAGCGCTGCCGCTGGCCGAAGCAGGACGCAGGCAAAGCGCCGACTTGCAACGCATGGCTAATGAACTAGACTCCGGACGGGTAGCGCAATTCGTCCAGAAGGCGCTGGACCTCAAGCAACTCAAACTGAGCTCTGCCAGCGCCCGCGAGTCAGATTTAGCCGAAGCAGTCTGGTTTGACTGGCGTTCCACCGGGCAGTAGACACGCAGGGCCCCGCGCGACCATCGCTCGGCGGCCCTCTCAGCAGG
Source organism: Gammaproteobacteria bacterium (assembly GCA_009692365.1). Classification (GTDB taxonomy): domain Bacteria; phylum Pseudomonadota; class Gammaproteobacteria. The sequence continues at coordinate 23,565 of SHZJ01000020.1, forward strand.
CAGGAGTACCGCATTGTCAGTTAACGGACAGAACACTCGCCAGGGCATTCTGTCGCTCACCATTCGGGACAAAAGCTCGCTGTACGCGGCGTATATGCCGTTCGTCAAAAACGGCGGCCTGTTTATCCCGACGAACCGCGCGTACCGGTTAGGCGACGAAGTGTTCATGCTGTTGACGCTCACGGACAGCAAAGAAAAATTGCCGGTAGCGGGGCGCGTGGTCTGGATTACGCCCAGCGGCGCGCAGGGCGGACGTTCGGCCGGGATCGGGGTGCAGTTCAGTGAACTCGACAACGGCGCCACCCGCAATAAAATCGAGAATCAATTGGCCGGGGCGCTCAAATCGGAACGCCAGACCCACACGATGTAACGTGCCGATGGCCTCGCCGCCAGAACGTTTGTGATGAATACTGCCCTGCCTGCCCTGATCGACTCCCACTGCCACCTCCCGCTGCTGGAACGCGGCTTGGAAGAGGTACTCGGGGCGGCCGCCGACAGTGGCGTCAGCCACCTGCTGTGCGTAGCGGTCGATTTAGAAACTTTCCCGGAGGTGCGGCGCTTAGCCCACGCTTATCCGCAGGTGTTTGGCTCGGTCGGGGTACATCCCAACAGCGATTTAGCCCGCATGGAACCCACGGTCGCGCAACTGCTGAGCTTGGCGGCGGACCCGCGCATCGTGGCGATCGGTGAAACCGGCCTAGATTATTTCCGTCAAAGCGGCGACCTCAGCTGGCAACACGCGCGCTTTAGAACCCATATCCAAGCCGCCATCGCCTGCGGCAAGCCCCTCATCGTGCATACCCGGGAGGCGGCGGCGGACACTATTCGGTTGCTGCGGGAGGAGGGCGCGGAGCGCGTAGGTGGGGTGATGCACTGCTTCGTCGAAGATTGGCCGACCGCTCAGGCGGCGCTGGACTTAGGCTTCTACATCTCTTTTTCTGGCATCGTGACGTTTAAAACCGCCACCGCCCTGCAGGCAGTCGCGCGCGCAGTACCGCTGGCGCGTCTGCTGGTGGAGACCGACGCCCCCTGGCTGGCCCCGGTGCCCAAACGGGGCCGCCCGAACGAACCCGCTTATGTGCGCTATACGGCAGAATTTCTCGCCCTGTTGCGCGGCGAGGACATCCTAACGCTGGCCGCAGCGACCAGTGATAACTTTTTCCGGCTGTTTTCGACGGCGCGGCCCACGGCCGCTTGAGGCGCGCGCACGCATGGCCTTGCAAGTTTATCGATGCACCCTAAAATTGCCCGCAGCAGGCGTTTCTTGAGGCTCGGACGACTGTCCGGCTTGCGCGATGCAACCATACCCCGCAACCTAGAGGCCTAAAGAGCCTGCGGAGAATGCGCCATGCCGCTGTCCACCATCGACCATTACTTCGTTTTCACCAAAGACCTCGAGGCCTCGCGACACTTTTATGAAACGGTGCTCGGTTTCGCGGTGGGAGTACGCCCACCTTTCCCCTTTAAGGGCTACTGGCTCTATTTGGATGGTCGCCCGCGGGTGCATTTAGGCGAGGCCGAGTCCACGGCCGGTCAGGCGTATTACTCGGGCGAACCCGAGTCCACCCGCGCGGCGAACACGGGTAATCTCGACCACGTGGCTTTTCAAGCCAGCGACTTCCCCAGCTTTCGGGCCCATCTGGATGGACTGAAGGTGGCCTATCGGCATCGCGAGGTGCCGCAGTTCAATATCCAACAACTCTTTATTAAAGATCCGGATGGGGTAACTCTGGAACTCAATTTCCCCAATCCCGAGCACTGAGGCGCGCTAGATGTTGCTGGAAGGCTCGTGTCATTGCCAACAAGTGCAGTTTCGCTTGGAGTCGGCGCACCCCTATCCGTTTAACCTGTGCTATTGCTCCGTGTGTCGGAAGACCGCGGGCAGCGGCGGCTTTGGCATTAACCTCGGGGGCGCGGCGAGTTCCTTGGTCGTGACCGGCGCCGCGGGAATCGGGGTTTATCGCGCGCTGCTACCCGATCCCGTTTCAGGTGAACTCAGCCCTAGCCCCGCGGAACGCCGTTTCTGCCGGCACTGCGGCAGCGCGCTGTGGGTGTGGGACCCGCGCTGGCCGGACCTCATCCATCCGTTTGCCTCGGCCATCGACACCCCCCTGCCGACGCCGCCTGAACGGGTGCACCTCATGCTCGGGTCCAAAGCCTCGTGGGTGGTCGCCATGCCCGCAGCCGGGGACCAAACCTACGCCGAATACCCGCCCGAGTCGCTTGCCGAGTGGCATGAACGGCTAGGCTTACAGGCTTGAATGGCGGGCCACCGGGTGAGAGATTTCCCGGCCACGGCGCGCCGACGACGCCCGCCCGCGCGGGCTCGTCTAAGCGTACGGCTGGGCCGAGTTATGCTCACCGTTGGCCCGGCGAGTCCCGGCCGTTTGAGTGAGCCCAAGCATAGGCTGCCGGCACACCCCAAAACTTGGCGGTGCACGCGCCGCGCAGCCGCCGCCGCCTGCTTTGACTTGGGGCCTTGCCGCGCACTGTCGACTCGCCAGCAGGCTGCTTTATCTGGGCTCTAAACACCCCTCGTCACGCACAGGAAACCCCCCGCACATGAGTCCGCCCTCCATCACCCAGCAACTTGCCGCGCGCGCCTGCGCCGTCTCTTTAGCAACGGCCCCAGCTGCGGTCCACACGCTTATCGGCCAATGCGTACTGGATTATTTAGGCGTGACCCTCGCGGGCGCGGCCGCGCCTGCGGTGCAATTGCTGCACGCAGAACTGCGCGAAGAAGGCGGTCATCCCCGCGCCGGCATCGTAGGTTCCACCCACCGTATGGGGCTGGCACAAGCGGCGTTACTCAACGGCATGGCGGCCCACGCTTTAGACTACGACGATGTTAATTTCGCGCTGATGGGGCATCCCAGTGTGCCCATCCTGCCCGCACTACTCGCGCAGGCCGAGTCCCTCAACGCCTCCGGCAGCGCCGTCATGCAAGCCTTTCTGGCCGGTTATGAAACGCAATGCCGCATCGGTTTGCTGGTGGCGCCCGGCCACTATGGAGCGGGCTTCCATGCCACCGCGACCATCGGCGCGATCGGTGCGGCGGTGGCCTGCGCACACCTCGGGCAGGCCACACCCAGCCAGATGAGTCAGGCAATCGGCATCGCCGCGACGCAGGCGGCAGGCCTTAAAAGCATGTTTGGCACGGCTTGCAAGCCGCTGCACGCGGGACTTGCCGCGCGTAACGGTCTGCTCGCGGCGCGGCTGGCACTGCGCGGTTTCGATTCTCGCCTCGACGTACTGGAATGCCCGCAGGGTTTCTGCGGCACCCACAGCACGGACTTTGATGCCGACGCCGCGCTGGCGGAGCCGACCGGGGGCTTCCACCTGCTCGCCAATCTTTTTAAGTACCATGCCTCTTGCTATGAGACACACGCCACCATCGAATGCGCCAGCTGGCTGCGGGACGAACACCAAATCCAGCCCCAACAGATCATCGCCGTAGAGGTCACGGTGCACCCCTATGGCGACCGAATCTGCAATATTAGCGAGCCGGCAACCGGCTTGGAGGCTAAATTTAGTCTGCGCCTAACGGCCGCCATGACGCTGGCCGGGCTGGAAACGGCCGATCCGGCGGCCTTTAGTGACATCATGGTCACTACCCCGACACTGGTTGCTCTACGCGACCGCATTAGCATTAGCTTCAGCGAGCAGGTGGCTCCGGGGTGCGCGGAACTGCGGATCATCTTGCGCGACCAGGAGGCGGTCCTTAGCACCCGCTATAACGCCGCGCTGCCGGCCCGAGATCTCGGGGCACAACACGATCGCCTGCAGGCCAAATTTTTGCGCATCGCGGCCCCAGTGCTGGGCGCCCCGCGCGCCGCGCTGCTGGCCAATACGGTGGCGAGTTTGGCCACGCAAACCACCCTGACAGAACTGGTGGCGCTGTGGGCGCCGGCCCCGCCGGAGCCCAGCTTCGGCACACTTTACGGCGCGACCGTGGAGCGCCCGGCATGAAGGTTGGATTCATCGGGGTAGGGGCGATGGGCGTGTGCATGGGGCGCAACTTATTGCAGGCCGGGCATGCGGTGACGGTGTTCAATCGTAGCCCGGGACGCGCTGCGGCACTGGTGAGTGACGGCGCGGTGGTCGCCTCCTGCATTGAAGAGGCGGCAGCGCAAACCGTCGTCATCACCATGCTGGCGCACGATGCCGCCACCGAGGCGGTGGTTTTCGACAGCGGTTTTATTGCCGCCATGCCGGCCGACGGCGTCCATCTCTGCATGGCGACTATCAGCGCAGAATTGGCTCGGCGGCTAGCGCAAACCCATGCTCAGGCGGGGCGGGGCTATGTCTCGGCGCCCGTGTTTGGCCGGCCACCGGCCGCCGCTGCCGCACAGCTGTTCATCATTGCCGGCGGCGAACCGGCTGCCGTTGCGCTCTGTCAACCGGTGCTGGACGCGATGGGACAGCGGACTTATCACGTCAGCAATGCCCCCGCAGCGGCCAATGTTGTGAAAATCACCGGTAACTTCATGCTCGCCGCGATCATTGAATCCCTAGGGGAGGCCTGCGCGCTCACCCGCAGCTACGGCATTGCGCCCACGCAGCTCGTGGAAATTCTGACCAGCTCTATTTTTCCCGCACCGGCCTACAAAATTTATGGCGGCATTATCGCCAACGAAACTTTTGAGCCGCCGGGATTCACGTTAAGGCTGGGCCTGAAGGATATCCGGCTGGCCCTCGCGGCGGCCGATGAGAAAGAAATCGCCCTGCCGCTGGCGAGCCTCATTCGCGACAACTACCTCAAGGCGCTGACCCGAGGCTACGAAAATCTCGACTGGTCGGCGCTGGCGCTGGTGGCGCAGGAAGATGCGGGCTTGCCACGGCGCTGAGCCGGCGCGCAGGCGACCAATGACCTAATAGATTTGAGCAAAGCAGCGTAATGACCCGCGATTTCGACCTCGACGAAAAAGTCTACAGCCGGTGCGTGCGAATTTTTGATCACGCCAAGAGCATACTTAAGGTGCGTATTAGGATGCATCAAGAAGCCCGCCAGCTGCACGATGGCGATATTTTTTTATTCAATCATTTTGCGCGCGCTGAGACCTTCATCCCGCAATATTGCATTTATCAGGAGACCGGCGCGCTGTGCCGGTCGATCGCGTCCGGCGAGTTCTTCAAGAGCAGCACGCCTTTCACCCGACTGCTGCAAAACCTGGGTGCGGTTCCCAATGACGACCCCAAACTACTGCCGCTGCTAGCGAGCGACATTCTGAAAGGTCGCAAGATCATCATCTTCCCCGAAGGAGGAATGGTGAAAGACCGGCAGGTCGTCGATGAGGAAGGCCACTTCAGCGTGTATTCTCGATCGTCCGGCACGCGACGCAAACACCATTCTGGCGCCGCCCGACTCGCGATCGGCCTCCAACTCTTCAAATTAGCGGTGCTCCACAAAGCCCGCCATGATCGGCACCATGACTTGGAAAAGTGGGCCGAACAACTCGGCCTGCCAACGGTCGAAATTCTGCTCGAACAAGCCCGCAAGCCGGTAACCATAGTCCCCGCGAATATCACTTTCTATCCGCTGCGCGCACAGGACAATTTTCTGCGGCGCGGTGCTGATTTGGTGTTTGAGAAGCTCAGTCCGCGCGCAATCGAAGAACTCATCGTGGAGGGCAATCTGTTTTTCAAAGCCACCGACATGGATATTCGCTGCGGCGATCCCATTCGTCCGCAGGATCTTTGGCCGTGGTGGGGGCGCCAGGTCGCCAACTACGTGGCCGGTGATTTACCGGACTTGGAGACGATTTTCGCGCCCCAATACCTGCTGGAAAACCCGCTGCGCGAGCTGGCGGCAAAGGGCCTGCACCGGAGTATTGATACCCTGCGCGACCGCTACATGCGCGATATTTATCGCAGTGTGACGGTCAATCTGAGTCATCTGGCGGCGAGCACGATTCTACAGATGAGCGCCCAAGGCACGCGGGAGTTTTCGCGGCGCTATCTCGCTAAAGTGATCTACGTAGCCTTGAAACATCTGCAGACCCACACCGAGGTTCACCTGCATCGCAGCCTCATCAATCCCAATCTCTACCGCCGTTTGCTCGGCGAGGCGGCGCCGGATTTGGAGGAATTTCTGGAGACCGCCGTGACGGCTCAATTGTTGATGATCCACGGTGACCGAATCGTCTGTCTCGACAAGTTAAACCAAGACCACGCTTTTGATCAGGTGCGGCTAGAAAACCCCGTCGAGGTTTATGCCAATGAGGTCGCGCCCGTTACGCAGGTCGGTAACGCGGTGGCGGCCGCCCTCGAAGAGTCTCCCAGCCTGAGCGCGCGCGCCGTGGCGCGCTATGCCTTCGCCGATGAACTCTGCGTTCTAGACTGGGACCGGCGCTTATTTTCGCAAGCAAAGCACCACCAAATTAACGCGCAAGAAACGGCTACCGCAGATCCTGCGCCCTATCTGCTGCTGCCTGCTGCACCGCTCGAGATGGGCGTACTGCTGGTGCACGGCTTTCTGGCCGCGCCCGCCGAAACGCGGCCCTTGGGCGAGGCGCTCTACGCGGCCGGTTATCCGGTGCTGGGCGTACGCCTGAAAGGACACGGCACTTCGCCGTGGGACCTGCGGGAGCGCGCCTGGCGCGACTGGCAGCAATCGCTAGAGCGAGGTTTTGATATTTTGCGGGCCTACTGCGCAAAAATTTGCGTCGTGGGCTTCTCGACCGGCGGCACCCTAACGCTGCTGCACGCCGCACAGGCCCCCGCGGATCTGGCCGGCATCGTGGTATTGGCGCCGTCGATCCACTTTAAAAACCAGAATATGCGTTTCGTGCCACTGCTGCACGGCGCCAATCAGTTGGTGGAATGGGTGACTAACCAAGAGGGCATCCTGCCGTTCCGGCCTAACAACACGGAACATCCGGACATCAACTATCGAAACATGCCGACCAAAGGTCTGTACGAGTTGACCCGGATGAGTACGGCCGTCAAAGAAGTGTTGCCCGCCATCACTTGCCCCGCTTTGATTATCCAAGGCAACGCCGACCCGGTGGTTGACCCCAGCAGCGCCGAATTAGTGTTCGAGAAGATCGCCAGCGCCGATAAACGGCTGGCGTGGGTTGACTCCAAACGCCATGGCATCCTGTACGAAAACATCGACGGGACCCATCAATTGGCGCTGGATTTTGTGGCGAGGATGGCGGCAACTCAGGGCTAAACCCACGCCGTGCGGGGGCTGGGCGCGGCGCTGGCGCCGGCCCCGCGTGCCGTCGTTAAGCCAGCGCGCAGGGCGCGGGCGCCGGGGCGCCAAAGCTCAAGCGCCCCAAGCCACCAGCCCCCAAGCCAGCACTTTCTCGGTTTGATATTCCCCGGTGGTGACATTCTTGCGCGTCGCAGAAGCCTCCACGTCCAAGTCGTAGAGCCGACCGCCCGGCGGCGCGTCGAGCACATTCAACACGGTAAAACGGGTGCTGATGATGTCCCCTTCCAGTACCGGGCCCAGATGGTCGCAGTAGCGCCAGGCGATCATCGCGAGCAAATTGGGCAGCGCACGGGTGATCTGGGCCAGCGCCAAGGAGATGGTGTGGCCACCGTAGACCAAGCGCTGGCCGAGGTAGCTGCGCGTGGCATCGGTGTGGGTGTAGGCAATATTGAGCGACATCCGCACCAGTTCCGGCGCACAGGTCACGGTGTCACGAGGCCCTACCTCAACGGTGTCGCCGGGGCGCAGCTCAGGGGCGCGCAAACCCAAAACCTCGCTGGCCAGCGGCGTGAGGTTCCAGCCGTGCGGTAGCACTGCTAGCAATTCCTCCGTAGCGAAGCTGTTTTTGATCCAGCCGAAATCGTCGTTGTGCCCGGTCTGCGCGGCGGGATCGCGGCACGCCAGCATGGGCGAACGCCAGAAGTGCAGCACGACTTCGTCGCGCTGATTCACGGAGGTCATCTCGAGTGCCACCATCCCGGTCGCGTCACGGCCCGGTTTGGCTTTGTTTTGTTTTAATCCCACCACTTTGGTCGTGGTGTAGAGCGAGTCCCCAATAAAGACCGGCCGCTGCAGAATGAGCCCGCGGTAGAACAGATTGCCCTTCACGTGCTGTGAGGCATAAGTGGTTTGGCCCGCGGCCAAATGAATCACCAGATAGGAGTGCGCCAACCAACGGTCTTCCCCGGTGACCCGACGGCACAAGTGCTGGTCCAGCGGCAGGCGCATGCGGTCGCCAAACAGCGCGGAATACAGCGCAGCGTGGCCGGTCGTGACCGTCAGCGAGGGCGCGGCGAAGGTCTGGCCTAAGCTGAAATCTTCAAAATAAGGACCGTCGATAGTCAGGCTGCTCATGGCGATACTCGGATAGGGGGCGGGGAGGATTGTAAATCTCCCGGGCGCGCGGCATCACCGTGCGCCCGGGAGTGGTCTTTAGCGGATCGCGACGGGGTTGATGATCATCTGCACCGCCCCGCTAAAGCGCGCCGCACCCAGCACGAACATAAACTCATAGGCCTTGTCCTTGGCCAGTTCGCGGGTATCGATGTTCTCTAGGATGTAGATCCCATTTTTGGCCAGCAGCGTTTGATGCACCGGGAACAGCACGTTTTTCTTCTCGCCGGGGAGCACTTCCAAGGCCCAGGTGTCCGCGCCGACCGCCATCACGTCTAGGCTCGCGAAATACTCGGCGGCTTCAACCCCGATGCCCGGCTCTGCCTTCCCAAAGCGGGCGTCGTCTTTGCCCAGCAAATTCAGCCAACCGGAGTGGAACAGCACCACATCGCCCTTGCGAATTTCGGTTTGCTGTTTGGCGGCGCAGGCCACGATGTCGGCCTTGCTGTAGGCCGTGCCCTCGGGGATGAGGTCGGTGCCCTTGCAGGCGGCCATGTCGATGAGCACCCCACGGGTCACCAGCGGCGGGAGATTCTGTGTGCCGTACTTAGTCAGCCCATCGGTGCGGATAAAATCCCGGCCGTGTTTGCCGTTGTAATACACATCGTCGATCGCGACGTGGCCGAGACCATCGATTTGCGATCCGGTTCCCATCCAACCCGCGAAGATGTCGTCGGCAAAGTTGAATTTGTTATCGCCCAAAGACTGACCTGGCGCCTGATTGGGGGTGAGCACCGTGATGTGAAAATAGCGCGGCGCGTAGGACGGGGTTTTAGCGTTGGTTTCGATGCCCAAACGGTAGGTTTTGCCGGTTTTGACGAGTTTGGCGGCCTCTAGGGTGCGCGCGGGGCTGTTCATATTCGCCGCACCCAGTTCGTCATCCGCGCCCCACTTGGAGGGGTACCATTTGTCGCCGGCCTGGGCGGCCTGGATGCCCGTGGCCAGCACCAACGCGCCCAGCAAGCGTAGTTTCATTCTCATGGAGTCTCCCCTCTTTTTTTTAGATGATTTGAACGCGCAGCGTCCGCTTAGCGATGCTCGGCTTACTGCCCAAATTCCGCCTGCACTGCCTGCGTGTGTTGCCCCAACGTTGGGACTTCCCGGATGAGCGTCCCGGGATCACACACCCGCCGCACAAACGTGGCCAGCTGGCCCTGCGAGCGCACTTCTTTGGTCTTTAAGGCCCGATGCTGCCACACATCGTCCACCGAGTTTATGCGGCCATAGGCGATGTCGCCCGCGTCCAGCTTTTCCGCGAGCTCTGCGCGGGTGTAGCGCAGAAAAAAAGCCTCGATGTCGGCCGTCAGTTGCGCCCGGTTCTGGACCCGCAGCGGAATGCTGTGGTAGCGCGGATCGTGCGCCAGCGCTGGCTGGCCCAGCACTTTGCATAAATTGACCCACTCGCGTTGGTTTTGTACGGCAATGATGATGAGCCCATCTTTGGTGCGATGGGCGCCGTAGGGCGCAATTTGCGTATGGTCCAGACCGGTACCGGTCAGTTTGCGTTGACCGTACTTGTAGTAGGCCAGCGGGACGCTCATCCATTCCGCCATCACATCGAACAGGGAGACTTCCACATGTTGTCCGTGGCCGCTATGCCCGCGCTCCAGCAGCGCGCGCAAAATCTCGCCGTAGGCCGCGAGACCCGTTGAAATGTCGCACACGGAAACGCCGACTCGGCTGGGTTCGCCCGGCGAACCCGTCACGCTGCACAGACCGCTCTCGGCCTGCACTAGAAAATCGTAGGCTTTCATTGCGGCGATCTCGCCGGCATCGCCATAGCCCGAGATGCTGCACATCACCGCGCGCGGATTGATTTTCTCTACCTCCGCCCAGCCCAGCCCCAGTCGCTCCACGGCACCCGGCCGAATGTTTTGGATGAACACGTCGGCGCGGGCGATCAGGCGTTTTAGCAAACCGAGGTCACCGCCGTCCTTGACATCCAGCACGATGGATTCTTTGCCCCCGTTCAGCCACACGAAATAGGCCGACTCACCGTGCACGACGGTGTCGTAGTGACGGGCAAAATCGCCTTCCTCGCGTTCAATTTTGATCACGCGCGCGCCGGCCTCGGCCAGTAGACGCGCGCAATAGGGCGCGGCCACGGCCTGCTCCAAAGAAACCACCAACGTGCCGGTCAGTGCGGCCATCCCTGTTCTCCTTCAAAGCTCGGTGTTGCCAGGCGCGCGCGCCCGCGTGGTCGTGGGCCCCAAACTCTGTTAACAGAAATCCGGCTAGCGCATCACGAAGGGGTTGGGCACATCCGCCGCGGTGGAAATCCAGACGCTTTTGGTTTGCAAATATTCCTTCATGCCCTCGATACCGTTCTCGCGCCCCAAGCCGCTCATCTTGTAGCCCCCGAAAGGTGACATATAGCTGACCGCGCGATAGGTATTGACCCAGATCGTCCCGGCGCGGATGGCGTTAGAAATATGCAAAGCGCGCTTGATTGACTGCGTCCAGACCCCGGCGGCTAAACCGAAGGCGATGTCGTTGGCGATTTCAACGGCTTCTTCATCGCTCTTGAAGCGGATGATAGAAAGTACCGGCCCAAAGACCTCTTCCTGCGCGATGCGCATTTTATTGTGCACGCCGCCAAAAATAGTGGGCTGGACGAACAACTTGCTGTTGCCACATTCCGGGCCACTCGCCGGCCCGCCGCCGAGCAGCACTTCGGCGCCTTCGTTCTTAGCCACCGCAATGTAGCTGAGAATTTTTTCGTACTGCTGCGGGGTGGTAACCGGGCCGACTTGGGTGTTGGGGTCCAGCGGATTGCCCATGCGGGCAGAGCGGGCAAACTCAACGAGACGGCGCACAAATTCGTCGTAGATGCCGTCTTGCACCAGTAGGCGTGAGCCGGCGATGCAGGTTTGGCCGGTGGCGGCAAAAATGCCGGAAATGACGCCTTTAACGGCGTCGTCCAGCACGGCGTCGTCAAACACGATATTCGGCGATTTGCCGCCCAGTTCGAGCGTGCACCGCTTGAGCGTTTTGGCGGCCTGTTGATACACATACGCGCCGCTTTCGGTGCCGCCGGTGAAGGCGACTTTGGCCACTTTAGGATGCTCTACCAGTGCCGCCCCGGCTTCCGCCCCAAAGCCGGTGACCACATTCACCACGCCGGGGGGAAAGCCCGCTTTCTCCACCAGTTCCATGAGTTTCAGCGTGGAGGTCGAGGTGAATTCCGAGGGCTTGATCACCAGCGTGCAGCCCGCGGCCAACGCGGGTGCCAACTTGAAACTCAACAGCAGCAGCGGTGAGTTCCACGGGGTGATGGCCGCGACGACGCCGATGGGCTCGTGGCGGGTAAAATTGAACACATCGGCTTTATCGATCGGGATGACCGCGCCTTCGATTTTGTCGGCGAGCCCAGCGTAGTAGTAGTACCACTGGGGCAAATAATTGCACTGGCCCAGCATTTCGTTGATGAGCTTGCCGTTGTCGCGCACTTCGTATTCGGCGAGCTCCTGGGCATTTTCCTTGATCAGATCGCCCAGCCGATGCACCAGCGCCCCGCGCTGGGTGGCGTTGAGTTTGGGCCACGCCCCGCTGATGAGCGCCGCGTGGGCCGCTTCCACCGCCCGGTTAGCGTCTGCTGGGGTGCACCGCGCAACCTGCGCCCACGCCTCGCCGGTGTAGGGGTTCACTGTTTCAAAGTAGCGACCATCGGCGGGAGCAACCCATTCCCCGTTGACGTAGGCGTTAAATTTTGGCAGTTCGGTCATGCGATTCGCCCCTGTTTTAGGGTGGTGTTAGCTCAATACGAGCGCGGCAAGCCGAGCTCATGTTCTGCCACGAAAGACAGGATGAGGTTGGTAGAGATCGGCGCGATTTGGTAGAGGCGGGCTTCCCGAAATTTGCGTTCGACGTCGTATTCTTCAGCGACGCCGAAGCCCCCAAAAGTTTGCACGCACATATCGGCCGCGTGCCATGACGCTTCCGAGGCCATCATCTTGGCTAAATTAGCCTCCGTGCCACAGGGTTTGCCCTGCTCGTAGCGCGCGGCGGCGTGGTCGACCAGCAGGTTGGAGGAGAGCATCTCCGCAAAAGCCCGCGCGATCGGGAATTGAATGCCCTGATTTTGGCCAATGGCGCGCCCAAAGACTTTGCGTTCGCAGGCATAGTCGCGAGCTTTCTTGATAAACCAGCGCGCATCGCCGATGCATTCGGCGGCAATGAGGATGCGCTCGGCGTTCATGCCCGAGAGGATATAACGCAGGCCCTGGCCTTCTTCACCAATAAGATTGGCGACCGGCACCGGCATATTGTCGAAAAATACCTCGTTGGTGGAGTGGTTGATCATGGTGCGGATGGGCTTGATGGTCATGCCATTTTTCTTGGCTTCGCGCATATCCACCAAGAACACCGACAAGCCCTCGGTGCGCTTCTTGACCTGATCTTTAGGCGTAGTGCGGGCCAGTAGGACCATGAGGTCGGATTGTTCGGCGCGCGAGGTCCACACTTTCTGGCCGTTCACGATATAGCGCTCACCCTCGCGTACTGCCATCGTGGTAATGCTGGTGGTGTCGGTGCCGGCGCCGGGCTCGGTGACGCCGAAGGCCTGCAGACGCAGTTCGCCGCTGGCAATCTGGGGCAGATATTGTTCCTTTTGCGCCTGACTCCCATGCCGCAGCACGGTGCCCATGGTGTACATCTGCGCGTGGCAGGCCCCCGCGTTGCCGCCAAATTCGTGGATGGCTTTGAGAATCTCGGCCCCCACGGACAGCGGTAGACCGCTGCCGCCAAATTCTTCGGGGATGAGTGCCGCGAGAAGACCGAGATCGGTCAGCGCCTGCACGAATTCGGTGGGGTAACACCGTTCGCGGTCTTTGGCGCGCCAATACTCACCGGGGAAGTCCTTACACACGCGCCCCACAGTGTCGCGCAGTTGGGTGACGGTATCGCTGTAGTCGGTGCTGCTGGTCATGGTCTTTTTCGCTGCTAATCGAGGCCGGGGAAAGGGTCCGGCGGGCGCCACCTGCAGGTGGCCACGGGGCCGGAGTGGTGGGTCGGATTCTAGCAAATTAATCGCGTGCGCGAAGCCGCAAAAGAGCGCTGAACGCGCCCTCAGAAGGGCCGCCTAGAGGGCGCGGGGTTGGGTGCGTACGCCGGCGTGCGCCGAGTGCGCTAACGCCCCCGTCCAGACGGGCGGGGGGGGTCGGCGGGTCTTAGCGGGCTGCCGCGAGGATTTTTTCCAGCACCGGGTACAGATAGCGGTTAAACACTTCCGGGTTTTCGCTCATCGGGAAATGGCCAATTTCCTCCATGATGATGCACTCAGAGTTCTTGGTCTTGGCCGCCGCCGCCTCAGTCATTTCTGGCGTACACGCGAAGTCGTAAACGCCGGTCATGTAATACATCGGAACCCGACCGGAGAGTTTTTCGGTCTGGCCACGGAAGTCGTGGTCGAAGCTGTAGAAATAGAGGTCCCCCTTAAAAATGCCCGGGCCGCCTTGGGAGTAATACCACCAGGTTTCCCAACGGTATTTGTCCGGGCTTTGTGGGGCCATCAGACCGAACACCGAGGTGGCGCACACCTCACCGCCGTGGATATGGGCATGCCGCAGCCAGTCTAGATGCCAGCCCGGCGACCACTCGCAGGCTTCGATGGCGATCAGCGCGCGCACGTCGTTTTCGTAATCGCGGGCGAGATGCAGGCAGATATTGCCGCCCATCGAGCTGCCCATGATCACGGGGCGGTCTAGTTCCAGCGCCTTCGAGAACGCCATCACGATGCCCGAATAGAATTTCGCCGTGAGCTTGTACTCTTCGTTTTCCTGATACCACTCGTAGGGTGGGATCGACTTGCCGTGCCGCGGTAGGTCGATGGCGATCACGCGAAAGTTCTGATTGATTTTCTCGTCGCACAGCTGGTGTCGCCATTCGCGACCATCGGTGCCGGCGGTATGCAGGCAAATCATGGGGATGCCGTTCGGGTCGCCGGCTTCCTCAAAATACATCCGGTATTCGGTGCCTTCATACGGCACCCAGATGTACCGGCCGAGGATAGGTTCGATCTTAGCCACTGGGAGTCCCCTCGTTATTCGTTGTGTGGGTTCACGCTTCGCGCATGCGGTCGAAGGCCCAGAACATGGCACGCATGTTCTGCCAGAGTACTTTCTGGTCGCCTTCCATCTGCAGCCGGCCGTGGAGCGGATGCGCCATCGCCCAGATGTCGTTGTACATCGGGGGCGGCACTTTCGCGCAGAATTTTTCCCAGCTGGCGGCGGGCGCCCGCAGCGCGAGTTGGTAGCAGGTTTCCGGCCCTATTTGGTCGGAGAATCCGTCAATTTTGCCGTTGCGGAAATTAACGACGAAATTCTTTTCGCCAAAACCCAGCGCGATATCGGCGGTCAGGTGTTTGCCGATCCAGCTCATGGGTCCATTACCGTTGACCGCAGCCTGCCAGCGCTTCATCCAAGCGGTGTCGAACATGTCAATCCTCCCCTGTTTGAGGGTCTTCAAAAAGTTAACCGCCGCAGTAAAGCAAGCGGCTCAACCGGTTGTCAAGCCAAGTTCCTTAGCGCGCGCGTCGAAAAATGGGCGGGCTGTCGCCGCTTAGGTTTGGCCTCATCTTAAACCTTGCCAAACCCCTTAAAATGGTCGCTGCGGGTCTTGCATTGCGCCCTTGGGTCGCTGGAAAATACACCGCCGAGCGAACCCGTGAGCGGCCTGCTGGCCGCCCCTGACCGGTCGGGCGCGCCGCCACCGCCGGCACCATGGCGCCCCCCCGGCGCGCGCACCCACGCCAGGAAACACCGGAGATCAACCCATGTCGTTCCTAGCCGATGAGGCATTGCAGAGGCGCTTTGTGAAGGCGCTGAACGCCAACGCAGACTTTCGCACCCAAACCCAATTGTTCGACGGCTCGGTGCTCCTAGAAGTGGACGCCGACCGCCTGTGGTTAAAGGTCTACCGCGGCAAAGTCATCGACCAAGCGACCGCCGTACCGGCGTTCGGCTACACCTTCAAATTTTCCGGTCCTGAAGCGGCGTGGCAGCAACTGCTGTCCGGCCAACGCCGTTGGGCCGATCTCACCTTTCCGGGCAAGCGCAACTTCGCCGATGACCCGCAGCTTAAGCGGGTAGGGGAGATGGCAGTCGCTATCCGGACCGAGGGCAATCTGCTGGAGGCCGGTCGTATGACCGAGGCGATGTTCCAATTGGCCTACACCCTGCAAGCTGCCGCGGCGCAGCGCTGAGCACGAACCTTTAGGAGTAAAGACAATGGCAACCCCCGAAGACATTCGTGGTCACTACGTGAAAGTGAAGGGCACCAGAACCTTCTACGACGAACTGGGCGCAGGTCAGCCGATCGTCTGCGTGCACACGGCCGGCGCCTCGTCGCTGGAATACCAATACCTTTTGCCGCTGCTCGCCGACCGCGGGTTCCACGCTTATGCGTTGGACCTGCCCGGCCACTCGCGTTCCTATCCGGTCAAGTGGCGGCAGCATCGCAGCATCCACGAACACGCCGAGTTTGTGCATGCGTTTATCAAAGCTCTAAAACTCCAGCACCCGGTGGTCATCGGTTGCTCCATCGGGGGCGACATCACGCTCGACTACGCGGCCCATCACTGGCAAGAAATGGCGGCTGGCGTCCCCATGGAAGGTCTGGCGCGCTCACCAACTTTTCCGCTCCCGGCGGGCTTGATCCATCCGGCGTGGGCGCCGGGTTGGCAAGACATGATGGAACGGGCGGCGGTGGAATCGCTCAACCCACAATGCCCCCCCGACAAAATTGAGGAACTGCGCTGGCAGCATCGCAACGCCCAAGTGAGCGCCGTCGGCGATTTGGAAGGCTGGGCGCAGCACGATGTACGCGCGCTGCTCCCTGCGGTGCAGTGCCCCATGCTGGTGGTCCGGGGCGAGGACGATTTTTGGGTGCCTAAAGAACTGGCGGAGGAAACCGCGCGCCTGCTGCCGAAGGGCCAGGTGGTGCATCTTAAGAACATCGGGCACTACCCCATGTTCGAAGATCCCCTGCTGACGGCTGATCTAGTCACAAAGTTCTGTCGCAAAAACGGCGTTTTAAAATAATCAATGCCCTAGGGCGGCGCGGGCTCGCCCCAGAGTGGCTTGGCGCTAGCCTTTGGCCAGTTCAGTGAGTTGTTTGGACCAATTTTCATAGGAGCGCAAAGGGGTCCAATTCATTTCGGGCACGATGTGCGCGTAGCCCAGTGTCCAAATCGGCAGGCTGTGGATGATGGCGTCCAGCTCATCGCCGCTATTAACCTCCATGACCGCAATGACCTCGTACTTGCCGGCCACTTTCCAGATATTTTTGATCGCACCGGCGTGGAGCGCCTCGATCGCCGCCACCGATTCCTTGCGCCAGACCTCGAAAAACTCAGTATTGCTGGTTGATTCTGGTTTTGCGATTTTTACCCACATCATGATTTCCATAGAGTTCTCCCAACGCCTAATTGTTGCCATAGTTAAGGCACGCCGCACCGCGCCGCGTGCCAGCCTAGCGTAGCGGTGCGCGGGTCGGGAGGGAATCCCGGGCGCTGTTTTTCGGCCGCGCGGGTAAGCATACAATTCACGGCGGGGGTACGTTCGCCACGGCGTGGCGAGGCCCGCTGCTAGCACAGCCCTTGCGCGGACGGCGCGCCGAGCCCACCCGCCGGCGGATAGGCGGCGACCTTAAACGAACAGGAAAGCAACGCAATGACGACACCCACCGACTCGGCAATCCACCCCGACGAGCTGCGCCAGTGGCGGCAAGACCATGTGCCGGTCTATAACCGCAATCGGCTAAAGCTCGGCATTTTCGGGATGAACTGCAGCAACGGCTGCACCATTACCCACGCGGCCACGACGTTCGAACCCACCTACGAACACAACGTCAAAATTGCCCGACTGGCCGATGAGCTGGGCTTCGAAATGCTGGTGCCGGTGGGTCGCTGGCGCCATTTTGGCGGTACCACGCAGTTCAACGGCGTCAATTTGGAGGTGTTCACCTGGGCCACCGCAATGGCGTGCAACACCCAGCAAATCATGACTTTCGCGACCTCCCATGTGCCGGTCGTGCACCCGCTGTTCGCCGCGAAGCAGGCCGCCACCATCGATCAAATAGCCGAAGGACGCTTCGGCCTAAACATCGTATGCGGCTGGTTTCGACCCGAAATCGAGATGTTTGGCATCGAGCAACTGCCCCACGAGGAGCGTTACGGGATGGCGCAAGAATGGCTGGATGTGATCCAGCTGGCTTGGCGGGAACAGGATTTTAATCACGCCGGCAAGCACTATCGGGTGAAGAACGGCTTCTTGGCCCCCAAGCCACGCCACCCACCGGTGCTCATTAACGCCGGCAATTCGGAAGAAGGACGCGAGTTTTCAGCCCGTAACGTCGATTTTAATTTCATCACCATGGCGACCAAAGAGCAGGCCCAAGGGCTGGTGAGTGATATCCACCGCCGTGCGCAAGGCTATGATCGACACTGTGGCGTGATGAGCTACGGCTTGATTTGCTGTCGCGACACCGAGGCCGAAGCCCGCGCCCACTACCAACGCATCATCGCTGAGGGCGATTGGGCGGCGGTGCACAACATCATGGATTTGCTGGGCATGGAGAGCAGTTCTTTTAACGAACAAATCAAAAATTTTGGCGAGCGCTTTATCGCGGGCTGGGGCGGCTACCCTTTGGTAGGGACGCCCGAACAGGTAGTGGCCATGATGGTCGAGCTACGCGACCTGGGCATCGAGGGCTTTATTCTGTCGTGGCTCGATTACTACGAAGAGCTTAAATACTTCGGCGAACGGGTATTGCCGCTGATGAAGCAGGCAGGCCTGCGAGTTTAAATTTCGAGGTCCGCGCGGCACGCGGCAGGTTCAACAACGGGAGTTTCACGCATGGGCAGATTGCAAGATAAAGTCGTCATCATCACCGGGGCCTTGGGCGGACAAGGGCAGGTCGCGGTACGCCGTTTTGTGGAGGAGGGCGCCCGCATACTCGCCTCGGATCTCGCCCCGCGGGCCAACGGTGAGGTGGCAGCACTCGCCAAGGCCCAGCCCACCGTGGTGGCCTATGCGGGCGGTGATCTCCGCGATGCCACCGTGATCGAAAAAATTGTGCGCACCGCAGTCAAGCGTTTTGGCCGCATCGACGTGCTCTACAATAATCACGGGATCATGGTAGGTAAGCCGTTTCTCGACACCACGGCCGAGGAACTGGACGAACTGCTGGCGGTAAATTTGCGCGCACCGTTCCTGTTGAGTCAGGCGGCCGCGCGCGTCATGGCAAAGCAGGGCGGCGGCAGCATCATTCACAATTCTTCGGTTGGCGGCATAGTGGGCTTCCCCACGATGGCGGCCTACGGTGCCTCCAAGGGCGGCCTGGCGCAGCTGGCACGCTCGATGGCCACCGATCTGGTGGGCTATGGCATTCGGGTTAACGCTATTTGTCCGGGCGTGGTCGATACCGCCATGCCGCGGCGCTACGTGAAGGACCTCGAGGACAAAGAGGGCGCTTTCAAGCAAATGGCGGCCATGCATCTGATGAACCGGCTGGCGGAGCCCATTGAAATTGTCAACGTTGCGCTGTTTTTGGCCTCTGACGAGGCTTCTTATATGACCGGCGCAGTGATTCCAGTCGACGGCGGCTTGACCGCCATCTAAAGCCAGCGGCGGGCGCGGCGTGAGGAACGCCGCGCTGCGCCAAAGCGCCTATAACTGCAGCGACTTCACCTCCAGAAATTCCTCAAGCCCAAATTTGCCAGCCTCGCGGCCCAGCCCAGACTGCTTATAGCCACCGAACGGTGCGAGCGGGTTGTAGCGCCCGCCGTTGACCGAAATCTGCCCGGTGCGAATTTTTTTCGCGACCTCGATCCCGTGCTCTTTGGTGCCGGCCCAAACGTTGCCGCCCAAACCATAAATCGTGTCGTTGGCGATGCGCACCGCATCGGCTTCGTCCTTGAAGGGGATTATGGCCAGCACCGGCCCGAAGATTTCTTCGCGCGCGATGGTCATGTCGTTGTGCACATCCGCGAACACCGTGGGTTGCACGTAAAAACCTTTGTCCAAACCCGCCGGCGCGTCGGCACCACCGGTAACCAAGCGCGCACCTTCCGCCACGCCCTGATGGATCAACTTTCTAATGCGGTCGCGCTGGATGGCTGAAATAACCGGCCCTAGCTTCACGTCGCCGGCAATGGGGTCGCCGATGGTGAAGGTTTCGGCGGCCTTTTTGGCCAGCGCCACCGCCTCCTCGTAGCGTGATTCCGGCACGAGCATGCGCGAGGGCGCAATACAGGCCTGTCCAGAATTGAGATAGCACTCGTTCACGCCCGCCTTGACGGCTTTTTCCAGGTCGGCGTCTTCCAGAATGACGTGCGGCGACTTGCCGCCGAGTTCTAGCGCTACCCGCTTGATGGTCTGCGCGGCGATTTCTGCCACGCGCCGCCCCGCGCGGGTGGAACCGGTGAAAGACACCATGTCTACTTCCGGATGTCCCGCCAGTACTTCGCCGACCACCGGGCCATAGCCGGTGACCAGATTGAACACCCCAGGGGGCAGCCCACAGGCGTGGATCACTTCCGCCAAAATGAACGCCGTGCTGGGCGCGACTTCACTGGGTTTGAGCACGATGGTGCAGCCGGCGGCGAGGGCCGGGGCTACTTTGAGCATGATTTGGTTGATCGGGAAATTCCACGGGGTGATGGCCGCCACTACGCCAATGGCTTCGCGCACGACCAAGGACGTGCCCACTTGCTCTTCGAAGGCGTAGGTTTTTAATATCTCGGCGTAGGTTTTCGCCGCTCCAATCGGCAGGCTGGCTTGAATGGCGTTCGCCATTTTTAACGGCATGCCGACTTCGGTGGCGATCGCCAAAGCGACATCGCTGCGGCGGGCTTCCAGCCCGGCGGCAATTTGCTCCAAATACGCGGCGCGCTCGGCGACGGGGGTTTGTGACCACTGCGCGAAGGCGGCACGGGCGGCGGCGACGCCGCGCTCCGCGTCTTCCTTTACGCCCTCGGGGATGCGGGTGGCAATTTCTTCCGTGGACGCGCAGGTGGCATCGATGGTACCGCGGCCCATGGGTTCAACCCACGCGCCATCAATGTAAAACTTGTCGTAAATTTTCATACATAACTCCAGATCTGCCTTGGCGAAGGAGCTGGGCGCAACAGGCGCACGGCTGGGACTCGGGATTCTATGCGCTACCGGCGCAATCGAAAACGCATTACGCTCATCGCCTCCAACGCAGGGAGGGCTGCTGCCAATGTTACCTGGGGTGCTGATTTCGCGGGCGGCGCGCGGCGCTGGCAGCCCGCGCGGGCGCGCGCTGCCAGCGTCTGGGCCGCGCCGGCTTTGGCGCGGCCGCCCTCACCGGCACCGCCGGTGGGCTGGGGTATGACGGCGCAGCCCGCTCGCAGCGCAGCAGTCCGGCGCGGCCGCGGCAACACGGGCGCCAGCCCACCCGGTGCCAGCCCACCCGGCGCTCACCGCGCGCGCAGAGGGCCAGCGCTGCCCGCCGGTCGTGGCGACCCACCCCCCGGCCCACCGGCCCTGGGGGGCGCGGTTTGAGGATCACCCACCTCGAGGCGTACGCACTGTCTTGCCCGGTGCCGCCGGCGGCGCAGGTGAGCCTAGGCATCGGGCGCACGCTCAAACGCGATGCGGTACTGCTGAAGCTCACCACCGAATCTGGCCTGATAGGCTGGGGCGAAGCCCATGCCGGACGCGCACCCAGCGTCATTGCCGAACTCGTCACGGCCACGCTGGCACCGTTGGTGGTGGGTGAATCCGCGCGCGATATCGACGGCCTGTGGGCGCGAATTTACCGCTTGCAACTCGCCAGCCATGGTACCGGTGCCGCCGCGGCGATGGCGCTGTCGGGGCTGGATATGGCCCTGTGGGACCTGCGCGGCAAGGCCGCCGGCAAACCCCTTTACGAAGTTCTCGGTGGCACGCGGCGCGCCCTGCGCGCTTATGCCGGGGGGATCTCCTTTGGCTACGGTCCTACGGGTCAGTTAGTGGAGGAAGCCTTGGGGGCACAGGCTGCTGGCTACCGCGCGCTGAAGCTGCGCTTGGGGCTGGCGGCGCACGACGACGTAGCCCGGGTGCAGGCGGTACGCCGCGCGCTGGGGCCAGCGGTTGACCTGTTAACCGATGCCAACTGCGCCTACAGTCTGGCCGACGCGTGCTATGTCCGGGCCGCACTGGATGAGCTTGCGGTGGGTTGGTTGGAGGAGCCTTTTTCGGCCCACGACTTTCACGCCTACCGGGCGCTAGCGCCCCACGGCCGCACCCCGCTGGCGGCGGGGGAGAATCATTTTCTGGTCGCCGCGTTCGAGCGCCTGGCAGACGACGGCGTCGTGCGCGTCTGGCAGCCCGACCTCTCCAAGTGTGGCGGTATCAGTGAGGCCTTGCGGATCGCCGCCGTCGCACACGCCCACGGCATCCAGCTCCACCTCCATACCGCGGTCACCGGGCTCAACGTGGCCGCGTCGCTGCATTTTCTCAGCGCCTTGGGCGACCCGGGTTATTTTGAAGCCGATTACTCGCAGGACAATCGGCTGCGCACCCAGTTGTGCGCGCCGCTGCTAGAGGTGAACGAGAACGGCGATTTTCTGCCCCCCAGCGAGCCGGGCCTAGGCGTCGCCATCGACGAAGCCCAGCTCGCGACCTACCCCGTGCTGCGCGGCGTGGGTTATCGCTAATCCGCACCGCCGCCGCCGGCAAACAGCGTGCTTGCACACACAAGGCCTAAACCGATGAGTGAACCGTTAGACCGCGCCCCGGCGCTCGATGAAGACCTGCTCTACGCCAAGATCACCCGGCGCATCATCCCGTTTTTGTTTCTGTGCTACGTCGCAGCCTACCTAGACCGGGTCAATGTCGGCTTCGCCAAACTGACGATGGCGGCCGATTTACACTTTAGCGAGACCGTTTATGGGCTGGGCGCCGGGGTGTTTTTTCTCGGCTATTTTTTCTTTGAGATCCCCAGCAATCTGCTAATGCACCGGATCGGCGCCCGCGCCACGCTGGCGAGAATTATGCTCGCCTGGGGCGTGGTGTCGGCCGCCACGCTGCTGGTCAGCACGCCGGGGCAGTTCTACGCCATGCGTTTTTTGTTAGGGGTCGCCGAAGCAGGATTCTTCCCTGGGGTGGTGCTGTATCTGACCTACTGGTACCCGGCGGCGCGGCGGGGGCGAGCGCAGGCCCTGTTCGTTACTGCGGTCGCCATCGCCGGGGTGTTGGGCAACCCCCTGTCGGGCTGGATTATGCTGACGACGCAGGGGCTTTATGGGCTACAGGGCTGGCAGTGGTTGCTCCTCCTGGAGGGTATTCCCTCGGTGTTTCTCGGCTGCTTCGCGCTCTACTGGCTAGAGGACCGGGTGGCCGAGGCGCGGTGGTTAAGCGCCGCGGAGCGGGCGCACGTGGCGGCCAATATCGCGCGCGACAACGAGCACAAAACCGAGATCTCGCTCAGCGCGGGACTGCGCGATGCGCGGGTGTGGCTGCTGGCGCTGATTTATTTTTGCCTGGCGGCCGGTTTATACGGCATCAATTTCTGGCTGCCCACGCTGGTGCGCGGCTTCGGGGTTAGCGACCTGCGCAGTATTGGCCTCGTCAGCGCGCTGCCCTGGGCCGCTGCCCTGGGCTGCATGGTGCTCGTGAGCCGCAGCTCCGATCTGCGGCGCGAGCGGCGTTATCACATTGCGGTACCGGCGCTGGTGGGTGCTGCCGGCTTGGCGCTGTCGGTCCCGTTGGCCGGCCAGCCGGTGTTAGCCGTAGCCGCGTTGGCGGTCGGCACGGCAGGCGTGATGTCGGCGTTGCCCCTATGCTGGAGTCTTGCCACGACTTTCCTCGGTGGCGCGGCCGCGGCCGTGGGCATCGCGGTCATCAATTCTTTTGGTAATCTTTCGGGCTTTGTCAGCCCTTATTTGGTGGGCTTTATCCGGGATGCTACCGGCAGCACGGATGCGGGGGTCTACCTGCTGGCCGGTTTTATGACCGCCGGGGCGCTGTTGGTGCTCCTGCGGGTGCCCGCCAACTTAGTCGCGCGCTAAGCCGGCGGCCCGCGGGGATGGCCGCTAGAAACATCGTCGCCTAAATTGGAGAGCAGCCCGTCGAGTTCGTCCTGCGACATCGGTGAACTGGCCGCTGCGGCGTCGGGCTCGTCCAAGTCAATCACGGTCTCGTCTATCGGCGCGGGTGGCGGTGGTGGCGGTGGTGGCGGTGGCGCGGGTGGCGGTGGCGCGGGTGGCGCTGGCGGTGGCGGCGGCGGCGGTGGCGCTGGCGCTGGCGCTGGCGCTGGTGGCGGTGGCGGTGGTGGCGGTGGTGGCGGTGGTGGCGGTGGTGGCGGTGGTGGCGGTGGCGATTCGTCCAGGCTTAGTAACTCATCGTGCGGCACTGCTAGGGCTGGCGGGCTTTTGGCCGCTTGTTCAGCCTGCTGTTTGTGGAACGCTGCGCTGTACTCGACCATCAGCGAGTCCAAGATTTTTTTGGTATCGGCCAGTTCGTCGCTAAGCGCTGAGTTGGCATCCTGCAGGTCCAGCACCTCGGACACGTCCACTTGGTTTTGGGGTGTTATCCGCAGCCACGGTGCCACCAGCTTGGTGATCTCTGCCGGCACATCGGCCAGCGACTTGCCGCTGCGGCCCAAATGTACGCCGATCAGCGCGTTGTAAAAGGCCCGCTCGCGTTCGATGAAATCGGACACCACGCGCTCGGCTTCTTCGGGCGCAAAGCGATAAATTTCCTGCATCGTCGTCAACAGCGCGGTGCGCCGCTGGCCCTCCGTGCGCTCCACCTTAGTCACCAGCGAGGTGATATTGGCCACGGTCGTGGTTTCCTCGCGCCGCGCGGTGCGGCGCTGAAAAAACACATAGGCCGTCACGAGCAGCGCAAATTCACCGCACAGCAGCAACAGTGCAAGTTCCAGCGAGGTGGTGATCACAAGGAAACTCCTTTGGAGGGTACGCCACGGCGGCGCAAGACATACCACAGCGGCCCCACCAGCGCCGCCAACAGCGCATTGCCGCCAAGCACGATCAGGAGCGTCCGCAGGGTGCTCACGCCGGCCGCGCTCGGTGGTGCGGCGTTTGGGGTGGCATTGACCACCGGCGGTGGGGCCACGACCGCGACCCGCAGAGGCCCGAGTTGCAAGCGCAGCGAGCGCCCGGTGCGGGTGGTGAGTAAGGCCGTCACCTCTGCTTGATAATCCCCGCCCACGGGTGCCTTCAACAAGACCGTGGCGGTGGCCCCGCTGGGGGCGGTGAGCGTGCCAACATCGCGCAACCCGGTGGGTCCCGCCAAGACCACATAGCCACCGAGGCTGGCCGGATCGACCAATTCCGGGTCCAGTGCCAGCGTCACCCGCACCCCAGCACCCGTGCTCGCGCCCGGGGCCAGCGCGGCGATGGTCGCGATTAAGGGTTCGCCGTGGATCTGCAGACGACGGCGCTTCTCGCGCTCGAACGTGGCACTTTGGACGCGCATGACGACATCGTAAATGTCGGGTTTAAGCATTGCGCCGCCCGCCCCAGAGAAGGTGTGGTTGGCGGGCTCCAGCGCCAGTGCGACGACCTCGCCCTCGCCCTTGCCGTTAGTAAAGTCGGCGTCGGCCGTTACCAGTTGCAGAAACTCCTCCCGCACGATGGGCTGGCCGTGCTCCGCCAGTTGCAACCGAATCGTCAGCGTCTCGCCGGCCATCAGGTTAGCTGATAGGTCGTTCACTACCAGCGAGAGGTCGGTCACCACCAAGGCGCGATTGTCGGGATCGGTCGCGCCATTGAAAGACCACACGCCGGGCGTGGGGTTCTCGATGGTCACGAGGTCGTAACTGTTTTCTGACTGCCAGTGGACGTTCGCTGGGGCGCTGCTGGACGTGTAGTGGAGGTCCTCTGGGTTCGTGAATTCCAGCGCTGGCGCAGCGTCCGACCGAAACACCAACAAAGTGACTTCGCGCACGCTGGCATCCACGGTGAACCGGTTGTCGACCAATGGCAGGGTGTCTGGCGCGGCGGCTTGTTCAAAGATGTGCAGAAAGGCGCGCTGTAGCGCCTCAGCGGTGGGCGCATTCTCCCGCCAACCGTCAGTGGCCGTAGCGATTTCCGCCAGCAAAACGGCGTCAACGTCGCTCGACAGGGCGATGGTATGTACCCGCACCCCTTTGGCTTTCAGTTGCGGCAGTAGTTCCTGTAGCACCCGCGTGCGCGAATCACGACTGGCCTGCGGATCTTTAGAGACATCTATTTTGCCGTCGGTTAGCAACACGAGATGGCGGTCATGCCCCGCCACACCCAGGGGCCAATCGCGGCTGGCGGTAGCGAGTGCGGCCTCGATATTCGTGAACAGCCCCTGCGAGTGAATTTTGCTGGCGTTGGCGCGGGCCAGCGCTTTCCACTTTGCGTCTACCGTCCCCAGCGGGACCAGCGGGGTGACGCCCTGATCGAATGACCAGACCCCGGCGGAACTGCCCACCGGTAATAGCTCGGCGAGGAGCCTGAGCGCGGGGATGCGCAGATTGTGCGGGTCGGTAATTTTCATGCTGCCCGATACATCGACCAGCACGCGAATATCGGGCGCGGCAGCCCCGGCCGTGGGGCTAGCGCCGAGTAGGCTGGCGGCCAGCAGCAGCCCGCCCCACTGATTAAGCCATCGACTCATGATGGGTCCATCCCGAATGATAATAATGACAATAAGGTCTGTCGCTAGGAGCGGCCGCACGGCCCGGAACCTGAGCGCTCGCGCGGCCCAAGCTTGCGTGCGGAGACGGTTGCCAGCAGGATTCGAACCGGACCGCTCGGCCTGAACGGGAGTTAGCATGATCACTTTTTACACCGGCGACGCCGGCCGGCTGACCGCCAACTCGGGTTTCATCACCGCCGAGCAACTGCCCACAGCCCTTTGGATCGACCTTAGCGCGCCCACCCCCGCCGAAGAACAGCACTTAGAGCATCTGCTGGGCCTCGATCTGCCCACGCGTGAGGAGATGGGCAAAATTGAGGACTCGCAGCGGCTTTTCGCGCGCGCCGACGCCTTGGTGCTGACGCTGGGCGTGCTGCTGCAGGCAGACGACGACTATCCCCACGTGGAAGACCTGACTTTTGTGTTGACCCCGCAGCATTTAATCAGCGTGCGCTACATTGCGCCACGGGCGCTGGCGATATTTGCCGCGCGTAGCGCGCAGACGGCCGCGCGGGGCGTAGACGCCGAGGCGTTGTTGCTGGGCTTGCTGGAAACGTTGCTGGAAACGCTCGCCGGTCACATCGACGCGATCGGCGACGATCTGGATCGTTTGGGGCAGGAGGTGCTGGCGCCGGCCGCCCGGGCGGTTCGCCACCGGCGCCTGAACTATGCCGCCCTGCTGCGTCGCTTGGAGCACAATCACACGCTGACCGCAAAAAGTCGCGCGAGCCTGGTGAGCTTGGGGCGCCTCTTGGGGTTTTTATCGTTCGGGCTAGCGGGTGAGCGATTAAGCCACGCCACGCGCGCGCGGAGTCAGACGCTGCTGGGCGACACGCAAGCTTTGCTGGAGCACACGGGCTTTGTCGCTAACAACATCAGCTTTGAGCTGGCGGCGATACTGGGCATGGTCAACATCGAGCAGAACAGCATCATCAAGTTCTTCTCGGTGGTCTCGGTGGTGTTTTTACCCCCGACGCTGGTGGCCAGCGTCTACGGCATGAACTTCCAGCACATGCCGGAACTCCAATCGCCCTGGGGTTACCCACTGGCGGTGCTGCTGATGTTGCTGTCCTCTGTGCTGCCTTATTTATGCTTCCGACGCAAAGGCTGGCTGTGAGCACACCGCGCAGTGAGCGCGGCGGGTCGCCGCTGAGCGCCGCTCGCCAGCCGCGGCCGGCACGGCTCCGCTATGCTGCGGGCCGATTGGCGTGGCCAGCGCCCGCAACGAATCAGTTTTAGCCACGGGAATTTTCTATGTCGGATGACGCTTCTCTGTCGATCGCCGGGCGCAGCCTGCCGGGTAAAGTGTGGGCCCTGATTAAACCCTACTGGTCGTCCGACGAACGTTGGTCGGCACGCGGGCTGTTGGCCAGCATTGTGGCGATGGCGCTGTTCATGGTGTTTCTGGACGTCCAGTTCAATACTTGGAACAACAGTTTTTACAACGCGCTGCAGGAGAAGCGGGGCGAAGACTTCTGGGCGCTCATTCTGTGGTTCTCGTTTCTGGCCGCGGTGTATATCGCCGTGGCGGGTTACAACCGCTATCTCAACCTGTGGTTGCAGCTGCGCTGGCGGCGCTGGCTGACCGACCGCTATCTGGCGGACTGGTTGCGCGATCGGGTGCATTACCGCATTGAATTGAAGGGCTACGGCACCGACAACGTCGACCAGCGAATTCAGGAAGACCTCAAAGATTTCGCCAGCCTAACCTTAAGCTTAGGGCTGGATTTGCTCAGTTCAGTGGTCACTCTGGTGACCTTCGCGAACATCCTGTGGGTGCTCTCGGGACCCTTGACGCTGCCGGTGTTCGGCGGCATCACCGTGCATGGCTACATGATGTGGGTGGCCTTTGCGTATGCGCTCGTTGGCAGCGGGCTGACCCACGCGGTGGGTCGTGCGCTCGCGGGGCTTAACTACCAGCAGCAGCGCTATGAGGCCAACTTTCGCTTTGATTTAGTGCGCTTGCGCGAGAATTCTGAAAGCATCGCGGCGCTGCGAGGAGAAGCCGACGAGCAGCGCAATTTACGGCGCCGTTTCCAGGACGTGTGGCGCAACTTCAGCTCCTTGATGCATTACTCCAAGCGGCTGACTTGGTTCATCACCGGCTATCGACAGATCGCGATCATTTTCCCCTTTATGGTGGTCGCCCCGCGTTATTTCGCCGACACCATCAAGTTTGGCGTGATTTTTCAAACGGCTTCGGCCTTTGGGCAGGTGCAGGGCGCGCTGAGCTGGTTTGTGACGGCCTACGGCGAACTGGCGCAATGGCGCGCCACCCTCGAGCGTCTGACCAGCTTCCACGAGGCCATCGAGGCGGCCCGTCGTGAGGCGATGAGTGGCCAAGGAATTCAAGTGGTCGCCGGCGCGGCCCACGAACTCGCCATGGCCGATGTGACGATCGCCCTACCTAACGGTAACGCGCTGCTCGGACACGTGCAGCTGCGGCTGGTGGCGGGCGAGAACACGCTCATCGGTGGCGCCTCTGGCATTGGCAAGAGCACGCTGTTTCGGGCCCTGTCCGGGATTTGGCCGTTTGGGGAGGGGCAGGTGATGGTGCCTACGGGCGCGCGGCTGATGTTTCTGCCCCAACGACCCTACCTGCCGATCGGCAGCCTGCGCGAAGCCGTGGCCTATCCCGCAGATCCGGCGGGCTTCAGCGACGAGGCCATCACGGCGGCGTTGCAGGATAGCCAATTGCCCGCGCTGACCGCGCAGTTGGACGAGTCCAGCCACTGGGCACAGCGTCTGTCCCCGGGCGAACAACAGCGGGTGGGCTTCGCGCGCGCGCTGCTCAATCAGCCGGACTGGCTGTTCCTCGATGAGGCGACCTCAGCGTTAGACGCCGCCACCGAGCGGCATCTCTATCGCTTGCTGGGCGAACGCTTGCCGCAAACCACTTTGGTCAGTATTGCGCACCAGCCCACTCTGGCGGCGTTTCACGCCCGACGGGTAGTCCTCACGGTGCACAACGCGCGCGCCGTGATCAGCGAGGTGCTCCCGGCTGCCGGGTCCTCCTGATCGCGCGAGTGGGCTGGCACTGAGCGCCATTAGCCGGCGCGGCACGGTGGTGAACTCGGCAAAATTGACGGCAGGCGGGCGGCCCAGCGCAAGCGCCGGGCCACTGTGTAGCGGCCTTAGCCCAAGCTGTGGCGGCTCTGGCGTGAGCCGATGCAAGGCGCGGCGGGGCTGCTACCCCGTCGCGACGGTGCGCGCTTAGCCGCGCATTTTGATTTTTTCCCACGTGGGATGCAGGCTGGTAGTGGCGCTGGCGCGCGCATCCATCCGGGCGAACCAGGCGTTGATATTTTTGAGTGTCGGGTTAATCGGTTGACCCACGTCCTTTGCAAAATCCATGCAGCAATACAGGGAAATGTCGACGAAGCGCGGGGCATTGCCGCAAATAAAATCTCGTCCCTCCATCAGGGCGTCCAGCTTGACCAGCCATTCCTGCGCCATGGCTTGGAGGTCGTCGGCGGCGGCCGGGACGCAATGCAGGCGATTTTTGAACAGCTCGTAGCCTTCCTTGTAGCGAAAGCCGTTGTAGCTGTTTTCGGTGATGTTCAGCTCGACCCGCCGCTGCCACATGCGCGCCTCGGCCCGTTCTTCTGCCGTGCTACCCACGAGCACCGGGGTCGGGTGTTGCTCTTCGAGGTATTCGCAAATGGCGGCTGTTTCCGCGATGACCACGCCGTTGGCGAGTTCCAGCGCCGGCAATTGG
Source organism: Gammaproteobacteria bacterium (assembly GCA_009692365.1). Lineage (GTDB taxonomy): Bacteria > Pseudomonadota > Gammaproteobacteria. The sequence goes on from SHZJ01000020.1 coordinate 53,254, forward strand.
CCGCCAGGATTGCGCTGCAGATAGGGCAATTGGCGATTTTCGCCGCCCATGAGGTCCACCTGTTCGGCGGGCAAGGTGAGGCCTTTTTCGGCTAAAAACATCCGGACACAGCGTGGATTAGGGCCAAAACTGTCAATTAGCTTCATGGCGCGACTTCCTTTTTTTTTCTGAGGCGTTGAACAACGGGCACCGCCAGGGCGGCCGCGGGGCTGTAAGAGCCGTCGAAATTAGGGCGATTTGCGCGCAGCGTCAATGAGCGTACCGTTTGGCGGGCCGCCCAGCGCGTTGCACGGCGAGCGCCTTAGAGCCGCGCGTGCAGCCCAAAACCACCATGCTAGGATGCGCCCCAGCGCACGTTGGGAAGCTTTACGGGTTTGCACGCCACAGTCTGGTCTTATCTCTTAACGCAGGCGTGGCGCCACTTCGAGGCCGCGCGCGGCGAACTGGTGCGCGACGCCGCCTTGGAAGCGCGCTTAGCGGACGCACGCCTGCTGCCCGCACAGGCAAAAATAGCGCGCCGCGCGCAGGCGTTAGCCGGCCCGGCCGGGGTGACGCTGGCGCTGCAGACGACGTGCCGAAGGTGGCGAGCCTGCGAACTCACCGCGGTTGCGCTGGCCGCGATCCTAGGCCTGCTGGCCTCCCGCGTGATCCCTGAAGGCTTCCCGGCCCGCGCCAACCTGCTCGTGTTATTGGGCGCGCTGCTGTTGCCCAATTTAGCCAGCTTGGCCGCGTGGCTCTTGCTGCAAGGGCTGAGCGTGCTGGGCTGGCTGCCCGCAGCCCCGGGGGGAATGGGCCGCCAGTTCGCCCGACTCGGGCTGTTCGCTACCGCTGGTAACGCCGCGGCGGGCGCAGCCGCGCGGCAGGCGCTGTTGGAGTTTCAGGCCTTGACCCCCACCGGCCGTTGGTCGCTGGCGGTGTTGACCCACGCCTGTTGGGCGGCGGCGGTCGCCGGCATGATGCTGGGTTGCTGGCTACTCCTGCTCGCCCGGCAGGTCGATTTTTACTGGGGCAGCACCTTGCTAGACCCACCCGCCGTGCAAGCCCTGCTGCACACCCTGGGTCAGCCGTTGGCCGCCCTGGGGTGGCCCGTCCCCGGGGTCGGCGATATCGCCGCGAGCCGCATCGATGTGCTGGCTCAAGACGCCGTGCAGCGGCAGCGGTGGGGCTATTTAGCGCTCGGGGCGCTGCTGGTCTATGGCCTCTTGCCGCGCTTGGTGTGTCTGGCCGGGTCGTTACTGCTACGGGCTTGGTCGGCCCGGCAGCTGCAAGTCGACCTCCAGGCGCCTGACTATTGGCGGGTCAGTGGGCTGCTGGCCGCCCGCGCACCGACGCTCGTGGTGTTGGATGCCGACCGTGCGTCCCCCGGGCCCGCCGTCGCCCTGCCGAGGGGCGCCCAAGCGCCGCTGCCCGCCGGGGCCGCGTGGCTCGCACTAGAGCGCCCGCTCGTAGCGGCCCGTGATTGCGACCACGATTTCGGCTGCATCGCCACCCGTGCGGATCAGGCCCGCGTGCTGGCGGCGTTAACCGCCCCCGCGGCGTGGCCGGCGCTCGTCGTGCAGGCGGCGTTGGTGTCGATCCCGGACCGCGGCGTGCACCAATTTCTGGCTCGGGTGGTAAAACTCGCCGCCGGCCCGGTGTATCTGCGCGTCTTGGACACCCCGGAAACCGGCGACTGGAGTCCCGCGCAGTGCAGCGCCCGCGCCGATGACTGGGCCACACTCGCCGCCGGCGCGGGGCTCGCCGGGGTGCATTTTGCGCGCCTCCAGCCCCGCTCGGCGCCCGTCACGCCGTGACGCCCGGACTCATTCGATTGGCCGTGATCGGCCATACCAATGCCGGCAAGACCTCGCTGCTGCGCACCGTGCTGCGCGACCGGGAGTTTGGCTTGGTGTCGAGTCGACCGGGCACGACCCGCCAGGTCGCCGCGGTGCAGGTCGATCTCGGCGAGGGTTGCTGCCTGGAACTGGTGGACACCCCGGGGCTAGAAGACTCCATGGGCCTGCTCGATGCGCTGCACGCCGGTGGCTTTGACCCCCGCGAGCCGGGCGGCGCCAGGCTGGCGCGCTGGCTGGCCACCGCGGTCGCCGAGGCAGAGTTTGCCCAAGAAGCCAAGGCCCTGCGGCAACTCTTGGCGGCGGACCTCGCGCTATTTGTGATCGACGCCCGGGAGCCCGTGATCGGCAAATACGAGGACGAGTTCACGCTGCTGGCCGGCGCCGGCAAACCCTGTCTGGTGGTGCTTAATTTTGTCGCAATGCCCGCCGCGCAACCCGCCGCGTGGCGCGCCGCGCTGCAGCGTGCCGGCTTGTTCAACGTGACCAGCTTCGACACGGTGGTATTTGAGGCGGCCGAGGAGGCCCGTTTGCTGCAGCAGGTGGCGTTGCTGCTGCCCTCGGCCGCCGCGCACTGCGAGCGCTTGCGGGTGCTGCGCGACGCCGAGCGCGCGACACAGCGCACGCTTGGCGCCGCGCTCATCGCCGCGATGCTGCTGGACTGCGCGGCGTGGCGTGCGCCCCTGGATGGCGCCGGCGCGAGCCCGCTGGCCTCGCGTATTTTGGCCCGCGAGCGCAGGCTCGTGGCAGATTTGTTGCGGCTGTTCGGTTTCGCCGAGGCCGACTATGTCAACCAGCCGCCGCCGGTGGTGGGCGCACTGTGGCGCTTTGACCCCTTTGACCCCGCCACCCTCAAAGAGCTGGGTTTGGAACTTGCCTTGGCCGCGGCCAAGGGCGCCGCGTACGGGGTGGTGATCGACATTGCAACGCTCGGCCACACCCTGGGCCTGGGCGCTTTGCTGGGCGGGGTGATCGGCGCGGGCGTGGACGCCGCCACCCGTTTCAACGGGCAGTTGCGCGACGCCTGGACGGGGCAGCGCTATGCGCAGTTGGCGCCCACCGCCGCGCTTTTTTTGGCCCGCCGGGCCTGCGTGCTGGCGGGTGATTTGGCGCGTCGTGGTCACGCCGCGGTGAGCCCGCTGGCCGCGCGCACGGCACTGGCGCGAGCGCTGCCCGGCGAAGACCAAATTGCCGAGGCGCTGGCCGCTTGCGCCCGCCATCCCGCGTGGTCGGCGCTGGGCGCGGCGCCTGCGCCCGGGGACAGGCGCCGCCACGCCACGCTGCTGGCGCTGGAAACAGCCCTCAGCGTCGCGCTGCGCGACCCCACGGCGACCCCGCTCGACTGAGGGGTGGCGGTATCCAGTGGACAGGCCGTGCGGTACTTTAGACCCGCTCGTACCCAGCGTCTTCGGCCGTTTTTGCGTGGAGGTAGCGATGTCGATCCCCAAACCCAGCGCCAGCGACGTCGTGCGCCTAGGCGCACGCATCGGTTACCAAATCTCACCCGCCGATGCGCTCCACTACGCCCACCTCATGGGCGGTGTGCTCGGCGGCTACGATACGCTGGACAGCTTAGCCGACGAGCCGCCCGGCGTGCTTTATCCCCGCGATGCCTTTGCCTATCCCGCGGCCAGCCACAACCCGCACAACGCTTGGTATGTGCGCACCAGTATTCCGGGTGCGGCCAGCGGGCCGTTGGCGGGCAAACGGGTGGCCGTGAAAGACAGCATCATGGTAGCCGGGATCCCCATGATGAACGGGTCGTCCCTGCTGGAAGGCTATGTCCCCCAAATCGATGCCACCGTGGTCCAGCGGGTCTTGGCGGCGGGGGGCGAAATCGTCGGCAAAACGCACTGCGAGTATTTCTGCCTTTCGGGCGGCAGCCATACCGGCGCCCAAGGCCCGGTCCATAATCCGCATCGGCGGGGCTATTCGGCCGGCGGGTCCTCGAGCGGCAGCGCCGTGGTGCTGGTGACGGGCGAAGCCGATTTTGCCCTGGGTGCGGATCAGGGCGGGTCGATCCGCATCCCCGCGGCGTTTTCCGGGGTCGTGGGCATGAAGCCCACCTACGGCCTGGTGCCGTACACCGGGATCGCGCCCATTGAGGGGTATCTCGACCATGTTGGACCGATGACCCTAGGCGTGCGGGATAACGCGCTCCTGCTGGAAGTGCTGGCGGGCCGCGACGAGTTTGACCCGCGGCAGCGCGAGGAGGGTACGGGGCGCTATACCGAGGATTTGGCTGGCGGCGTGGCGGGCTTGCGCATCGGCGTGGTGCAGGAGGGTTTTGGCCGGGCGGGCGGGGAGCCCGAAGTCGACGCCATGGTGCGTGCGGCGGCCGCCTGCTACCGCGAGTTAGGCGCTAGCGTGGCGGCAGTCTCCGTGCCGCTGCACACGCTGGGGGCGGCCATCTGGTCTCCCTTAGGGATCGAGGGGCTCACCACCACCGTGCTCGAGACGCAGGGTTTCAGCTTCGGCCGGCCAGACTATTACCCGGTGGACATGATGCAATGGCTGCTGGCGCGCCGCGATCGCCTCGACGAAGTACCACCCAACGTCAAGTTGTTCACCTTGGTGGGGCGGCATGTGATGGAGCGCTATGGCTATACCTATTACGCCAAGGCTGCCAACCGCGCGCGCCGGCTGCGCGCCGACTATGACGCCGCACTCGCCCGGTTTGACGTGCTGCTGATGCCCACCACCCCGATGAAAGCGCCCGCCCTGCCGCCCGTCGATGACCTGCGGCAGTGGTGCCAGCGCGCCACCGAGATGCTGGCCAACACCTGCCCCACCAATGTCACCCACCACCCCGCGCTCAGTCTGCCCTGCGGGTTCTGCGATGGCCTACCCATCGGGATGATGCTCATCGCGCGCCATTTCGACGAGGCCACGCTGTATCGCGCGGCCTATGCCTTTGAACGGGCGTCCTAGACCTGCTGGCCGGCGGCGCTACGCCCGCTCGGCGAGCGGCGGGGGCGAGTACTGATAAAGCCAGGTTTCGCTGAGCGTCTCAGCGCCCAGCACTATCTGCGCGCGCAAATCGATGGGGGCCAGAGAGGCGTCGGGCTGGAGGTCAAAAATCGCGCGAAAGCCGTTCACCGCGTCTAGCGGTCGCACGGAAGGAAGCAGAATTTTGCCCCGCGTCGCGCTCACCCGCAGTTCGATGGGGGCATTACGCGGCAAGAGCGGCAGTTGACCACCGCTGAAATCCAACACAAAGCGCCAAGAAAATTGGCTGCGGGCCTGGCCCACCACCCCACCCAAGCCGGTGCGGGTAGCCGCGACGCTCGCCACCTTGGGCACTCGCGGGGGTTCCCGCCCCCAATGCGCGCGATACCCGAAGAGAAATTCTTGCCCGACCTGCAGCGGTTTTTCGGGCGTCCAGAAGACCACGATGTTGTCGAAGGTTTCGTCGTTGGTAGGCAGTTCCACCAGCGTTACCGCACCCGCGCCCCAGTCTCCTTTGGGCTCTATCCACACGCTGGGACGGCGCTCGTAGAACACGCCGTCGTCTTGATAGTGATCGAAATTGCGGTCGCGTTGCAGGAGCCCAAAGCCGCGCGGATTCCGATCGATGAACTGGTTGAAGCGCAGGCCGCGGGGGTTTTCCAGCGGCCGCCACAACGACTCGCCGCTCCCGGTGATGATCGCTAGTCCATCGGAATCGTGAATTTCTGGCCGGAAATCCCGCGCCAGTCGCCGGTCGTTTTCGCCGGTCTGGTACATGCTGGTCAGCGGGGCGAGGCCGAGGCGCTCGATCGGCTTGCGCAAAAACAGCGCCACGTCGATGTCCATGACCAAAGTCGGCCCTAACTGCAGGTCAAAACGGTAAGCACCCGCGCAGCTCGGGGAGTCGAGGAGGGCGTAGACCACCAGATGGTCGGCGTGGCCGCTGGGGCGCTCGAACCAAAAATTGGTGAAATCCGGAAATTCTTCGGGCCGCGGCAGCCCCGTATCGATGGCGAGGCCCCGCGCCGACAGGCCGTACTGTTTATCGACCCCAACCGCACGAAAATAGCTGGCGCCGAGGAAGGCCACCATGTCCGTGTCTTGATTGAGCGCTTGGACGAGCCGAAAGCCGGCGTAACCCAAGTCGGGTGGCAGCGCGTCGGCCACCACGCCGCTGCCGCCAAAATCGAAACGGCTGGCCTCGTAGGCAATGGCGCGCGCCTCGCCGGCCACTACTTCGTGTAACTGCACGGGGCGTTTAAACAGAAAACCGGGGTGGAAGAAGCGCAGCTCGAGGCCGAGTTGGTCGTGATGCCAGAGGGCTTGCTCTGGCCGGTAGCGCACGGCTTGGTAGCGATCGAAATCGAGGCCTTCGAGGGCCGCCGGCAGGGGCGGAACAAAGGCGTCGTAGGGGGCCCGTGCCAGCGCATCGGCACGGCCTTTAAGCACTGCGAAATCGAACGGCGAGGGGGCTTCCAAACCGGCCGCACGCACCCCGCTGGCGCCGGCGGCGAGCGCCAGTAGCGCGATGAGCGCTTCCCGGCGACGCAGCGAGGGCCCCCCCAGCGGCTCCTCAGGCCACCGCACAACACAGCCCTTTGAGGTATTCGCTTTCGGGGAAATTCAGCGCAATGGGGTGATCTGCCCCCGCGTTGAGGTGCATGACCACCCGCGCATCGACCTGCGCATCGAGCGCCGCGCCCGCGACGATTTTTTGAAACAGGTCCTGGTTCACCCCGCCCGAACAGGAAAAAGTAAACAACAGGCCGCCTGATTTCAACAATTTGAAGGCCAGCAGGTTGATGTCTTTATAACCCCGTGCCGCCCGCTCGGCGGTGGCGCTGGTGGGCGCGAATTTGGGCGGGTCGAGGATAATCACATCGTAGGCGCGGTCTTGGTCGCGCAGCTTACGCAAATGCTTGAAGACATCCGCCTCGATAAATTCTACGCGCTCGGCCGCCAGATCATTTTGGGCGAGATTGCGCTGCGCCAGGGCGAGCGCATCGTGGGAGGAATCAATCGCCGTGACATGACCTGCCCCCCCGGCCAACGCGCTGGCGGTAAAAGCACCGGTGTAGCAGAAGCAGTCCAGCACGGCGGGCACGTTGGCGCAGGCGCGCACCACCGCACGGTTGTCGCGTTGGTCGAGATAGAAGCCGGTTTTGTGGCCATTGATCGCATCCACCGTAAAGCGCAGGCCTTGTTCTTCCACCGTGCCGGGCAATACCGGCAGCGTGCCGTGCACTAGCGCGGTGTGGCTGGGCAGGCCTTCGAGTTCGAGCACATCGGCGTCGGAGCGCTCGTAGATTTGACTCGCCCCCGTGTGGGCCAGCAGGGACTCGATGATGGTGCTGCGCCAGCGCGCAGCCCCGGCCGACAGGAGTTGCAACACCAGTAAATCGCCGTAGCGGTCGCACACGCAACCCGGCAGGCCATCGGCCTCGCCGTGCACTAAACGCAGCGCCGTGAGCCTCGGCAGTAGCCGTTGCCGCAGGGCGACGGCCAGCCCAATTTGGCGGTCGATGAGTTCAGCGGTGATGGGCGACGCCTCGTCCCACGACCAAATCCGCACCCGGATTTGGGAGATAGGGCTGTAGGTGCCCCAGCCGAGAAAAGTGCCGTCGGTGGCCGCGACAATCACCGCGCCGCCGGCCTGTGGCTCACCCTCGAGACGCGCGATCGCCCCCGAAAACACCCACGGATGACGCCGCAGCAGCGAGCGCTCGCGGCCGGATTTCAGAATGATTCGAGGTGCATCGCCCAGTGGCGGGCGCGGAGATTGGTTCATGGTGGGCGGCCGATTCAAGTCATGGGTGGGCAGGATAGATTCCGCGCCCCCCGGTGACCAGTAGTTTGGACGGCCCGCGGCGCGGGGGGCGGCGGCAAGCCAAGACCCACCGCGCCCAGCCGCGCTCACACCGGCGGCCGCGCTGGCGGGCACGGCAGTGCAGTCCACGAGTCGGCTTGGGTGGTCTGCGGGTCGCCGCCAAGACGCTGGCGTTGCGGGGGCTCTGGGGCCCAGCGGGCTGGTGCTGGCCCCGCGCCCCGGTCCAGCAAAGCCGCTCACTGCTGGACCCCGGCCGGGTTGGGGGTGGGAGCCCAGCGCGCCATCGCACCGGCGTCGAACATTGCTCGCCGGCGGCAATTTTTAAGCTGCGCGGCAGCGGCAGGCTGGGTATGCTGAGACCGAGGGACGCCATCTGCGGCCCCGCTTGAGGAGGGTAATCGCATGCTCAAACGCATCGTATTAGTGCTGCTGCTAGCCGCGGGGACAGGCGCGGCCTACCGCCATTTTGCTTTTGGCGAATGGGGCTGGCAGCCCCTCCACGCGAGCGAGTTTTCCCCGGACGGTTGCGAGCTCTACCACGCGATGCTGGGATTGCACCAAAAGCCGCCGACCGATGCCGCCACCGCGGCCCTGGTCGCGCGCTGCCGACCCCTGGCCGAGACCCACGTTTGGACGCGCTCGCAGACCGGGGACGCGCTGCGCTTCGACCGCCCTTCGATGGTCCGGATGCGGCTGGACGTCATCGACATGAACCCGGAATATCACGAGGACTACCCCATTATCATCGTGGAGTTTCCCTACCCGCCCGCACCCTTAGAGGCGGACGGACGGTGGCGCCCTCGGGGCGGCCCACAGACCACCATGACCGCCGAACAAAGACAAAACCTCAGCCGCTACTGGAACCCCAGTTGGGCCAATTTGTTCGCCGAATGGGCGCTGGGACGGGGTAATCATGAGTCCTGGTTGGGTGGCGCGACGGTGGGCGATGGGCGCCACTGCGCATCCGTCGAGCAAGACCGCGACCATCCACAAAAACTCTGCGTCATGTACCTGCATAATTTCAAAGGCGAGCCGGTCGTTGTGCGTTTCCCGCTGGGGCGTGAACTCGAATGGCGGCTGGAGATCCTCGAGCTTTGCCGCTTCGGCGGCCGCGAAAGACGCTGGCAAAATCCGCTGGCGCAGGCGTGGTTTGGACGGGTGGAATATACCGACACGGGCTGCGCACCCTTTGTCGCCCCGGCGCCCACACAGGGCTCTTGAGCCTTGCGGTGAGGGTCGCTCTGCGCGCCGTAAAAAACTTAATAAACCGCAAAATGAGGAGTTAAAGCATGCATCTAGCCAGCACGATGGCTGTGGTCGCGGCCTTGCTAATCGGCTCGGGGGGGCTGGTCACGGCCGCCACGACGGTCGATGGGACAGCAATCGCGGATGAAAAATCCGGTGCCAACTGGCTGTCTTACGGGCGCACTTACAGCGAGCAACGCTACAGCCCGCTCAAGCAAATCACGGCCGCCAACATCGGCGGGCTGGGCGTGGCATGGTTTATGGACCTGCCGGGGCAAAAATCCTTGTTATCCACCCCCTTGGTGGTCGACGGCATCCTGTATTTCAGCGGCAGCTACAGCGTGGTATTTGCCATCGATATCCGCACCGGTAAAAAACTGTGGACCTACGATCCCAAAACCATCGACGCCGCCGGCGATCGCCTGCGCGTGATGTGGGACTCCAATCGCGGCATCTCTTACTGGAAAGGCCGCATTTTTGTAGCCACCGCCGATGGCCGGCTCAACGCCATCGATGCCGCCACCGGGGCTGAAATCTGGAGCACGATGACGGTCGACCCCAAGCTGCCCTATTTCATCAACGGCGCGCCGCGAGTTTTCAACGACAAAGTCGTCATCGGCAATGGGGGCACGGAGTGGGGCCCGTTGCGCGGCTATGTGACGGCCTACGACACCGCCACCGGCAAGCAGGTGTGGCGCTTCTATACCGTGCCGGGTAATCCGGCGGATGGCTTTGAAGACGACACCCAAGCGATGGCCGCCAAAACCTGGCGCGGCGAATGGTGGAAGCACGGCGGTGGTGGCACGGTATGGAATGGTCTGACCTACGACCCCCAGTTCAATCGCATTTATCTTGGCACCGGCAACGGCTCGCCGTGGAACCAGCGCATTCGCAGTCCGGGCGGTGGCGATAATTTATTTTTGTGCGCGGTGGTGGCACTGGACGCCGATACGGGCAAGTACGTCTGGCACTATCAAACCACCCCCGGCGAAACCTGGGACTACAACTCCAACATGGACATGGTGCTAGCCGACCTGACCATCAAGGGCAAACCGGTAAAAGCGCTGCTGCACGCGCCTAAAAATGGCTTCTTCTACGTCATCGACCGCGCCACCGGCAAACTCGTCTCCGCTGAAAAAATTGGCCGGGTGACCTGGGCCGAAAGAGTGGACGCAAAAACCGGCCGCCCGGTGGAAGCCAAGGGCGCGCGTTACGAGGACGGCGAGGAACTTATTTACCCCAGCGCCTTTGGGGTCCACAACTGGCACGCAATGTCCTTTAACCCGGATACGGGATTGGTCTACATCCCCACCATCGATGTGCCGGGGATGTTCAGCGATAAAGGTATCAAGCCCAAATTGTGGGACTCGCCGAGCTTTCAATTTGATCCCGGCGTGGATCTCATGCGCGACGATTTGCCGCTGAAAATAGATGCCGGCGCGCTGGTTGCCTGGGACCCGGTGAAACAACAGAAAGTCTGGGAGCAAAAGCTGCCCGGGGTGTGGAACCCCGGCACGCTGACCACCGGTGGTAATTTGGTGTTTGAAGGCCGTACCGACGGCAAACTGCTGGCTTACCGCGCCACCGACGGCATTCCTTTGTGGAGTACCGATGTGGGTCTTGGGGTGTCCGCACCGCCGATTACCTTTGAGGTAGACGGCAAACAATACGTGGCCTTGCTCACCGGCTGGGGTGGTGCGGGGGTGTCCATGGCCGGTGCGATCACCGCGCAACACGGTTGGGCCTACGGCGCGCAAACCCGCCGGCTCATTGTGTATGCCTTGGACGGCACCACCGCGTTACCCAAAAGCCCGCCGCCGCAATTTGCCCAAGCGCTGGCGCAGGACGACTTTAAAGTAGATGCCATGCAGGCCGAGCAGGGCAGTTATTTGTTTTTGAAAAACTGCGTGACCTGCCACGGCGGTGGTGCCGTGTCGGGTGGCTACGCGCCCGATCTGCGGGCCTCGCAGGCTGCCGTTTACGATGAGGCGTTTAAAGAAATTGTGGTGGGTGGGAGCCGGCGGCAGCAGGGCATGCCCGGCTTTAAAGAACTGAGCGATGCCGATCTCAAAGCCATGCAGCACTATTTGCGGCGGCAGGCACGCAAAGCAACCACCGCCGCCCAGTTGGGAAAATGAGCGCGCGTACCGGCGGCACGCAGCCCACACCGAGCAACTGCGCGAAGCGCGCGTAACAATAAACGGCTGGGCGGCAGGCAAGGCTGCACGCCGCCCAGCATGCGCCTGGCTAGAGATTGATGCCGGTGCCGGTCGAGAACGGCTGCACATCAAAATAATCGTTCCACAGCGTAATGCGGCCGTTTTGCACCCGCAAAGAACCGGCCACGGGCAGCGAGTAAGGCCTGGCGGTGGGTGGGTCGAAGTGGTCCAACCGCTCGTTCATGACCCATTCGCCCGGCGCCACCTGGCGCACGCTGTCCAAGCGCAGACTCCCCAGCAGTTGGATCAATCCAACCAGCGTCGCACGCCCGCCCGCCGCACCCTCAACCAGTGGCATAGGGATGTTGTG
>SHZJ01000059.1 GCA_009692365.1 Gammaproteobacteria bacterium
CGCTCTGGCAGAGACCCTCAACGGACGCTACGAAACCGCACTGAGCCATCGCCGGGCGCCATGGGAAATACGCGAATCCGTGGCGCTCGCCGCGCGCGATGGGGGTCGTGGTTCAACCACGCTCGCCGTCTGGAATCGCTTGGCGATATTCCACCCGCAGAAGCAGAGACAAAACTACTACAGGGAACTCGCAACGCAGGTCGCCTTGGCGGCCTGACTTAAACCCAACCGCCGCCACCACACCCGGGGCGGTTCAGAGTACCTTGCGCAGCCAGCTCGCTCGTTAGCGCCTACCCCACGCGATGGTCTTTAAGTGGCCGTTGGCGCCGGGGTGTCGACGGGGTCGGCGGGCGCAAGGTAGGTCGCAATACGGGCGCGCAGCGGGGCGGCGAACGGCACCGATTTCCGCGTGTCCAGCGCCATCTGCACCACCGTGATCTGTGCCCGTGCGCACAGTTTGCCGCCGCCCGTTGCCTCGCCGACGAACGCCAATGAGCTGCTGCCGAGGCGGGTCGGCTGGAGCCTGAAATCCACCACGTCGCCCAGTTGGATGGGCACAAAAAATTCGCACTCGGCTTTGACGGCCGGCACGCCGAGGCGCGCGTTGCGCACATAGTCGCCGTAGGGGGTCTGGAGACCTTCGGTGAACCACTCTTCCATGAGTTCGTGAAACAGCACGAAGTACTGCGGATAAAAAATAATTGCGGCCGGATCGCAGTGATGGAAGCGAACGACTTTGCGCCGCTCAAACCACATGGCGGGCGGACTGTGCGGCGAGGGCAACGAGTTGAGCCAGACAATCTGGGCAGAAACAGTCCACCGCCTTATCCACTGCAGCGGCCGGTAGTGCGGGCAGCTGCTGGCACCAGCAGGCGTCCAAGCGGGCCCCGCAATGAAACGGCGCGGCGCAGCGGGCGCAGTGTTTGGTTGCTGGGGTGGTCACAGGGGGCTTATTCCCGCGCCAGCGCGCCGAAGTCGTCGATCATGAAGCTGGCTTGCGCACTGGCTACCAGCGCGCCGTCGTGGGTGCGTTTGGCGGTGGCTTCGAGCACGTACAAGCGGCCTTTGCGCTGCTTTAAGCTGGCTTGAAGCTCGATGCTCGTACCGACCGGCAGCGGCTGGCGATAGCGGATTTCGCATTTGGCCGTAAAGCCGCGCGCGCCCTGCAAGAACAGCCAATTGGCCATCACATCGTCGAGCGCACTGAACACAATGCCGCCGTGGGTTACTTGGTCGAAACCCACATGGTGCGGTCCGGGTGTGAAACGGCCACGGCAGATAGAGTCCTCAAAGCCAAACACAATTTGCAGGCCCAGCGGATTGTCTGGGCCGCAGACAAAGCAGTGGTTGGCGTCTGCGCGCGGCGCGGCGCTCACGCTGGTGTCATGTCTGGGTAGCGATTGGGCAAGTCCAAATCCACCGCATTCAAGATGCCCGGCAAGCGCAGGCTGTGGGCGTCGATGGTGATGTCGTTCTCCGCGCTAGGATTCTCGGCAAAGCGGTAGATGGGTTGCATCGGCCCGCGACAGCAGGCGTCATCATAGGTCGCGGCAGCCGCGCGGGTGTGCTCGAGGCGACGACGATAATCGCGCATCTGGCTGGTGCCGTGGCGCTGTTCCAACATCCGCAGCGCTACCGTTGGCGAGACAATGGCGCCGGTGGCGTTATTGCCGCCAAAGCCTTTGGAATTGAGGAAGGCGATGTCGGCGCGCGCGCTCACATCCAAGTCTTGCAGCACAAAGTTCAAACGCTCGCGATGCACATCGGCCGCCACTGCGGGCGTGGTTTTAATGCCGGGCAGGATGCCGTGCTGGAATACCCCAAGGGTGTTGATGAGTTGGTCAGCGCTGGCCGGCGCCAACGAATGACCGACGTAGGCTTTAATCGCCGTCACCGGCCAGTCACTAATGCCGAAAGCGGTGGCCACAGTGTCAAATATTTTTGATTCGGTGACGCGATTTTGCGGCGTGCTGGAACCATGGGCCTGAATGAAACTGCGGGTGCGAACGGCGTCGTCACCCAGCAGGCTGCGCATGGCAGCGACGGCTTTCGACAGGGTGATGTAGTTGCCCGGGCCGGGTGATGAAATGGATTTCTTAAAGCCATCGGCGTTGACGAAAACATCCGGCACGGCGGCGTAGATGTCGGCCCCGAGTTCCAGCGCGAGGGTGTCGTCGCACAAGACAAAATACTGCGCCGACTCGCCCAGCACAAAGCCACAGTTCTCGCCAAACGGACGGCTGGCGCGCCGCCAGTCCGGCACGCTGGTGCCGTCGAGTTTGGCGACGGCCTCATCGGTGGCCAATGCGCTCATGGCGTGATAGCCCTCGATCACCTCAGGTATCAGCGGTGCCTCTGCGTTGCCGACGACTGCCAGACGGCGGCGGCCGGATTGGATGTCCTCGACCGCCAAGCGCAGGTTGTAGAGAAAACTGGCACAGGCCCCGGCGATGGCGCCGGTGCAACCCACATTGCCCAGCACATAGGCATTGACGAAATCCGCCGGCATGGTGTTGAGCCCCAGCGGCAGCTGCTTGGCGCTCACCCGCCCGCCGCGTAAACGCGCCTGCAACATGCCGCCCGTGCCGTATTGATCCAGTTGGGCCATCGCGCTGGAGGCGTAGACCGAAATTTCATCGGGCCGCAGTTTGGTGAGGATTTTGTCCCAGTCGATGCCCACCGAACGCACGGCGTCGGAGGCCCCCACGATGGTCATCACCAGGCCGCGCGGATGAAAGCGTGAGGCGTACAGGCTGGCGGGGTCGAAGCCGGTGGGCAATTGGCCGGCGGCCTGAACGGGAATTTTGCGATGGCTCTCGACCCGCAGTTCGGTGGCCTGGCTGAGTTCGATGCGGGTGACGCCGTCGCGCTGGTCGAGCACCCGCCAGCCCGTGGGTAGGGGGACGGGCAGTTCGCTGCTGCGGGTGGCAAAAATGCAGGGCGTAGCGCCGTCGGGGCCCATTTCAAAGTTGAGCTGAACGGACATTTGATCGCCGTCGAAATACTGCGGCTCAAGGCGGCGGATCAGCGTGTGCGCGAGGATCTGCGCGCGATAACGTGGTGCAATGTCGGCCTCGGCCAGCGCTTCCCCCGTCGCGCTCTGATAACCACCGTTGCCGTATGTCACCAGACCCATCATGGCCGCCAGTGCCCGCAGGGTGTGGTCTTGTTGGGCCACGGGCAGGCTGTTGAGCACCGTGCGCCGGTAGGCGTGATGTGCTGATGAACGGCCGGCGGAACTGATTCCGCCGAAACCGATGATGACGGGCAGACTGGTCATCCATTTCCTTTGGGTAGTGATTGCTTAGACCAGCAGTGTAGGCGAGGGCCTGGCGAATGCATTGGCCTATTTACACATACTGCTGGCCATTTGCGTCAAATAGCCCGCAGAATCGTTCGCTGATTCTGGAGTTTGCGGATGCGCCTCGCTTTTTTACTGACCGATCAGATGCTGGCCGCCAGTTGCCTACTGCCGGTGGAGATGTGGCAGGCAGCGGCTGGCACGGCCAGCGGGCGCCAGCGCCAGCCGATCAAGCTGGAAGTGGTAATGCTTTCGGCGCACGACCAACCGGTGTCCACTCAGGCCGGCGTGGCCCTGACGCCGACCAAACCTCTGGCGCAGGCCGGGGTCTTCGAGGTGGTGTATCTGCCTGCCCTGTGGCGCAATCCACGCCCGGTGCTGGCCCGCAGTCGCGCGCTGGTGCCCTGGCTTGTGGCCCAGCACACCGCGGGGGCCACCATCGCGGCAGTGGGCACCGGCTGCTGCTTTCTAGCCGAGGCTGGGTTGCTCGATGGTCAGGCCGCCACCACCCACTGGCACTATTTTGAACACTTCGCGCGCAGCTATCCCGCGGTCAAACTCAAACGGCAGTTTTTTATCACGCAAGCTGGACGCCTGTATTGCGCGGGCAGCGTGAACGCCTTGGCCGATGTAACCGTCCATCTCATTGAGCAATTTTTTGGCCGCGCGGTGGCGAGTCACGTGGAGCGCAATTTCTCCCATGAGATTCGACGCCCCTACGACCGCTACCGCTATCTCGAAGGCGACGAATTGCAGCATGCCGATGAAGTCATTCTGGATCTGCAATGGCGGATGCAGCGCGATTTGGGTTTGCCGCTACGGATGCCGACACTGGCGGCCGAATTTGGCCTGTCCCCTCGCACCTTGGAGCGGCGCTTTCGTTTGGCGACGGGTTCTGCGCCGCTCGCTTGGCTACAGGATTTGCGCATTCGCACCGCCAAAGAATTACTCGAAGCGACCAATCTGTCGATCAAGGAAATTGCCTTTCGCGTGGGCTATCAAGACCAAGGCCATTTCGCGCGCCTGTTCACGCGGCTGCTCACGGTCGGGCCGGCGGAGTACCGGCGCACGGTGCGCGCCAAAGTGTTCTCGCTGCGGGTTCCTTCTACCGCTACCATGCCGCCACTGTGATGAGGAGCACTCGGCATGAGCGGACCCCGCTATCTTGGTTTTGACACCCTAAGCCTGCACGCAGGCCAGCGCCCGGACACCCAAACTGGCAGCCGCGCGACCCCCATTTATCAAACCACCTCGTTCGTGTTCGAGGATGCCGAACGGGCTGCGGGCTTGTTCGCGCAGGCGCGCGCGGGCTACGTTTATAGCCGGGTCGCCAATCCCACGCTCAGCGTGCTGGAAGAACGGGTGGCAGCGCTAGACGGCGGGGTGGGCGCGGTCGCTACCGCGAGCGGCATGGCGGCCATTCATCTCGTGCTGGCCACCCTGACCGGCCAAGGCTCACATATCGTCTCCTCACGCGCGCTGTACGGCGGCACCCACAATCTGTTGGCCTATACCTTGCCGCGTTTTGGGGTGAGCACGACCTTGGTAGACCCGCGCGATCCCGCCGCGTTTGCCGCCGCCATCCGCCCAGAAACCAAGCTTCTCTACGCTGAGACCGTGGGTAATCCGCGTGGGGAAGTGCTGGATATCGCGGCGGTGGCGGCGGTCGCCCATGCGGCCGGTATCCCGCTAGTGGTCGACGCAACGCTCACCACCCCTTGGCTGTCGCAACCCATCGCCCATGGGGCCGACATCGTGGTGCACTCGCTCACCAAGTTTATGGGGGGTCACGGCGTGGCAATTGGCGGCGCGGTAGTGGACGGTGGGCATTTTGATTGGGAAGCCTCGGGCCGCTTCCCGCAAATTACCGAGCGCGACATGGGGCTTAACGAACTGGACTTCGCCGAAGATTTTGGTCCGGCGGCCTTTATTTTGCGGGCGCGTCTGGAAGGCCTTCGCGATTTTGGCGGGTGCTTGGCGCCCGGTAATGCCTTTTATCTGTTGCAGGGACTGGAAACCCTGCCCCTGCGGATGCGGGCGCACGTGGCCAACGCCCAGGCCTGCGCTGAATTTCTGGCCGCGCATCCGGTAGTTTCGCAAGTGACCCACGCCGGCTTGCCGGCCCATCCTGATTACGCTCTCGCGCAGCGCTTGATGCCGCGCGGGGCCGGTGCGGTGTTTAGTTTTGAACTGCAAGGCGGACGCGCGGCGGGCCGTAAATTCATTGAGGCGTTACAGCTTTTTTCGCACCTTGCCAACGTTGGCGACGCGAAGTCACTGGTCATCCATCCGGCCAGCACCACCCACGCACGGCTGGACGCCGAGGCCTTACAGCGCGCTGGGATTGCCGCAGGGCTGGTGCGGCTGTCGATAGGCCTCGAAGACGCGCAGGACTTAATCGACGACCTCAGCCGCGCGCTGAGCGCCTCGCAGAAATAGGACATCGCCATGGAAATCCACTATCAGGACGCCCCTACTTTTGTGCAGACCGCGGGCTATGCCATCGACCCCGCCAAACCGAGCGTGTGTTTTGTGCACGGTGCGGGCATGGACCACGCGGTGTGGACCCTGTTCGTGCGCTGGTTTGTGCGCAACGGCTATAACGCGCTGGCGCCGGATTTACGCGGACATGGCCGCTCGGGTGGGGAAGTGCTGGGCAGTATTGCCGACCACGCCCACTGGCTGCACGGTTTATTCGATGCCCTAGGCTTAGGGGAGGTCGGCCTCGCCGGGCACAGCATGGGTTCGCTGGTCGCACTGCAAGCCGCCGCCACGGGTGCTGGCCGGGTGCGTAAGCTGGCGCTGCTGGGGTTTGGCGCGCCCATGCTGGTGGGGGCG
This sequence comes from Gammaproteobacteria bacterium, assembly GCA_009692365.1. Taxonomy (GTDB): domain Bacteria; phylum Pseudomonadota; class Gammaproteobacteria. The sequence goes on from SHZJ01000059.1 coordinate 6,140, forward strand.
CCGTTGCTGGAGGCTGCCGCCGCCAATGACCCGGCCGCGGTCGACATGATGACGATTTGGGGGCACGACTTCGGCGCGCAAATTGGTGGTCATCAGCTGCCCGGGTTGTCGATATCCACGATCACCAAACGTCGCCTCGAAGCCGCTCGGCCGGGCGTGCTGTTCGCCGACCTCAATGCTTGTCATACCTACACGGGCGGCCCCGCAGCCGCCGCGAGCCTAGCGTGTCCGGTGAGTTTGATTTTGGGTGAGCGTGACCGCATGACCCCCGTGCGCGGCGCGCGGGAGTTTGCAAAATGTTGGCCGCGCGCCAGCATTGAGGTTATCTCCGCCTGCGGCCACGGGATGATGGAGGAGAAACCCGAACAAACGCATCGCGCCTTGGTGACGGCGCTGACGGTTGAGGGTCACGGTTGAGGGTCACGGTTGAGGGTCACGGTTGAGGGTCACGGTTGAGGGTCACGGGTCCGCTGCTGCGCCGTTCGCGATGGGCCGTCAGACGGGGCCCGCCCCGCTGAGATGCCGCGCCCATGGCGTCGGCTGCACGCAGGGTCGCCACCACGGTGTGTGCGCGCACGGGAAATATGCGGGGTGGCTGCGTGCGCCTGCCACCGTGGTGCGCCGGGCGATGGCTGCCAGCAAGCTCGCAGTCGGCTGGGGGATCCCAATCTCCGCGAAGGCGTCCCGCCCTGGCGGATACCGCGCGGGGGCGCCAAAAACTTTCAGCACGACCCGGCTTTTGACGGCGCCACTGCCTCCGGGCTGGCTAGTCCGCAGGGGTGGCCGGGGGCTTGCGCCGGGTGGCTTTGCGGGCCGCCAAGGTGGTGCGCTCCGCCACGAAATGCAGCTTATTGTCGGCCGGGGCCGGTCGCACGCAGCCCCAGCCTAATTCCTCATCCTGCACATAGCGTTTGCCGAGCTGCCAGGCGATTTGCGCGCGGGCTAATTCCAGACCCAGATAAAACGCATGCGGGGCGTCGTTTTCTACGCCGAGTTGCGGAAACAGATCGTAGGGGTCGACGGCGCTGCGCAGGCCCTCGCGGTTATAAATATGGATGCCTTCGGCGGTGACTTCGACGCGAAAATTGGCGTCCTTCACGGCCGCTGCGTGCTCGCGTACTTCATCAAGCGTGTAGGGAAAAGGTTTGCGCTCGTGCAGTGCCAGCAGCCCCTCGTCGATATGCCGTGGCGGCATCTCGTCGGCGCGCGCGGCAAATAGCACGCGGCGGGCGTGGGCCAGTTCGCGCACCACCGAGCGGCAATGCGCGCTGACCTGGGTGGTCAACACCGCGCCGACGCGCAGTTCGGAGGCGATGCCGAGCAACAACGTATTCAGACCGAGGGTGTCGGCGTGGGTTAGCTCCGAGAGATTGCCGATGCCCATCAGCAGGGGGGCCTGCGGATAGCGCCGCCGGATCTCCCGATACCGCAGCAGCGAGTCGGTTAAGCCGTGGTGGATAGGATCGAGGATAGGGTCGGCGAAGAAATCGCGGCCGCGGGCGCTGCACTGCTCGATGGCGCGGCCCAAGGACGCCAGATCTCGGGGGTCGCGTCCGATGAGGATGGGCGTGATGGCGCTCTCCTCGGCGATCCACAGGGTGTCTTCGGTAAGGCTAAAGAGATAATCCGCGCCGGCCCGAGCGCCGCTGAGCAGGTCGGCTTCGCGTCGCGAGTCCACGCTCACCCGAAAGCCCGCCGCCTTCAGCGTCTGCACCATCTCTGGCAGGGCCGGAAAGGGCACGTCCGGCAGACAGCCGAGGTCGATGACGTCGGCCCCGTCGCGCCGATAGGCGGCGGCGTGCGCCAGCACTTGCGCCACGCTGAGGTGTGGCGCGTCCACGATCTCGCCAAAAATTAGCAGGTCGTGGTGCGCCAGCGAGCGCGCTTTGGCGAGTTGGCCGAAATGCGCCGGAAGGTCTTTCAGTTCCTCGGGGCCGCGTTCGAAGGGCAGGCCGAAAGTGGCGCTGAGGTCGGCCAAGTCCCCGCGACATCGGCCGGGCAGAATGACCCGGTCAAAGCCCGCGACGTCGCCCAGGCGTCGGTTGAGGAAATCGTTGGTGATCAGCGCCGCGACGGTGATGCCCAAGACCCGCACGGTGTACGAAAATGGGCACGGCGAAAGCTCTGCCAGCACCCGCCGGAGATTTTTCTCCGCGAGTTTCCCGGTGATGAACAAGAGCCGGGGTGCGCCGCTCAACGCTTCTTGCATAGCTGTTTTCGCACCGACGCGGGCTGCAGAGTGAGGCGGAATATTACGTTGAATCCGGCCACGCAAACAGCCAATACTTCGGGTTCTTAACCCGCCGCCCGCGGCCGCGGCAGGCAGCGCATTTGGAGGCAATATGTCGACTATCCCCGGCGAGCTCTATCCCAGCATCGAGCCTTTCGCGCGTGGCCACCTGCAAGTCTCGCCCGTGCATCGCATCTACTACGAACAAAGCGGCAATCCGCAGGGCAAGCCGGTGGTGTTTCTCCACGGCGGGCCGGGCGGCGGCACCGTGCCCAGAATGCGCCGCTTCTTTGACCCGGCGGCCTACCGCATCATCCTGTTTGACCAGCGCGGTTGCGGGCAGTCAACGCCCCACGCCAGTTTGGAGGACAACGATACTTGGTCGCTGGTGGCCGACATGGAACAGCTGCGGATCCATTTGGGGATCGCACGCTGGCAGCTATTTGGCGGCTCATGGGGCTCAACGCTCGCCCTGGCCTATGCCCAAACCCATCCCGATTGCGTGACCGAACTGGTGCTGCGCGGCATTTTTACGCTGCGCCAGCGCGAACTGCAGTGGTTTTATCAACGCGGTTGCGATGCGCTCTTTCCCGATGCTTGGGAACACTATGTGGCGGTCATTCCGCCGGCCGAGCGTGGCGACTTTATCAGCGCCTATCACCGGCGCCTGACCAGCCCGGATCGCCCAGAGCAACTGCGCGCGGCGCGGGCCTGGAGCCGGTGGGAGGCCACGACCAGCCAGTTGCTGGTGGATGAAGAACAGGTGCGGATTTTTGGCAGCGACGACTTTGCGCTCGCCTTTGCGCGGATCGAATGCCATTACTTCGTCAATCACGGATTCTTCAGCAGCGACAACCAGTTACTGGACGGTGTGCCGAAAATTCAACACCTGCCGGGGGTCATCGTGCAGGGTCGCTACGATGTGGTGTGCCCCATGGAAACCGCGTGGGCGCTGCATCGGCGTTGGCCGCAGGCCGAATTAGTGGTCGTGCCGGACGCGGGGCATGCGGCCTTCGAGGTCGGTATCGCTGCCGCGTTAGTGGCCGCGACGGATCGTTTGCGGGATTAAAACTAAATAAAGGCGATTTCGGACAAATCGTATTGCGGTGCCATAAAAAATTCTTGCAGTGCATCAAAGTGTGAACTACCGTTGGTCACGAATGTGTCATCAATCAGCTCTGAGGAGGTGCTATGTTCGAATTTGATCAATCGGCGGTTGACGCCCTGCTGGTGGACAGTGCAAAGTTTCGGCGTATCTACGACAAACATGCGTCGCTCAAGCTGCAAATCAGCGGAGTGAACGGGCGCAAGGTCGGGATGAAGCCAGCGGACTTAGAGGGCTTGAAGAAAGCCAAGCTGCTGCTGAAGGACCAGATGGCAGGGATGCTCAAAGACTTTCGGCCGGTTGTGCCTAGCGCTTCCTGATAAAAACGATAACACCACACCATTGCGATGCCCAAAGCCGGCGACGCTTCACGCGCCGCCGGCATTTTTTTATCCGCCGGCGCAAGTTTTTTCCCGGACCAGCCCGCAGGCGCTAGCGCCTGCGGCAGAATTTGCACCGTTGGGTTTGCGCTAGCGCGCCGAAATACCAACAATACGCAATCGTCCGCACCGAGGGCCTGCAACCAATGACCTACCAATACCTGCACGTGACGCGCGCGGAAAATCTCCTTCAGGTCTTGATCAATCGCCCTGAAAAGCGCAACGCGCTGTCGCAGGCGGTGTTGAACGAACTGCGCGCCGTTTTTTCTGCGCATGCGCAGGACGACACCCTTAGCGCGGCCACCCTCACCGGCGCGGGCGAGCGCTGCTTCGCTGCGGGGGGTGATTTGCAGGAATTCGACAGCCTGCGCGAACCGACCGCCGTGGCCCAAATGGCCCGCGATTCCTGCGCCGCGCTGGACGCCATGCGTAATTTCCCCGTGCCGGTCATTGGCCTGCTCAACGGCGATGCCTTGGGTGGCGGGGCGGAACTGGCGCTCGCCTGCGACCTGCGGGTGTTTGCCAGCCATGCCAAAATTGCTTTCGTGCAGGGCACTTTAGGCATTTCACCGGCGTGGGGCGGGGGTGCTGATCTCATTCGGGTGGTCGGCGGATCGCAGGCCTTGAAGCTCCTCGCGCGGGCCGATTTCTTGGACGCCAGCGCCGCCGAACGCGTAGGCCTCGCGGACGCTATCGCAAGCCCGGAGCGCTCGTTTGAGGACTGGTGCGGTGAGTTTTTAGTGCCCATCAAGGCGCGGAAGCCACAGGTCATGCGGGCTTTCAAGGCGCTGGTTGTGGCGACCCGTGAACAGCGCGACCCCCCGGCGGTGCGCGCGCTGGAAAACGCCGCGCTCGTCACCACTTGGTTACATCCAGATCACTGGGCGGCGGCAGAGAAAGTCCTCGCCCGCATTGCAGGAGCCGCGCCATGACCCAACCCTCGACCATCCCCAGCGAGCCTAGCCAACCCAGTGCGCACACCCCCTCGGGGATCGCCGTGCCCGATGTCGTCACCGCGGATATGGTTGATGCCGCTAAAATTGGCGCGCCCGGCCAGTACCCCTTCACGCGGGGGATTTTTGATAATGGTTACCGCGGCCGGCTGTGGACTTTTCGGCAGTATTCCGGCTTCGGCTCGGCGGAAGAAACCAATGAACGCTATAAATTTCTAATCGCCCAAGGTCAGACGGGCCTGTCGGTGGCGCTCGATTTGCCCACCCAATGCGGTTACGACCCCACCGCTCCAATGGCGAGTGCTGAAGTTGGCAAGGTCGGGGTGTCGCTCTCTAATCTCGCTGAGGCGGAGCTGCTGTTCGAGGGGCTGGACCTGGCCAAACTGTCTACCTCGTTCACCATCAACGGGACGGCGGCCATTGTGTACGCCATGTATCTGGCGGTCGCCGACAAGCGGGGCGTGCCCCGCGCGAAGCTCACGGGCACCATTCAAAACGACATCCTGAAAGAATACGTGGCACGCGGCACCTGGATTTTCCCGGTCCGGCCCTCCATGCGTCTCATCGCCGACAGCATCGTGTATTCCAACGAGCAGACGCCAAGATTCAACCCCATCAGCATCGCCGGCGCCCACGTGCGCGACGCGGGCTGCACGGCGGCCGAGGAAATTGCCTACACCTTGGCGAACGCCTTCGCCTACGTCGACGAACTGGTCGCGCGGGGCGGCGATCCCAATGCCTTTGCCAAGCGGCTGTCGTTCTTTTTCTATGTGCACATGGATTTTTTCGAGGAAATCTGCAAATTCCGGGCGGCGCGACGCTACTGGGCGCGCCAGCTCAAAGAGCGTTACGGGGTGACCGACGAAAAAGCCCTGATGTTCCGCTTTGGCGTGGTGTGCGGCGGGTCTTCGCTGACCGCCGAGCAGCCCTACAACAACATCGTGCGGGTGGGCATCGAGAATATGGCGGCGGTAATGGGCGGCGCGCAGTCCATCTTTACCTGTGCGTTCGACGAAGCCTTCCAAATTCCCACCGAGACCAGCGCCGAAATTGCCCTGCGCACCCAGCAGATAGTGGCCTACGAGAGCGGCATCTCGCGCACGGTTGACCCCTTGGGCGGCAGCTACTACGTGGAATGGCTGACGGATCGCATGGAAGAGGAAATGGCGAAAGTCATCCAGGAAATCGACGATTACGGCGGCACGGTGAGGGCGATCGAGGATGGCTATTTGCAAATGCGAATTGCCCGGCGCGCGCTCGAGCGCAAGCTGGATATCGATAACGGTGAGCGCGTCGTGGTGGGCGTAAATTACTTCCGTCACGCCGAGGCACGCAGCGAACTGGGCGAGGTTTTCCGGCTGGACCCAGCCGCCGCCGGGAAAGTCGTGGCGCGCTATCAGCGCGTGAAAGACACCCGTGACAACGCGCTGGTGGAGCGCACGCTGGCGGCGCTGGGCCATGCTGCGACGCGCGACGACATTAACCTAATGCCCCTGTTGGTCGACTGCTGCCACGCCTACGCCACCGTGGGCGAAATGGTGGATACACTCAAACAGCATTGGGGAGAATTCCAAGAGCCGGTGCGCCTGTAACGGGGTAGCAACCCCAAAGGGATAACTGATGAGTCTGGTCGGTAAAAGAATTCTAATCGCCAAACCGGGCCTAGATGGTCACGATGTGGGGGCCAAAATTATCGCCTTGGCGCTGCGCGATGCCGGGGCCGAGGTGATTTATACGGGCTTGCGCAAAGCGCCCGAGTACATCGCCCGTATCGCCGTGGAAGAAGACGTGGACGCGGTGGGTCTGAGCATCCTGTCGGGCAGCCATGTGCAATTGGTGCGCGAAACCATGCGCTGCCTGCGCGAAGCACAGGGGGGCAATATCAAGCTGTTCGTGGGCGGCACGATCCCCCAGGAAGATGCCGCGGCGTTGCTCGAGGCCGGGGCGACCGGCATTTTCAACGCCAGTCAACGCATTGAGGATGTTATCGCTGAGATGGGTCGCCAACTTGCCGCCAGCTGAGTCCCTCCATGGGGTGCTGGATGTGAGCGCGCGGCGCCGACTGGCGCGCGACATCAGCCGACTGGCGAGCGCCACGGCCCGCAGCGTGTTGAGCGCCCCCGCCGAGCCGGTGGTGCCGGCGGCGCGGCGCATCGGCTTTACCGGGCCGCCGGGCGTGGGCAAAAGTACTTTAGTGGGTAAATTGGTAGAGCGTCGCGCCGCCCGGGGCATCAGCGTGGCCGTGCTGGCCGTTGACCCCGCCAGCCCCTACAGCCGGGGCGCCATTCTGGGCGATCGTATTCGCATGGACGCCGCCTCCAACGACCCCCGGGTGTTCATGCGTTCAGTGTCTAGCCGCGATGCTCAGGACGGGATGTGCAACAACGTGGCCGACATCCTGTGCGCCATGGAGGCCCACGGCTTTAGCGAAATTGTGCTGGAAACGGTCGGCGTAGGGCAGGCCGAGCACGCGGTGAAGGCGCTGGTAGACACCGTGGTGCTGCTCATGCAGCCCGAGACCGGGGACGCTATTCAGGCGCTGAAAGCCGGCATCCTCGAGGTGGCCGATATCATCGTCATCTCTAAAAGCGATTTGCCCGGCGCGCCGAAGATGCGCGAAACCCTTGCCTCCACCGTCCGCTTCGGGGCGCAACGCGCGGTGGGTTGGCGGGTGCCCGTGCTGAGCGTGTCGGTCGATTCGGGGCAGGGCATGGTGGAGCTGGAAGAGGCCCTGAGCGCGCACGCGGTCTGGGTCGAGACCCACCGGGATCCGGCGCAGGCGCGGCGGCGGCGCGCGAGTTATCGGGTGCAGGATTTGTTCGCGCGGCGGCTGGAAGACCAACTGGCAACGCTGGCGCCCGCGGAGTGGGAGTTGCCGGTGGCCGAACTCTACGCGCGGGTGCTCTCGGGCTTGGCCTTGGATTAGCAAGATGTTGGCACCCGCCCCGACGTTGCGCCAAAAAAAGAGGCGACTGCCGCGATGAAACTCCAACAGCTACGTTACATCTGGGAGGTGGCGCGGCACGACCTCAACGTCTCTGCCACCGCCGAGTGGCTCTACACCTCGCAGCCCGGGGTGAGTAAACAGATCCGCATGCTGGAGGACGAACTCGCCGTGCAAATCTTTTTGCGCAGCGGCAAGCAACTCACCGCGGTGACGGCAGCCGGGGCGGCCATCATCACCCTGGCGGGCAAGATTTTGGGCGAAGTGGAGAACATCAAACGCTTGGCCAAAGAACACAGCGACCAGCGTCGCGGCAGCCTGTCCATCGCCACCACTCACACCCAGGCGCGCTATGTGCTGCCGCCGATCATCAAGACCTTCGCGGCCAAATACCCGGAAGTCTCCCTCCACATGCATCAGGGTTCGCCGCTCCAAATTGCCGAACTGGCCTCCAAGCACAACGTGGATTTCGCGATCGCTACCGAGGCCTTGGAACTGTTCGACAATCTCGTGATGCTGCCCTGCTACCGCTGGAATCGCAGCATCATCGTGCCCCCAGGACATCCCTTGACGCAGGTTGGGACGCTGACCTTGGAGGCGGTAGCGGCGTACCCGCTGGTGACCTATGTCTTTGGTTTTACCGGTCGCTCACAGCTCGACGAAGCTTTTCGCGAGCGTGGACTCACCCCGCGCGTGGTGTTCACCGCGACCGATGCGGATGTGATTAAAACTTACGTTCGGCTGGGCATCGGCATCGGTATTGTGGCCACGCTGGCCTATAGCAAAACCGAGGACTCCGACCTGGTGGCCTTGGACGCCGGTCATTTATTTGCCAGCAGCGTCACCAAAATAGGCTTCAGCCGCAACACGCTGTTGCGCGGTTATATGTATGACTTTATCAGCGCGTTTGCCCCGCATCTCACGCGCGACTTGGTAGAGCAGGCGGCCAGCCTGCCCAATAAGGAAGCCTTGGATGACTTACTGCGCGGCCTCGAATTACCCAGCTACTGAGCTGCTGTTGTGCCCAACGGGCGCGGCCGGTGGGGTGAGTATTTCGCGCACGAATTTTAAATAAATGGTGTAGACCCGCGTTTGGGTGGTTTCGCGCACGATAAAAAACGGCGCGAAATCGGTGCCCACCTCGTGCGCCAAACGCATGCCCAGACTCTCAACATCGGCCATGTCCGCGACCGCCACCACATCGATGCTCGCCATGTGACCATCGCGGATCAGACGCCGTTCGATCTCTGCACATTTGCCGCAGCTGCTGCCGTCGGCGTGCCGTTTTTTGACGAAAGTAATGTGCATGGTGGGCTTCGAAAATAAAGAGCCCGCACGCTACGCGAGCGTCGCGCTTGGCGAAAATATCGATTGGGGCTAGCGTTATGCCGCAATAGTCGGTGTGGGCCGGGCCACCGTCCGGCCCGCGCCCTGCAGGTGGCCCGATTCACCACCCTTCAAGGGAGAACCTAAGCATGTTCACGACGCTCATCACCGCCGCGCAATTGGCCGACTACCCCAGCGCGCTGGTGGTCGACTGCCGCTTCGATCTAATGCAAACCACGCGCGGCGCGGAGGCTTATTTGCAAGGGCATGTGCCGGGTGCGGTGTACGCCCATCTCGACCATCACCTCAGCGGACCCCCCGTGAGCGACCATGGCCGGCACCCCCTGCCCACACCCGCGCGTTTGGCGGAAGTATTCGCCGCCCTGGGGATCGCCAATGACCGTCAGGTCGTGTGTTACGACGACTTGGGCGGGGCGATGGCGGCCCGCCTGTGGTGGTTGTTGCGCTATATGGGGCATGACCTTGTCGCGGTGCTGGACGGCGGCTGGCCCGCGTGGCTGGCGAGTGGCGGCCCGCTAGAGGCGGGCGCGGTAGTGCCGGTGCCCGCAGTCTTCACTGGCAGCCCAGAGCGTCAACGTTTGGTCACGCTGGCCGAGCTTCCGCCGCTGCAGCGCGCGCTGGTGGATGCCCGCGACCCCGGGCGGTTTCGGGGCGAACTAGAGCCCATCGACCCGCGCGCCGGCCACATCCCGGGCGCGCGTAATCATTGCTGGAAGTTGAATCTCGGCAGCACCGGAAATTTCTTGCCGCCGGCTGCGCTGCGCGAGGCTTTGCTGCAGAGTTTGGGTACACTACCGGATGCCGCCACCGTGCATTACTGTGGTTCTGGCGTCACCGCCTGCCACAATGTGTTGGCCCAAGTGCACGCTGGCCTGCCCGAGCCCCGCCTGTATGGCGGCTCGTGGAGCGAGTGGTGCGCGGATCCAAACCGGCCAGCAGCGTTAGGCGAATGACTTCCTGAGCAGTTACGGGAATAGCCCTGTGAAAACTTCGAGTGCGGTGTGGAGTTTGCTGTACGGCCTCGGCGTGTTGCTGGGCCTGATGGCACCGCTGGCGCTGGCTGTGCCGCAAGACATCGTGTTCGTTTTCGATAATTCCGGCAGCATGCGCCGCGCCGATCCGGGCTTCGCCGCGCGTGCGGCGGCGCGTAGTTTCTTGCTCGATTTACCGACCGACGCCCAAGTGGCGGTGGTGGTTTTTGACGAGAAAGTGGTGCTTAGCGTGCCGCTGGCATTGGTCGGAGACGGCAAGGCGCTGGGCGCAAGCCTGAACGGCGTGGATTATCGCGGCCCCTACACCAACAGCCCGGCGGCCGTGGAACGCGCCTTGGATGAGTTGAAAACCCACGCTCGGGAGGGCGCTCAGCGCTCGGTGGTGCTGATGAGCGACGGCATCGTCGATACCGGCAACGCTCAGGTCGACGTGGAGCGCCGGGTATGGTTGCGCGACAAGCTGACTCAGGAGGCGGCCGCCAATCACGTGCGCTTGTTCGGTTTGGCGTTTACAAAATCAGCCGACCTGTCGCTCATGAAGTCGTTGGCCACCAGCACCCAAGGCGATTATTTCCACGCCTACACCCTCCCGGAATTGCCCAGCGCGTTCGCTAAACTGCGCGTCGCCTTATTCCAAGAGCCCCCCGTGCTAGCGGGCGCAGCGGCGCCCCCGGCGCTACCCGTGGCGCCCGCGCCGACCGCCGAGGTGGCCGCGCCCACGACGCCTAGCTCAGCCCCGGCGCTCGCAGCCCCGGCGCTCGCAGCCCCGACGCTCGCAGCCCCGGCGGCCCCAGCGGCCCCGGCGCTCGCAGCCCCGACGCTCGCAGCCCCGGCGCTCGCAGCCCCGACGCTC
>SHZJ01000001.1 GCA_009692365.1 Gammaproteobacteria bacterium
CACCAACGCGCTGGCCAAGAGCGCCAAGTCGGTACTGAAATAGAACAACAAGACAAAGCTAGAGAGCGAAAAAATGCCGTTTAGGAAGGCGGCCACCGTGGTGCGTGAGAGCGCCCGTCTGATCACATTGACGCCGTTGATGCGCGCTGCCAAATCCCCGGCCGAGTAGTCCCGAAAAAACTGCGCGGGCAGGCGCACGGTACGGTCCCAAATGGCGGCCTGTAGGTCATTGTCCATGCGGGTCTCCAGCCGCAGCACGGCCACCGCACGGGTCACTTCAAACAGCGTTGTGGCCAAGGTTGCGGCGGCTAGCGCGCCCACCATCTGCCACAGCGCAGGAATATCCGCCGAGGGAATGATGTTATCCACGAGGAACGCCGTGGCTAGCGGCATCGCAATGCCCAACAGCCCGCCCAGTAGACCCAACCCCAGCACCACGGCCAGATCAACTCCCCGGTCCCAAGCCAGAAAGCGCAGCAGCGCGGGTATCCGCACCGGGGTGGGGGGCAGTGCGCGATAAAACATGGTGGCGAAAGGCTCGAGTTGCCCGGCCAGTTCTTCGGTGACCGGCTGGCGATCGTTGGTTCCGGGCGTCACGGCAAGGTAGCCACCCCGGTGTGGCAGCAGTGCGATCCAGTGTTGGTCCAGTGCGCTGCGCGCCAGCAACGGGCCGTTATCGCCGGTCCACCACTCGCCTTTGAGCATCACCCGGCGGCTTTGGATCTGCGAGGTGTTGGCGATTGCCGCAACCGGATTAGTCGCCAGGGCGCGGGCCTCGGCCGGTGGCGGCGGCAAAAAATTGATCCCGAGTCGCTCCCCAATGAGACGAGTTGCCGTGAGACAGTGGTCCTGGTGCGCGGAGTTTTGGCGGGGGTTGGCGTTATTAGCCACGCTCAGCAGCTGCTGCATGGCCTCCTGGGTGAGGATGAGCGAGTGCTGCGCGCGATTTTCTTGATGGGACTCGGCGCGGATTTTCTCAAGGCTCGCCGCGGCAATCAGCACACTCAGGACCAACTGTTGGTGAACCGTCAGGGCAGGCCAGAGCCGCGCTTCGCGCAGCAGTTCAAGCGGGTCGTGCTCACGTACCGCTACCGCTTCGCTGGCGGTGAGCCATGCCGCGCGGTGCAGCGGCCATACGCCGCGGGCGGGGCCCAGCGGGCTGTCGGGACGTCCCATCCAGTGCGCAATACCACGTTCTAGCGTGACCCAGCAGGTACCCTCGCTGCCGCGTAGGGTTTCGCCAGGCTCTAAGGTCATGGGATCTCCGCGTGCGATCAAGCGAACTTGTCGCGGCGCGGGTGGGGTTTCCATTTCGGTGAGCAGCGCGCTCACCCAGTTTTCACACAGTGCCAAGAGGGTATCGGGGGCTAGCGTCGCGGCGACTTCAGTGGTGCTGGATGCCACTAGCCTGGTGTCGGGCAATGGCACTGCGACCAAGCCATAGTCCAAAGGCAGCGACTGCGCGCCTAGGGCTAAAATGATTTGGCCAGGCCCTGCTCGCCAGACATGCAAGCGGGCACCGGCGCTGCGGGCTTCGCGGGGGCGGCGCTGGAGGAAGATATCCACGCCGCCGGACGCGACAAGGTAGACCTCGGCGGGATCCTCAAGCCTGCGCGGGCCACGCATGAGCACGGCGGTGTCCAAAAGTGCCTGTAGGCTCATAGTGCCGCCACCAAACGGCTGTAGTGACCCTCCTCGATGGCCAGTAGTTCTTCGTGTGTGCCGCGTTCCACCACCTCCCCGCGGGAGAGCACCACAATTTCGTCAGCGTCGCGAATAGTCGAGATCCGGTGCGCAATGATGAGACAGGCGCAGCCGCGGCGGCGCAGGTTATCGTCGATGAGTTTTTCGGTGGCGGCATCCAAGGCGCTGGTCGCCTCGTCTAATATCAGCACGCGAGGATTAGTCACCAGCGCGCGGGCAATTTCGAGCCGCTGGCGCTGGCCCCCGCTCAGATTACGGCCGCCTTCTTCGATGCGCGCCGCGTAGCCTTCAGGCCGGATCTGGATCACATCGTGAATACAGGCGTCCTGCGTGGCGCGCATGATGTCGGCCTCCGTGACGGTGGGATCCCACAGGGTGAGGTTGTCGCGGACCGTGCCTTCAAACAGCACTATGTTCTGATCCACCAGCCCCACGGCACTAGAGAACTGATGCCGAGGGTGCGCTGTACGCGGCAGACCATCGAACAAAATTTCCCCAGACCACGGGGTGTACAGCCCCATGACGAGCTTGGAGACCGTGGACTTGCCGCAGCCAGAGGCCCCCACAATGGCCACCCGTTCGCCGGGGCGCAGCGTGAGATTGAGGTTCTGAATGAGCGGTGGGTCGGTCAAGCTATAGCCAAACTGGAGGTTTTGAATGCGCACCTCACCTTCGATCGGCGCCACGCTATGGGCGGTGTTCGGTGTTGGGCGGGTCACCCAGGGATCTGCGGGGTATTGGGTAACATCGTCGAGTCGGTTCATGTCGCCTTTGGCTTCTTGGAGCTTTGCCGCCAAGCCCACTAGGGCCATGACTGGCCCCATAAAGCTTGCCACCAGACTTTGAAACGCCACCAACTGCCCTAGCGACAGCTGTCCGTCGATGACCCTCAAACCGCCCAAACCCAACACCAGCAGCAAATTGAGTGCGCTCAGTAAGCCGGGCAGGGAACCCAGGAACAGGCCGACCCGCGCGACTTCCTGTTCCGATACCACGTACTTCGCCTGATGCCCGGCCCAGCGCGCGAAGACTTCGTTTTCGCGGCCGGAGGCTTTCACGGTTTCCATCAGCAGCAGGCTGTTCATGGAGGCGCCCATTACTTTGCCGGCATCGAGCGACAAGCGCTGACTGAGCTCTTCGCTACGGCGCTGGATCAGGCGCACTGCCGCTAAATTCAGACCGACCACAACCAGTGAGAGCAGGGTCAACGGCACGTCGTAGCTAAACATCAGACCGGCAAAAAAGACCAGGGTCAGGACACTCAGCACAGCACGCGCTAGGTCGCCCGAGAGCAACGCCGCCACCCGGTCGTTTAACGCCACGCGGCTGCTGATTTCTCCGGCCGAGCGCTGGGTGTAGAACTCCACCGGGAGCCGCAGGACGTGCCAGAAAAACTGGCTGGTGGTACTGAGCGCGAGATGGGTCTGCACCCGCAGCAGGTAGTAGCTTTCCAGCCACGTTAAGGCCATGCGCAGCGCGGCGGTGAGCAACATGCCCAACAGCAGGGGTTTAAGCCAACTGTGCTGACCACCGATGAGCAGCTTGTCTACGAACACGCTAGAAAACACCGGAATGACCAGGCCCGGCACCACCAGCGCAACGCCGACCAGTACCAGATAGCTAAGAGCCTCCCGGAGACCGACGAAGCGCCGCTTGAGTGCATCCACCACGCCCGAGGGCTGACCGCCGGGCTGAAAATCCGGGGATTTCTCGAACGTCAGAACCACGCCGGTAAATGACTGATCGAACTCCTCGGTATCGACCACGCGGGGCCCGGAGCTGGGGTCGTTTAAAAATATCTTGCCCCCTCGAAAACCTTCCACCACGACAAAATGGTTGAAGTTCCAGAACACGATTTGTGGCAGGGCAAGGTTGCGCAGTTCCGCCGGCTCCTTCTTAAAGCCCCGCGCAATCAGGCCAAAACTGCGCGCCCCTTTCACCACATTGCTGGCTTTACTGCCGTCGCGCGTTACCCCGCACAGCAACCGCAGTGCTTCCAATGGCACGTGTCGCCCGTGGTAGCCCAGGATCATCGCCAGGCAGGCGGCACCGCACTCCACCGCCTCCATTTGTAAAATGGTGGGCGTCCGGTGGCGTCGAGTGTCGCGCAGGGTTGGGGTGGTGGTGCTCATGTGGGGATGCAGATTACTCGAGCGCCAGCGTCGATTTAAGCAACGGGATCACCAAGGAAATGGGGGTTTGACGCGCCACCACGACCTCGGCCTGACACAGCGTGCCGCTGCTGATAGTCAGCGGGGGGCCGGCGGCTGAAGACCACTGATAGCCGCTGGGGGTCGCGGCTCGCTTGAGCGTGGCCCGGGCTTCGATGGGTGGCGCATTGCCGGCTAATTCACGCGCCAGCGCATCGTTCTGCAGCGTGAACGCCATGCTTTGTGGGGTGGCTGGATAGTCCGCCACGCGGGCAATCGCCGCTCGAATGAAGCCGTGCTCTTCGCGCTGCACGGTGCTGGGGGTGATCTGCGCTTCCATCCCGGGCTTGAGTTTTTTGCCGTCTGCGGCCGCCAGATAGATCACCGCCTCGAGTTGCCCACTGGCGCCGGCCTGCTCGACAGTCAGCACCGCGCTGCCTTCCGTTACCAACATGCCCGTCCCGCTTTTAATCTCGACGACGCGCCCCGCATACGGGCTGGTAATGGTCACGGCAGCTCGCTGCGCTCCGCGTAAGCTGTCCAGCGCGCGGCGCGCTTCGTTAATTTGGACGTCGCTATTGGCCAGTTCCATTTGGGCCAGTTTTTCGGCTTCTAAGCGCCGCAATTCGAGTTCCTTGATTTGGTTGCGCAGGTTTTGCGCGTCTAATTCGGCCGCAACGCGCTCGTGTCCCGTTGCCACCACCGTTTGCGCCGTCACCAGACCCTCCCGTAGCAAGTGTTCTTCGACCTGCGCACGTTCGGTGGCGAGGTGGGCACGCGCGCTGGCCGCCTCTAATTGGCTCTCAAAATTACGGCGATTTTGGCGCAAGGTTTGGGTTGTCAGCGTCGCGCCACGCGCGGCGAAAGTGCGCAGTACTTGCCCTTGGGATTCCAGTTCTCTAAGCCGGGCGTCGGCTTTTTCAATGCGGTCGGCTATTTCTGGTTGGGCCACCCGCGCAAGCGCTTGGCCTTGCACGATTGAGTCTCCGACCTTGACCGGCAACTCCAACAGACGGCCTGCAGCACCGCTGGTGACCTCCGCCAGACCGGTGGGATTGAGTAGGATGCAGCGCCCACTCACCTTGAGCGGGATGCTGCCCAGCCAGCCCCACGCGACGGCGAGCGCTATCAGGCACAGCAGCGGGGCGAGCGCGAGCCAGGCATTGGGGGTCACGACGCGAATCAGCGTGTCCAGTTGCTCTGGTGAGGACAGACGCTCGAGGGATACTTTGCGAAAAATTCGTTCTGACCCAGCCATGCATCAGTCTCCCAACGGGTCGCTGCCCAATAAGGCCGCCACCGCTACTTCAAATTGATCGCCCTCGCGCCGGACCAGCGTGCCAAGCTCAAAGCGCAGCCGCGCGATCGCGATGGCATATTGTTGGCGTAGCCCAATTTCATTCTGCAGCGAGGTGTTCAGGCGGTCTTCGATGTTGATGAGGTCGATGACGGTGGACTTGCCTAACCTGCGTTTGGTTTGTTCATTCTTCAGCGTGATGGTGTAGCGGTTGACCGCCTCCGCGCCTTCTTGCAGTTGTGCGCCGGCGCGCATTAAGGCTAGCCACGCCACCGGCACCGTGTAGGCGATCGTCTGCCCCAGATCGCGCTGCCGGATGCTGGCTGCATCCCAGCCCGCCGCGGCCGTCAGTTCGGTGCCTTTCGCGCTCAGGTTCGCCCACGGCCACTGCACAGATAAGCTCGCGCCGACCGACGGTCCGGTCAGATTTTCCAGACTGTCGTCAAGGGCAAACTGCGAGGTGTCTTCGGCCAGCCCGGTGTAGCTCAGGCGCAGGTCGAGATCGACTTGCGGCTTGAGATTTGCCACCGCGGCGTTGGCACGGTAGTGCGCGGCTTCATTGCGCTGGCGGGCGGCCTCTAAATCTGCGCGTCGAGTTAGCGCCCGCTCCACCAGTGGCGCGGGGTCCTGGGTTGCAGGCAAGGCGCGCAGTTTAGGGAAGTCTTGTGCGGGCTGACCCAGCTCCGCGCTGCGGGCAGGTGGCAGACCCATGAGGTTGGCCAAGGCGACGCGCGCTTCGCTGGCGACCTGTTGCGCGGTAATGCGCTGGGCGCGGCGCTCGGCGCGACTTGCCAGCACGAGTTCGATGTCGGCGCGCGGGGTCTCTCCGGCCTCAATGAGGCGCTGCATTTCGTGGACTAAGTCTTCCAGGCGCTGTTCTGCAGCTTCGCTAATCGCCAACTGCCGGGCGCTCGCTAACCATAGCCAGAACGCGCTGGTGGTCTGCAGGAGGATGCTGGCGTTGGTGTGTTCCAGCTCCGCGCGCGCCGCCGCAGACTCGGCGTTACTGGCGTCGACCTCTGCGCCAACCGTCGCGCGGCCCGCGTTGCGCGCCAGCGGCACGCGCAGCGTGAAGGCGAGCTTGCCGATCAGCTGCGAGGGGATGTCCAGCTTTTGCTCGAGGGAATTTTCCGCAGCGGCCACGCTGAAACCAGCCCCGGCCTGCATGCCGTTCATCAGGGTGCGCTGGGCGCTGACGCCATAGGCCGTTGCGTCGATGACTTGGTTGCTGGGCGGGTTTATCCCAAGGGCTTGAAAACCAGCGCTCTGCGCGGTGCCCAAGGGAGTGTTGTCGTGGGCCCGACTGAGATCGCTACCCAGCACGGGGTCAAAGCGCCCTTGCGCTTGCTGCAGTTGGCCCTGCGCACTTCTAATCGCCTGCTGGCTGACCTGGGTGTCGACGTTCATCTGCAGGGCTAAAGAGAGTACATCTCGCAGGCCGATGCCGCTCTCCGCGCGGGCCGGTGCTGGGTGACTCAGCGCCAGCAGCCCCAGTGCAGTCACCAGCCAGTAGGCGACCCAGTGGCGCCACAGGGTTGGCATTTCAGCCTCCCGCAAGCTGTTTTAACAAGCGCTCAAAACGCGCCCCTGCAAGGTGGACGTTGTCGAGCACGGCGGCATCCAGTTCGTCCTCCGCTAGACCCTCAGTCGGCACCTCGTCGCGCGCCTCCCCATAGCCCAGCGTGCGCATCGTGCTACGCATTCGATCGGCTAGAAATAGCGCTAACGCGCGATAGAATCGCGCGGCGAAAGCGGTATCGTCGGCCAGTTTTTTCTCAAGCGCAGGCTTGGCGATTGCCAGCACGGTGCAGTCTTGGTCGGCCCGCACGCTCGCTGCGGTGACGCCGGAGTCGAGCATGGACATTTCGCCCAGAATGTCGCCGCCGCCCAGTTCTGCGAGTTTCGTCCCTTGCTGATTAACCACCGACATGACGCCCGTGAGGATGAAATACATGGTGTTGATACGGCTACCTTGGCGGATGAGTTCGGTGCCTTTGGCGATGACTTGGCGCTGCCCGTTATTGGCCAGCCACGCCGTATCCGAGTCACTCATCTGGCCTAGAATGAACAGCACTTTTCGCATGTCAAATCCCTAATTGCACGAGGTTCACACAATAGCTTGCCGGCTAGGGTCTGCACATTCGGGCACCTCACAAATGGGCGCCGCCCTGGCGACCGACTAAAAGCCCCGTAAGTTTGCGTAGCGCGCGCGCTGGAAGCCGGCGTCACCCAATAATTGCTGCGCCACCCGCGCGCGCTTCAGGAACAAGCCGATGTCCGCCACATCGGTCATGCCGATACCACCATGCAGCTGCACCGCTTCACTCGACACTAACTCGAGGGTTTCGCAGGCCTTGGCTTTTGCCAAGCAGGCAAGCAAGGGGGATTCGCTGCTGCCGGCGTCCAGCGCGCCCAAGGCCGCGCGCACCGCCGAGCGCGTGAGTTCGAGTTCACAGAACATGAGCGCGGCGCGATGTTTGAGCGCCTGAAACGACCCGATGGCCACGCCAAATTGTTCGCGCACTTTCAAATAGGCCAGCGTGCGCTCGAAGGCTTCCAGCGCGGTGCCCAGCATTTCGGCGGCTAAGCCAGCGCGGCCACCATCGAGCACCGGATCCAGCTGTGCGAGGGCTAAGTCGAGTTCCCCTAGCCTATCGCTGGCCCTGACCCGCACCGCGCGCAGGCTCAGTTGGGCCGCATTGCGGCTGTCGACCATCCGCAGGCGGGTGCGGGTGAGCCCCGCGGCGTCCCCGCGCAGGTGAAAGAGGGTCAGGCCATGGGCGTCACCGGGGTGTCCGGCGGTGCGCGCCAGTATGATGAGGTCATCGGCAATGTGGCCATCCAGCACGTAAGTCTTGCTGCCGTTGAGCACAAAACCGCCGGCCTCGGGGGTCGCCGTCAGGGCGGTGCGGGCGGGCGCGTGATGCGGGCCTTCCTCCAACGCCAGAGCCAGCACCCGGGTGCCGGCCACGACTGCGGGTAGGAGTGCCGTGCGCAAGGCGGCGCTGCCTGCCGCCCGCACCAGCGGCGCGGCCAGCAACGCCGTCGAGACCAGGGGGCTAGCGGCGAGGGTGCGTCCGGCTTCTTCCAGAATTTGCCCTAAGCCCTGATAACCAAAATCCGATCCGCCGTGCGCCTCGTCGATGAGGATGCCGGCCCAGCCCAGCTCGGCCATCTCCTGCCAAAGCGCCCGGTCAAAGCCGGTGGGGTCGGCGCTGTCGCGCAGCGTGCGCAGCGCTTGCACGGGTTGTTGCTGGCTAAAGAATGCGTGCGCCGTGGCTTTGAGCATGGTTTGTTCGGGATTGAGCACCAGGGTCACTGCGGGGGCCTCAATCTGGCAGACCCAGCACGCGCTTGGCGATGACGTTCAATTGAATTTCAGAGGTGCCCCCTTCAATGGAATTACCTTTGGAGCGCAGCCACGTGCGACACAGCAGCGCCTCTTCCTCGCTGTGCTCCGCGTCCGCTTCCCAGCCCAGCGCGTGCGCGCCGGCGCATTTCAGGATGAGTTCAAACTTGCGCTTGTTTTGTTCGGTGCCATAGTACTTGAACAGCGAAGACAGCCCACTGGCCGCCACGCCGGCGCTGGTTTCCTGCGCCGCGCGGCGCAAGGTCAACGCAAAGGCGTGGTCGTCCATCACATGCCGGGCGACGGCATCGCGCAGCACCGGGTCGCCGATGCGCCCCTGAGCATCCCCCAGATAGCGCTGTGCGATGATTTCCACCGACGGCACGGTGCCGCCAATGGCGCGCCCAATCTCGGAAATCATGCCGCGCTCGTGTGTCAGCAGTTCTTTGGCGATGGCCCAACCAGCGTTTACTGCGCCCACGAGATTGCGCTTTGGCACCACGACATCCGTGAAAAAAGTTTCGCAAAACGCTGAGGTCCCGCTAATGAGCTGGATGGGACGCGCTGCAACGCCGGGGCTGCGCATATCAAACAGCACGAAGCTGATGCCAGCGTGTTTGGGCTGGCTGGCGGTGCGCACTAGGCAAAAAATCCAATCGGCCAGATGGGCGTAGGAGGTCCACACCTTCTGGCCGTTCACGAGGTAGTGGTCGCCCCGGTCCTCGGCGCGGGTCTGCAGGCTAGCTAAATCCGAGCCCGCGCCGGGCTCGCTATAGCCCTGGCACCAGCGAATTTCCCCGCGCGCGATGGGCGGCAGGTGCTCGGCCTTTTGGGCCGCCGTGCCTTGCGTCAATAACACCGGCCCGAGCATGCTGATGCCAAAGCCAAACAGCGGCTGGCGCGCGCCGAGTTGCTGCATCTCCTCTTTGAGAATCTGGGCCTCCGCCGACGACAGACCGCCACCGCCGTATTCGCGTGGCCAAGTGGGCACCGTCCAGCCGCGTTGCGCCATGAGCGCCAGCCAGTGCTGGCTGGCCGGGTTTTTGAACACGGCGTTGCGCCCGCCCCAAACGCGTTCTTCTTCTGGCATGGGCGTGCGCAATGACGCCGGGCAATTTGCCGCAAGCCAGCGCCGGGTGTCGCTGCGAAAAGTCTCCAGAGCTTCCAAGGCCAGTCTCCAAAACAAAAGGGCAACGAACGCCAGCTGGGCCGGGTCAGGTCGGGGGCGAGTAGACGCTGGGCCGGGTCAGGTCGGGGGCGAGTAGACGCTGGGCCGGCGCCTAAGGCTCACGCGCCAAGCCTCAGTCGTCAAGCGTTTCCCCGCTGGGCTCGCCACGACCCCGGCGATGGACCTGGGCCGGGACTTCAACCCGCACGCTGCGGCCACCCGGACGTCGGGGCCGCGCGGCTCGCTGTGGGCGCGCCGTTGACTGCGCTAGTTGGGTGCGCGCCCGCGATCCCCGATGTTGGCAGCGAAGGCGTCACGCACCAAGAGCGCCACCGAGGGGCTGCTCAAGCTGCGCAGAAACGCCTCCAGGGCCGTGCGTTCGGCCGGGCTGAGTCCCAGGGCTTTGAGTTCGGGCGCCGCGCCGGGATGGGCGACCCCGCCGGCGTCATAGCGCGCGATCACCGCCGCTAGAGTGGGCAGGGAACCGTCGTGGAGATAGGGCGCGGTGAGTGCGACATTGCGTAGGCTAGGGGTGCGGAAGTGCCAATTATCAGCCGGATCGAGCGTGACCTCGGCGCGTCCGAGGTCGCTCGCGGGCGGCGCGAGGCTGGCGCCGGCGTCGCTCGGGAGCACTTGGAACTGCGTGCCGGGTGCCACCGCGACCGTGAGGGTGGGGGGGCGCGGGAGGGCAGCAGCCACCGCCAGCCCGGTGTCGTGGAGCTGATGGTCGGTGAAAAGCGCCGTGTCCTGGCCGACGAGATGGCAGCCGCTGCAGCCCGCCTTGCCCGTGAACAGCGCAAAGCCGCGCTGCGCTGAGGCGTCGAGCGCGCGGCTCTCGCCCCCAAAGCGCCAGCGGTCAAAAGGGCTATCCCCGGCGATTAGCGTGCGCTCGTAGGCGGCGAGCGCGGCCCCCAGATTCTCCATACTGAGCGCCTGTCCCCCGAACGCCGCTGCAAAGCGGCTTTGATAATCCGGCAATCCCGCCAATTTCTCCAACACAAAGCCGATCGAGGGATTACCTAATTCGTTGGCGGCCAGCAACGGCGCCCAAATTTGTTGTTCCAGCCGGGATTCCCGGGCATCCACAAACAGCCTCGGCAGGAAGCCCACATTGAGCAGCGTGGGCGCGTTGCGGCGCACGCTGCGACCTTCAATGCCGACCGGTGTGGCGAGTTCATTGCTGGTATAGCCTTGGTCCGGCACATGGCAGCTGGCGCAAGACAGCGTGTCGTTATGTGAAAGCCGGCGGTCGAAAAATAATTGACGACCTAGTTGAATCTGCGCAGCGGTGGGCAGTGGACCATTATTCAAGGCTTGGGCGTTGGGCAAACCGAGCTGGCCTGCGCGTAGATGGGCCAGCAGGTCGGCCGGCACGGCGTCGCGCGCGGTGAGCGCGCGCGAGCGGGTGGTGAAATGCGAGGAGGTGTAGTCGCCGCGCTCGTCGCCGCCGCGCAGCGATGGGGAGGTTGGCACCCGCGCGGCGGCCGGCGGCGCGCGGGCTTCGAGGGCGAGGGTTTCGACGTCGGCGGCCAAACTCGCGACATCCAGAAAGCTCGAGGTGTATTCGTTGCGGATACGGCCCTCGGCATCGATGAGAAAGACCCGCAGCGTATGGGCCAACACCTGTCCGGTCGCATTGGTTTCGAGGTCTTGATGATAGTCCCGCAGCAGCGTGTCGAGGTCAGTGGCGAGAGCCGCTACGAAGGGCCACTCCAGACCGGGTTTGCGAAAATGCTGGGCGTAGGCGCGCAGCACTTCGGGGGTATCGTGCGCGGGGTCAAAGCTCACGCTGACGAAGCGCGTCTGCTGAGCTAATCCGGGGTTTTTGCGCAGGCGCGCCGCCACCAGCCCCAGCGTGTGGCTCGCCATTGGGCAGCCCGCACCGTCCGCGCAGCGCGTATAAATGAAGCTCAGGACCACGATGCGTTGGTCAAAGAGCTCGTGCAGCGTGCGCACGGCGCCGGTTTCATCGCGCACCTGCGCGTTGGGTGCCGCCCCCACCGGCGGTAAGGCATAGGTGCCGGGCACCGGGGCGGTGGCGGCGCTGCTGGCGGCGCTGCTGGCGGGCTGCTCGGGGGCCGCCAGTGCGGTGCTCAACGCCAGCAGTAAACTACCCGCGATGACGCCGGCCATCTCGCCGCCGCGACCCATCTCAGTGTTTGAGCGCGACGCCCTCAGATACCGGCGACGCCGCCTGGGCTTGGGCCCCAACCGAGTAAGCGCCGAGGGTCATCATGTGCGGGCGCCCCAGTTTGGCGGTGATGAAATTCAGGTTAAACGCAGGCTTGAGGGTCTTACCATCCCAGTCAAAGGCCTTGAAATACTGTAGGTCGCCCTCTGGCCCTTGGGTTTTATCCCAGTTGCTGACCAGCGAGGAGGTGAAGTAGACCCGCTTGCCGTCCCAGCTCTGCGACACCATGTTGACCTGCTCGCCGATTTTTTTCTCATAGACGACTTTGGGGTGGAAGGCATCGGAGATATCAAACAAGCGCGTCATGCCATCGTTCCAGGTGTTGACCCACAGGCGGGTGTCGTCGGCGGAGATCGAGATGTCTACCGGCAGCGGAATTTTTTTCGCGTCGCCGATGTCGGCCACCGCCTGCGCGTGCCACTCGCCCTGCGCGTCGCGATGGATCAGAAAGATTTTCGAGGTCAAAGCGGTGGTGGTGAAACAGTAATCGTGTTTTTCGTTCCACGCGCAGCGGATTTCCAGCGGCGCGCCCGGCACGTCCAGAATTTTGAGCGGTTTGCGGGTATGCAGGTCCCACACGGCAACCGTGCTGCCGAAGTGTTTCATGGCCTGCGGGTCGCCCATCATTTGGCCGAGATTCATCATGTAGTTGTTCCAGCCGGTGAACGAAGACGTCAGCATGACGTTGAGCCGCGGCAGCGCCCGCACGTCGTAGCCATAGCCGTCCGCCATTTGCCCAGATTTCACCGCCCCCTGCAGATTGTCATCGGTGGGCATCCAGTGGGTGGTGATGTACTCGCCCTCATTGGTGTACTCGGCCATGCCGGTGCGTCCGCCGTGGTCTTGATTATTCGACAGGCCCGTGATGAGCATGCGACCCGGCAGGGCGTAAAAAGTATGCGGGCCGACAATGCCGCCGGTGGCGGCCACGAAATCGGTGATGGTGCGGGTCAGTTTGGGTTTGGCGGGGTCGCTGTAGACGTCAAAAATAAAGATATTGCTGCTGTCGAGGCCACCTGCCCAGAGGGCGCGCCGGTCGTCGCTGTAGCCGGAATGATGCGCCTCGTTGCGCCCGCCCACCGACAGGCTCGCCAGCACCTGGCCGTAGGTTTTAGATTTGGGCCGCACATCTACGGTCACTAGTTTATCTTGCTCATCGCCGAGTTCCATGACGCCCAAGGTCCAGATGTACATGAAGTCTTCCGGCCCGGTCAGGCGCTTCATATAGGGCGAGACGCAGGTTTCGTCTGCATAGCTCGGCGCTAGCGCCAGCAGGCCAATGATGAACGCAATGCCATGTTGCAGGATGCGGAAATTCAAACGCATGAGAGGCCTCCTAGGACGGGGCGGATACGATGGTTGGTTTACGTTACAGGCTTAGCCAAAGGGTTTCCACATAAGGATGAGTTTTGGCATCAGGGTCAGGGCGCCCAGGATGGCAAGGGTCATGGCGATGGTGGTGAGAATGCCAAAAATGATGCTCGGCACAAAGTTCGACAAGACGAGGATCGAAAAGCCAAAGCACACCACTAGCGTCGTATAAAAGCCGGCCTTGGCGATGTTGGAATGGCAATAGTACAGGGTGTCGAGGCCATTCTGGAGGCGTTTAAATTCGACCCCATAACGGTACAGGTAGTGGATGCAGTCTTCGACCGCGATGCCGATCGTGAGTGAGGCCACCATGATGGTCATCATATCGAGCGGAATGCCCATCCAACCCATGAAACCCAGCACCCCCGTGGCCGCCACGATGTTGGGAATTACCCCAATGAGGGCCGCTTTGAAGGAACGAAACAGGAGCCAAAGAATGAGCAGCACACCGAAAATAGACCAGCCCAGAGACTGAATCTGCGAAGAATAAAGACTCTGCAGCATGTTGCTGTAGAGCACTAACAGCCCGGTGACTTCGAACTCCGAGCGCTTCAGGCCGAGGTCGTGCTTGAGGCCGTGGCGGATCTTCGCCAAGAGTTCCTGGCGGCGCAGCTTAGGCTGCGAATCCAGCACTCGCACCGCGAGTAGCGCTTGGTCTTGCTCAATCGAGATATAGGGCGTGAGCATTTCTGTTTTGAGGTTGTCGGGCAGGCGCTTGTAGATGACGTTGAGTTCGAAGGGGTCGAATTCGCGACCATGGTTCAGGTCTTCAGCTACCCGCACCATAGAGGCGAGCGAGGTGACCTTGCCGACACCGGGGATGGTCTCCAGAAAATCGTGCACCTGCTTGATGCGGGCAATTTTGTCGGAGGTGAACCAGTAATCAGATTTTTGACTCGATGAGTCTTCGAACAGGGAGGCTAATTCGGCGTCCGCCGCGGCGGTCGCGGCGGCCGGCGCCGGCGGGGAAAATTTCAGCACGACGGCCAGCGGCGTGGTGCCGCCCAGGGTTTCATCGACCTGCTTGAGGCCTTGGTAAATTTCGGTGCTCTGTTTGAAATAATTAATGAAGCTGTTTTCGACTTCCAGCTTGGCGATGCCCCACACCCCCAGCAGGGTAATCAACACCGTGGCGCTCAGTACCGCGGTGCCGTGGCGGTCGGTGAAACGCGCCAACACCAGCGTAAAGCCGGCGCTGCCTTCTTCTCGCACCTTGAGCGGACGCTTTTTCATCAGCGTCATCACGCAGGGAATGAGCGTAAACAGGGTCACAAAGGCCACGGCGAGGCTCAGGCTCATCATCCAGCCAAAATCGATGATCGGCTTGATGTCGCTGGTCACCAACGAGGCGAAGCCCACGATGGAAGTGAGGCTGGTGTAGAAACACGGCGGGGCCATGTCGTGCACCATGCGGCGGACCAGTTCGGCCTGAGGGAGGTCTGGATGCTCTCGGTAGAGCTCCATGTAGTGCACGATGAGATGGATGTTGACCGAAATGGTGAGGATCAGCGTGAGCGCGATGAAGTTGGAGGAAATAACGGTCAATTCCCAGCCCACCAGCCCCAGCAGACCCAAGATGATGGCCGTGCAATACACGCAGCTCACGAGTGGGATCATGACCCAGCGCAATTCCCGAAAGAGATAGCCGAGCATCACCACGGCGAGCGTCAGGGCACCGCAGCCGAACACCGAGATATCGCTGCGCACGTAGCTGATAAGGTCGTTGGTGATCATCGCTAGCCCACCGAGGTGGAGGTGCGCTGAGGCCGGATATTTGGCGAGCACCTCCCGCAGGTGGCTGATCGCAACGCGGTTGTTTTCTTCGAGGGTGCGCTTGGCGGCGGCATAGACCGGCTCGATGGCGGCGAGTCGGGCGGCCGCGGCCGCGGACAGCCCGTCGGTAGCGCGTTGGTAGGCCAAATCGCCGCGTTCGGTTTGCAACGCGTCGAACGCCGCGTGGTCTTTCAACATGACCCGGATTGCCGTGGTTTTACCGTCTTCGCTGATGACGACCTTGCGGTAGAGCGGGCTGGTTAAGAGCTCGCTGCGCGCTTTTATCAGGTCCACGCCGGGCGACTCCAGGGTCTTATATTTCGAGACCGCTTCCGACAGCCGGAGGTCGCTATTTTTGACCAGCGGCACGTCCAGTATGGTCATCACGGATGCCACTTCAGGCAGCGCTTTTAAGTCTGCCCGCAGGGCGGCGATCAGCCGCTGCGAGGCGGGCTCAAACAGCGACTCGGGCGGGGTTACCGTGATGAAAAGAAAATCGGTGGCGCCGTAATGCCTGCTGAGGTCGCGATAGCGCTGCAGGTCGCGGTCGTTATCGAGCAGCAGGGAATCGGCCGAGGCGTCGATGCGAAAATTGGGAATTCCGCTCAGCGCGCCGCCCAGCGCGACCAGCAAGAGGCCCAGCACCACCCGCGGATAGCCCAGCACGTAACGGTCATAGCAGACGGCGAGTAGTTTGAGCATGGGCGCGGCTAGTTTTTCGGTGGCTTAAGGGCGGCATTATAAAGTGCTTCAACGCGTAATCCGAGACGGGCGCCACCGCGCCGCCCGGCCCGGGTGCACCGCATGCTCAGGCGGCGTCGTGCAGCGCGGCGATGCGGGTGCTCAGCGGCGGGTGCGTGGCAAACAAATGCCCCAGTCCCCCGAGCATATTCCCGCTGATGCCGAAGGCCGCCAGGCCGCGCGGCAGTTGGGGTTCGTGACTGGCTTGCAGGCGCTCCAGGGCGGCAATCATTTTGCCGCGCCCCGCGAGGGTGGCCCCGCCCGCATCGGCGCGAAATTCGCGCTGTCGACTAAACCAGCACACCACCACCGACGCCAGCACCCCCAACACCGATTGGGCCACCATATAGCCGACGTAGTAGCCCATGCCGCGCCCACCGCCCTCGCGACTGCCGCGGTCCAGCGCGCTGGCGATGAGGTTGGCAAAGACCATGACGAAGGTGTTGACCACGCCTTGGATGAGCGTCAGCGTGATCATGTCACCGTTGGCAACGTGGGAGACCTCGTGGCCCAGCACCGCTTCCGCCTCGTCTTGGCTCATTTGTTGGAGGAGCCCGGTGCTCACCGCGACCAACGCATGGTTACGATTGGAACCCGTGGCGAAGGCGTTGGGTGTCGGGGACTCGAACACCGCCACATCGGGCATGCCGATGCCCGCCTGCTCGGTCTGGCGCCGCACCGTGTCGAGGAGCCAGCGTTCCGTGGCGGAGCGTGGTTCGGTGATGATCTGTGCGCCGACCGAGCGTACCGCCATCGATTTCGACATCAACAGCGAAATGAACGAGCCCCCCATCCCGATGGCGGCGGTCATGAATAAATACGGCGCGAGGCTCATGCCTTGCTGATTAATGCCCAGCACGTTGAGTACCAGCGAGAGCACGGCGACCACCCCAAGGTTGGTCGCCAGAAAAAGCACAAGTCTGTTCATTGCGAAGATCTCCTTCAGAACCGCTACGCGGTCGTTGCATTGTAATCGGCGCGAGCCCGATGTCATGATGCCGAGCCGGCCGTTATGGCCTTCATCGGCGTGATTATGGACCCCCATTCAGAGCAAGAGTTTCGGCTATTTTTGCCCGAATTAGCCGCCTTGGCGGCTCGGGTCGTGTTGCCGTGGTTTCGCCAGCCGCTCAGCGTTACGGACAAGGGCGGGCGGCACTTTGATCCGGTTACCCGGGCTGACCGCGAGGCCGAGCAAGCTCTGCGCGCCGCTATCTTGGCACGCTATCCCGACCACAGCATCTTGGGCGAGGAATTTGACGAACAGGTGGGCAGCAGCGCCTATCGCTGGGTCATCGACCCCATCGACGGCACGCGCGCGTTCATCAGCGGGGTGCCGACGTGGGGCACGCTGGTGGGTTTGTGCGAGGACAACCAGCCGGTGCTCGGCATGATGAGCCAGCCCTTCGTGGGCGAGATTTTTATCGGCGGTGGGGCGCGTGCAACGCTGTTGCGGGGCGAACAGGCGGTCGATTTGCGCACCCGCGCGACCCCCAGTCTGGCGCAAGCCTCTTTATTCGCGACCACCCCTGAGATGTTTAGCGGCGCCGAATGGGCGGCGTTCCAGCGCGTGTCCGCGGCCGTGCGGTTGACCCGTTTTGGGATCGACTGTTACGCCTACTGTTTACTGGCCGCCGGGCACATCGATTTGGTCATCGAGGCGGGTTTGGGTTTCTACGACATCGCGCCGCTCGTGCCCATCATCACGGCCGCGGGCGGGCAGGTGAGCGATTGGCGCGGCGCGCCGGTACGCACCGGCGGGCGGGTCATTGCGGCCGCCAATGCCAGTCTCCATGCCAGCGCCCTGGCGCTCCTCGCCGAGGTCTGATGGCCGCCGCCGGCCCGCGCGTCGCCGTGTGTATTGGCCGCTTTGCGCCCGTGCAGCACCACCACTGCCAGACCATCGAGGCGCAACTAGCCGGCCACGCGCTGGTCATCGTGTTATGCACCGGCAGCACCTCCGCGCGCGATGTGGCCAATCCCTGGACGCTCACCCAGCGGCTTGACGGCCTGCGCGCGGCGCTCCCCGACCCGCGGGTGGTCATCGTTGCGCTGGCAGATTGTTGGTACGACGACCCGCGTTGGGCGGCCTTGGTCGCCCTCACCGTCGGCGCGGCCTGCCAGCGCGCGGGGCTGGCGCCGGAGGACGCTCAAATCACCGTGGTCGGCACCGAACGGGCCGGCCCGGACTACTACGCCATGCTGTTTCCGCGCTGGCAGGCCGGCGCCACGGGGTCCAGCGCGTGGGTGCCGGCGTTGGCGGAAGCCTTGTTGCTCGCCACCGGCGCGGCGCGCGGGGCGCTGTTAGACACGCACTGCCCCCCGACCGCCCACGGCTTTATCAGCGCTGGGCTGGAGGGTGAGATTGGGCGTGAACTGGCGGCCGAGGCTGCGTTCGCGGTGGACTATCGCCGGGCCTGGGCCAGCGCGCCTTATCCGCCGGTGTTCGTGACGGTAGACGTACTGGTGCGGCACCAAGATCGGGTGCTGTTAGTCCAGCGAGGGCGGCGGCCCGGCTTGGGGTTGCTGGCGCTACCCGGTGGTTTTGTGGGTCCCGGCGAGTCGCTGGCGGCGGCCGCCGTGCGCGAATTGTGCGAGGAGACAGGCTTGCAGATCCCCGCACCGGCGGCCGGCGCCGGGCGGGTGTTTGACCATCCGCGGCGTTCGCGACGGGGCCGGATCATCACCCATTTATTTGAATTTGATCTCAGCGTGCTGCCCGTCGCACCCGTGGCGGTGGGCGGCGATGACGCGGCCCTGGCGCTCTGGCTGCCCCGCGCTAGGGTGCGGGCAGAGGATTTTTTTGAGGACCACTACGCCATCCTGCAGGTCACGCTGGGCCTCCCCTGAACGACGGCGGGCGCAGGCCTGTGAGGGCCGCACCAAACGAAGGCGCGTCTGAGGGGCTTAGTTCCACGAACCTGGGCCGCTACCCCGGACGGGAGTCGTCTGATCTGACCATCGACTCCCGCCTCGGGCGGGGCGAAAAACGCGGGTTTGGAGACGCCAACAGGCGACCCGCGCGCTCTATTGTTACCCTCCAAAGGCGGCCGCGCTCCGGCGTCGCTGCGAGATTTAACCATGCACTTGCGTGTTGTTTTAGTCCTGAGTGCCGTGATGTCGAACGGGGCGCAAGCCGATGCCCGCTATCAGGCGGTCCCGATCGATGCGGGTCACGAATTTGGGATGGAGAAGGCGCTGATCCTCGACACCGTCGCCGGTCATCTGTGGATCTGGACCGAAAGCCCGGCCACCGATGAGGAACCGGGGGGGCGCTACGTCATTTATCAGGGCCAGCTAACCCCGGGTAGCCGGATGGGCGAGGTGGTGCTCAAACAGGAATGGGTGATGGGTAAACCGGGCGAAGAAAATTCCGCCGCCGCGGCCAAGCCCGTTGCCCCGGCCAAGACGGTGACCCCGGCCAAGCCGGTGGCCCCGGTCAAGCGCAAATAACGGGCCGGCGAGCATGCGCTTAGCGGGTAAACGCATCGTGGTGACGGGGGCTAGCAGCGGCATTGGGCGGGCGATCGCGGTGGCTTGCGCGCGCGAAGGCGCCACGCTGGTGTTGAGCTACCGCGACTCGGCCGCGGCCACTCAGGCTCTAGTGGACGAAATCCAGCAGGCGGGCGGGCGCGCTTTTGCGCACGCCGCGCAGGTCGGAGATCCGGCGGCGGTCGCCGCGCTAGTGGCCCAGGCAGACATCCTCCTGGGCGGCATCGACGCTTGGTGCAATGTGGCCGGGGCCGATATTTTAACCGGCCCCGGGGCCCACGATCCCGACTTGCAAAAGCTGGCGCGGCTCATCGACACCGACCTGCGCGGCACGATGCTCTGCGCCTGGGCGGCAGCCCCGGCGCTGCGGCGCTCGCGCGGTTGTTTGTTGAATACCTCGTGGGATTTGGCGCTCTGCGGGATGGGGGGGCGAAATCCCGAAATGTTCGCCGCCGTCAAAGCGGGCGTTACCGGCTTCACGCGCGCCCTGGCGCGTTCACTGGCCCCGGAGGTGCGGGTCAACGAGGTGGCCCCGGGGTGGATCGAAACCACGTTTGCCCAACACGAGATGGGGGCCGCCTATCGCGCTGGGATCGAGGCGGCAACCCCGCTGGCGCGCCTAGGACAGGCGCGCGAAGTGGCGGCGGCGGCGGTTTTCTTGCTCTCGGATGAGGCCTCGTTCATCAGCGGGCAAACGCTGAAAGTCAACGGCGGGCTGTCGAGCTAGCGCGGCGCCTG
Organism: Gammaproteobacteria bacterium; assembly: GCA_009692365.1. Classification (GTDB taxonomy): domain Bacteria; phylum Pseudomonadota; class Gammaproteobacteria. The sequence continues at coordinate 19,972 of SHZJ01000001.1, forward strand.
GGTCACGCATCGCGCGCCAAGCGTAGGCCGGAGAACTGCCAGCGCTGGTGCGGATAGAAAAAGTTGCGATAGGTCGGGCGGGCATGCCCGGCGGGCGTGACACAGCAGCTGCCGCGCAGCACCATCTGGTTGGCCATGAACTTCCCGTTGTACTCGCTCACGATCCCGGCCAACGGCGCGAAGCCCGGATAGGGCGTGTAGGCGCTGGCGGTCCATTGCCACACCTCCCCGTGGAGCTGCTGGAGCGCGCCCGTGGCGGGCGCAGCAGGGACCGGCGCCCAGCGTGCCGCGGCGAGCGCGCTCGGTGCTTGCGCGGCGGCGGCGTGTTCCCATTCAAACTCGGTGGGTAGCCGCGCGCCCGCCCAGCGCGCGTAAGCATCGGCTTCGTAATAGCTGAGGTGACACACCGGCGCGGCCGCCACGCAGGGTCGCCAGCCGCCCAGCGTAAATTCCTCCTCGCCGCTGGCGTCGCGCCAGTAGGCGGGATGTTGCCAGCCCTCCCGGGTGAGCGTCGACCAGCCGTCGGATAGCCACAGCGCGGGCGTTCGATAGCCACCCTCGCGCACGAACTGCGCGAACTCCGCGTGGGTGACCAAGCGGTTAGCGAGCGCAAAATCTCCGAGAAAATGCCGATGTTGGGGGCGCTCGTTGTCGAAGGCAAAAGCGCCGGTGGAGGTCCCGATGGGCACCACCCCGCCGGCTTGCGCCACCCAGCGCCAAGGCTCCGCGCTGGCCGGCGCGGGCGCTGGGGATTCCCGGTAGACCGGGCCTAGCGGATTGCAGGCAAACAGATGTTTGAGGTCCATCAGCAGCAACTCCTGATGTTGCTGCTCGTGCTGCAGACCCAGTTCCATCAGCTCGGCCACGGCGGCCGGCAAGTCGCCCGCCAGTGCGCGCAACAGCCGCTCGTCGATGAACGCGCGGTAAGCGAGCACTGCGGCCAGCGTGGGACGCGTAATCAACCCGCGCTGCGGCCGCGCGAACTGCGGCCCAACGGCCTGATAGTACGAATTGAACAGCGTCCGATAACCCGGGAACGCTGACCTATAGGTAGGGTCGAGAGCCGCGAGGACGACGGTCTCAAAAAACCAAGTGGTGTGGGCGAGATGCCATTTGGCCGGGCTGGCATCGGGCATCGATTGCGCCCCGGCATCTTCCGCGGAGAGCGGCTCCACCAGCCAACCGCTATGTTCACGGATGGCCCGATAGCGGCTGGCCAACGGGTGGCTGGTCAGCGCCTCGGCGGGCAGCTTCATGGACGACCTATCGCCAGGGTGTAGCGGCTCTCGCCGCTGATTTGGGTGTCGATCGCGTAACGCCGTTCGATAAACTGCAGTTGTCCGGTTCGCCCCCGCAGCACCACGCTCGAACAACGCGTGCCGTAGCCCTCGCCGACAATAAACACGGCGGCCCCCCAGCCCTCGCGGGCTAGTCCAACGCCGGTCTGTGGCAGCAGGGCGTCGGCGGGTTGAGTCGTGTCGCGCAGGGCGTTCAGCAGCGCCGTGATGAGGTCTTCGCCGGTGCACGAGCGGGCGCGCGCATAGGCTAGTTTGAGTTGCGTGACCTTCGGCCATTCCTCGCCGAAAGCCCCGTTGCTCAGGCCATGGAGGCCACGGGCCAGCGGCGTTACCTCGCCGGCGAGGTTGGACCAGATATGGGCGCTGTGGCGGTCGGCGGCGATCAGATTAACCCCGGCATACAGGGGCGCTGCGCGCGTGAGCGCGGCCGTGTACGCCGCTGAACTAGCCCCCGTTGGGCGCAAAAAGTCGCTGACTAAAAACCCCCGTGAACGCCCCGCTGGGCGGCTCTCGTTGCTGCGCACATTGGTCACCGCCGCAAAGTGTCCCGCCCGATCGACACCCAACCACGTGCCCCCAGCGCTTAAATCGCGGCCGGCTAAGATAGTCGGTGCATCGTCCCAAGGTGCTGCAGCAGCGCTGGGGCGCGCGTGAAATTCATCCCGATTGGCCATCACCACGAGATCGTAATCCGCATGATCGTCAATCGCGGCAACCAGTACGCACATGGCATAGCTCCGGCAGGTGGGGGGTGATTAGTAGTGCAGGAGCGAGTGCACCCGGCACTCGCCCAAGGCGGCTCGCCCGTGCAGAAAATCGAGCTCAAGCAGGCAGGCGAAACCCACCACGACGACCCCGGGTTGGCCCGTTAGCACCAGACCGGCGGCGGCGGTGCCACCGGTGGCGAGGACGTCGTCGATCAGCAGGGCGCGGTCACCGGGGCGTAGCGCATCGCGCTGCATTTCCAGGGCGGCAGAGCCGTATTCCAAGTCGTATTCCACCCGGTGGGTGGCCCCTGGCAGCTTGCCGGGTTTGCGCAGCGGGACAAATCCGGCCCCCAGTTCCGCGGCCACCAGTGCGCCAAAAATGAAGCCCCGCGCCTCGATGCCCAGCACGACGCTCACCCCAGCGCCGCGAAAGGGCGCCACCAGCGCCTGCATGGCCGTCCGCCGCGCGTTGGGGTCTAGCAACAGCGGGGTGATGTCTTTGAACAAAATGCCGGGTTTGGGGAAATCAGGAATATCCCGAATATAGGCGGTGAGCGTTTCCATCTGAGATTTTCCTCAAGGTCTTAACGAGCGCGCGGGTGAGCGCGGGTGGGTGGTTCGTCAGCGACCGCGGCGCGCCGCTGAAAGTCCGGCAAAATGCCCGGGGCTGGCACGCTGCTCGCGCCACTGCGCTCGCAGGCGTGGCGCGCGCGGTGTGGCGGTTCGCTCGGCGGCTCATAATTTCAAGTGGACCGATGGACCACGAGGTCTTGTCCGGGCTGTAATGCATGCGACCGCCGCAAGGCGTTCCACGCCAATAGCTGGTCCACCGAGACCTTGAATTGGCGCGAGATGGTCCACAAAGTGTCCCCCGCGCGCACCCGATAGTGGGTGATTCGGTGCGAATCGCGCGCAGTTTTGGCCGCCTTGGGCGCCGTTGGCTGCGCCGCCGCCACCCGGTGCGCGCTCGTGTGCGCGGCCAGCGCGGGCGGACGGCCCCCGCTGATTTTCATCGTTTGGCCGACTTTTAGCGGCGTTTTCGGCTGCAGGCCGTTGGCGCGGGCCAACTGCTCCACGTGCAAGTCGTAGTGACGGGCGATGGTCCACAGTGATTCTCCGGCGCGCACCCGGTGCACCTGCTCGGCCACCGCTTGGTGTGCGGTCTTGGGCGGCACGGCGCGCGCGAGGGCGGGGATGGGGCTAGGTGGCAGCGTCTCCGCCAGCGCCAAGGCGGCGGCCGCCTGGGCCACCGGGATGAGGATCGTGGCGGGCTGCTCGGGGCCGGTATGGGCGCGCCGCCAGCCGGCGTTCAGGCGGATAAACTCTGGCTCCGGCACCCCAATGCGGGTCGCAAATTGGCGCAGATCGGTGGGTTGTTTGACGGCTAGCCGAGCGAAGTAGGGCCGGTTATCGACCGGTGGCAACCTAATGCCGTAGCGCGCCGGCGCGCGGATGACCTCGGCCATTGCGAGCACTCTGGCGAGCAGTTGGCGGGTTTCTCGGCGCAGCGGTAGCGCCCACACGCTGGGTCGCGCTCCGCCGCGGGCTGAGGACGCCAGCATGCGTTCCAGCGCCCCCGAGCCCACGTTGTAGCCGGCGATAGCCAGCAGCCAATCTCCGTCAAAGCGCGTCGCGAGCGTTTGGAGATAGTCGATTGCGGCCGCGGTGGACTGCGTGACGTCCAGGCGTCCATCGTGCCAGGGCGTCTGCGTGAGGCCAAACGTCTTGCCTGTGCCCGCCATGAATTGCCACAAACCCGCCGCCCCATAGCGCGACCTGACCGTGGGGTTGTAACCGCTTTCCAACATGGGGAGGAGGGCGAGTTCCCCGGGCAATTTCTGGGCCGCGATTTCGCTGGCAACAAATTGGAGAAACGGCGCGCCGGTGGTGCCAAGGCGTTCCAACCAGCGCGGATTGGCTCGCAGCCACTGCACTTCGCGCACGACTTCCGGGCGCTGGGCCTGGCCTAAGGAAAATTGCCCCTGCAGGCTAGCCCAAAGGTCGGTGCTCGCCGGCTTGGGCGCCGTGCTCGGCGCCGTGCTGGTCGGTGCGACCCGGTCTTCGACCGGGGACGGCAGTTGGGGGCGCAGGCTTGCAGGCTTGAGCCGGTCGGTCCCGCAGCCCACCAGCAACAGGATAATCAGGCCTGACGCGAGCGTCAGGGCGGGGCGTAGAAAGCCGTTCATGGCCCTATGCTAGGCGGGGGGCTTTTACAGCGTCAACCTTTGGGCCGCGTTGTTCCCTGCTGTTGGACCTGCCAAAGTACGCCCTTAGGGTCTTTTCTAACCGCCCAGCAGAGTTTAAATTACCTCATGAAACCAGCATCTGCGCGCCATGGCGGTGACCAACTGCCGCCCGTCACGGACTTGCGCGATTGGTTTTGCGGCGCGGCTGGCCGCGCGGTCGCCCAGCGGGAAGCGGCCCTCGCCGATGAACTGCTCCAAGATCTCTTCGGCTACCACATCCTGCAGGTGGGCAGCGCCTACCCATATCCCCTCATCGCAGCCAGTCGCATTGGCCATCAAATAGTGATGGAGGCCACCCCGCTGGACGCGCCCGTGGTGGTGTTGGGTCGGGGTGACGCCCTGCCGTTCCAGCCCGCGGCCATCGATGTGCTGGTGCTGCCACACGTGCTGGAATTTGCCAGCGACCCGCATGGGGTCTTGCGTGAGGTGGAGCGGGTATTGATCCCCGAGGGCTACCTGTTGCTGTTTGGTTTTAATCCCTGGAGCCTGTACGGCGCTTGGCGGCTGGCGACTGGCTGGCGCGGGCGGGCGCCGTGGCACGGGCATTTCCTGTCCTTGTCACGACTCAAAGAGCGGCTGAGCGTGCTCGGCTTTGAAGTCGACCGCAGCGGCGGTTTATCCTACCGCCCGCCATTGCGGGACCCCGCGCGCTTGGCGAGTCTGGCGTGGGTCGAGCGGTTGGGGGCGCATTTCTGGCCGTTTGCGGGCAATGCCTTCTGGATCCTCGCCCGCAAGCGGGTGCTGGGCGCGCGGCCTATTCGCATGACAAGAGCCCGCCAGCGACGACTGCGCGCCACCGGTCGGGTGGAGCCCTCGGTCCGGCGCAATGAACTGGAACCCCCGGATGCCTGAAAAAAATACCCCCGAGAACATCGTCATTTATACCGATGGCGCGTGTCGAGGTAACCCGGGGCCGGGCGCGTGGGGTGCCCTGCTGCGCTGTGGGGACAAGGTCAAGGAGCTATCGGGCGCCGAGCCTGCCACGACCAACAATCGCATGGAGTTAATGGGGGCGATCGCCGCCCTGGAAGCGCTCAAGCGGCCTTGCCGCGTGGCGGTCTACACCGACTCGCAGTACGTCAAAAAAGGCAGCACCGAGTGGATCAAGGACTGGATCAAGCGTGGTTGGCTCACCGCCGCACGCCAACCCGTGAAGAACGCCGACCTGTGGCAGCGCCTGCAAAGCGCAACGCAAGGCCATCACATTGAGTGGCATTGGGTGAAAGGCCACGCCGGCAACCCGGGGAACGAGCGGGTTGACGCACTGGCCAACGCCGCCCTCGACCAACTACTGGCGGATCCCCCGCTCTGAGCAACCCCTGGAGACCCGCCGCGCCATGCGCCAAATCATCCTCGACACCGAAACCACCGGCCTGACGGTGGAAGACGACCACCGCATCATTGAGATCGGTTGCATCGAGTTACGCCACCGACGAGTGACCGAGCACCGTTTCCACACCTACCTCAATCCGGAGCGCGAGGTGGACGCTGGCGCCGCCGCGGTCCACGGCATGACGCGGGATAAATTACGCGATGCGCCCCGTTTCGGCGATGTGGTGGAAGAATTTTTGGCCTTCGTGCGTGGCGCCGAACTGATTATTCACAACGCTGCCTTTGATGTGGGCTTTCTGGACCGCGAACTGGCGCGTGTAGGTCCCGCGTGGGGACGGCTGAGCGACTATTGCAGCGTGTTCGACACGCTCACGTTGGCGCGTGAACTGCATCCCGGGCAGCGCAATAGTCTGGATGCCTTGTGCAAGCGCTATGAGGTGGACAACGCCCATCGCAGTCTGCACGGCGCCCTGCTGGATGCCGAATTGCTCGCCGAGGTCTATCTCGGCCTGACGGGCGGGCAGGGCGCATTGAGTTTCGAGGGGGCGAGTGCCGGTGCGCGCGCCGCCCCGAGCGCGAACCTGGCAGCGGGCCTGCGGGTGCGGCCGCCGGGGGTCAGGTTGACGCCGAGCGAGGCCGACCTCACCGCCCACGCGGCGCGCCTGGCGGTCATCGACCAGCGCAGCGCCGGTCGCTGTCTGTGGCTAGCCGCCAGTACCCCAGCCTGATTTAGCTCACGGCCGCGGTGAGCTTTTGCAGTTCGCCGCTTTGGTAGAGGTCCATCACGATGTCGCAGCCGCCGACCAGTTCGCCGTCGATGAAAACCTGCGGGAAGGTTGGCCAAGAGGAGTAGCGCGGCAGGTGTTGCCGAAAATCTGGCTCCGACAAAATGTCGACCGCGTGGAATTCCGCCCCGCAGGCCTTGAGCGCCTGCGAGGTGCGCATGGAGAATCCGCACTGCGGAAACTGCGGCGTGCCCTTCATAAACAACACGATGTGGTGTCCTTCGACGACTTGCTTGATGCGTTCCATGATATCCATTGAATTACCTCGGCTGTCTAGAGTGTAAGTTACGCTCATTGTAGGGTTTTAGATGCGCGCGCGTGAAGCTTCATTTGGGTGGGCCGCAGCTCGTGAATGACGGCTGGGATGGCGTTAGGCTTGAATCTTCAAAGTCGCTCATTGAAAATAAGGGGCTAGGCCGCGTGTGCGGGCATTAAACATCGAATGAACCATTTGGGAGAAAGTTATGAATCCACTCGAGACCTTGCAAGGCACCGTCGCTGCGGGCGTCGTGCTGGCCGTCCTTCTGGCCTATGTGGCCAAGCAACTCGTCGGCGCCTAAGCCTGCGCTGACGAATGAACCAAAATCCCGCTTAAGGAGAATCGAGAATGGAGATCGCAATATTCGACCGCTGGCTGCACATCGTCGCCGGTGTGATGTGGATAGGCCTGCTGTATTACTTCAACTTCGTGCAGGTACCGGCCTTAGGGCAGGCCGCTGCAGAGGCTAACAGCGGCGGGCCTGGTGGGGCCGCCATCACGAAATATGTCGCGCCGCGAGCCTTGTTCTGGTTCCGGTATTCGGCGCTAGTCACGTGGCTGACCGGCGCCTACTACCTCCACGCCAGTCCCTACACCCTGCACGGCGCGTTCACGCTCGGTTTAAGCGCTGAGCCGCGCAGCCTAGCCCTGACCGGCATCGGCATGGGCGCTTGGCTAGGCACCATCATGCTGCTGAACGTGTGGGGCTTGATCTGGCCTAACCAGAAGAAAATTCTCGGCATCGTGCCGGCTACCGACGAGCAGAAGGTGCACGCCCGCCGCGTCGCGTTCTTGGCCTCACGCACCAACACGGCGCTCTCCATCCCGATGCTGATGTTCATGCAGTCTGGGCACGGTCTGCCGTTCTTCGGCTAAGCCGACCGCACGGCGGCGCAACTTGGACCCGGCCAACTGGCCGGGTCCAGCATTTCTAGCAACCCCGTTTTTGCGCAGAGTACGCCCATGAACATCCCCGCTATCATGCCGACCTATGGTCGGATGAACGTCAAATTTGTGCGCGGCGCCGGGGTCTGGCTGTGGGATGACGAAGGCCGCCGCTATCTTGACGCCCTGAGCGGCATTGCGGTGTGTGGCCTCGGCCACGCACATCCGCGCTTGGCCGCAGCGTTGTGTGCACAAGCCAGCGTGCTCTGGCACACCTCCAACCTGTACCGGGTCGAATGGCAGGAGCGACTGGCCGAAACCCTCATCGGCCGCAGCGCGCTGGACGCCGTCTTTTTTGCCAACTCGGGGGCGGAAGCTAACGAAGCCGCGATCAAAATCGCCCGCCTAGCGGGCCATCGCGCCGGCGTAGAACGGCCGGTCATCATCGTCATGGACGGCAGTTTTCACGGGCGCACCCTCGGGGCGCTGAGCGCCACGGGCAACGCCAAGGTGCAACAGGGCTTTGGGCCCTTGCTCGAGGGCTTTGTGCGGGTGCCGTACGGCGATGCGGCGGCGGTCGCGCGGGTAGTGGCGGAAAACCCGGCGGTGGTGGCGGTGATGGTCGAGCCCATTCAGGGCGAAGGCGGGGTGGTCGTGCCAGCCGCCGACTACCTCCCCGAACTGCGGGCACTGTGCGACCGCCACGGCTTGCTGTTGATGCTGGATGAAGTCCAGACCGGCATGGGTCGGACCGGCCATTGGTTTGCCTGCCAAGGCATGGGCGTGCGCCCGGATGTCATGACGCTCGCGAAAGGACTGGGTAACGGCTTTCCCATCGGCGCCTGCTTGGCCGCCGGGGCCGCGGCGGCGGTCTTGCAGCCGGGCTCGCACGGTTCCACTTTTGGGGGCAATCCGCTGGCGGCCTGTGTGGCCCAGACGGTGTGCGAGGTCATTGAAGAACAGCAACTGACCGCTCGCGCCGCGACTTTGGGCGTCGCCCTGCGCGCGGGCTTTAAACGCGAACTGGCACATTTGCCAGGCTTCGTTGAGGTTCGGGGCCGCGGTTTGATGCTCGGTATCGTGCTCGACCGGCCCTGCGGCGTGTTGGTGCAACGGGCCCTGGAACAAGGCCTGCTGATCAACGTGACCGCCGAGCAGGTGCTGCGCTTGCTGCCCCCGCTGATCTTGAGCGACGAGGAAGCGGGCCTGATAGTGACTGGGGTCAGCGCGTTGGTTGCGGCGTTTCTGGCTGAAACCTCCGTCCCGGCAGGCGCATGAGCATTCGGCACTTCATCCAGTTCGCGGACCTCTCCGGCGCCGAAATTCGCACGCTGCTGGCACGTGCGACCGAACTCAAGCAACGGCGCGCGGCCGGTGACAGGCCGCGGCTGTTTGAGCACAAAGTGCTGACGATGATTTTTGAGAAATCCTCGACCCGCACGCGAGTGTCGTTTGAAACCGCCATGATCGAGGGCGGCGGCGGGGCTATCTTCCTGTCGCCACGCGACTCGCAGCTAGGGCGCGGCGAACCGGTGGAAGACACCGCACGCGTGCTCTCGCAAATGTGCGACGCCATCATGGTGCGTACGTTCGCCCATGACATCGTCGAGCGGCTGGCCCAATTCGCCAGCGTGCCCGTGATTAACGGCCTCACCGACCGCTTCCATCCCTGTCAGGTGCTGGCCGATATGCAAACTTATTTCGAGCACCGTGGCGACATCGCGGGGCGCAAAGTTGCGTGGGTCGGCGATGGCAACAATATGTGTAATACCTATATTGAAGCGGCGGCGTTGTTGGATTTTGAGCTGGTGGTGGCGGTGCCGGCGGGCTTTGAGCCCTCGGCATTGCCCGCCGCGTCCAGCGCCCAGGGCCATGTGACCCTCACCGAAGACCCCATGGAGGCCGTGCAGGGCGCCGATCTCGTGGTGACGGACGTCTGGGTCAGCATGGGGCAAGAGGAAGATGCCGCTCGGCGCCGGCAGGTCATGGCGCCTTTCCAGGTCAATTCGGCGTTGCTGGCACGCGCCGCGCCGCGCGCGCTGTTCATGCATTGTCTCCCCGCCCACCGCGGCGAGGAAGTTGCTGCCGAAGTCCTCGAGTTGCCCCACAGCGTGGTGTGGGAGGAGGCGGGCAATCGTCTGCACGCGCAGAAGGCGTTGCTGGAATTTTTGTTGCAGTCGGGCCGCTGACCGGCGTGCGATTTCTGTTGTGCAACGACGATGGCTACCGTGCCCCCGGACTGTTGGCGCTGGCCACCACCCTGCGCGCCTTGGGCGCGGTGACCGTGGTGGCCCCGGAACGCAACCGCAGCGGTGCCAGCAATTCTTTGACCCTCGATCGCCCGCTGCGCGCGACTTTGGTGGCAGACGGGGTGTTTATGGTCGACGGCACGCCGGCCGACTGCGCCTATCTAGCCCTGACCGAACTGCTGCCTGAAAAGCCCGATCTGGTGGTGTCGGGGATCAATGCCGGCGAAAATCTGGGCGACGATGTGCTTTACTCGGGAACCGTCGCGGCCGCGATGGAAGGCTGTCTGTTGGGCACCCCGGCGCTGGCGTTTTCACTGGCGAGCCCTGACCCGACGGACTATGCTGGGGCGGCCCGTATCGCCGGGGAGCTGGTCCAAAAATTCATTGCAGAAGGCATGCCGCAGCACTGGTTGCTCAATATCAACATCCCGAATGTGCCGGCGCCCACCCTGCGCGATGCGCAGATTACCCGCTTGGGGCGGCGCCAACGGGCGGCGGTGTCAATTATGCAGCGGGACCCGCGCGGCCGACCGATGTACTGGATCGGTCCCGCCGGTGCGCCCGGCGCGCAGGCAGGTCCCGGCACCGATTTTCATGCCATTGCCGCCGGCGTCGTCTCGATTACCCCCTTGCAGATGGACCTCTCGGCCTACGCCACGATGCCAGACCTTGCGCAATGGTTGAGGAACTAGCGCCCCGACCATGATGACCGACCGCAGTGGCATAGGCCTAACCTCGCAGCGAGCCCGTAACCGGCTGGTCGATCTGCTGCGGAATATGGGTATCAGTTCGGAAGAAGTCTTAGCACTCATCAGCAGCACGCCACGGCATTTATTCGTCGATGAAGCTCTCGCCAGCCGCGCCTACGAAAACAACGCGCTGCCCATCGGCTACGGCCAGACCATCTCCCAGCCCTACGTGGTGGCCGCGATGACGCAAGTGCTGCGCGAGAGCGGTCCACTAGACCGTGTTTTGGAAATTGGCGGGGGCTGTGGTTATCAGAGCGCGGTTTTGGCCCGCATTGCGAGTCAGGTATACACCGTCGAGCGCATTGCCGCGCTCGCCAACCGGCTGCGCGCGCGACTCCACGAACTGCACATTGGCAACGTCCGGGTGCGCCACGGTGATGGCCGTTTGGGATGGGCCTCGCAGGCGCCCTTCGACGCGGTGCTGGTGGCGGCGGCGGCGCCCAATATACCCAAAGCGCTGCTCGAGCAATTATCGATTGGCGGTCGGGCCGTGATGCCGATCGGGCGCCAGGGGGAGCAAATGTTGACCCTGTTTCGACGCACCGAGGACGGCATCGATGAGCAAGCGCTGCAGCGTGTCAGTTTTGTGCCCCTGCTAGAGAATGTTGACTAAGTTGCGCCTAGGGAGGGGATTTGCGGCGGCATTGGCGGGCTGCGTGGGCGCGGCGCTGCTGGGTGGCTGCGCGGGGACCAACACCGCACCCATCGAGCAGAAATCTTTCGCCACCCCAAGCGCGCCCTCGAAGCTCGCGGTACCGCACGCCGGCGCGCCGGCGCCGACGACCCCGCCGAGCGTGTATCGGGTGGTGGCGGGCGACACCCTGTATTCCATCGCCTGGCGTTATGGGCTGGATGCGCGAGACATCGGGCGTTGGAACAAACTCGATAATTTCAACCGTATTCTGGTGGGCCAGTCGCTGGTATTGCGCCACAACCCCGCGCCCGTTGCGCCAGCGAGTCGACCTGCCGTCCCGGTGGGCGCACCGCAGCCGACGGCGGCAACCCCCATTGCGCTGGCCGCGCCGCTCGCCACTCAAGTTGACAGCGCACCGGGAGCGGTGACGCCGACGCCCACCGCCGGCCCGGCACCCGCCGCTAGTCCAGCGCCCACCGCCGGCCCGGCGTCGACGGCGAGCGAGGTCGACGACGCCGCCGAGGCAGAGGACGATGCTGCCGTGGAGGAAACCTCTGCCGCCGCCGAGGGTGCGCGCAGTAGCGCGGGCATCGAGTGGCGCTGGCCGGCCACGGGCACCGCTAAAAATACCGTCGTGGCGAGCGGCGCGGCAGGTCTCGACATTACCGGCCAACGGGGCCAACCGGTCTACGCAGCGGCCGAGGGGCAAGTGGTGTACAGCGGCAACGGATTGCGGGGCTATGGCCAACTGGTGATCATCAAGCACAGCGAGGTGTTTCTGAGCGCCTATGCGCACAACGATAAGCTCTTGGTGAGCGAGGGAGCTCAGGTCCGGGGTGGTCAGCAGATTGCGGCGATGGGCGACTCCGATGCGGATGTCGTGGCATTACATTTTGAAATTCGCAAAAACGGCAAGGCGGTCGAGCCGCGGCAGTTTCTGCCCGCGCGTTGAGTGCAGTGGGGTGGCGGTTCGTCCCGCTTGGCGACCATCGCCGCTGCGGGTAGGGCAGTTCGGGCGGGTCACCGAATGCGACCGACAGGCCCCAGACAGCGCCGCGGCTATGCCATGGGTAATGCGCGTCGGCGCTCCGCGCGCTTAGGCAGGTGGCAGCGCGGCAAGCGGAAACAGCGCCGCACAGACTGAGCGAGATTCTGCGACCAGCACGTTATAGACGCGGCAAGCCGCGGCCGTCGTCATAACTTCGCAGCCAATGCCGCGCGCCAGAATGCCGGCCATGGTCTGCGGCGGTAAAAAAATTTGTCGGCTACCGGTGCCGATGATGATGAGATCGGTACCTAAGGCACACAGCCCGGCAATATGTTCGGCGGTGAGTTCGTGCACCGTGGCGGGAAGTTGATCGCCCGAGAGGTAAGCGCCGGCGATGACGAGAGCCGTGGTGATCCTGCGCTCGCCTACTAAAAATTCCCCGGGGCCGTAGGCGCGAATGGTGGGAGTTGCGGCGCCGGTGTCCAGTTCAAATTTCATGCTGTTTATCGGTGTGGCTTGGCTGGGATGTCGCGACGACTAGCCCCGTGCCGGGGCCACCGTTCCTGATGAACCAATGATACTTAAAGAGCAGCAGTAAGAGGTTGGAAAAAATGAGAGTGATTTTGTTGGGAGGACCCGGCGCGGGTAAGGGGACCCAGGCAGATTTTATTGCCCGCGAGTTCGGCATTCCAAAAATATCGACGGGCGACATGCTGCGCGCGGCGGTGAAGGCGGGAACGCCAGTGGGGCACGAGGCGAAGCAAATTATGGATGCTGGCGGCTTGGTGTCCGATGAACTCATTCTAAACCTCATTAAAGAGCGCTTGCCCGCGGACGATTGTGCCCGCGGTTTTTTATTTGATGGTTTCCCGCGCACGATTCCGCAGGCAGCCGGGCTGGACGCGATCGGCGTGCAGATTGATCGGGTGATCGAAATCGCGGTCGCAGACGATGAAATCGTGCGCCGCATGTCTGGGCGCCTTACCCACCTCGCCTCGGGCCGTAGCTATCATCTGCTGTTTCATCCGCCGCGTGTGCCCGGGCTAGATGATCAAACCGGCGAGCCTTTGGTCCAGCGCGATGACGACCAAGAGGACACCGTTCGTAATCGCCTGCGGGTCTATCACGAACAAACCGAACCGCTCGTTGGTTTCTATTCGCACCGCGCGCTAGAGGGCACGCAATTGAAGTTTGTGCGCGTTCCAGGCGTCGGGTCAGTGGAGCAGATCCGTGTGCTGGTGCTCGCTGCCTTGCGATGAAAAAGATGTGGGTTTGTTGCGTTGAAGAAACAGAAAATTCACTTGGCGGATTTTCTTAACCAGATTGCTTTACATGTGCTCGCTAGCCGCAGTATAAATGCGCCCGTGGTGTTGTTTTTTTTATTCAACTCAAGTTGAAAAGGGGACTTTTAAAATGGCTACTGCGAAGAAGAAAGCGAGCGCTAAAAAACCAGCCGTGAAGGCTGCCGTTAAAAAACCAGCCGTTGCTAAGGCGGCGGCGAAACAGCCGGCCGTCGTGAAGAAGGCTGTCGTGAAGAAGGCCGTCGTAAAGAAGGCCGTCGTGAAGAAGGCCGTCGTGAAGAAGGCCGTCGTGAAGAAGGCCGTCGTGAAGAAGGCTGCGGCAAAGAAAAAATAGCTGCGGCGGCGACCCAGAAAAGTGCCCGCTTTCGCGAGCGAGGACGGGCACTTTTCCTCACCCTACCGGCGCGGCCGCCAGGCTAGCCTCTACCCGTTACGACCACCGCCGCCGCATGTCAGCGCAAGGTGAGCGCACCCGATGCGCTCGGCTTACAGGTCAAAATGCCCTATTTTGCGCGGTTAAATGCCGCGCTGAGCGGGGCTGAGCGTGCGCGCCGAGGCGGAAAAAGATCGCCTCAAGAACGGCTCGTCCGGGGCCGCTCGCGCTTATCTCAACTTCGCTGTCCGACATCTGCTGCTGTGGCTGCTGCTGGCTTTTGTGGCCTACTGGGCGTGGCTGGACCATGACGTTGTCGCGCGTTTTGGACAACGTCAGTGGGCGCTGCCCACGCGGATTTATGCCGCGCCGATCGAACTTTTCCCGGGACGACCTTTGACGCAGACCGCGTTGGCGCAGCGCCTCTCGGACACCGGTTATCGGGCGGTCGATTCGGTCAACGGTCCCGGCCAGTTCAGTGTGGCTGGCCATACGCTAACGCTGCAGACCCGGGGCTTTGTGGTCGGCGATGCGCGGGAGCCCACGCGCGACTTAGTGGTCTACTTCGCTCAAGGGCGTTTGAGCGCGTTGGCGAATCGCATCGGCGGTGAGGCGGTGGCATTGGTGCGGGTTGATCCGCTGGAAATCGGTCGTCTACATGCCGCGTCCTTCGAAGACCGGGTGCCGCTAACGGGCGCAGAACTGCCAGATTTTTTTCTCCAATCTCTAATCGCCGTTGAAGACCGGCGCTTCTCCGATCACGTGGGGGTCGATGTTTTAGGTATCGCACGGGCCGCGTTCGCTAATCTGCGCAGCGGCTCGATTGCGCAGGGCGGGAGCACGCTCACGCAGCAGTTGGCCAAGAATCTTTTCTTGTCTCGGGAGCGCAAATTCTCGCGCAAATTAAAAGAGGCAATGATCGCGATTTCGTTAGAGCGGGCGTTCGGCAAGCGCGAAATTCTGGAGGCCTACGTCAATGAAGTGTTCCTCGGGCAGGATGGGAATCGCGCTATTCATGGCTTTGGCTTGGCATCACGTTTCTATTTTGGGCGGCCCTTGGATGAACTGGGCGTGGCTGAGCAGGCACTGCTGATTGGGCTGATTCGTGGCCCCTCGCAGTACAACCCGTTTCGATACCCCGAGCGGGCACTAGAGCGCCGGAATGTCGTGCTGGAGCGTTTACGCGACAGCGGGATCATTGATGCGGCGGAGGCGACGCGGTACAGCAGCGGCCCGCTGCAACTGCGTGAGGGCGCATGGCGCGGCAGTAGCCGCTACGCGGGCTTTTTGGATTTAGTGGCGCGCCAACTCACGCAAGACTATCAACAATCTGATTTGGAAACCGCGGGGCTAAAGGTCTATACGACGCTGGATGTCGCGACCCAGCGCGCGGCGGAACTCGCCGTGACCAAGGTGCTGGCGGCCATTGAAACCGAACGCCCGAAGGAGCGTCAAAAACTGCAGGCGGCGTTGGTCATCACCGATCCCCGCACGGCGGATATCAAGGCTCTGCTGGGCGATCGACTAGGCGTGCCGGGAGGATTTAATCGAGCGCTGGATGCGCGGCGCCAGATAGGCTCGCTGATGAAGCCCTTTGTTTACCTCACCGCGCTGGCAGATCCAGCGCGATTCAACGTGGCCACCCGGCTCTCCGATGCGCCGCGGACTTGGCGGGGCGCGGACGGTCGGGCGTGGTCGCCGGAGAACTTCGATAAGCGCTTCCACGGGGAGGTCAGCATCGAATATGCCCTGGCCCATTCGTTGAATCTTGCGACGCTAGACCTCGGGTTCAAGATTGGCCTTAGTCGCCTCACCCAAACCCTGCGTCGCTTGGGCGTGGAGAGCGCGCTGCCGCCCTATCCCTCGCTATTTTTGGGCGCGGTGGAAATGACCCCCTACGAATTGGCCCAGCTCTACCAAACTGTCGCCAACGATGGTTTGCGCAGTCCACTGCGAGCGATCAGGGCGGTGGTGGATGTGCATAACAATCTGCTGCAACGTAACGTGCTCAAGCCCCGCCGGGTGCTCGACGCCCCTACGGCCTATCTGGTGCGCCATTTGCTCACCCAGGTCGTGGCCACCGGCACGGCCCACAGTCTGGCGCTGGCGCTGCCGCAAGCGCTGCCCCTAGCCGGCAAGACAGGTACCTCGGATCAGTCGCGCGACAGCTGGTTTGCAGGCTTCGGTGGGGATGCGCTGGGGGTCGCGTGGATCGGCCGTGACGATAATCACGCGGTGGGTTTGACGGGTGCTAGCGGCGCGCTGCGCGTGTGGATTGAAACCCTGCGGACAGTGGGTATCACGCCGGTCAATATGGATCCGCCGCCCAGTGTCGAGTGGCATCGGGTCACGCCAGACGGTGCTGCGCTCGCCCCCGAAGACTGCCCCAACGCGGTCCTTGTCCCGCTAAATATCGAACATCTGCCCCGCGTGGCAGACAGTTGCACGGCCGCGCCCGATGGCGTGCTCGGCATCTGGCAAAATCTCCAGAGGTAAATCACTTTGAGTCAATTCCGGCGAGGTATTTTTGGCGCGCTACTGCTAGCCGGGTTAGCGGGCTGCGCCATGGGGGCCGTGCAGCCGGCGAGGAGCGAGACCCGTGCGGCCGCAGGAAGTCATTCGCCACCGCCGGTCGCGCCCGCGACCGCGTTACCGCAGGCTGGGGCGGTTCCGTCTACTGCACCGCAAGTCAACGCACTGCCAGACACCCAAAGCCCCGCCAGCATGGCCATTGCGTTGCCCACCCCACCCAGCGGCGCGTCAGCCACGCCGCCCCCTGCACCGCCGGACGGGGGCCAGTCAGTGGTGGTCGCGCCGCCGCGCTGAGGGCGGCCTGCACCACCGTGCCAAGCGCGCGTCTGCCGTCGTGGGCGCGGCAGGGTCGGTGCAGGGTCGGTGCAGGGTCGGTGCGGGCTCGGTGCGGGCTTGGTGCGGGCTCGGTGCGGGCTCGGTGCAGGCTCGGTGCGGGCTCGGTGCAGGCTCGGTGCAGGCTCGGTGCGGGCTCGGTGCGGGCTCGGTGCAGGGCGCTGAAAATGGCGCGCGACAGGGCTTGCTGCGGGTGTCCTAGCCGGTGGTCGGCCCGCTCCCAGGTGCGGTGGGGGGGGCGCCCTGGGGCCGCCCGCCTAGCGCATAGGCAAAGGCGATAACCTCCGCCACGGCGACGTACAGTTGCCGCGGAATTTGCTGGTCGAGGTCCAGCTTGCTCAGGACGGTGACCAGCGCGTTATCTTCGCGCAAAGGCACCCCGTGGGCTTCGGCCAGCGCGATAATACGCTCGGCGACTGCGCCATGCCCCTTCGCGGTCACCCGCGGCGCGCCCTGGCCATCCCACTGCAGACTCACCGCCATCGGCAGGGGTGTTGGCGTGGCCATCTCAAGCCTCCGTATCGATTAAACGATCGGACCCACTGCGCAGCGGCTCGGGGGCGGCGATGGGTCGCATGACGCTCGGCGAAATTTCAAACCCATGGGCCGCCAACGCCCGGTCTAGGTCGCGCAGATGGGCTGCGATTAAGTCGCGCAACACGGGTGTGTCGCTCCAAGTTGTGATCGCGATCCGATCGCCGGCGAGCGCGATGCGTGCGCGCAGCGTGCCCAGCGCCTCGATCGGCACGTCCACGGCGATGCTGAACGGCGCCTCGCCGGTCTCGGTGCGCCGATGCCCGTCGCTCGCCACCTCCAGCGTCACGCTATCGGTGCCGGTCCCGGTGCGAATGGGGATCTCGAAATAGCTGAATAGTTGCTGATTTTGCACCGCGCCCGCAGTGTGCAGTTGGTGCGTGGTAATGCGCGCGAGGCCCGCATTGAGGTCGTCCAGCAACTTGGGAAGGCTGGTCAGGGCGAGCGTCTCGGGGCGATACTCCGGCGCGGCAGCGCTGCTGCTCTGCGGGGTCTGCGGGCTCTGCGCCGCCATATTCGGGGTGCCTGGCAGTGCTTTGGCGGTGAGCAGTGTGGTCTCGGCGTCGGGTGTGAGCACGGCGGGGGAGGCTGTTCGCGGCATCGGCGTGGGCCATAGCAGCGCTTTAATCTGGGCATCGGATGCTGCCGCCTTGGACGTTTGCTGCAGCACCTCGGACACCGTTTCGCGCAGCGCCAGCAGCTGCCATTTGAGATCCGTGACCGGCAGATCGAGCGCTGGCGGGGACCCCGCGAGGCGCGCCCAGGACGGCGCGACCAGTTGCGCCAACTTCGCTTCGAGCTGGGTTCCTGCGCCAGCGACGCCGCGGGCGAGCCCCGCGGGATCGGCGAGATTTACGAGCGTGGGCAGTGACGCGGCCAAGGCCTGTAATTTCACGTTCACGAGCGGCGGTAACTCGGCGCTAGGCTGAGCGGTGACTAGGGGCGCTAAGAGCTTGGGTAGCGTTTCCGCCAGCGGCGCTTGCTGCGGGAGCGCGCGGGCCAAGGAGGAGAGGACAACGCTGGCCGGTGACTCGGCGACGGGCGGTGGGAGCAGGGTCAGCTGCGGTTGCACCCCACCGGCGGTGACCCGGGCGGTGAACTGCTCACCGGGCGGGAGCTCCAGCCGGGTGTGTGCCACCAGATTTTGCCCGTTGACCGCGAGCCGCAGCGTGTTCTCATCGACGCGTTCGAGCACCGCGACGCGCAAGATCTGACCCACCGCCCACGCAAGTGGCAGGGGGGCCGCGGCAGCCGGGCGTGACTGCGTGAGCAGTTGGGTAGAAAGATCGGTGTTCATCGGGTGGGGAGCGGCCGTCGCCCACAGAACTTGATTCCCGGGCTAAGATGGCAGCACTGAAGAGAGTCTGGTTTTCTAGTTGAGCTTAGGATTTCCTAAATGCCGATCGGTCACTTGTGGTGGGTCAAGCGTACCGGGGCGCCCAAAGGGCCGTACCCCGCCGCTTTGATCGAAAAAAACATCACGTTGGGGCGGATTATCGCCACCGATAAAATCAGTTCTGACGGCAAGCTTTGGCAACCCGCTGGCGACTACCCGGACTTTGAGGCGCTGCTGCAGAGCGCTCGCGCAGACCTAAGCGGCCGCCCAGCGGCTGATGAGGACAGCGGGGCACGTCATCGTGCTAGCGAGGTTGCGGATGCCGATGCCGATGCCGATGCCGATGCCGATGCCGATGCCGATGCCGATGCCGATGCCGATGCCGATGCCGATGCCGATGCCGATGCAGCCGGCGACCAACGTGAGGCGCGCTGGCTGGCGGAAGACGCGGCGCTGGTCGCTCGTCGTGAGCGTTCGAGCCGCGTGTGGGCGGGTTTGCGACCAGCGCGACCCGGCAGGCGCTCTTGGCCCCTGTTAGTGGTGGGTGTGCTAACCCTGGGGGTGTTTGCCTTGGCGCTCATGCAAGTCGGGTCCAAGCGCCCTGCGGCGCAATGCGCAGCCCCGCCCGGCCCCGGGGTCAATTGGGAGTTCTGCCCTCTGGCGGGTCGAGACTTTCGCACCAGCGATCTGCAAGGGGCCGTCCTGCGCAACGCGCAATTGGCCGGCGCGGATTTCAGCGGCGCAGATTTACGCGGCGCGGATCTCGCCTACGCTGACCTGAGCGCAGCGGTGCTGCGCGACGTCAGGCTGGGCGGCGGCAGGCTGACCGGCGCGATGTTGCGGGGCGCAGTGCTAACGGGGTCGGATTTACGTCGCGCCGATTTGGGCTTCGCGGACCTAACCGGTGCACGCCTGACGGGGTCCCTGCTACAGGGTGCAAACCTCGAACAGACCATCCTGCCGTCGGGTCAAACCTGCGAGCAGGCGCAGCTGCAGGCCTGCCTGCGGGCGATCCTGGGCGCAGAGTAACGCCGGGGCTAAATTAAGCGCGCCGCAGTGCTTGTTTTGTTGGTGCTGCCGCACTAAGATTCTGGGCCGAACAATTGCGGGGTGGAGCAGTCTGGCAGCTCGTCGGGCTCATAACCCGAAGGTCGCAGGTTCAAATCCTGCCCCCGCTACCAATTCGAACAAAAGGCCCCGGGAAATCGGGGCTTTTTCGTTTCGAGACCGGGGAAAAATGCAAGACGCCGACCACATTCTGCAACAAATCGAGCCGACCATCCGGGGCTTAGGATACGAGCTCTGGGGTATCGAGCGGAACCGGTCGGCCCAGAGCCAACTCGTGCGGGTTTTCATTGATACGCCGGCCGGCATCGTGGTGGAAGACTGTGAACGGGTGAGCGCGCAGGTTGCAGACCTCATCGACGCCAACGAACTCATCCTGGGTGCCTACACCCTAGAGGTCTCCTCGCCGGGGGTTGAGCGAATTCTGTTTCAGCCCTCTCAGTGGCCGCGTTTTGTGGGCGAAGTCGTGCAGGTGCGGCTGCGAAGTCCCATCGATGGCAAGCGTAAAGTGGTCGGAAAACTGCTAGAGGCAACCGCCGAGACCGTCACTCTGCAAGAAGATACGGCCCCGCTGCAGTTGCGCTTTAGCGCGATAGAACGCGCGCGACTGGTACCAGATTGGTCCTCGTTGGCGGCAGCAAAAAAACCCACTCGGCGTGGGAGTGGTCGGGCCAAAATTGACCGGGAAGCAAGATGAACAAGGAAATCCTCACAGTCGTCGACGTCGTGTCCAACGAGAAAGGCGTCGCGAAAGAAGTCATTTTCGATGCGCTCGAAGCGGCATTGGCCAGCGCGACTAAAAAAAGATACACCGACGAAGTCGACGTGCGCGTCGCCATCGACCGCGCCACCGGCGACTATCAGGCGTTCCGCCGCTGGGAAGTGATCGACCCCGACGAGCGCGCGGCCTATCTAGAATTAAATCCCGGCGACCAGCCAGAGCTGGAATTCCCGGAACGCCAAATTTTTCACCCCGACGCGCTCGACCGGTATCCCCTGATCAAGCCCGGCGAGTTTGTGGAAGACCCGCTAGCGGCCGCCGAGTGGGGCCGCATCGCCGCCCAGACCGCGAAACAGGTCATTGTGCAAAAAGTCCGCGAGGCCGAGCGCGCCCAGATCATCGAGGCCTTCCAACCACGGATCGGCGAACTGGTGATGGGCGTGGTGAAACGCATCGAGCGCGGCAACATTTTTTTGGATCTGGGTGGTAACGCCGAGGCCGTGATCACCAAGGAGCACGTCATTCCACGCGAAGTCGTGCGCCCCGGCGATCGGGTGCGCGGCTATCTTTTTGACGTCCGCCCGGAAAAACGTGGACCGCAGCTATTTGTCAGCCGGACCGCCCGCGAGTTGCTCATCGAACTCTTCAAATTGGAAGTGCCCGAGATTGGCGAGGGCGTTATTCGGATGCACGGCGCCGCACGCGACCCCGGCCTGCGCGCCAAAATTGCGGTGCAAAGTACCGACCCTCGCATCGATCCCGTGGGCGCCTGTGTGGGCATGCGTGGCTCGCGGGTGCAGGCCGTATCCAATGAATTGGCAGGTGAGCGGGTCGACATCATCCTGTGGGACGGCAACCCGGCGCAGTTCGTCATCAACGCCATGGCGCCCGCAGATGTCGTGTCGATCCTCGTCGACGAAGATGCCGGCAGCATGGATGTGGCGGTGGCCGAAGAGCAGTTGTCGCAGGCCATCGGGCGCAACGGCCAAAACGTGCGGCTGGCGAGCCAGCTCACAGGCTGGGATTTAAACGTCATGACCGAGGTGGCGGCCGAGCAAAAGAGCGAAGCCGAGGTGCAGAAGTCGCAGAAAATCTTTATGGATCTGCTGGACGTGGACGAAGAAATCGCCGCCATTTTGGTCCAAGAGGGCTTTGCCTCGATCGAGGAGATAGCCTACGTGCCCGAGCACGAAATGATGGCCATCGAAGAATTTGACGAGACCTTAGTGTCTGAGTTGCGGCAACGCGCGAAGGATATTCTGCTCACGCGGGCGATCGCATCAGAAGAGCAAATTGGGGACGCCTCACCCGCGCAAGACCTGCTCGAAATGGCCGGCATGGAACCAGAACTTGCCTATGAGCTGGCCGCGCGCGGCGTGGTTACGATGGACGACCTCGCAGAGCTGTCCGTGGATGAAATGATGGATATCGAAGGCATGACGGAAGCGCAGGCAGGAAAATTGATCATGACCGCTCGTGCGCCGTGGTTTACCGACACGGACAACACCGGGGCTGGGAGTTAAGCATGGCTGAAATTACCGTTCGCGAGTTCGCGACTGTCGTGGGCGTTCCCGTTGAGCGCTTGATCGCGCAGCTCAATGAAGCCGGGCTTAACGGCAAGCTCGCCGATTCCTCTCTGGCCGAAGGGGAAAAAAGTCAGTTACTGACTTACCTTCGCCGGCTGCACGGCAAAGACGACGCCTCCGCCGAGCCGAACAAAATCACGCTCAGTCGCAAAACGGTCAGCGAGATCAAAATCCCCGCTGACAAGAGCAAAATCCGCTCGCGACTGGTGAAACCGGGCGTCGCGGCCAAGACGGTGGCGGTGGAGTTCCGGCGGACCCGCACCTACGTCAAACGCAGTGTGGTGGCCGAGGAAGAAGCGGCCAAGGTGGAGAAAGAGCACGGCAGTATGGGAGCTGTGGGCGGGGATGCGAGCGCGCTGCCGACGGTCACCGAATTTGAACTCGTTGCCGAAATCGAAATCAAGAAGCCAGAACCGGTGATCGAAGCGGCGTCGGAGCCAGTGGTCGTCGCAGTGGCACCGGAGTCCGTGGTGACGGCAGCGCCAACCAAGGAGGTGGCAGCGCCTGCGCCGCGCTCTGAACCGAGACCGAATTCAGCCCCCGCACCCGCGCGGCCACGCCCCGAGACCAACCCTCGGCAGGGCGAACGTCGCGATGCCCCGGGAGGTGCTGACAAGTCACGCTCCGGTCGGAAAGAACTCCACGTCGCCACCGATAAATCCGGTCGGCGCAAAAAGAAAGCCCCGATGCAGCGGCGTCTCGTACCGCAAAACACCGGCAAACACGCTTTCG
The DNA here is from genome assembly GCA_009692365.1 of Gammaproteobacteria bacterium. Lineage (GTDB taxonomy): Bacteria > Pseudomonadota > Gammaproteobacteria. Next base: position 42,617 of record SHZJ01000001.1, read on the forward strand.
AACGTCCCACTGCGCCGGTGGTGCGCGAAGTGCTCATTCCCGAGAGCCTGACGGTGGCCGAACTGGCCCAGAGCATGTCGGTGAAAGCCGCCGAAGTGATCAAAGTCATGATGAATCTGGGCACGATGGTCACTATCAACCAGATGATCGACCAGGAAACTGCGGTCGTGGTGGTCGAGGAAATGGGGCATAAGCCGAAGCTTCTGCGCGAGAACGCGCTAGAGGAAGATTTGCTAGAAACGGCGACCGGTGGCGATCTCACCGCGCGCGCCCCGGTGGTGACCATCATGGGTCACGTCGATCATGGCAAAACCTCGCTGCTCGATTACATTCGCAAGTCGCAGGTCGCGGCCGGCGAAGCGGGCGGGATTACGCAGCACATCGGTGCTTACCGCGTGGCGACGGGGCTGGGGCCGATTACCTTCCTGGACACGCCCGGTCACGAGGCCTTTACCGCGATGCGTGCGCGGGGGGCCAAAGTGACCGACATCGTGATCCTCGTGGTGGCCGCCGACGACGGCGTGATGCCACAGACCGAAGAAGCGGTGAAGCACGCGCGGGCGGCCAAAGTGCCGCTCATTGTGGCGATCAACAAGATCGACAAAGGCGGCGCAGATTTCGACCGGGTCCGCCAAGAGTTGTCGCAGATTGGCGTGAATTCCGAAGAATGGGGCGGTGACACACTCTTTGTCCCCGTCTCTGCCAAGACCGGGCAGGGGGTCGACACGCTGCTCCAGACCATCTCGCTGCAAGCAGAAGTGCTGGAACTCAAGGCGGCCGACACCGGCGCTGCCAAAGGCGTGGTCATCGAATCCCGGCTCGACAAGGGGCGGGGACCTATTGCCACCATCTTGGTGCAACGGGGCGAACTGCGGCGGGGCGACGTATTGCTCACTGGCACCGAGTTTGGCCGCATCCGCGCCATGCTGGACGCGGCGGGCAACCCGATCGAATCCGCTGGTCCGTCCATCCCGGTCGAGGTGCTAGGGCTGTCCGGCACGCCTAACGCAGGCGAAGACGCGATGGTCGTCGAGGACGAACGCAAAGCGCGCGAAATTGCGTTCTTCCGGCTCGATAAGGGTCGCGAAACCAAACTGGCGCGCCAACAGGCGTCCAAATTAGAGAACGCCTTCCAGCAAATGAAAGAAGGCGAGAGCACAGCCCTGCGAATTCTCCTCAAATGCGACGTGCAGGGTTCGGCTGAGGCGTTGTCAGAAGCGCTGTCTCGGCTGGGCACGGACGAAGTGCGGGTGGAAATCGTGGCCAGCGGGGTGGGGGGTATCAATGAGTCGGACGTCAACTTGGCGCTGGCCTCCAAGGCCTACTTAATCGGCTTCAACGTGCGGGCAGACGCGGCGGCGCGCCGGCTGGTCGATGAGGCCGGCCTCGACCTGCGCTACTACAGCATTATTTACGACGTCATCGACGATGTTAAAGCGGCCGTGAAAGGCCTGCTTTCCCCCGAGATTCGGGAAACCATTGTGGGTGTGGCTGCGGTTAAAGACGTTTTCCATTCCTCCAAGCTGGGCGCTATCGCGGGTTGTCTCGTGTTGACCGGCGTGGTCCGGCGCAAAAATCCGATCCGTGTCCTGCGCGACGATGTGGTGGTTTACGAAGGCGAATTGGAGTCTTTACGGCGCTTCAAGGATGACGTGAACGAAGTGAAATCTGGGACGGAATGCGGCATCGGGGTGAAGAATTACAACGACGTGAAGCCCGGCGACCAAATCGAGGTCTACGAGCGCACGATCGTTTCTCGCTCGGTCTGAGCGCCGGTACGCACCGCGCATGCCCCGCGAGTTCTCCCGTAGCGTTCGAATCGCAGAAAGCATCAAGCGGGTATTGGCTGAACCGGTGATGCGGGCCGGGCGCGACGGGGGCATCGGGATGCTTACCCTCACGCGCGTCATCGTGGCGTCCGACTTAAGCACCGCGCGCGTGTTGGTGAGTGCTTTTTCGGTCCCCGAAGGGCGTTCGCCGCTCGATCGGCTCAAGGACATGCGCCCGCTCATGCGGCAACTCATCGCGCGCGAGCTGCAGCTCAAAAAAATTCCCATCATTTATGTGGAACTTGACGAAACCATGGCCACGGCCGCGCGCATCGGGGAACTCCTGATCGACCGCAACCGCGAGTAATCGCCGCAGGCCTGATCCAGATGCGGCAACCCAACCGAATTCCCCGCCGCGAGATTAGCGGCATTTTCTTACTCGATAAGCCGCCCGGCATCAGCTCCAACGGGGCGTTGCAGCGGGTGCGCTATGTGTTCGGCGCGGCCAAAGGCGGGCACACCGGCAATCTTGATGTGGCGGCCAGCGGCCTGCTGCCGATTTGTCTGGGCGAAGCCACCAAGGTAAGCGCCTGGCTGCTGGAATCAGATAAAGGCTACATCGCCGAGCTGGCGTTGGGGGTTACGACCAACACGGGCGACGCTGAAGGCCAAGTGATTGCCACCGGCGCCGTCACCGCACAGATGCTGGCCCGAGTCCCCGAGGTGCTCACCCAGTTTTTGGGTCCGCAGGAACAAGTGCCGCCGATGTACTCGGCCCTCAAACGCGGCGGCCGCCCTTTATATGAACTGGCCCGGGCCGGCATCGAGGTGGCGCGAGCGGCGCGACCGATCACGATAAAAGCCCTGCGCCTGCTCGCGCTAGACGCGCAGACTTTGCGTTTCGAAGTGCTCTGCACCAAGGGGACCTATATTCGCGTGCTGGCGGAAGAAATCGGTGCCGCACTAGGGTGCGGCGGGTCCTTGTCGGCGCTGCGGCGCACGCTGGCCGGGCCGTTTCAATTAAATGCCGCCACCGCACTCAGTGAGTTTGCCCACGTGGAGCATCCCACCCAGGCCTATGATGACCGGCTGGCGCCCATTGATTCGGCATTGTCGGGCATGCCTGCGCTGGCTCTCGACACCCCCATGGCGCAACGGCTGTGGCGGGGGCAGATGATTGAAATTCCGCCTACGGCCAGCCCGGGCCTCGTGCGCGCTTATGGACCCGATGGCGGGTTTATCGGTATCTGCGAAGTGCTATTGAACGGGCGGCTGGTGTCCCGGCGGCTAATGAGTCCGCAAAAATCGTCGATTAGTCCGAAAACCCACTGATTCGACCGAGAAATTTCTTGTTCCAAGGTGGCGCGGCAGTTAGACTGCCCGGCCTAACAAAGTGCATTTTGATAAGAAGCAGTAGGAGTTTCGAGTAATGGCGTTGACGAGCGATCAAAAGCAACAAATCGTGACGGGCCACCGTCGCGGCAACACCGATACGGGCAGTCCGGAAGTGCAGGTCGCCCTGTTATCCGCCCGCATCGAAGACCTGTCCCAGCATTTTAAAGCCCATGCCCACGACAACCACTCCCGTCAGGGACTGCTGCGCATGGTGAATCATCGGCGCAAATTACTCGATTACCTGCGCAGCCGTGATACTGACCGCTACCGCTCGCTCATTGGGCGGCTTGGCTTACGCAAATAAGACTTTCCCGTGTGGCGGGAGCTGGGCGCACCGCGCCGGGTCCCCGCCCATCTAGACTCCTCCCACTGACCAACGATTGGGTTATCCATGACGCCTACCACTGTTTCGTTCACTTACGGCGACCAACAAGTCACTCTTGAAACCGGCCGGCTCGCCAAACAGGCGACCGGTGCAGTACTGATAACGATGGGTCAAACGGTGGTTATCACCACCGTCGTTTGCAATAAAGAGACCGGCGTGCCCCGGGACTTCTTTCCTTTGACGGTCGACTACCAAGAACGCACCTACGCGGCCGGTAAAATCCCGGGCGGGTTCTTCAAGCGCGAAGGTCGACCCAGCGAAAAAGAAACCTTGACCTCGCGGCTGATCGACCGGCCAATACGGCCACTGTTTCCTGAGGGTTTTACGCGCGAAGTGCAGATAATCTGCACCGTCTTGTCGCTGGACCCGGCGGTCGACCCCGACATCCCGGCCCTGATCAGCGCCTCCGCCGCACTGGCTATTTCCGGCCTACCCTTTATGGGGCCTATCGGCGCCGCCCGCGTTGGCTATCGGGATGGCCAGTACTTGTTAAACCCAAGCTTTGGCGCGCTGGCTGATTCCGAACTGGACTTGGTGGTCGCCGGCACCGAAACCTCGGTGCTGATGGTCGAGTCTGAAGCCTCGGAACTCTCCGAAGAAGTCATGCTCGGCGCGGTGGTCTTCGGCCACGAGCAAGCCCGTATTGCTGTGAATGCGATCAAAGAACTGCAGTCCAAGGTGCAGGTAACGCCATTGAAATGGCTCGCGCCGGTCGCGCCCACCGTTCTCATTGAAGCCGTGCAAGCGCAATTTAGCGCCGATTACGCCGCGGCTTACGCCATTGTCGACAAACTCGCGCGCCGCGATCGTCTCTCCCAGCTGCGCGCAGACATGGTCGCCCGTTTTGCCCCAGAGTGGTCCGCTCAGCAAGTGTCCGAGGTGGCCTCGAATCTCGAATACGACACCGTGCGCAACGCCGCGTTAGCGGGCCACCCCCGGATCGATGGCCGCGGCAAGGCCGATATTCGGGCCATTTATAGCGAAGCAGGGCTGCTGCCCCGCACGCATGGTTCCGCGCTATTCACCCGCGGTGAAACCCAAGCGCTGGTGGCGGTAACGCTAGGCACAGAACGAGACTCGCAAATCATCGATGCCATCGAAGGCGGCCGCAGAGAGCCCTTCATGCTGCACTACAACTTCCCGCCTTTCAGCGTGGGTGAAGTGGGCCGGGTCGGTTCGCCGAAGCGCCGGGAAATCGGCCATGGGCGTTTGGCCAAGCGCAGCATCCAGGGCGTCATGCCCAATATGACCACCTTCCCCTACGCCATCCGCGTGGTGTCAGAAATTCTGGAATCCAATGGGTCCAGTTCGATGGCGTCGGTTTGTGGCACCAGTCTGGCGTTAATGGATGCCGGGGTGCCGCTGTCTGCCCCCGTCGCTGGCATCGCGATGGGCCTAATCAAAGACCAAGACCGCTACGTGGTGCTCTCCGACATCTTGGGCGACGAGGACCACCTCGGCGACATGGATTTCAAGGTCGCGGGTACGGCTAAGGGCGTTACGGCGCTGCAGATGGATATCAAAATCAACGGTATCACGCGGGAAATCATGGAAACCGCGCTGCATCAGGCCAAAGAAGGCCGCCTGCACATTTTGGAGTGCATGAACCGCGTGTTAAGCACGGCGCGCACCGAGATGTCGGTCTATGCGCCCAGAATCATCACCATCAAGATCGACCCCGACAAAATTCGCGATGTTATCGGCAAAGGTGGCAGCACCATTCGCCAGATCACGGAAGAAACCGGCACCACCATCGACATCACCGATGACGGCACGGTGAAAATCGCCTCGGTGGATTTTGCGGCTGGCCAAGAAGCCAAGCGCCGCGTCGAATCCATCACCGCCGATGTCCAAGTCGGGGCGATTTACGAGGGGCGGGTTCAGAAATTAATGGACTTCGGTGCCTTCGTGAATATTCTGCCGGGCAAAGACGGTCTCGTGCACATCTCGCAGATCTCGCACGAGCGGGTGGAAAACGTGAGCGATAAACTCACCGAAGGGGACACCGTGCGCGTGCGGGTGCTGGAAGTGGATAAGCAAGGCCGTATCCGGCTGAGCATGAAGGCGGTCGACGAGCCTGCTTAGTCGCGAGCAGCCTAGCGCCAGAAAAGCCCGCCTTGCGGGCTTTTTTTATGCCGGGAAAGCCGCCGATCGCAGTAAATGACGGTTAAGTTTTCACTTTAAGTAAATTGAAATAAACAGATAAAACAAATATTTAGAGATTATATTTGAGATTCTGATGTAATAATCCGCGCGTGAGTGGTCAACACGCGTTTTTCGGTAATCACATAGTCGACGACCTCGTCATGCGGCTGGTTCGGCAGGTCCTCAAGGAGCTGGTGTTCAAAGCACAGGCCGATGCGGCGGGCGGTGGGTTGCAGTGCTAGCCAGCGGTCGTAGTACCCGCCGCCGTAGCCGAGTCGTCGTCCGGCGGGCGTGTAGGCCAGCCCCGGCACCAGCACGCAGTCAACCTGACCGAGATATTCGGTGGTGCTCTGTGGAGCCAAAATGCCGAGCGCACCGGGGGCTAAATCTTGCCACCCGGTGTAGCTCACGGCCAACATCCGGGTGCGCCCAAGCAGGCGCGGCACGAGCACCACCGCACCGGCGTGGTGATAGGCGTTGACCAAGCGGGCGGTCGCGGTTTCCTCGGGCGCGGCGAGGAAGATGAAAATGGCCGAGGTCTGTGCGGCGGGCTGGAAGGCTAAAACCTTTGATTGCAGCGCGTACTCCGCGTCTGCCTTCGCGGTGGCATGCGCAAAAGCACCGCTGCGATTAGCGCGTAGGAGGGGGCGTAAACGCCCTTTTTCCACGGCCGCAGCGTCGCTGTCGGTGGTGGTCTTCATGGCGACAGCGGGAGATTGAAGATTGGCTTCATTTGGCTGGTCATCTTCGCATAGAATGTGCGACCGCGCGGCCGGCTGCGGCCACGCTCGTCCAAGACTCTCCTTAAAAGGCATCCAACTGAATGGTCACTATTAGACTCTCTCGCACCGGCGCCAAGGCGCGGCCGTTTTACCACATCGTTGTCACAGACAGCCGCAACAAGCGCGACGGACGTTTCATCGAGCGTTTGGGTTTTTTCAACCCGATCGCGGTAAAACAGGAAGAACCCTTCCGGATGGACCGTTCCCGCTTTGAGTATTGGCTTGGGGTAGGCGCGCAGCCGTCCGAGCGAGTCGCCGGTCTGATGAAGCAACACGGCGCCGCTGCCTGAACGTCCCGACCCGTTCCGACGGGTTGATTTCGCCCGCCGCTGGGCAGCTTCCGAAGCCCCTGGAAGACACCTCTGACGGCGGGCCACCAGCGGCCACGGAAGAACACCTCGTGCTGGGAGAAGTGCGCGGCGTGTTCGGCGTGCGCGGCTGGGTGAAAGTGCGTTCGCTAGCGCGCCCCGCGGACGGACTACTCCGCTACCCGCACTGGTCACTCAACGGTCCACTGAGCGTGCAACGCGTTGCACTGGCCGAGCACCAACCGGCCCGCGACGGCTTCGTGGTGCGCCTCGAGGGCGTCACAACCCGCGAAGCCGCGCTCGCCTTAGTAGGCCTGCAAATCTCGGTGCCCGTCAGTGCGCTCCCGCCCTCGCCAGCAGGCATTTATTACTGGCGCGACCTCATCGGCATGCGGGTCTCCAACGCCAGCGGGGTGTTCTTTGGCACCGTGTCCGGCTTGCTCGAGACCGGCGCCTCAGACGTGCTAGTGGTTAACGGCGAGCGCGAGCGTCTGATTCCGTTCGTGACCCCGCGTTACATCCAAGCCGTGGATGTTGGGCGGCGCGAGATCGTGGTGGACTGGCATCCGGACGACTGATATGCGCCGCTTTAGCGTCATCACGCTCTTCCCGGAACTGCTCACCGCCTTCGCCGGGGTTGGCATTGTGCGCCGGGCCTGTGAGCGTGGGCTCATCGATATTCAACTCCTCAACCCGCGCGATTTCGCCGCGGACGCCCGTCGCTCGGTCGACGATAACGCCTATGGTGGTGGACCCGGCATGGTGATGATGGTCCAGCCCTTGCGGCGCGCTATCGCCGCGGCGCGCCGGACCGCGCCCGCTGGGGTCCATGTGGTTTATTTAAGCCCGCAGGGCCGCACGCTGAGCCAACCGACGTTGCCGTTGCTCGAGCGTCATCCTCATCTGGTGCTCTTGGCCGGTCGCTACGAGGGGGTCGACGAGCGCTTGATCGAGCAGGATATCGACGAAGAATGGTCGCTCGGCGATTTCGTACTTTCCGGCGGTGAGATCGCTGCGATGGCGGTCATCGACGCGCTGACTCGGCGCCTCCCCGGGGCTTTGGGCGACGAGCGTTCGGCATTAGCAGATTCCTTCGAACACGGGCTGCTCGATTTCCCGCACTACACGCGTCCGGAAATAGTCGACGGTCAAGAAGTCCCCGCCGTCCTCCTCAGTGGTAATCACGCCGCCATCGCCCTCTGGCGCCGGCAGCAGGCGCTAGTCCGCACGTGGCGACGCCGGCCCGATCTGCTGGTGAACTGCGTTTTGTCTGCCGCGGACCGCGCGTTGCTCGACAAATGTCTTTCAGAACCTCAGGGCGGTTCCAAAGACGCGCAATCGTAGTTATCATCCCAAGCTTCACTGAAAGACCCGCCGGAGCCCGCCATGACCAATATCGTTCAGGAACTCGAAGCCGAACTGCTTCAAAAAATCATCCCCGAATTTTCGCCCGGCGACACCATCGTCGTGCAGGTGCGCGTGAAGGAGGGTACTCGCGAAAGGCTCCAAGCGTTCGAAGGTGTGTGCATCGCCAAGCGCAATCGCGGCGCCAACTCGGCGTTCACCGTGCGGAAAATCTCGCACGGCGAAGGCGTGGAGCGCGTGTTCCCGACCTACAGCCCGATGATCGCCGAGATCACCGTGAAGCGGCGTGGTGCGGTGCGCCGTGCCAAGCTGTACTACATGCGCGAGCTCAAAGGTAAGGCGGCGCGTATTCGCGAGAAAATCCCGACCAAAAGCAGCAGCTAGCCGCTAGTCTTGATGCCCGTGCGTGGTCTTCCACCGCCACGGGCCCGCCGGCGCTAGGTGAAGCGCGCTGAAAGATAGCGACAAATGTCGGCGGACTCGTAACGCCACTCCACTCGCCCATCCGGCTGCGCAATGCGCAGGCACGGAACCTGTGCCTTGCCCCCACCCTCTACCAGTTCCTGGCGCCGGCTGCTGCTGGCCGCGATGTCGTGCAACTCGATCTCAATGCCTAAATCGCAGATGGCCTGCCGCACTTTGCCGCAAAACCAGCAGGTGGTCGTGTGGTAAAGCGAGAGTTCACCGGTTGCCACGGAGTTATTTGATGTCATGGCTACGGCCGTCCTAGCGGCGACTTTGGGTTAGGTGGATAGACTTATCCGCGTAGGCTAAAGTTCACCGAGCGATGGCACAAGCGGCGGGGCGCCTCCCGTGCGCTGCACTAGCCTCGCCGTGAGGCCGGCCGGGAAAACGGATGATCGACCGCCCCTTGTTGATGCGTTTTCTCGACCACCTCTGGGTCGAGCATGGCCTGAGCCCGAACACGGTGCAGGCTTATGGCGCGGATCTGCGGCTAGTCACCGGCGTGCTGGCCGCGCTGGGGGTGCCGCTGGCGCAGGCCACGGAAGCAGATTTGCTCGCCTATCTGGCCGGTTCCTCGCGCCAATCGGGACGCTCGACGGCGCGCCGTCTGTCCTGCCTGCGCGGCTACTATGCCTATTTGGTACGCGAGCGAATTCGCCTCGACGACCCCACGCTGCGCCTGAAAAACCCCCGCATTAGCCGGCATCTCCCGCGAAGTCTGAGTGAGCGCGACGTCGATCTTTTGCTCAGCGCGCCCGCTGCCACGACCGCGCTGGGCGTGCGCGATGGCGTGATGCTGGAAGTGCTGTACGCGACCGGGCTGCGGGTCTCGGAACTAGTGGCGCTAACCCACGCACAAGTGAATCGGGTGGCGGGGGTGGTGCGGGTGATCGGCAAGGGCGACAAGGAACGACTCGTGCCCTTGGGTGAGGTGGCGCGTGACCGACTGGAACATTACCTCCAGGCCGCGCGGGCTGAGATTCTAAAGGGCAAAATCTGCGAGTCGTTGTTTCCCACCAGCCGCGGGGGCGCGATGACCCGCCAAGCTTTTTGGTGGCTAGTCAAAAAATACGCGCGCAAGGCTGGGATTGCCGCAGATTTATCGCCGCACACTTTGCGTCACGCATTCGCCACCCACTTGCTCAACCACGGCGCCGATTTGCGGGTGGTGCAGTTGCTGTTGGGGCACGCGGATATTTCGACTACGCAGATTTATACCCATCTCGCGCAAGACCGTCTGAAGCAGCTGCACGAACTGCACCACCCGCGCGGCTAGGCCGGCGGCTCGTGCGCGCGGCTCGCAGCCTTAGCCACTGCCTCAATTATTTGGCGGTGGCGTCGCCTGCGGGCGGCACGACCGACAGCACTTCGGTAAACGTGGTTTTGCCGGCCGCTATCTTCGCCGCCCCAGATAGTCGTAGGGGCCGCATGCCGTCACGCACGGCGGCCTCGCGCAGCGCGTTAGTTTGCAGGCCCGGTTTCACCAGCGTCTGCAGCGCTTCAGAGAGGGTTAGCACTTCGTAGAGGCCGACGCGCCCGCGAAAACCCGTATGACGACATTCAACGCAACCCGCCGCCACCTGCATTCCCGTCGGTTGAGCCAGCCTCGCGCTACCGACTAACGTTGACCACGCGGTGCGGTCCAGCGGCACGCTACGCTGACAGTGCGGACACAGTGTGCGCACCAGGCGCTGGGCCAGCACGCCCAACAGCGTTGCTGCGATGAGATAGGGTTCGACGCCTAAATCCATCAGGCGCGTCACGGCGGCGGGCGCATCGTTGGTGTGCAACGTTGAGAGCACCAAATGCCCCGTGAGTGCGGCCTGGATCGCCACCTCCGCCGTTTCACGGTCGCGAATTTCGCCGATCATGATGATGTCGGGGTCTTGCCGGAGGAGCGTTCTGACCCCGTTGGCGAAGCTCAGGTCTAAGCCCGGCTGGATTTGCATCTGATTGAAAGTGGGCTCGACCATCTCGATCGGGTCTTCGATGGTGCAGACGTTGATTTCTGGGCGAGCCAGTTGGCGTAACGCCGAGTACAAGGTGGTGGTTTTGCCCGAACCGGTCGGGCCGGTCACTAAGATGACGCCGTGTGGATGGCGGGTGAGCGCCAGCCAAGCGGCGAGGTCTTCGTCGCCAAAACCCAGCGCGGCAAAGGGTTGCTCCAATTTTTCAGGGTCGAAAATGCGCATCACCAGTTTTTCGCCGAAGGCGGTGGGCATGGTCGATAGCCGGAGTTCCACTTCTTTACCCAGGGGGGTTTTAGTTTTCATGCGGCCGTCCTGCGGCCGTCGTTTGTCGGCGACGTCGAGTCGACCCAGCGTTTTGATCCGGCTGACAATGGCGCCGATCACGGGGGTCGACATCTGATTCACGAGATGCAAAAGACCGTCGATGCGAAATCGGATATTCCCTTGTTCCCGGCGGGGTTCGATGTGAATGTCGCTGGCGCGTTGCTCAAAAGCATACTGGAGCAGCCAATCGACCAAGTGCACAATGTGGCGGTCGTTGGCGTCTGGTTCGCCAACCTCGCCCAAGTGGGTAAGCGCCTCGAGGTTTTCGACGATGCTGCTGCGCTCGGCAACCTTGCTGGTCATCGCCTTGTTGATGGAACGACTGACCCCGTAGAACTCACGCAGGTAGCGCCGAATTTCGAGCGGATTGGCCACTACCCGCTTAATCTGCCGTTTAACGATCGGCGCTATCTCTTGTTCCCATTCGGTGATAAAGGGCTCCGCAGTGGCGATCACAATGTGCTGGTCGCCGACTTCGACCGGTAAAAATTGCCAGCGAGTGGCATAAGCTTGGGACACGAGCGAGGTGACCGACTCGACCTCAATTTTCAGTGGGTCGATGCGGCAATAAGGCAAATCCACGCACTCGGCGACTAACCGGGTGACGGTTTCGAGCGTTAGCGCGAGGCTAGGTTCGGAATCACTGCGCAGATTTTGGGCCGCCAACTGCGCAAACGGGTGGCGTTGGTCGTTCTGTGCGATCCCGAGGCGCAGGCGCTGGACGGTGCTCGCCGCCAACCAGCCCTTGCGCTGCAAGAGCAGCAGCACTTCCTCTAGCGTGAGCGTATGCGCTGGCGGTGCCCCTGCTTTCGCCGCGCCGGCGGCGGGCATCGGCGGTCGCTGGTTGGCGCTCATGAGTGTTTAGGCGGGTGCACTAATCGTTCCGTGGCGCTGTGTAACCGGGCGATGAGCGCCCGCAGAAAGCTGCGTTGGAAGCGATTCTGGGTAATGAGTGACATGCGTTCGATCAGCGAGCTCCCGATTTTGAGCAGCGTGACTGCCGTGAGTGCCACGATATTAGCGCTGCGTCTGCGGCCGGACACCAGGCCCATTTCGCCGAAACATTCACCGGCGTGCAGTTGGACAATTTCCAGCGCATTTTTCTGCACCGCGACGCTGCCCTCTACGAGCACGAAAAAATAGGTGTCGAGGTCTCCCTCGGTGATGATCTGGTCGCCTTGGGCGGACGTCTGCCACTCGGCGGCGTGCACAATCTCCCAGAGGTCTTCCTCGGCGAAACTCTGAAAAAAATCGAGCTTGGACACCGCCGCAAATTTTTTCTGAGGGGAGACCCAAGTGGGGTTTTCTGGCAGGAAATCAAAAACGAGGGATAGGTCGCCGGCCAGATCGGCGCCGGATTTATAGCGATGGCCGGGGTTTTTTGCGAGGAGTTTCTCGATGATTCGTTGATATATATCGGGCACTTCGACGCGGAAATCGGCCAGCGGTGGCGGCCGCTGCGGCGCGTTGTGCTGTCTTAGGTCAGCGCTTTGGGTCAGGAAAGGCTGCTTGCCCGTGAGCAACTGGTAGGCCACCACCCCCAACGAATAGAGGTCTGTTTGCGCGTTTGCGGGGCCGTCGCGGAATTGTTCTGGCGCCTGGTACGGGCTGCAGCCGGCCGCGGCCCTCGGTGCGCCGGCGGGCGTCGATTTGCTGATGGCGCCGCCAAAATCGGTGATCTTCACCTGCAATAGTTCACTGACCAGCACGTTGCTGGGCTTGATGTTTTGATGGATCACACCCCGCCGGTGGGCGTAGTCCAAGGCCAGCGCACATTGCGTCAAAACCCGCGTGGTTTCCGTTAGAGGGAGCAGCCGCTCAGCGACAACATAATCCTCCAGAGAGTGTTCACCGGGCACGAACTCCATCGCGATATAGTAACGGTGCTCTTCGATTCCCGCATCGAAAATAGTGGTGATATTGGGGTGCCGGAGCGCGCCGGCGGTTTGCGCATCGTTGAAAAACCATGCCCGTTGGGCCGCTGCCTCCGCGCCTTGGTCGTCTGCCGTGACCAGCGAGACCTTCAGCGCGACTTCACGATCGATGAAGGGATCGCGGGCCAATAAAACATCGGCGATCGGGCTGATGCCGAGACGGCGAATAATGTGGTACTTGCCCAGCTGCGTGCCGGCGCGATCGGTGGTATCCATGGGTCGCCTTGTTGCGCACGGTGGGTGCCGACGTGGCGCAGCTACCGGTTCAGTCGACGCGCGTAGATGCGCTCCCACTGTAGCGGCTTTGGACTAGGTGCGGAACCCTTGGAGAGTCGCCAGGGGCGGGCTCTCGAGGGCCGAAAAGGCCAATATCCGTGCTAGATTAACCGGGGGATCGCGCGTTGCGACTCCCTCGATCTAAGGAAACTTTAATGAAGGCTACTGCTCTTTTCGCCACCCTGACGGTGGCCCTGCTGGCGTGCTTGCCGGTGCACGCAACGGACGACGCGGCTCTGATCCAACGGCTTTCAGCCAAACTCAAAGGCGTGGTGCCCGACGCCGGGATTACCAGCGTCAAACCCGGTCCCCTGCCCGGCACCTACGAGGTGCTACTGGGCGCGACCGTGCTCTACCTAAGCGAGGATGGCCGCTATGTGTTCCGGGGCGATATTTTTGACCTCAACACGCGGCTTAACATCACCGACCAGCGGCGCGAGGAAGCCCGCGCTAAGGCGTTTGCGAGGCTGCAACCTAGCGACATCATCGAGTTTAGCGCCCCGGCCGGTAAGCAGTTGAAAACGCTCTACGTGTTTACCGACATCGACTGCGGTTACTGCCGCAAGTTTCATAGCCATATCGCCGCGCTTAACAACGCCGGGATCTCCGTGCGCTATCTCTCCTTCCCGCGCACCGGTTTGGACAGCCCCTCCTACGATAAGGCCGTGGCCGTGTGGTGTGCCCCCAATCGGCAGCTCGCGCTCACAGATGCCAAAGCGGGGAAAGTGATCGCAAGCCCGAAGTGTGCCAATCCGGTGGCAGCAGATTTTAATCTGGGCGAAGCCATGGGTGTCCACGGCACGCCTGCGCTGTTCTCGCAGGAAGGCGAGGAACTGGGCGGCTACCTGCCGGCGGCTGAAATCATTCAAAGGCTGCTGACCAAGGGCTGAGGGCGCGCGCCGCCGGGCCGCTACCGGACCCCCGGCGGTTCAATGCGGCGTGAGCCGCAGGCGGGCGAGGGTGATACCGCCGTCTTTCTCTCGATATTCGATTTGCACGGGCTGGAAATCGAAATCTGGCGCGCACCACAAAGTGGTGCGACGGGTGTCGCCGCGCAGGTATTGCACTTTTTTTGTCACGAGGACCGTGCTGCCGAAAGTGAGACTCTCGGTGCCCAGCAGTTCCAGCCGGTAGCGCTGCAGCTTGCCGTCATCGACGACCTCGTAGACCAAGTCGGTGTGCGCCCGCCGCAGGTCTGCCATCAGCGCCAGTTGGTAGACCAATTTGTCCAGCACGGCACCCGTCAGAGGGGTCTCCCACGACCGGGCGTTGGTGGTGCCGGTCGCCAGTTTGCTTTGCCAGTCGAACTGGACGTTCGAACGACGGTGCTTGTTGCCTGCGTCGCGCGTAATTTCGTAGTGTTCGGGTTGGTAGCCGTGGTCACGCAGCAGCCCCTCGCTGCGTTCTCGAATGTTTACCTGTTTGATGAGGGCGGCGACCCCGGTGGCTTCGAGGGTGGACGTGAACACATAGTGGCCGCCGGCGGTGAGCGTGAGTTTGCGGGTCATGGTCGCGAGGTTCATGCCCTTGCTGCTCACCTCATACACGGCCGTAAACGCTGGTTGGGTGGCGGCGGCGTGCAGCGGCCCCGGTAGGAAGTTGAGCCAGCCCAAGAGGGTGGACAGCATGGCCAAGCGTGAGAATTGCATGTGTTAGAATCGCCCCAGTTTTTGCCGCCATGGGCAGTTCTGCTGCCCGCCTTCAACCGCTCCACCAGTATACCCACGGTCGCTAGATGAAAAGCGCAGTCGAACAGCTCAAGACCGCGAGAATTGCCGTCATCGGCGACCTGATGCTCGACCGGTATTGGACCGGCGCGGCCACCCGCATTTCCCCGGAGGCGCCGGTGCCGGTGCTCCGCGTTGGGGCACGCGAGGAGCGCATCGGCGGCGCGGCGAATGTCGCTGCCAATGCGGTGGCCCTCGGTGCGCAGGTGGCGTTATGCGGTTTGGTGGGGGACGATGCCGACGGCCGGACTCTCCAGCAACTTTGCGTGGCGGCGGGGATCCGCACACTGGTGCAGACCACGCGCGCCGCGACCACGGTCAAACTGCGGGTCCTCGCGCAGCACCAGCAATTACTGCGGCTGGATTTCGAGGAGCCCCCGGCCGCACAGGCGGCGCTGGACTTACTGGCCCTGCACGGGGCGCTCTTTGCTGACGCGGGGGCGATCGTGCTGTCGGATTATGCCAAGGGGGTCTTGAGTGTGCCGGGCGCCTGGATCGAGCGCGCGCAGCGTGCGGGCATTCCGGTAGTGGTGGACCCCAAGAGCCGCGATTTCGGCCGCTACGCGGGTGCCACGGTGCTCACCCCTAACCTGAGTGAATTCCAACACGTGGTGGGCGAGTGTCGCGACGACGCCACGCTCGTCGAGCGCGCCCTAGCGCTGTGCCTAGCGCATCGCTTGGGCGCCTTGCTCATTACGCGCGGTGAGCACGGCATGTCGCTCATTGCGCAGGGACAACCGGCGCTGCATCTGCCGGCGCGCGCGCGTGACGTCTACGATGTGACAGGGGCTGGTGACACCGTGTGCGCGCTACTGGCCTGTGGCTTGGCGGCGGGGCTAGACCTCGCTCTGGCGACGCGTCTGGCCAATATCGCCGCCGGCGTGGTGGTGGGAAAACTGGGGACCGCGGTGGTTTCCAACACCGAACTGGCCGCCGCCCTCGCGCCGGAGCCGGTCGACCGCCCAGCCGTCCTCACGCACGCCGCCCTGCTGGCGGAAATCGCCCAAGCGCGGCGGCGCAACGAGCGCATCGTCATGACCAATGGCTGCTTTGATCTGCTGCACGCCGGGCACGTGCGCTACCTCACGGCGGCGGCGGAACTGGGCGGACGCCTGTTGGTGGCGGTTAATTCTGATGCCTCGGTGCAGCGACTCAAAGGACCTGCCCGACCCATCAACCCCTTGTCTGCCCGCCTGGAAGTGTTGGCGGGCTTGAAAGCGGTCGATTGGGTGACGTCCTTTGAAGAAGACACGCCGGCTCAACTCATCCAATTGGTGGCCCCGGATGTGTTGGTGAAGGGTGGTGATTACGCCATCGAGGATATCGTCGGGGGCGCTGAGGTGTTGGCACGCGGCGGACAGGTCCTCACGCTGCCGTACCACCCCGGTCATTCCAGCACGAGTCTGATTGCCGCGCGCGCGCAGCCGGCGGACACCACGCGATGATCGTCGTCACCGGTGGCTATGGGTTCATCGGCAGCAATTTGGTCCACGCCCTTAACCAGCGGGGCCGGGACGATATTTGGGTGGTGGACGACCTGACCGACGGTCGCAAATTCGTCAATCTGGTGGGTGCCACAGTCGCTGATTATCACCACTGGAGCGATTTTCCGCAGCGTTTCGCGCAAACGGCGGCGCGCGGGGTGAGCATCGATGCGGTCTATCATCTCGGCGCATGTTCGGACACTCTGGAATGGGACGGGCGCCGCATGATGGCAGCCAACTTTGAATTCTCCCGGGACCTCCTCGACACCTGCGAGCACCATCAGATCCCACTGATCTATGCCTCGAGCGCGGCGGTCTATGGTTTGAGCGAGGTTTGCGTTGAAGCGCCGGCCTACGAGCGGCCGCTCAACGTGTACGGCTACTCTAAGCTCGCTTTTGACCAGCACGTCCGATACCGCTTACCCAACTTGCGGACCCGGGTGGTCGGCCTGCGGTATTTCAACGTGTATGGGCCGCGCGAGCAGCATAAAGGGCGGATGGCGAGCGTGATGTATCACTTCGACCAGCAGCTTCGTGGCGGCGCCTCGCTCGCCTTATTCGGCGCCTCGCACGGGGTCGCGGCAGGTGAGCAGTCGCGCGATTTTGTGTTTGTGGATGATGTCGTGGCGCAGACGCTCTGGTTCGGTAGCGAGACGTCGGTGTCCGGCATCTTCAACTGCGGCACCGGCAGCGCCGCGACCTTTAATGACGTCGCGCAGGCGGTGGTTGCCCATCATGGTCACGGCACCATTCAGTACATTCCCTTCCCGGTTGAACTGCTGGGGGCCTATCAGCATCGGACCTGCGCCGACTTGCGCGCGGCCCGGCACGCCGGATTTAACCTGCCGCTGCGCAATGTCACGCAAGGAGTGCGGGTGTATCTCGACCGACTGCGGCCATGAGGCGGATTTATACCGCGTTGTGGTTGGGCTGCCTGCCGCTGATACTCGGGCGCCTTGCGTGGCAGGCGTTGCGCAATCCGGCCTACCGTGACCGCTGGCGCGAGCGCTTGGGTTGCTACCGCTCGCTGCCACGTTTGGACTCGCCCATCTGGGTCCACGCGGTTTCGGTGGGGGAGGTCGGCGCCGCGGCGCCGCTGATCAGGGAACTGCGCGAACGCTATCCCTTCAGGGATATTCTCATCACGACCACCACCCCCACGGGCGCTGCGAGCGTGGCCCGTCAGTTCGGTGAAACCGTTCATCACGCCTATTTCCCTTATGACATTCCGTGGGCGGTCAGTAAATTTTTGCGGCGTTTTAAACCGCGCATGTTATTGCTGATCGAAACCGAACTGTGGCCCAACGTGCTCCATCAATGCACCCAGCAACACACCCCCGTGGTCTTGGTCAACGGACGGATGTCTGAGCGCTCGGCACGACGCTATCGCTATCTCGGCCAGTTGGTCCACGGCATGCTTGCGCAACTCACGATGGTGGCCGCCCAAACCTTGGCAGACGCCGAGCGTCTGCGACATCTGGGCGTGCCTCGATCGCGGCTGGCGGTCACCGGCAGCCTTAAGTTCGACGTGCATTTGCCGGCCAGCATTTTTGAGGAGGGGGCGGCGATCCGCCGGGAGTTGGGCGTCAGCCGGCCGGTTTTAGTCGCGGGCAGCACGCGCGAGGGCGAGGAAATTATCCTGCTGCGGGCCTTCCGGCTGTTGCGGCATCAGTTTCCGGACGCGCTCTTGGTGGTGGCGCCGCGACATCCCGAGCGCTTTGAGGCGGTCGCCGAGTTGATCCGGCGCGAAGGCTGGCATTGCCTGCGACGGCGCGACCAAACCGCTTGTGGCGTGGCGACCGAGGTTTTTTTGCTGGACTCCATGGGCGAGTTACTGCGCTTCTACGCGGCCGCAGACGTCGCTTTTGTGGGCGGCAGCCTCATGCCCCTGGGGGGGCACAACATGCTGGAGCCGGCGAGTCTAGGCGTCCCGGTGGTGACCGGGCCGCACGTCTTCAATTTTTTGGAAATTTCGAGCAAGTTAGTGGCGGTCGGCGCTTTGCGGATTGCCGCCGATGCGCCGGCACTCGTCGACACCCTCGCGCACTGGCTGGCGAACCCCGACCAACGCGACGACGCCGGACTCGCCGGCCGCCAAATGGTCGCCCACAATCGAGGCGCCACCGTTAGCGTCCTCGAACTACTCGCGAACGCCGGACTGCAGTGATCTCAGGCGGCGGCCCCGCGGTCGCGCGCCTCAAACCGTCCAACAAGCGGTGGACCCATGCGCCGCGCAGGCAGGGTCGCGCCGCCCGGCGCTGGGCGGGCACTGCGCGCTCCGACCCGCGCCTGCCCCCACCGCCGCAAGTACGCGGCCGACCGCCGCCCGGGTGGGGCGCCCTCATCTCGCGGGGCCAAGGCCTGCGAGGGCGCATCCAAGCCCAGCCCCCGCGGCAGCATGACGCGGCCCTCGCGGCAAAACACGCCGTCTCCAAGGGCCCGCCCGACCCGGCGCTGCCGCCCGCTGCCGGGAGCCCGGTTGGCAACGGGGAGGCTGGCAGCGGGGCCAGGCCGCCAGCGTTGCTCGGTTTCAGCGTCCTAGCACCGTCAAGGACAGGGCCGGACGCCCCCGCACAAAATTTAAGACGACTGTGCTAGCTTGCCAGAACTTGGCCCGCGCGGCGGGGCCGAACGGGTCAAGACTTGCCCAACTAGGTGCCATTGCATGCGCTCCGAACCTCCATTCATCGGCGCTACACCGCCCAGCCCGGCGCTGGTCAGGCCGGTGATCCTCGACATCGAAGCGTCCGGGTTTGGGCGGGGCAGTTACCCGATTGAAATCGGCGTCGCGCTCGATTCTGGCCGCAGCGAATGCTTTCTCATTAAGCGCGAGTTGGACTGGACCCACTGGGACCCAGCGGCGGCGAGCCTGCACGGGATCTCGCCTGGGCTGCTGTTAACGTCTGGACGGCCACCGCGCGAAGTGGCCCAGCGTCTGAATCAACTGCTGACCGGTCTTACGGTCTATAGCGATGCGTGGGGCACCGACAGTTCGTGGCTGGCGTTGCTGTTTGAGCGAGCGGAATTACCGCAGCATTTTCGGCTGGATGCTTTGGTGGGTTTGCTGAGCGAGGCGGAGAAAACCATCTGGGCGGAGTCCAAGGTATTCGTGCGCAATGATTTGCGCCTGACGCGGCACCGTGCCAGCGCGGATGCGCTGATTCTACAAGCTGCTTATCTGCGCGCCAAAGCTGCCGGGGCCGCAGCATCGAGGCGGCAAACGCTAGCGTAACCAGGCCTGGATGGCTTTGAACTGGGGGTGGCGGGAGTCTCGCAGCCACTCAAAGACCACCGATTCCGCGCTGACCACGTTGACCCGGCACGCCCGCAGACGGTCCAGGGCGTTCTGATAATTTTCCAGACGGCGCGAGCAAATGGCGTCTTCGACGACAAACACCTCCGCCCCCGTGGCTAGCAGGTCTTGCGCTGTCTGCAGCACGCAGATGTGAGCTTCCATGCCCACCACCACCACGTGGCGCCGCTCGAGGGCGGCAATCGCCGCGGGAAACCCTTCTGCATCCATACAGCTAAACGCCGTTTTGACGAAGGTTTTGCAATTTTTGGGGAGGGCCTTGGCCACCATCGGGTGCGTGCTCCCCAAACCATTGGGGTACTGTTCGGTGTGGAGCACCGGCACCTCGAGCAGGGTCGCAGCGCGGGCGAGCAGGGCGGTGTTTTGCAACACGCGATTAAGCACTTTGGCCGGCATCGCCTCGCCCAGTTTGCTTTGCACATCCACAATTAACAGGATCGTATTCTCGACCGCACATTTCAACGCTCCAGTGATCCGGTTGTTGCTTGCCATGCGAACCGCTAGCGAAGTGCCGGGGCGGTCGGGGTCGCGGCGATCACGCCGGGTTTCAACCAAGAGTTAGTCAGCGCGATATCGGTGGGGGCGAGCGTGCCGGCGGCTTGTTTAAGGCGCAGTAGGTTGAGAATGTAGTCGTAGCGGGCGCGCGCAAGGTCGCGTCGCGCTTGGGATAAGCCGCGTTCCGCGGTGACCACATCCACCGATGTGCGGGTGCCTACATCGAAGCCCGCCAGGGTCGATTCCAGCGCCGCCGCCGAGGAAATGACAGATTGCCCCAAGGCCTGCACCGCGCTGATTTGCGTGACCACTCCGAGGAAGGATTCACGCGCCCGGCGGTAGGTAGCCCGACGGCTACGCTCTAGTCTTTCCAGCGCGGCGGCGTGGTTATGACTGGCCTGGCGGGTTTGCGACACCACCGTGCCACCGCTATAAATTGGCACGTTCAAGCGAATGCCAATATCGCTGTGGGTCGTTTGGACGTCGCCAAATTGCCCGCCGGCGTTGTTATAGCCGTGGCTGCCGTCAATATCGATGGTGGGATAATGCCCTGCGCTGGCGATGTCGATATCGTCTTGGGCAATGTCCGTGGCCACCAGCGCCGCCGCGACGTCGAGGTTCTGATTGATGGCGGTTTCTGTCCAGCGCGTGACGTCGTTGGGCGAGGGGCGTTCCAACGGCAGCCGGTCCCCCAGCGTCCACAGGCTGGCCGGATAATCTCCGGTGACCTCGCGGAGTCCTTCTTCCGCGTTCTGCACCGCGTTTTCCGCGGTAATGACTTGGGCCACCGCCCGGTCGTAACCGGCCTGCGCTTCTTGCACGTCGGTGATGGCGATCAAGCCCACCTCGAAGCGTTGTTTCGCCTGCTCCAGTTGCCCGCCGAGGGACTCGCGCTCGGCGCGGGCGAAGCTGAGGTCGTCCTGCGCGCCCAAGACGGCGAAGTAGCGTTCGGCCAGCCGCACCATCAAGCCCTGCCAGGCGGCATCGACTTCTAGTTGCGCCTGATGCAGCCGTTTATCGGCCTGCTGCAAGCGCACATAGCGGTCGTGGTGGTAGACCGGTTGGCGCAAGGTGATGCGGTAATCAGAGCCCTCGTAGGAGGCGGAGCGTCCAGCCGGGTCTTGCTCGGTGGTGATGTCCAGCGAATTGGTGCTGCCCCCCACAGTGAAGGCTAGTTCGGGCTTCCACAGCAGCGCGCGGGCCTGCGGGATGTCTTCGGCGACCGCGAGCGCGTTCTCCTGCGCCTCGCGGTATTGGGGTTCGCTGAGTTCGGCGCGTTTGAGCAAATCCACGAGGTCAGCCGCCGGCGCAATGCCTCCTGCGGTAAGTAGCAAAACGGCAGTCAGCAGCCTTCGCCTAGCAGGAATTTGAGTCACGGCGACCATGCGTTGCGGGCCCTGTATTGATGCAATAAAGCTGAAATTTAGTAAGTAACCATGGCCGGGTCGACCTCGCGCGCCCACGCATCGATGCCGCCGGTGAGGTTGAAGACTGCCGACCAACCCTGTTCGAGCAGGTATTGCTGCGCGGCCCGACTGCGCACCCCGTGGTGGCAAATGACCACCAATGGCTGGTCGCGCGGCAAGCCGGCCGCCCGTGCGGGGAGTTCGCCCAGCGGCACATGGAGGGACCCTGGAATGTGGCACAGCGCGAACTCCCACGCTTCGCGCACATCGAGCAGCCTGCAATCGGCGGTGGGCAAGCGCAGCGCCAGCTGCTCTACGGCGAGTTCGTTCATGCCTTCAAAAAGCGAAACGGGGTATGGGCTCGGCACCTACTAGCGGTTCTAGTTCGGTTTCAAACAGCGACTCTACGGTGTAGGTCTGCGCACTCGTGCGGGTGACCAGCAGGGCTTCCATGGCGTGGCCTTGTCCCACCACCGCGAATAACCGCCCGCCGGTGGCCAACTGGGACTCCAGTTCGACACTCCGGCGCATGAGCGCGCCGGTCACGGCGATCACATCGAACGGTCCGCGGGTGGGCGCCCCACTGAGGCCGTCGCCGGCGATGCTCGTGATATTGACCGCAGCGCGCGCCCGGAAGCGGCGCTGCGCCAAGGCCGCGAGCGCGGGGTCAATCTCGTAGGTCAAGACATTGCGCGCGAAGTGCGCCAGCAGGGCGGTGACATAGCCGCTACCGGTCCCAATCTCGAGCGCGCGCTCGCCGGCCGCCGGATTGAGTGCTTGCACCATTCGAGCCTCGACCCGCGGGTGCATCATGAATTGCCCGTTCCCAAGGGGAATGCGGGTGTCGCAGTAGGCCAGTTGACGGAAATCGTCGGGCACGAAGCCGTCCCGCGGGAGGTCTAGCAGCGCATCCAGAAGGCCTTGGTCTAGGACATCCCACGTTCTAATTTGCTGTTCAACCATGTTGAACCGGGCTTGCTGAAAATCCATGGTCATTAGCGGTACTCGCGAGCGTTTTTAAGGCTAGGAATCGGACCCAGAGTGGGTCGCGCAGAAGCCTAGGATAGGCGCAGAATAATACGCTATAGTCGCTGAAGCGACAGCAGCTAGGGGTGCTCTGCAACAGTTAGCCGGCGAAGGCCCGTTGTAGAGCTGAGAATCACCCTTCGAACCTGACCCGGATAATGCCGGCGTAGGGAAGCGGCGAGGCCTTAATTGGCACCCCTCCCGCGCGCCCTGATGCCATCACCCGTGCCGATTCGGGGTCAATGAAGGTCCACAGCGGAAGGAACACCATGAACGCAGTACTCGAAAACGTGCGCGAGCAGCGCGCCGGCCTTGATCCCGAACTCACCCGCCCCCTCCCGGGGTCGCGCAAAGTCTACTTGGGCGACGCGACCCGCGGACTCCAGGTGCCGATGCGCGAAATTGCCCAAAGCGCCACCCACGAGCGCGGGGCGCCCAAGCCCAACGCCAGCGTTTACGTCTATGACACCTCGGGCCCCTACACTGATAGCGCGCAGAACGTGGCTGTGCGCAGCGGACTGGCCGCGCTTCGCACGCCCTGGATACTGGCCCGTCATGACACCGAGGCCCTGACCTTCCCCAGCGCCGACTGGACCCGTCGCCGCGAGGCCGATGCGACCCTGCAGGCGGTGCGTTTCCCGACCGACACCAAGCCCCGTCGCGCGCGCGCCGGGGCCAACGTCACGCAGATGCACTATGCCCGTCAGGGCATCGTGACGCCGGAAATGGAATTCATCGCGATCCGGGAAAATCTCAATTTGGCGGCGTGGCGCGACGTCTCCCCACGCGGTGCTCGGGTGCATGCCGGCCACACCCATGGCGCGCTGATGCCCCGCGAAATTACCGCCGAATTTGTGCGCGACGAAGTCGCCCGCGGGCGGGCGATCATCCCCAACAATATCAATCATCCAGAGAGCGAGCCGATGATCATCGGCCGTAATTTTTTGGTGAAAATTAACGCCAATATCGGTAACTCGGCGGTGAGTTCTTCCATCGAGGAGGAAATCGAAAAAATGGTGTGGTCCACGCGCTGGGGTGCGGACACGGTGATGGACCTGTCGACCGGCCGGAATATTCACGAGACCCGCGAGTGGATCATCCGGAATTCACCGGTGCCCATCGGCACCGTGCCGATCTATCAAGCGCTGGAAAAGGTGGACGGTAAAGCCGAAGAACTCACTTGGGAAATTTTCCGCGACACCCTCATCGAGCAGGCAGAGCAGGGGGTGGACTATTTCACCATCCACGCCGGCGTGCGCCTGTCCTATATCCCGATGACGGCGCGACGGGTCACCGGCATCGTCTCGCGGGGTGGCTCAATTCTCGCGAAATGGTGCCTGTCGCATCATCGCGAAAATTTCCTCTACAGCCACTTCGAGGACATCTGCGAAATCATGCGCGCCTATGACGTGGCGTTTTCGCTGGGCGATGGTCTGCGGCCGGGTTCCATTGCGGATGCCAACGACGAGGCGCAGTTTGCTGAACTCCAGACGTTGGGAGAACTCACTCAGGTCGCCTGGCGGCACGACGTGCAGGTGATGATCGAAGGGCCCGGCCATGTCCCGCTGCACATGATCAAAGAAAACATGGACCGCCAGTTGGAAGTCTGCCACGAAGCGCCTTTCTACACGCTGGGGCCCTTGACCACCGATATCGCCCCCGGCTACGACCACATCACTTCGGCCATCGGGGCGGCCATGATCGGCTGGTTTGGTACGGCGATGCTCTGTTACGTCACGCCGAAAGAACATCTGGGCTTGCCGGACAAAAACGACGTCCGCGACGGCATCATCGCCTACAAAATTGCGGCCCACGCAGCCGACCTCGCCAAGGGTCACCCGGCCGCGCAGCAGCGCGACAACGCTTTGTCCAAGGCGCGGTTTGAATTTCGCTGGGAAGACCAGTTCAATCTGGGGCTGGATCCCCAGCGTGCACGGGAGTTTCACGATGAGACGCTGCCCAAAGAAGGACACAAAGTCGCGCATTTTTGCTCGATGTGCGGGCCGCATTTCTGTTCGATGAAAATCACGCAGGACGTGCGCGCCTACGCCGAGGCACGCGGCATCGCGGATGCGGAATCAGCCCTGGCCGACGGCCTGGCGGAGAAAGCAAAAGAGTTTCAAAACGCGGGCGGGGAACTCTACCAACCCGACTAGCGGGCGGTTCAGCCCTCGGCGGCGTGCCGCGCGGGGCTGCCGGCGCGGGCGCGCAGGGCCTCCTCGATGAGGACCCGCGCATCGCGCGCGTGCGGCCCCACTTCGCTGAGCCAGCGCCGCCAGTCGCGCGCGCCGGGCTGGCCGGCGAAGAGCCCGAGCAGGTGCCGGGTCATCTGACGCAAGGCCACGCCAGCCTTGAGTTCCCGCTCCAGATAGGGCAGAAAAGCCGCAAGTGCCGAGGCCTCCGTGTGCGCCGGCCGAGCCTCGCTGAATAATTCTGCATCCACCGTCTGTAACAGCATGGGGTGGTCGTAGGCCGCACGCCCCAGCATTACCCCATCCACCTGCGCCAGCTGCGCGGTGGCCGCCGCGAGGGTGGTCACGCCGCCGTTTACCACAATGTGGAGCGCCGGAAAGTCCCGCTTGATGCGATGCACGCGCGCGTGGTCTAGCAGCGGAATCAGCCGATTGTCGCGCGTATTGAGCCCCAGAATGGCCTTGCGGGCATGGAGGATAACGACCTTGCAGCCGGCGTTAGCAATCCCCTCGACCAGACCCGCGAGATGCTCGTAGCTGTCGTGTGCGTCCACACCCAAGCGCGTCTTGACCGTCACGGGGACGCTGACCGCCGCGCTCATGGCGGCCACGCACTCTGCCACCAGCCGCGGTTCGGCGATTAAACAGGCGCCAAATTTACCAGCTTGCACGCGGTCGCTAGGGCAACCCAGGTTGAGATTGATTTCGTCATAACCGGCCGCGGCACCCAGGGCCGACGCCACGGCCAGTTCTTGCGGGTCGCTGCCGCCTAGTTGCAGGGCCACGGGAGACTCTAGTGGGTCGTGCCGCAGGAGTTTTTCGGCATCCCCATGGGTCAGGGCTGCGGCCACCAGCATTTCGGTATAAAGGCGCGCTCGCCGCGACAGGAGGCGGGCAAAATATCGGTAGTGGCGGTCGGTACAACCCATCATGGGCGCCACGCAAAAGCGCCAATCGGAGGGCGGCTGAGCGGCGCTCATGCGCCCGCCGCTGCTGCTGCCGTTAAGCCGCTAGCCAAGACCGCCCGCGTAAAGCGCGCCCGGAGATAGAAACCTCTGGGCAAGTCGGCGCTGGGTGCGCCGCGCTCGTCGGCGCTCGGCGCCAGCGCACGCGCATGCGCCGCTTTCGGACGAATCTGTAAAAACCGGCCCAGTCGCGCGTCTAATTGGCTCATTTGACCGGTGGCCAGCAACGTCATTAGTTCTTCCCAGTCGGCCCGCAACTGCGCTAAATCCGCCGCACTGGGGCTCCACAACACCGGCCAGCCGATGCGCCGCTGGGCCGGCCCCACGCCCACCCCGCTTTCGAGTGGGATCCACAGCACGCGGGCGAGTTTGCGGCGGGCCAGAGAATCCTCCCAGCGGGCGCCGCTGGCATTGCGCAGCGGCGCAATGCATAGATAAGTCGATTCGCGCGGCACCCCGGTGGGGTCGACGGGAATCGTTTTGAGTTCGACCCCCAACCCCGTGAAGTCCGGCGCGGGTCGTGAGCCGGCGTCTGCACCCAACGCAATTTCCAGCAGCACGCCGGCAAATCCTTTGGCGCGCCGCGGTTCGGTGGGCACGACGAGCGCGCAGTCACGGGCTAAGCCGCCGATGGTGAGTCCGGCCAGCGCTTGGGCGCGCTGCAGTAGTTCGGCTTCCGAGCGCGGTGGGGACGCGCGGCTACTCATTGAGCGCGGCGAGGATTTCCTCGCGCAGGGCGGCCTGCCTATCGACGTCAGCCAGTGGCTGGTTATGCAAGTCAGTGATTTGGAAATAATCTTCGGCGCGCTCTCCGATCGTTGAAATCCGTGCGTCGTGCAGCCGAATGCCTTGATTTTGCATCGCCCGCCCCACCAGCGACAGAAAGCCCGGACGGTCGGTAGCGATGACTTCCATCACCGTGCGTTCGTTGGTTTGGTCGCTCAAAAACGTGACCGCGGCCGGCGCGCTGAAATTGCGCAGCCGCCGATTAAGCCCCGGGGCACTGCGCGCGGCGGGGATTTCGCGGGTGCGTAAAGCGGAGCGCAAACGGCTTTGAATATCGTGGCTGCGCTCGGAATCGGTGACGATGCTGCGACTTTCCGCGTCGAGGACGATGAAGGTATCTAGGGTGTACCCCGCCGTGGAGGTGATGATTCGCGCGTCTTGCACGTCTAAGCGTAGACGGTCGAGCGTCGCGGCCGCGATCGCAAACAGATAATCCACGTTCTCGGCGTGAATAAACACCGAAGTGCCGCCTAAGTTATCGAAATTACGCAGCGCAATGACCGGCAGTTCATCCGCGTCGGCGCCCAGAATGACGGCGCTGTGCCACGCCACTTCTATCGGGCGATGGCGCAGGAAATATTCCTCGCTGAGGGTGCTCCATAACAGCGCCACCGCGTGCTCGGGGTAGGTGCTGCTGGGGAGTAGCTTACGGGCTTCTTGGCGGGTGCTCTCGGTGCGCTCGCCGCGTCCAAGACTGAGTTCGGCGCCGCTGCGCAGCGCGCGCAAGGTGCCCAGATATAGTTCAAAAATCAGCGAACGCTTCCAGCTGGTCCACAGCTGCGGGTTGGTGCCACGGATGTCCGCGATGGTCAACAAAAAGAGGTAGTCGAGCCGCGTCTCATTGCCCACCCGCACCGCGAATTTTTTAAGCACCTCAGGGTCGTAAATATCCTCGCGCTGCGAGGTGGCAGACATCATCAGGTGGTGCTGCACCAGCCAACGCACCAAGTTGCTATCGTATTGGCTCAGCCCATGGTTTTGGCAGAATGCGGCGGCTTCTTCGGCGCCCAGTTCGCTGTGGTCTTGACCGCTGCCTTTGCCAACATCGTGGTAGAGCCCAGCGATGTATAAGAGCTCGAGCTTCGGGATTTTTTCGATCGCCTGCCGGACGAGCCCCGGTTGGTCGTCGTCGGTTAGCGGATAGGAAAAACGCCGCATCGTTTGCACCACGAACAACAGGTGCTCATCGACGGTATAAACGTGAAAGAGGTCGAACTGCATAAGGCCTTCGATACGCGCGAACTCCGGCAGATACGCGGCGAGCACACCATAGCGATGCATGCGCAGGAGTTCGTGGCCGACGCGGCGGGGCTGGCGGATGATTTCCATGAACAAGCTGCGCGCGCGGATGTCGCGGCGAAAGGTTTCATTGACCAGATGCAGGTTCTCGCGGATCACGCGGATGGTGCTGGCGCGCACGCCTTTAATCCAAGGATTGCGCTGCATCAGCAAGAAAATTTCGAGCAAGGCCGGCGGGGTGCGCTTGAAGACTTGGTCGTTTACCGCCTCGATATAGCTCCCGCGCAATTGGAAACGCCGGTTCAGGGGGGTGGCGCGGGCTTCGCGCTCACCCTGGATAATGGCTTCCTG
Source organism: Gammaproteobacteria bacterium (assembly GCA_009692365.1). Classification (GTDB taxonomy): domain Bacteria; phylum Pseudomonadota; class Gammaproteobacteria. The sequence goes on from SHZJ01000001.1 coordinate 70,719, forward strand.
GAACAAGCCGAGCAGCATTTCGTTGAGGCGTCCGAGCTCGCGCACGGTGCGGTAAAATCCTCGCATGAACTGCTCGACCGCGCGGTTATGCGATGCATCGATAAACCCAAAGACCTCTGAGACTCGCCGCTGGTAGTCAAACAGCAAGCGGTCTTCGCGCCGGCCCGCCAGGAAATGCAGCGCGCAGCGGATGCGCCACAGGTGGTCGCGGCCGCGCACGAGCGCGCGATACTCCTCGGCGGTCAGAAAACCATTGTCGATGAGGCCCTGCAGGCCGGCTGTTTTGAAATGTCGGTTGGCTACCCAGGCAATACTCTGGATATCGCGTAATCCACCGGGGCTTTCCTTAATGTTGGGCTCGAGTTGCTGGAAGGCGTCGTTATAGCGCTGGTGACGCTGTTCCTGCTCCGATATTTTGGCCGTAAAGAATTGGTCGACGGGCCACAGATGGGCGACGTCAGTGGCCTCGCGCACCGTCTCGAGCAGCGCGCTGGGGCCCGCCACCAGACGCGCTTCCATCAGATTCGTCATGACCGTGATATCCCCGGCCGCCGCACTCACGCACTCTGCGATCGAGCGCACGCTATGGCCAACTTCCAGACCGATGTCCCACAGAAAGGTGACGAAGCTTTCGACCAGTACCTGGGTCGCGGCGTCCAGCGGTGGGCCGAGCACGATGCACAAATCCACATCCGAATGCGGCAGCAATTCTCCCCGACCGTAGCCGCCGACGGCCAACAGGGCGTGGCCACTTTCCTGCAGCCTCCAGCGACGCCATGCTCTGATCATGAGTTCATCGATGAAGGCTGCGCGCAGGCCGACAATTTCGTCGGCCGCAGCGCCGCCAAAGAAACGCTGCTTGAGTCGCTCGTTGGCTTGGGCTAGCACCGCCCGACAGGCGCTGACGACGAGCAGCGGGCGGCCGTCTCCGAACGCCGCTTCCAGCGCGTCGAAGTCGAGTGCCTGCTCGAGAGTTTCTTCAGCTAGCTTGATAACGAAATTCTTCCACCGGCAGTTTGAAATCTTCGTTGCCGCGGGCGGTGAGCACCTCGTGGCCCTCGGCCGTCACCAGCACGGTGTGTTCCCACTGGGCGGACAGGCTGTGGTCTTTAGTCACCACCGTCCAGCCGTCAGGGAGTAGGCGCACGTGGCGCTTGCCAGCGTTAATCATCGGCTCGATGGTGAAGGTCATGCCGGCTTGTAACACATAGCCCGTGCCCGGCTGGCCGTAATGCAGCACCTGCGGGTCCTCATGGAAGACCCTGCCGATGCCGTGCCCGCAGTATTCTCGGACCACCGAATAGTGTCTGGCCTCGGCATGCTGCGCAATGGCCCAACCGATGTCCCCAAGGCGGGCCCCGGGGCGCACTAGCGCGATACCGAGGCGCAGACATTCGTAGGCGGTGGCCATCAGGCGTTGGGCTTTGATGGAGGTGTTGCCGACCTGAAACATCATGCTGGTGTCGCCGTGGAAGCCATCTTTGATGACGGTGATGTCGACGTTGACCACATCGCCTTCTTTCAAACGTTTCTCGTTCGGGATGCCGTGGCAAATCACATGATTGATCGAGGTACAGATGGATTTGGGGAACCCGTGGTAGTTCAGGGGTGCCGGCACGGCCTGCTGGTGCTCCACAATATACTGGTGGCACCGGCGATCGAGCTCATCGGTGGTGACGCCCGGCACTACGTGCGGTTCGATCATCTCCAACACCTCGGCCGCCAGCCGGCCGGCGGTCCGCATTTTTTCTATTTCAACCGGAGTCTTGAAGGTAACTGGCATCAGTGCTTGAGTCCAACTCGTTGTTGTGGCTGGTGTTCCATGGTATAAAGCGCGCGCCTTCAGGGCAACCAAAAAAACCTCGAAAACACTCCACACACGCATCGTCAACTGGGGCCCGGGTGTCCGCTTAACGCGGATCGGTCACCGGGATGCGTGGAGGATTAACCCACACAGGAGCTCCTATGACAGACGTTTCCATGCGCCAGATGCTCGAAGCTGGCGTGCACTTTGGTCATCAGACCCGTTTCTGGCACCCCAAGATGGCACCGTACATCTTCGGGGAGCGAAACAAAATCCATATCATCAATCTTGAAAAAACCCTGCCGTTGTTCAACGACGCCATGAATTTCGTCGGGCGGCTGGCCGCCAAGCATGGCAAGGTGCTGTTTGTGGGCACCAAGCGCGCGGCCCAAGACGTCGTGGAACGCGAGGCCCAACGCTGTGGCATGCCCTACGTCAACCGCCGCTGGTTGGGCGGCATGCTCACCAATTTCAAGACGGTCAAGCAATCGATCAAGCGCCTGAAAGAGCTTGAAGACACCATCAATAACGGCGGTTTAGAGCGCGTTTCGAAGCGCGAAGGGCTGCAGTTACGCCGCGAATACGCCAAACTCAATCACGGCCTGGCCGGCATCAAAGATATGGAGCGGCTGCCCGATGCGCTGTTCATCATCGATGTGGGTTTCGAGAAAATTGCCATCGCCGAAGCGGTCAAATTGAAGATCCCGGTGGTCGCGGTGGTCGATACCAACAGCAAGCCGGACGACGTGGCCTACGTTATTCCGGGCAACGATGATTCCCTTAGCGCCATCAGCCTGTACGCCACAGCGGCCGCCGACGCGGTACTGGATGCCCGCATGACGCTCACCACGGCGACCGGCGGCGAGGATGACTTTGTGGAACTGGACGCCAGCGGTGCACCCATGGAGCGCAGCGGTGCCGAGCGTTCGCCGGAAGGGGATGACGCGGCCCGCCGAAACGCCCGCAAGCCCCTGCCGGGCAAGAAAAAAGTGGTCCGCCGAGACGGGCCAGGCAAAAGCTAAGAGCGGGCCTCGCCTAGCTAGCTAGGCGGCCGAGTAGCCTCGGCGCGTGTGCGGCACCCCGGGGCATGGAATGAGTTCGTGGAGGCAATACACATGCAAATCAGTGCAGCGGCGGTCAAAGAACTGCGCGAGCGTTCCGGCGCCGGGATGATGGAATGCAAAAACGCGCTGGTGGCAACCGCCGGCGATATCGAAGGGGCGCTTGAACATTTGCGCAAATCCGGTGCCGCCAAGGCGGCGAAGAAGGCCGGTCGGATTGCCGCCGAAGGCACCGTGGTCATCGCTGAAATGGCGGGCGCCGCGGCGCTGGTAGAAGTTAACTCAGAAACCGATTTTGCGGCGGGCGAGCCGAATTTCGTCGCCTTTGCCCAGGCCGTGGCGCGCACGGTGCTCCAGACTCGTCCGGCCGATGTCGCGGCGCTGGGCACGACACTCCTCGATGGCGACAGCCTGACGGTGGAGGCCGCCCGTGAGCAGCTCGTGCTGAAAATTGGCGAGAACATTTCAATTCGACGCTTCGAAGTTCGCGCTGCGGCAAGCGGACGGGTGGGTGCCTACCGGCACGGCAAGCGCATCGGCGTGCTGGTGGATATCGACGGTGGCAGCAGCGAGCTGGCCAAAGATATCGCCATGCATATTGCGGCCACCAACCCGGTGTGCGTGAGCGAAGCTGAGGTGCCGGCCAGCCTGGTTGCCAAAGAAAAAGAAATTTTTCTCGCGCAGGCCGCGACGAGCGGCAAGTCGCCCGAAATCATCGAAAAAATGATCGGGGGCCAAATCAAAAAGTTCCTCGCCGGGATCACCCTCCTCGGGCAAGCTTTTGTGAAAAACCCAGACACTACCGTGGGTAAATTGCTGGGCCCGGAGACCCGCGTGCGCAGCTTCATTCGCTACGAAGTGGGCGAAGGCATCGACAAGAAGGAAGTAAATTTCGCCGAAGAAGTCATGGCGCAGGCCCGTGGTGCCTGACGCGCCACGCCCGGATGTGAGGACGTGGCACGCGCGGCGCAGGCAGCGCGCGGGGCGTTCTCTGTGACTGCTGCGACCCCCGCCGTGCCGCGCTTCAGTCGGGTACTGATTAAGCTCAGCGGTGAAGCGTTGCTGGGCGGGGAAGATTACGGCATCGACCCGGCGGTCTTAAGTCGGGTGGCCCACGAGATCGGCGAGTTGCGTCGGCACGGGGTCGAGGTCGCGATCGTCATCGGTGGCGGCAATATTTTTCGCGGCGCCGGGCTCGCCGCAAAAGGCATGGACCGCGTCTCAGCGGACCAAATGGGCATGCTGGCGACGGTGATCAACGCGCTGGCGATTCAAGACGCGCTCGAGCGCGCCGGCCAAATCGCGCGGGTCATGTCGGCCATCAAAATCAACGAGGTATGTGAAGATTACATTCGGCGACGCGCCATTCGGCATCTGGAAAAGGGGCGGGTGGTCGTGCTGGCCGCCGGCACCGGCAATCCTTTTTTTACGACCGATTCGGCGGCCAGCCTGCGGGCCATCGAAGTCAACGCTCAGTTGCTGATTAAAGCCACCAAAGTGGATGGCATCTATGATGCCGACCCGGTGCTCAATCCGGCGGCGCACCGCTATGAGACCCTCGACTACGACGAGGTGCTACACCGCAAGCTCAACGTCATGGACGCCACCGCCATTGTGCTATGTCGGGACAACCATATGCCCCTGCGCGTGGTGAACATGACCGACCCGGGCGTATTCGTGCGGGCCGCACTGGGTGAGAACGTTGGCACCCTCGTCACTACTTTGAGTTAAAGACATGCTGCAAGACATCATCAAAGATTCCGCCGTGCGGATGCAAAAATCGGTCGAAGCCTTCAAGCTCGAACTGCTGAAGGTGCGTACCGGACGCGCTCACCCCAGTCTGCTCGACCACATCATGGTCGATTATTACGGGACCCAAACCTCGATCACCCGCGCTGCCAACGTCAACGTGGAAGATGCCCGCACGCTGGTCGTGACGGCTTGGGACAGGCAGATGGTGACGGCAATCGAGCGCGCGATCATGCAATCGGACCTCGGCTTGAACCCCAACACCGCCGGCATGGTGATGCGCATCCCGCTGCCACCCCTCACCGAGGAGCGGCGTCGAGATCTGGTGAAGATCATCAAGGGCGAGGCCGAACAGGCTAAAGTTGCGATTCGGAACATCCGGCGCGATGCGATGGGCGACCTGAAAGACTTGCTGAAAGAGAAAGAAATCTCCGAAGACGAGGAGCGCCGGGGCCAAGAAGAAATCCAGCGGGGGACCGACGCACATGTTAAGAAAGTGGAAGAGTCGTTCACGGCCAAAGAGCAAGAAGTCCTCTCCGTCTGAGTTAGGCCTGCGATGAGCAACCGGCTACCCAGACACGTGGCCATCATCATGGATGGCAACGGCCGTTGGGCGAAACAGCGTCAACTACCCCGCGTCGCCGGGCATAAAGCGGGGGTGGAGAAGGTGCGTGCCTTGGTCGAGCGGTGCGCGACCCTGGGCATCGAATGCCTGACGCTATTCGCTTTCAGCAGCGAAAACTGGCGCCGCCCGGCTGCCGAAGTGAGATTGCTGATCGACTTATTTGTCGTGGCGCTCAACGAAGAAACGCGCCAGCTCCACGCCCGCGAAGTCAAACTCACCGTCATTGGCGATCGTTCTGTGTTCCCCCAAAAGCTCCAAAACGCCATTGCCGACGCGGAGCATCTGACGGGTGACAACCGCGGTCTGCACTTGACCCTCGCGGCTAATTACGGCGGACGCTGGGACATCACCCAAGCCGCCCGTGCGCTGGCGCAAGAAGCTTGCGTCGGCAAGCTTGACCCGGCGGCCATTACCGCCGAAATGCTCGATGAACGGATGAGTCTAGCGGGGCTGCCCGAGCCCGATCTCTTTATCCGCGCCGGCGGCGAGCAACGCATCAGCAATTACCTGTTGTGGCAACTGGCCTACACCGAACTACATTTTACCGATTGCCTCTGGCCGGACTTTGACGTAGCCCAGTTTGAAATGGCCTTGGCCCACTACGCCGGGCGCCAGCGCCGGTTTGGCATGACCGCCGAGCAGCTGCAAGATTCCCCCGGCCGGCGGCACCAACACCTCGGCCGCGAGTAGTGGGAGCGAGCATGGAGCCCCCTGAGCGCCCGCATCCGTCGGCGTTGCGAGCACGGGTGCTGACCGCCGGCTTGCTGGGGCCGGTTCTGGTCTGTCTCATCGTATATCCGCAACTGCCCCCGCTGGCCATTGGGCTTGCGCTCTTTCTGGCCGTCGGGGCTTGGGAGTGGGCGGCGCTCATCGGTTGCCGTACCCAGGGCGTCCGTTGCGTATACGCCGTGGCCAGTGTGGGCTTGGCCTATGCGGCTTTTGTCTTGCTAAGCTCGCCCGCATCCCGGCAGTGGCTGGCGGGTGCGAGTGCCGTGGGCTGGCTGATGGTCGTTTGGCAGCTGCTGGGAGTGGCTCGTGGAGGTCCCTTTTGGCGCTGGCCCATCCCGCTGGGCGCGGTGGTGGGCTGGCTGGTGCTGGCGCCTTGCTGGCTGTGCTTGGTGTGGCTCAAGCAACTAGACTCTTGGCTGGTCGCGGGGCTTGCCGGCCTCATTTGGCTGGGCGACTCACTCGCTTATTTCGCCGGCTCACGCTGGGGGCGACACCGCCTTGCGGTAAGGCTTAGCCCGGGTAAAACTTGGGAGGGCGTGGCCGGCGGGGCGCTCGCCGCACCGCTAGTGGGCCTGGGCCTGAGTGTGCTGCTGGCTAACCCGCACTTCAGCGCACTGCAATTCTCGGCTCTGGGTTGCCTGACCATCGCCTATTCCATTGTGGGCGATTTATTTGAAAGCGCGCTTAAACGGGCTGCCGGCGTGAAAGACAGCGGTCGCCTGCTGCCCGGGCACGGGGGCGTCCTCGACCGGATCGACAGCCTCACCGCCGCGGCACCGATATTTTTTCTGGGGGTTACATTGCTGGGACTGCACGCATGATCGGGATCACCATCTTGGGTTCGACCGGGACCATCGGGGTGAATACGCTGGACGTTATTCAGCGCCATCCAGGCCGCTTCCGGGTTTTCGCCTTGACGGCCAAGCACAACACCGCGGCTCTGCTGGCCCAGTGCCTAGCCTGGCAGCCCGCCTTCGCCGTCATGGTGGATGGCCCGGCGGCGGCGGCGCTGCGCACGGCGTTGCGAGAGCAGGGTTGCGCCACTGAAGTGCTGGACGGGGCCAGCGGACTGCTCGAGGTCGCCAGTCATCCCGAGGTGCGCTATGTGATGGCTGGCATAGTCGGTGCGGCCGGCTTGCTGCCTAATCTCGCCGCCGCGCGCGCTGGCAAGCGAGTGATGCTGGCCAATAAAGAATCCTTGGTCATGTCCGGCCAGTTGTTTATGAACGCGGTGCGCGATGCCGGTGCGGAACTGCTGCCCATCGACAGCGAACACAACGCGATCTACCAATGTATGCCCGTGGGCTTCGAACGGGGTCCGACCGCCTTGGGCATTCGCCGCATTCTGCTCACGGCGTCGGGCGGACCGTTCCGCACCCGTGAACTCTCGGCGCTGCACTCGGTCACACCCGATGAAGCCTGCGCCCATCCCAAATGGGTCATGGGCCGCAAGATTTCAGTGGACTCAGCGACGATGATGAACAAGGGGCTCGAAATTATCGAAGCGTGCTGGTTGTTTAATACCGGACAAGACACCATCGAGGTCGTGGTCCATCCCCAGAGCATCATTCATTCAATGGTGGAGTATGTGGATGGTTCGGTGCTGGCCCAACTGGGTAACCCGGATATGCGCACACCCATCGCCTACGCGCTGGGATGGCCCGACCGGTGTGAATCAGGGGTGCCGCCATTGAATTTCTTTGACCTCAAACGGCTGGACTTTGAACCTCCCGACGAACGGCGCTTCCCCAGCCTGCGCTTGGCGCGGGAGGCGATGCGCGCGGGCGGCACGGCGGCGGCGATCCTCAATGCGGCGAATGAAGAGGCGGTCGAGGCGTTTTTAGACCGTCGGCTGCGCTTTCCCGCGATCGCCGAGGTGGTCGAGGCGACGCTCGCAGCCTTGTCCCCTCAGCCCGCGGAGACCCTCGACGCCATCCTCGACGACGACCGGCGTGCGCGCGAGGTCGCCACGCAAATGATCGCCAAGCAGCACTAGTGCTCGATTCGATTACCGCCTTGCTGGGCACCCTACTGGCGTTTCTGGGCGCGCTGGGCGTGCTGGTGACGATCCACGAGTACGGTCATTTTCAGGTTGCGCGCAGCCTTGGCATCAAAGTGCTGCGCTTTTCATTGGGTTTTGGACCGACCCTGTGGATGCGGCGTTTTGGCACGGATCAAACCGAGTTCGCGGTGTGTGCGATTCCGTTAGGCGGCTACGTCAAAATGCTGGACGAGCGGGAAGGGCCGGTCGCGGAGTCTGAATTACCCCGCGCCTTCAACACGCAAAGCGTCGGGCGGCGCTTTGCGGTGGTGGTGGCGGGGCCGCTCGCCAATCTGTTGCTGGCGGTGGTGGTCTATTGGCTGATGTACATGATCGGCGTGTCCGGCCCACGACCGATCATCGGGGAAATCCAGCCCGGCGGGATCGCCGCAGCGGCCGGTTTGCGCAGCGGGGATGAAATCGTGGCCGTCGATGGGCGCGCGACCGCCATCTGGGACAACGTCATGGCCACCGCCATCGAGGCCATTCTGGATGCTCGCGAAGTGCGCCTGCAGGTGCGTTCCGCGCAGGGGCCCGAGCAAGCCATCACGCTAGATTTCAGCGGCGTGTCGATCGACGACCTCACCCGTGGCGATTTTTTTCGCAAGCTGGGTTTTGAACCACGCCGCCCGCGGCTACCGCCGCTCATCGGCAAAGTGGTGCCCGGCGAAGCCGCTGCCGCGGCTGGTTTCCAGCCCGGTGACTTGGTGGAAGCAGTAGACGGCGAGCCGATCGACGACTGGCTCAAGTGGGTGACGCGCGTGCGCGCTAGCCCCGGCAAAACGCTGGCGGTCGGGGTGCGGCGCGAGGGTGTGGTGCTAGAGCTTGCCTTGACCCCGCGGGCGAGCGGCCTAGATGGCGCCATCGTCGGTCGCATCGGGGCCGAAGTAGCACCCTACCAGCCCAGCGCCGATGCGCTGCCCTATGCCATCGAGCGCTACGATCCGGCGAGTGCTGCGCTCCGCGCCCTGGCCCGCACGCGCGAGACCGCGCTCACCACCTTAAAATTCATGCGCAAGATGCTGCTGGGTGAGGCGTCGGTCGATAATCTCAGCGGGCCCCTGAGCATTGCGCAGTTTGCAGGGGTCTCGGCGAAACTCGGCCTGCCGCGTTTTCTCGAATTTTTAGGCTTGGTGAGCGTGAGTTTAGGGGTGCTAAATCTGCTCCCAATCCCGCTCTTGGACGGCGGCCACTTGATGTATTTCCTGCTAGAAGTCATCATGCGACGTCCGGTTCCAGAAGCCATTCAGGTCTACGGCCAACACGCTGGACTCACGTTGTTATTGGGCTTGATGGGGCTGGCAATGTACAACGACCTGATGCGAATTTTCTAAAACTGCTTGCAACCCCAAACACGAAAAATAAGTAAAAAGATGCGGAAAACGCGGGTTTCTCCTTGGTGGGTCGGTCTGGTCGCAGGGCTCACACTTCAGAGCGTTTTAGCGGATGACTTCATCGTCGATGACATCCGCGTCACCGGTTTGCATCGCATCGCCCCGGGCACTGTCTTCAATTATTTACCGGTCACGATCGGCGACCGGGTGGACGAAAAGCGCACCCAAGAAGCGGTGCGTGCGCTGTACAAGACGGGCCTTTTCAAGGACGTCAAACTTGAACGCGATGGCGATATTCTGGTCGTCAGCGTGCAGGAGCGTGAGTCCATCGCGGACATCACCTTCAAAGGCAATAAAGCCATCAAGACCGAAGACCTCTTAAAGGGTCTGGGCGAGATTGGGTTTGCCAAGGGCGAAGTTTTCAACGAGGGCAAGCTCGACAAAGTCACCCAAGAGCTGCGCCGTCAGTACTACTCCAACGGCCGCTACGGAGTGGTCATCGAGCCCAAGGTCGTGGCCCTCGACGACAACAGCCTAACGGTCGCCTTCAATATCACCGAGGGTGAGCCGGCGGTCATCCGCCAAATCAACATCATTGGCAACAGAGCCTTCTCTGAAAGAGAAATTCTCAGCAGCTTCAAGCTGACCACGCCGAACTGGTTGAGCTGGTTCAACAAGAACGACCAATATTCCAAGCAGAAACTTGGCGGCGACCTCGAAGTGCTGCGCTCGATGTACCAAGACAACGGCTACCTCGATTTTCACGTTGAATCCACCCAAATCTCGATTACGCCCGACAAAGCCGACGTCTATATCACCGTCAATATCGGCGAGGGCGACCAGTACACCATCTCGGACGTCGTACTGGCAGGCCGTCTGATCGTCGAACCGCCGGAGCTGTTCAAACTGATCACCACTCGCCAGGGCACTTTGTTCTCGCGCAAGCAAGTGACCCAGACGACCAAGAACATCACCGACCGCCTGGGCAACGACGGCTATGCGTTTGCCAACGTGAATTCGATCCCGAAGCTTGATCGCAAAACTAAAACGGTCTCTCTGAGCTACTTCGTGGACCCAGGCCAGCGGGTGTATGTGAGACGCATCCATTTCTTTGGCAACGCTAAAACCCGGGACGAGGTCATGCGGCGCGAGATGCGCCAAATGGAGGGCGGCTGGATTTCGACGGCCAAGGTTGAACGCTCAAAAGTTCGCCTCCAACGGCTGGGTTTCTTCGAAGAAGTGAACGTCGAAACGCCCGCGGTGGTCGGCAGCACCGACCAGGTGGACATCAACTACACGGTGAAGGAACGCCCCTCTGGCAACTTCATGATCGGCGTTGGCTTTGCGCAGTCGCAGGGCATTATTGTCAATGCCAATGTCACGCAGAGCAATTTTCTGGGCAGCGGCAGAAACGTGAGTCTCGCCTTCAACAACAGCGAGATAGCGCGCGTCATTCGGGTAGGTTATCAGAACCCCTTCTGGACGGTAGACGGCGTTAGCCGTGGCTTTAACGCCGGCTACACAAAAACCGATCCAGGCGCGCGCTTGAATAACGTCACGCGTTTCAGCTCCGAGATGAAAAACGTCGGCATGAACTTTAGCGTGCCCTTGAGTGAATTCAACACGGTTAATCTGGCAACCTCCTACGAAGACACCAAACTTGGAGTGGACGCAGCTACTGTGTCACTCGAAGTCGCCCGCTTTATTTTCCTCGAGGGCAGCCACTTCCGCACCCTGCGCCTGAGCAGTTCGTTTGCGTTCGACACCCGAAATTCCCACCTGTTCCCGACCCGAGGCACCCTGCAACAAATCAGCGCGGAAGTGGCGGTGCCGGGCGGGGACCTGCAGTATTGGAAGGTCAACTACGATTCCCGGCTGTTCGTCCCCATTCACAAAGAGTTCGTCTTGCTGCTCAAGGGGCAGGTCGGCTACGGAGATTCGTACGGTGACACCTACGAGTTGCCGTTCTTCGAGAATTTCTACGCTGGCGGTCCCCGTTCCGTGCGGGGTTATGAAGAAATGTCTTTGGGGCCGAAAGATCAGTTCGACGACGCCCTGGGCGGCAACCTGATGACCGTCTTCAACGCGGAGCTCATTCTGCCGGTGCCCGGCATCAAGGACTTGAAGTCAGTCCGCCTGACCGCCTTCTACGATGCCGGCAATGTCTACGCGACCAAAGGCACTTTTTTCTCCAGTCCGGAGAGCTTTACCTTTGACTCATTGCGCATGTCCACGGGCTTCTCGGGTGTTTGGCTCTCGCCGTTCGGGATGCTTTCGGTTAGTATCGCGCAGCCGTTCAACGACGATCCGGCAACCGATCATATCCAGAAATTCCAGTTCACCTTTGGCTCGAATTTCTAAACGCTGTCTGAGGTCCTAAAATCCGGCGGCGCGCCGAGTGCGGACCGTCCCCAACAACTTTATCCAGTTATATAGAGCGAAGACCATGTTGAAGCTAAATTTACTTTTTGCCCTCGGACTGGGGGCGATCGCTGCCTCGTCAAACTTGGCTGCGGCGGATTATAAAATCGGCGTCGTGCAGGCGGTGCGGGTGCTCGAAGCGGCGCCGCAGGCCGAAGCGGCCAAAAGGAAACTCGAGGCCGAGTTCGCGGGCAAAGATAAATCCTTGATGAGCAAGCAGAAGGAGCTGAAGAGCCTGGAAGACCGCGCGGCCAAAGATGGCGCGATCATGAGCGAGGCCGAGCGGGCCCGCCTAGAGCGTGACCTCGCCAATGTGCGGCGGGAACTCAAGCGCGATTCCGACGAATTCCGTGACGACGTCAATTTTCGCCGCAACGAAGAATTCGCCAAAATCCAAAAGCAGATCGTCGAAGCCATCCAGATCATTGCTGCAGAGCAAAAATACGACCTCGTCATGGGCGAAGGGGTAATTTTCGCGAGTAAAGCGGTAGACATCACCGACCTCGTCATCGAGCGACTCAAAAAAGGCGGCAAGTAGCCAGTCTAGCCCCGCTGTCAGTCTAGCCCCGCGGTCGGACTGCCCGCAGACTGCGGGCGGCGAGCGGGGGCTCGGGGCCGTTCGCGCGGCCCGTCGCTTGGTCGCGGAATGCGGCTCGAGGGCACGGCGCGTCAGGGGCCAGCCGCGGCCTGCGAGGCCTTTTAGAACCACCGTAGGCCAACTGGCCGGACGACCCGCCGGGCGGGCTTGCAAGCCGCAGCGCGGATGGCGGAGAGACTGCTATGAGCGATGCGCCCATCGAAATCGATATCCGTGAAATCTTGGATATCCTGCCGCACCGGTACCCGTTTTTGCTGGTCGACCGGGTGCTCGAGTGCATTCCGTTCAAAAGCATCAAAGCGATCAAAAACGTCACCTTCAATGAGCCGTTCTTTGGCGGCCATTTCCCCGGCAAGCCCATCATGCCTGGGGTATTACTGCTCGAAGCGATGGCGCAGACCACCGGGCTACTGGCGGCAAAATCGCACGCCACCCACCACGACAGCGCCAGCATGTACTACTTGGTTGGGGTGGATAAAGCCCGCTTCAAGCGGCCGGTCGGGCCGGGCGACCAACTGTTGTTGACCGCCCATTTGCGGCGTACGCTGCGCGGGATTTTTAAGTTCGAAACCACCGCTCACGTGGCGGGGGAACTGGTGGCCGTGGCCGATTTCATGACTACCCGCATGGAGAACACTACTTGATCGACGTTGCGGCCCGCATTCATCCGGGGGCGCGGTTGGCGGAAGGCGTGTGCATCGGCCCTTGGACCAGCGTCGGCGAGGGCGTCGAGATAGGCCCCAACAGCATCATCGGCGCCCACTGCGTGCTCACGGGCCCCACCCGGATTGGCGCCGACAACCGAATCTACCCGTTTTGCTCGATCGGCGAAGACCCCCAACACGCGAAATACAACCCCAGCGTGCCCGTGCGCTTGGAGATTGGCGACCGCAACTGCTTTCGCGAGTACGTCAGCATCCACCGGGGTACGCCATCTGGGGGGGGGGTCACCCGGATCGGTAACGACAACTGCATCATGGCCTACTGCCATATTGCCCACGACTGTGCGGTGGGGAACCACACCACTTTTGCCAATAACGCTACCCTCGCGGGCCATGTCGAAATCCAGGACTACGCGATTTTGGCGGGCTTTGTCGGCGTGCATCAGTTCTGTCGAGTGGGCGAGAGCAGCTTTTCTGCCATTGCATCGGTGATAGTGCGGGATCTGCCGCCTTATTTCATCGCCGAAGGCAATACCGCGCGCGCGCGGGCGGTGAACCGCGAGGGCCTCAAGCGACGGGGTTTCCCGCCGTCGGCGATTGCTGCCATCAAGCAGGCATTCAAGACGCTCTACCGCCAAAGCCTGACCCTGAAAGGGGCGCTAGAAGAACTGACACCGCTCGCTCAGGAATGCTCGGAAGTCGCGTGCTTGCTCGATTTTATCGGGAAATCTAAGCGCGGTATCGTCCGCGGCCGGGCCGGCTAGGGTCAGGTGCACCGCCCGCGCGCTGCCGGTGAGTGAGCCCGCTGCGGCCGCGCCGCTCGCTGCGCGCCTGTGCCGGGTGGCGCTGATTGCGGGTGAAGCGTCGGGCGACCAACTCGGCGCCAGCTTGATTGCAGCGCTGCGCGGGCGTCACCCGGGGGTGGAATTCATCGGCATGACCGGGCCACGGATGCGGGCTGCGGGCTGCCAATCGCTGGCCGACATCGAGGAACTGAGCGTGATGGGCTTGGTCGAAGTGCTGCGCCACTATCCCCGTCTACGGGCCCTGCGTGGCCGCCTCAGCCAAACCCTATTGGCGGCGCGGCCGGATGTTATCGTCGGCATCGACGTGCCAGATTTTTCCCTCCAGATAGAAGAAGACCTCAAGCGCGCGGGAGCCTTGGCGGTGCATTACGTGTGTCCACAGGTCTGGGCGTGGCGTGCCGGGCGCCTGCCGCGGATCGCACGCGCGGTGGATTTGGTGCTCACGCTTTTTCCTTTTGAGGCGCCATTTTTGGCCGCGCATGGCATTGCGGCAGCGTTTGTCGGCCATCCGCTGGCCGATAAAATTCCGGCGGTTGCCAACCGGCAGGCCTGCCGCGCGGCGCTCGGTTTAAGCGCTGCCGGGCCGCTGGTGGCGCTCATGCCGGGGAGTCGGCGTCAGGAACTGCGCCACCATGTGGATTTATTCCTGCTTGCTGCGCAGCGCTTACTTGCCAGACATCCCAGCGCGCAGTTTGTGAGCGGCGCCATCGGCCCCGCCGCCGCGGCGCAGCTGCGTGAGCGGCAGGCGAGTCTGGTGCCACAACTCCCCCTAACGATCATCGAGGGCCGGGCCTCGGAGATGCTGCAAGCCGCCGACGTGGCCTTACTGGTGTCCGGCACGGTGACTCTGGAGGCCGCCTTGAGCGGCACGCCCTCCGTGGTGGCCTATCGGCTCGCCCCGTTGAGCTATTGGTGGCTGCGCCGGTTGGTTAAAGTGCCCCACATCGCGCTGCCTAATCTATTGCTGGAGCGCCGCTGGTTCCCGGAGTTTATTCAAGCGCAGGCGAGCCCCGAGACGCTCGCGGAGGCCTTGTCGGGCTGGCTGTCGAACCCCGAGGCGGTAGCGCAATGCCGGGCCGCGTGCGGCGGCTTGCACGCAGCCCTGCGCCAAGACGCCGGGCTGGCGGCGGCTCAGGCGATCGAGCGTGCGCTGCTGGCGCGCGCAGCTGGGCACCCGCCGTGATTGCCGGGGTGGACGAGGCCGGGCGGGGGCCGCTGGCAGGCCCCGTGGTCGCGGCGGCGGTCGTGCTCTCGCCCACCCGCACCCTGCTGGGACTGGCCGATTCGAAGCGGCTGACGGCGCCGCGCCGCGCCCGGCTGCACACGGAGATTCTCGCCACGGCGCTGGCCTACGGCGTCGGCATCGCGAGCGTGGAGGAAATCGACGCGCTCAACATTTTGCAAGCGACGCTGCTGGCCATGCAACGTGCCGTATGGGCATTATCCCCCCCACCTGAGGAGGTCTTGGTGGATGGTTTGCACACCCCTGCGTTGGCCTGCCGGGCCCGCGCCATCGTGCGCGGCGACAGCAGCGAGCCGGCGATCATGGCGGCGTCCATTCTGGCCAAGGTGACCCGGGATGCCTTGATGGACGAACTCGACGCGCGCCACCCCGAGTTCGGTTTTGGCCGTCATCGCGGCTACGGCACGGCGGCACATCTGGTGGCGTTGCGCGTCCATGGGCCGTGCCCAGCCCACCGCCGCAGTTTTCGGCCGGTGCGTGAGTGGTGCCGCGACTGAGCCGGTGGATAGTAGATAATGCGGACCGGGTGGCCGCTAGGCATCTGTTTCGAGGGGCGTAAACGCGGCAATTTAGGATCGAGAAGTGGGCGTGAGTTCGTTTGTTCATTTGCACCTCCATACGGAGTACTCGCTGGTCGACGGACTGGTGCGGATCCCCGAGCTGGTGGCCCGGGTGCGCGAACTCGGCATGCCGGCGGTGGCGGTCACGGATCAAAACAATCTGTTTGCCACGGTCAAGTTCTATCAAAAAGCTGAGCAGGCAGGCATCAAGCCCATCATCGGGGCCGAGTGCTGGCTAGGCGCCGACGATGAAAGCCCCGAACACACCCGCTTGGTGGTGCTCTGCCGCAACCTCGAGGGTTTCCGCAACCTCAGCAAGCTCATGACCCGCGCCTATCAGGAGGGGCAGCAGCAGGGCGTGCCCCACATCGATCGGGCCTGGCTTACCGCCCACTCTACGGCCGGACTAATCGCGCTGGCCGGGCGTCAAAGCGACATCGGCATGGCGCTGGCCGAAGGCGCGAACGCGCGCGCCGGCGAGCGCCTGCGGCATTGGGGCGGGGTATTTACCGATGGCTACTATCTCGAGGCGGCGCGCACGGGGCGGGCCGGCGAGGAGCGCTATATCGACCTCGCGCTGGAACTCGCGGCGCACGCCCAAGTGCCGATGGTCGCCAGCAACGATGTGCGGTTTCTCCACGCGGCGAACTTCGAGGCCCACGAGGCGCGGGTGTGCATCCAAGAGGGGCGTACGCTGTCCGACCCGCGGCGTCCCCGGCATTACGCGAGCGAGCAATATCTCAAGTCAGCCGAGGAAATGGCGTTGCTCTTCGCCGATTTGCCCGTGCTGCTCGACAACACGGTGGCCATCGCCCAGCGCTGTTCGCTGCAGCTGGACTTCGACACCTACCATCTCCCGAATTACCCGCAGTCGGGCGCGCAAAGCGTCGATGAACTGCTGCAGGAGCAGTCCTGTGCGGGGCTTGCCGGGCGGCTGGTCAAGCTGCGCGCCGGGCGCGCCCAGCCGCTGGACGAGACCATCTACCACGCGCGCCTTGCCACCGAACTCGGCGTCATCAGCAGCATGGGCTTTGCTGGCTATTTTCTCATCGTCGCGGACTTCATCCGCTGGGCTAAGCGCTCTGGCATTCCGGTGGGGCCGGGGCGGGGTTCGGGGGCAGGTTCGCTGGCCGCCTATTCGCTAGGGATTACCGAACTCGATCCGCTGCAGTACGACCTGCTGTTTGAGCGTTTTCTCAATCCCGAGCGGGTTTCTATGCCAGATTTCGACGTCGATTTCTGCATGGACCGGCGCGACGAAGTTATCGACTACGTCATGACCCGTTACGGTCGCGACCGCGTTGCGGGCATTATCACCCACGGCACCATGGCGGCTAAGGCGGTCCTGCGGGATGTGGGTCGGGTGCTGGGCTTCCCCTACGGCTTTGTCGACCAACTCGCCAAGCTCGTGCCGTTTGCGCCCGATATGACCCTCGATGTCGCCATGCGCGATGAGCCCGCGCTGAAAACGCGTTACGCGCAGGAAGACGACGTACGCGCCATCATGGACTTAGGACTGGCGCTCGAAGGCATCGCCCGCAACGCCGGTAAGCACGCCGGCGGCATCGTCATCGCACCCCAGCCGCTGACCGACTTCATGCCGCTATATTTTGAGCACAACGGCGCCAGCGCGGTCACCCAGTTCGACATGGGCGACGTCGAAGCCGTGGGCTTAGTGAAATTTGATTTCCTCGGCTTGCGCACCCTGACGATCATCGACTGGACGGTCCGCGGTATCAACGCGGCGCGGGCGCGTGCGGGCGAGCCGCTCCTCGATATCGAGACGCTGCCACTCGATGACGCGCGCACCTTTGAGCTCACCCAACAGGCGCAAACCACCGCCGTCTTTCAGCTGGAATCGCGCGGCATGAAAGAGCTTATCAAGCGGCTGCGTCCAGACTCCTTCGAGGACCTCGTCGCCTTGGTCGCCTTGTTTCGGCCCGGGCCGCTGCAATCGGGCATGGTCGACGACTTCGTCGAGCGCAAGCACGGCAAGGCGGTGGTTAGATATCCGCATCCAGCACTCGAGCCGGTGTTGAAACCCACCTATGGCGTCATCCTCTACCAAGAACAGGTGATGCAGATCGCGCAGGTCCTGGCCGGTTATACGCTGGGCGCCGCCGACCTCCTGCGGCGTGCGATGGGCAAGAAAAAAGCGGAGGAAATGGCGAAACAACGGCAGACTTTCGTCGATGGGGCGATCGCCCGCGGCGTGGAGTCGGAACTCGCCGCGCAAATTTTTGACCTGATGGAAAAATTTGCGGGCTATGGCTTCAATAAATCCCATTCGGCAGCGTACGCCCTCGTGGCCTACCAGACCGCCTGGCTAAAAGCCCACTATCCAGCCGACTTCATGTCAGCGGTGCTGTCTGCCGACATGGATAGCACCGATAAAGTGGTCCGTCTGATCGACGAATGTCGCCAGCTGAACATCGAGGTCCGCAAGCCCGACATCAACAACTGCGACTATCGCTTCACCGTGGCGGACCCACGCACCATTCGCTACGGTCTGGGGGCGATTCGTGGGGTGGGTGAGGGCGCCGTGGAGGGCTTGGTCGCAGAGCGCACGCGGGCCGGCCCCTATCGCGATTTATTTGATGTGTGTCGGCGTAATGATGGGCGCAAGCTAAACAAGCGAGTGCTGGAGGCCTTGATCAAAGCGGGCGCGCTGGATGGGCTGGGTGCGCGCCGCCGCGGCGCGATCGATTTACTGGAACGCGCGATGCTGGGGGCAGACCAACAGGCGCGTGCAGCGGCGGCGGGGCAGGTCGATTTGTTCGGCGCCCCGCTGGGAGTGGCGCAGCAGGATCCGGTGGAAGTCAACGCCTGGCGGCAGGCGTGCAGCGTCGATGAGTGGTCGCCGCAGCAGTTGCTGGGCTGGGAAAAAGAAACTCTGGGCCTGTATTTGAGCGGTCATCCGATCGACCGCCACCGGCGCGAGTTGGCCAATCTCGCCGGCACGCAGATCGCTGAACTGCGACCCGGGCGGCGCCGTGTCGCGGGTCTGATTGTCGCCGTGCGGTTCATGAAAAGTCGGCGCGGGCGCATGGCGGTGCTGACCCTCGATGACAGCACCGCCCGCATGGAAGTCACCGTGTACAATGAAACCCTAGAGGCCGCCCAAGACAAAGTGGTCGAGGACCGCATCGTCATCATCGAAGGTGAGTGCAGCGTGGATGAGTTCAGCGGGGACAACGCGCTGAACGCCCAACGGATCTGGTCGCTCGACGAATTGCGCCAACAGTTCGCCCGCAATCTGGTGCTACAGATAGACGCCCACACCAGCGCCGACCTCGTGCCGCTATTACGCACGCTGCTCGCCGACCACGCCCCAGGCACCTGCGGGGTCGCGATCGACTACGTCCGCGACGATGCGTGTGCGCGGGTACTTCTGGCCGACGATTGGCGGGTACGACCCAGCACGCAACTACTTGAACAGCTACAATCGCGTCTGGGGGCAGACGCGGTCTCGATTGAATACTGAGCACGCTTCGCGCGCTGCTGCTGGAGGAAAACGATGGCGACCACCGGGACCGAACCAACCCAGCATCATCTCAATTTCCTCGACTTTGAGCAGCCGATCGCTGAACTGGAGGCGAAAATTGAGGCGCTGCGCAAGGTCGGCAACGATACCGATCTCAATATCTCCGATGAAATTGCGCGGCTCCAAGAGCGCTCGCGTGACCTGTCGCGGCAGATTTTCTCTAACCTCACGGCGTGGCAGATCTCCCGTCTGGCGCGCCACGCCCAACGACCCTACACGCTCGACTACGCCGAACGCATTTTTGATAGCTTTGAGGAACTCCACGGGGATCGGTTGTTCGCCGACGATCCGGCGATCGTGGCGGGCATCGCCCGTTTGAACGGGCGCGGAGTGGCGTTTATCGGACAGCAAAAAGGGCGCAATACGCGCGACAATCTATACCGAAATTTTGGCATGCCTAAGCCTGAAGGCTACCGCAAGGCGCTGCGCATCATGGAGATGGCCGAACGCTTTAAGCTGCCGCTGCTGACCTTCATCGATACCCCGGGCGCCTATCCGGGCATCGACGCTGAGGAGCGGGGACAAAGCGAAGCCATCGCGCGCAATCTGCTGGTGATGGCGAACTTAAAAACGCCCATCGTCGCCACGGTCATCGGCGAAGGTGGGTCGGGTGGGGCGCTGGCCATCGGGGTCGCCGACCGGGTACTGATGCTGCAATACGCCACCTATGCCGTGATTTCTCCGGAAGGTTGTGCCTCGATACTGTGGAAGAGCGCCGCGCGTGCCGCCGACGCCGCCGAGGCCATGGGGATCACCTCCGAACGCCTGCTCCAACTCAAATTGATCGACACCATCATCGCCGAACCCTTGGGTGGTGCGCATCGGGACTTCGCGCGTATCGCCGAGCGGGTCAAGGGCGCGGTGGTGGAAGCCCTCGAGCCTCTGTGCAAGCTAGACGGCGAAAAACTGGTGCAGCAACGCCACCTGCGGCTCAACCGCTTCGGCGACTTCGCTGAGAAGTAGGGCCCACGACCATCATCGCGGCCGCCCCCGAGCCGGCGTTTTTGGCGGTGCTGGCGAGCGCACGGGCGGCGCGGCCGGGGATCGATAACCTGCTGGTGGCGTTCAGCGGAGGGCTCGATTCCACCGCCCTCCTGGCCGCCGCGATGCGCACTCAGGCACAGCACCGACTGCCCGTGCGCGCCATCCATTTTGATCATGCGTGGCACTGCGACAGCGCCCACTGGGCGGCCCAGTGCGTGGCAATGGCCGCAGCGTTGGGGAGTGTTTGCGCGGTGGAGCGTTTTGCCGCCCGGCCCCCGCCGGGGGACAGCGCCGAGGCGTGGGCGCGCGCGGCCCGCTATGCCGCGTTAACGGCGCGCTGTGGGGCGCAGGCCGTGGTGCTGACGGCGCACCATGCGGACGATGTGGCCGAAACCTTTTTGCTCATGGCGCTGCGCGGCAGCGGCCCCCACGGCCTTGCGGCCATCGCCCCGATCCGCGCACTGGGCGCGGGGCTGTTGGTACGGCCGTGGTTGGCGCTGACCCGGCGCACGCTGGCCGCCTATGTGGCCGAACTCGGTTTGCCCTATTTAGAAGATCCCGCTAACACCGAGGCAAGTTACGACCGCAATTTCCTGCGGGCGCGGGTGCTGCCAGCGCTGCGCGAACGCTGGCCCGAGGCGAGCACCACGTTGGCGCGCGCCGCCTCCCACCAGTGGGCGGCCGCGCAGCTCGCCGACCGGGCCGCAGACGCCACGCTGGAAACGCTGGGCGCAAGCGCTGAGTGTTTGCCGTTGGCCGGCTTCGCCGAGTTGAGCGCGTCGGCGCAACGGCGGGCGGTGCGGCGTTGGATCGCGCGCGCCGGCGTGCGCTTGCCAGACGCCAATCGGCTCCAGCGCATTTGCGTCGAGGTCGTCGGCGCAGCCCCCGACCGTCAGCCCAGCGTGGGGTGGCCGGGCGGGCTAGTGCGCCGTTACAACCAGTGCCTGTATCTCGCCGTCGATTCACCGCCGCCCCCCCCCGGGGTCGTCGCGTGGATACCCTCGGTCGCGCTCCACTGGCCGGCGGGGACGCTTAGCGCCCACGCCACGCGGGGTATGGGTTTGGGGTGGCAGCAGCTGGCGGCGCACCCGCTGAGTGTGCGGGCGCGCCGGGGCGGCGAGCGCATTCGTCTGTTGGGTCAGGCCCATCACCAATCGCTCAAACAACTTTGGCAGGCTCACAAGGTGCCACCGTGGACCCGCGACTGCCTGCCGCTGGTGTATGCCGGTGAGACGCTGGCCGCCGTGCCCGGCTTGGGCATTGCCGCAGCATTCGCCGCCGCGCCGGACCAGCCCGGGTGGACGCTGGCGTGGCAGGCGCGCCGCGCCCTCCCCGCCGGCGAGCCGTGCGTAGGGAGTAGGGGCGGAGTAGGGGCGGAGTAGGGGCGGAGTAGGGTTGGCCAGCCCAGACTCCTCTGGGTCGGCGCCCGGGTTCCGCGCGAGGTCCGTGCGGCGGCGAGCGTTGCAAACAAACACCCGCCCGGCGTCGCGGTGTGGGTTTTGGCCTGCGCCACGGCACGCGCGGGGTGAGTCTCGGTGGCGCTGGGCGAAGACTATGGGCGCCCTCACGTTTACAGCCGATCGGCCCTGCGCTAGTGTTGGATCGACCGTTACACTTGGCGCGCTGAGAGGCCTCGCCGAACGGCTTGCGATCATCAGAGGTAGCAATATTTTGGTGAAGTCCAGCACCCACGGCACACAGCCCCCAGCGGCCGCCGCGCCGCCGGTAGCCCGCTCGGTGCGCCGCGTGCTCGCGTTCGGCGCGGGCGCTCTGTTAGTGCTGGTGGTGTGCGCGGCGCTCTACCAGTGGTGGTCGCGCACCCACGTTCTGCCGCCCATCCGGCTCGGGCTCCTGCATTCCCAAACGGGCGCGATGGCCTTTGCCGAAAGCGCCATGATAGACGGCGAAGTGATGGCCATCGAGGAAGTCAACGCCGCCGGTGGTCTGCTGGGTCGGCGCGTGGAGGCCGTGGTCGCGGACGGTCGCTCAGACTGGCCAACCTTCGCGGCCGAAGCCGAGCGACTGATCACCCAAGAGCACGTCGTGACGGTCGTGGGTTGCTGGACCTCCGCGAGCCGCAAGACGGTCAAACCAGTTTTCGAGCGCCATTCACACCTGCTGATCTATCCGATGGCCTATGAAGGTTTAGAGCAGTCGCCCAACATCATCTACATCGGCGCCGCCCCCAACCAACAGATCCTGCCGGCGCTAAAATGGGGTCTAGACCATCGGGGTCCGCGGATCTTCCTCGTGGGCTCGGACTACGTTTGGCCCCACGCTATCAATGCGATCATGAAAGACCACCTCCACCCCTTGGGTGGCCAACTGGTCGGCGAAGAATATATTTTCTTCGGTAGCGCTAACGTCGCCGCGGCGGTGGCCGCGATTAAGGCGGCCCGGCCCGACGTCATTTTCAGTTCGATCGCCGGCGACAGTAACGGCCCCTTCTACCATGCGTTGCGGGCCGCGGGGGTCGATGCCACGGTGTCCCCGGTCGTGTCTTTCAGCATCGGCGACAGCGAGGTGCAATCCTTTCCCATTGCCGACCTCGCCGGACAATTCGTGGCCTACAACTATTTTGAGAGCATCGATACGCCGGCCAACAAAGCTTTTCTGCAGCGTTTTCGCGCGCGTTACGGCGCCGATCGCCAGGCCAGCGATCCCACGGAGGCCGGCTACTTCGCGGTGCATCTGTGGGCACACGCGGTGCGAGCGGCCGGCACCACCGACACCCTGACGATCCGCGATGCCATGCTCAGCCAAAGTTTCGAGGCCCCCGAGGGCATAGTGTCGGTCGACCGCCAAACCCAGCACACGTGGCGCCCAGTCTCCATCGGGCAGATCACCCCCAGCGGCAAGATCGATTTAGTGTGGAGTGCGGCCCGCCCGATTCGCCCCGTGCCCTATCCCGATTCGCGTACCCCCGCGCAGTGGGAAGCCTTCCTCACTGAGCTTTACCAGCGCTGGGGTAACACCTGGTCTAACCCGGCAGAGCAGTAAGGTGAGTGTTAACGCAAGCAGTGCGTGGGCCAAATTGCACCGCCTTAACCCCACCCATTCCATCCGGGGACGCCTGCTGGTCTGGTTTATCAGCGTTGCGCTGCTGAGCTCCGGCGGGCTGGTGTGGCTGCTTTATGAGGCCTCTAGCCGTGCCCTCCAGCAGACTTACCGGGCGCAATTGATGGCGGTGGGTTTGCGCAAGTCGATGGCCCTCGAAAACTACGCCAGCGAGGCGTTGCGCAACGTCAGCGCGCTTGGCCACGCGGCGAGCACCGTTGCGGCGGTGCGCGAACTCGCGGCGTTTGGCGCCCAGGCAGGCGCCACGTCGCCGGCCTACCAGGCCGCCGTCGCTCGTCATCGCGAGCCGCTATCCTTCCTTTCTGGCCTGTACAACTACCCGGAAATCGCACTCCTTGCGCCCACCGGGGAGGTGCTGCTGGCGCTGAACGCGAGCAGTGCTGGGCTAGAACAGAGGTCTAACATCAACAGCGGCGTGCTGGCGAACAGCGAGTTGGCGGGGGTTTTTGGCCGGGTAAGCCTGCTGCTGCAAGCCGAGCTCTCGAACTTCACGCTCGAGGCGACGACCCAGGAACCCAAAGCATTCGCCGCCGCCCCGGTGATGGACGCCGGCGCCGTGGTGGGGGTCGTGATCGTCGAAATCAACAAGGCGGAAATCTACGATATCGTGACGGAGCACTCGGGGCTGGGGAGCACGGGCGAGACGATGGTCGCGCAGCGCATTGGCGATGAGGCGGTGGTCATGGCGCCCCTGCGCTATGACCCCAAGGCCGCGTTTACGCGACGCGTCGGGATGGCTGAGCACGGTTCGGCGCTCCCCAAATCTGTTTCTGGTCAGTCTGGTTATGGCTCGGCGGTCGACTACCGGGGAGTGCCGGTGCTCGCCGTGTGGAGTTACATTCCGGCGTTGCGCTGGGGCTTGGTGGTCAAGCAGGACACCGCTGAGGCGCTGCAGCTGATCACCAAGCAGCGCAATCTGGCCCTCTGGTCGCTCGCGGGGCTGTTAGTGCCGCTGGTCTTGGCGGCGATGATTGCCGCGCGCTCGATTGCCCGTCCCGTGGTGTTTGTGGCCAAAACGGCGGGCGAGGTCGCGTTGGGCGACCTGACGGCGCGCTTTGATGTCAGCGGGTCCGATGAGACCGGCGCGCTGTTGCGCGCGATGCGCATGATGATCGACAACCTACGCCTGTTGCTCAAACAAGTGCAGGAGGCCAGCCGGCAACTCAGCGGCACGGCGGCGCGGATCGCCTCGACCGCGCGGGACCAGGAAGCCACGGTGATGGAGTTCAGCGGTTCGGCGAGCGAAGTCGCGGCGGCTTCGCGGCAAATATGGACCACCGGGCAGGAGCTTTTGAGCACCATGGAGCAGGTGGCCATCGCGATCGCCCAGACCTCTCAGCTCGCGGACAAGGGTTACCGAAGCCTGCAGGGGATGGACGACACCATGCACCATCTCGCGGCGGCGACCGACTCGATGGCTCAGCGTTTGGCGGTTATTTCCGGCCGGGCGGGGAGCATCGGTGGGGTGGTCTTAACGATGACTGAGATCGCCGATCAAACCAATCTGCTGTCGTTGAATGCCGCGATTGAAGCCGAGAAAGCCGGTGAATTTGGTCGCGGTTTCGCCGTGGTGGCCCGCGAAATCCGGCGGCTTGCGGATCAAACCGCGGTCGGCACGCTAGACATCCAACAAACCGTTCTCGACATGCAGACGTCCATTCAGCAGGGCGATACTGAAATGGCAAACTTCCGCCTCGAGGTCACGCGTGGGGTGGCGGCGAGCGCCGACACCGGCCAGCAGTTGCGGCAGATTATCAACGCGGTGCAAACCATCACGCCGCAGTTTGCCGCGGTCAGTGAGGGCATGCAGGCCCAATCGCAGGGGGCGCGGCAGATCAGCGACGCCATGGTGCAATTGAACGGGGTGGCAGAATCTACCGCGAGTTCAATTCAGGAATTTCTGCTCGCTACGGATGATCTCTTCAAGGCGTCGCGGGCGTTGTCGGGGGCGTTACAACGCTTCAAAACTGAGGCCTAACCTGACCAGCGCGGCAGCGCGGTGGTCAGCAACGCCAACCCCGCCCGCCGGTGACCGTGCTAGCTTTTTTCGCCCGTAGGCCAGCAGCGGGACAGGCGCAGCGGGCGAGCCCCTGGGCGCGTGGGTTGCGACGGCGGGCGCTACGGCTAAGCGGGCGTACGAGCGCCCGGTCGTGGCCCCCCAGCGTCCGGCACGGCGCCGCGCCGCGCCCGCCAGCGCAGCCGGCGTTAAACGGTGCGCTTAGCCGGCGGCAAACCGGTCGGCAAGTGAGTTGCCAGAGGTGCTACCGGCGCGGCCCGCCCGCCCGGTTCGGCCGGTTTGGCACAGGTCGCCGAGGTCGCCGCACCACCCTGAGCCCCAACCGTGCCTCGGCGCTGCGACAACAGGTGCCGGCGGGGCCTTTGTGCGGTATTTTTATCCCTGTGCGGGCGCGTTCGACCAGCCCCGCGGCGGCGGCCACACGACCACATTTGGGGGGTCCATATTTTGTGGGTTAGTCACATCACACAGGCCGCGGGCTGGGCTGCCGCCGCAGCCGAGCGTTGCCCGTTTTGCCGGCGGGCCGGTGCAGCCAGCCGCGCGGCAGGCGGCGCCGGGGCGTGGGTCGCGGACCGCGGCGAGTCGCAACGCGGCGGCCCGGCTGGCGCCTAGCGTCGCGTCGCCCATGAAACACCTCGTGGCGCGGGTCCGCAGTTTTTGTGATGCCGCGGGCTTTGATCCGACGGTCGTGCTCGTGAGTCATCTGGAGGCCGCGGTGCGTCGTCGCTTGCGTCGCACGGGGCTTGCGCTCGCTGATTATCGTCAACAGGTGGAGCTCCACGACGCCGAGCGCGTGGAGCTCCTTGAAGAACTCTTGGTGCGCGAGAGTTGGTTCTTTCGCGACAGCGCGCCTTTCAAGCTGCTGGGCGAACTCGCGCAGACGCGCTGGCTAGGCCGTGGCAGCGCGCTGCGGGTGCTCAGCGCGCCCTGCGCGGGGGGCGAGGAGCCCTACTCGATCGCCATGGCCCTGCTGGCGGGCGGATTGCCGCTGGCCGCGCTGCATTTGGACGGTTTTGATCTCAGTCAGCGGGCGCTGGCGCAGGCCGCAGTGGCAGAGTATTCGGCGCAGGCGGTTCGTTTAATTCCCCCGCCGCTGATGTCCAACTGGCTGGAGGCGAGCTCCGCAGGCCGCTACAGGGTCCATCCTGCCCTGCGCGAGGCGGTGAATTTCCGCTGTGGCAATCTGCTGGAACTCTCGACGCAGCTAGGCCCGGAAAAATACGATGTTATTTTTAGCCGCAATGCGCTCATTTATTTTGATGCGCGGGCGCGCACGGGGGTGCTCGATCATCTGGAGGCTTTATTGCAGCCCGCGGGTCTGCTGTTCGTGGGGCACGCCGAGACGAGCCTGCTGCGCGGGCGCGCTTTTACGCCGTGCGTTCATCCCGGTGCCTTTGCTTTCCAACACACGCCGAGCGGCACCCCGGTGCGCGACACCCTGCCACCACCACGCATGGCGCAGCCCCGCCCGTCCCGGCGCGCCGGCCATAGCGCGATCACGCCGCCGCCAGCCCAGCCGCTGGCGAGCGCGTCGGTGCAACTCGCACAAGCCCGCGAGCTGGCCGACCGTGGTGTCTACGCCGCCGCGGCCGAGCTGCTGAGCAGTCTGCTCACGCAGCGGCCAGATCTGGTCGAGGCGCAGCATTTAATGGGTCTGGTGCGCAGCGCGCAGGGCAACGTCCTCGAAGCTCGCCGCTGCTTCGAGCGTGCGCTGTATCTAGATCCTCGTCATCGACCCAGCCTAGAGCACCTCGCGCTGCTGCTCGCAGCGCAGGGCGAGGACGCGGCAAAAGTGCGCCTACTCCAACGCCGTGCCGAGCGCAGCGCGTGGCCGTCGTGAGGGTGCGCCGCACCCCAGGTCCGCGAACCGGGGGGCACCAGCCGCCGGGTGGTCGGGCGCAGTCAGGCGGTGCCGGCGGTGTGCTAGCCCCCAATGACCAAAATCTCCCACCGTGTGGACCCGCCGCAGGCCGCGAATACCCGTGCGCATGGGCGGCTGTCGGCGCCCGGTTAGCGCTGCGGTCTGGGCCCGCCGCGCAAGGGGCTGAGAGCGCCGCGTGGGGGCGCAGGGGCGCCGCCCGCCCCGGGAAAGACTGGCCGCCTGGGCGCGCTCGCGGGCGTCGAGCGCCCGCGGCCCCGCCCCAGCTCAGGGGGGCCGCGTGGCGCTCAAGATAGGCATCGTTAACGATATGAAGCTCGCCTCCAAGGTGCTGCGGGAGATCGTGTCCGCCGATCCCGAACTGGCGGTGTGCTGGATGGCGAGCGATGGTGTCGAGGCGATTGCGAAGTGTGCGCAGGAGTTGCCCGACATCGTGCTGATGGACCTCGCGATGCCCAACCTCAACGGGGTGGACGCCACGCGCCAGATCATGGCGAAAACGCCCTGCCCAATTCTCATCGTGACGTCGACGGTCGATGGGCATATGGGTATGGTCTTCGATGCGATGGGCGCGGGGGCCGTCGATGTCACCACGACGCCGGTCGTGGGCGACCAGCGCGGTCTGGACAGCGGGCTAGTGCTGCGCCGAAAAATACTCGCTTTGCATCAGCTCCATCGCGCGGCCCAACGGGTGGCCCGTCAAGACCTCCACCGGGCAACGCAGACGCCCAAGAGGCTCATCTCTGGGGTCTGCGACCTGCCCCCGCTGCTGGCGATCGGTGCTTCCACCGGCGGTCCCGCCGCACTCGCAGTGCTACTGGAGCACCTGCCGCCGCAGTTCCCGGCCGCCATACTCATCGTGCAGCACATTGACAGTGCTTTTGCCGAGGGACTGGTGAGTTGGCTCGATAGTCGCACGGCGCTGGCGGTTGCGCTGGCACGGCGCGGTGAGGTCGTGCGCGCGGGGAGGGTGCTGGTGTGCGACTCCACCGAACATCTTGTCCTTGAGGCGGGCGGGGTGGTGAACTACGTTGCCGAACCGCGGGCGGCGCTGCATTGCCCCTCGATTAATCGCTTCTTCAACAGTGTCGCGGTCCACGCGCCACCCGGTAGTCAGGGCGTATTGTTGACCGGGATGGGTCGCGACGGCGCCGAAGGTCTGCTGGCGATGCGGCAGGCGGGCTTCTTTACCATCGCGCAAGACCAGAAAAGTTCGGTAGTCTACGGGATGCCCAAAGTGGCGGCCGAACTACTAGCCGCGAGCCGCGTCGCCTCGCTGGCGGACATCGCGCTGCATTTCAAGTTAGCTTTCAAGGAATCTGATGCATCATGAGTGCCACCTCGCCATCCCCCTCCGGTTACGCCATCCGCGTTTTGCTCATCGACGACCAGCGCATGGTCGGTGAGGCCGTGCGCCGGATGGTGGTGGGTGAGCCGAATCTCGTTTTTGAGTACTGCCAGAATCCTGCGGACGCCGTGGCCGTGGCCGAGCGCTTCCAACCCACGGTGATCCTGCAAGACTTAGTCATGCCCGGCATCGACGGCCTGACGCTGGTCGAGCATTACCGCGCGAACCCGCTAACCCGCGAGGTGCCGACGATCGTTTTGTCGAGCCAAGAAGACGCGGCGGTGAAGGCCGACGCCTTTGCCCGTGGGGCTAACGATTATTTGGTCAAATTGCCGGACCGCATCGAACTGCTGGCCCGCATCCGCCACCATTCGCGGGGTTACATCCATCTTCTGGAGCGCAATCAGGCGTTTGATGCACTGGCCGCCAGCCAACAACTGCTCGCCGCCGAACTGGCCGAGGCGGCAGAGTACGTTCGCTCGCAGCTACCCGCGCCGCTCGCGGGGCCAATCGCAGTGCGCTGGGATTTCGCCTCTTGTTCTTCGGTGGGCGGCGATGCTTTTGGCTATCACTGGATCGACGAAGACCACTTCGCGATTTACCTGTTGGACGTGTGCGGACACGGCGTCGGGGCCGCGCTGCTGTCGGTGTCGGTGATGAACACCATTTCCAGCGGTTCGCTAGGCAATACCGACTTTCGGGAGCCCGGCAAAGTGTTAACGCGGCTCAACCAGTTGTTCACGATGGAGCGCCACAACAATATGTATTTCACCATCTGGTATGGCGTCTACGAACGCACCAGCCAACGCTTGCGCTACTGCACGGCGGGGCATCCTGCAGCGCTGCTGTTTGGGCCCGGCGGCGGTGCCGAACCGGCGCGGCTGGGGATCCCAGCCTTACCCATCGGCACCTTGGAGGATATTGAGTTTCCCGTGGGCGAAGCCACGATTGAACTCGGTAGCCGCCTCTACGTCTACAGCGATGGGGTGTACGAGGTGGTACTGACGAACGGTTCGGAGATGATGCTGGATGACTTCATCCCCTTAGTGGCGACCCAGCCACCGGCCGTGCCGGGGCTGGCGAGCGTGCGCGCCGCGGTGGCTGAGATGCAGGGTCGGGACCGATTCGACGACGATTTTTCGCTGGTCGAATTAGCCTTTAACTAGCCCGGGATGGACTCCGGCCCCGGGCCGGTGCCCGCCTAGCCTATTTTGGCCAGGGCGGCTTGGCGGTTCGGATATTCCTCGATCAGCCGGCTGAAGCCGCTGATGGCAAAGACTTCCCGCACCGACGTCGTCAGGGAGCAAGCCACGAGCGTCGTGCCGGCCGATTTTGCCGCGCGCGCGCCGACGAGGAAAGAACGCAGCCCCGCGCTCGATACGTAGGATAGGCCGGTACAGTCGATGACCACGCCGCGGGGTTTGTCGCTGCCGCCGATCGTGGCCTCGAGCTGGCGCTGAAACTCAGCTGCCGAGCCGAAATCCAGACGGCCCTCTGGCGCCACTACGACGACGCCGTTCACAGATTCTTGAGTGGCTTTAAAGCCAGATGCCGGTTGATTCATGGATGTTCTCGCTCATGGGGGTCAAAACATGGGAAGCATGACGGCACGCGCGCGCGCCGCTTGGTCTTCACGGATGGCTGCTTCGGCGCCGCGCACGATAAGATCGATCCCGCCAACCTCGCCAAGGCGGCCCTCCAGCCGCTGGATTTCTGCTGCGGATAGAAAGCCTTCGAGTAAGCCGCCGGCGCCCGCGAGTCCCACGAGCACCGTGTCGTGGGGGGTCGGTATGTCTTCTCCCAGGAGCGCGGCTAAGATTCTTAGCTTGGCTTCTTTCTGCTCTTTGCCGTCGATCACCGGGTAACGCCGCTCTTTCATGACCCACAGGAACCGGGTGTCGCGCTGCGCCAGAATGCCTCGGTCGAGTAGGGACTTCAGTGCCAACTGCACGAGTTGGGGCACCTGGGTGGCAAGCTTGAGCACCCATTGCTCGACGCTGAGTTCCGGCTGCCCCGTCAGTTCGCTGAGCACCAAATCCAGCATCGCATCGCCGGTTAGTTCGGTGCCGAGCACGTGGACGGCGTCTAGGTCGGCGTCGAGGCGACCTCGGAAATTGAGGTCTACCAGACAGGCCGCAACGAGCGCCATGCCGAAGCCGGTCTGGCCGGCGGTGTAGGCGATGGCGCCATCGTCTTCGATCGCTAACAGCGCTAATTCTTCGGTAAGACTAAGCATTTTTCCACTTCCTGCGGTTAGACTTCCTGCGGTTAGCACGGGGCGCGGCTGGTGGGATTGACCCGGCACGCGGCTGGCGGGGGAGCCAGCCTTCCGTGTGGCCCAGTGCATGGTGCCGGCACCCACGATCGCACGCTCGACACGCACCCGTCAACCAAAGCGGGGCTCATTGTGCCCGCAGTGGCAGGGTCGCGGCGCTCGGCGCGACCCACCGCGGTGCGGAACTTGTGCCGCGTGGCCACTGCGCGAGCCTTATTCGCGAATGGTCACCAGCGTACCAATTTCTACATACCGACGCAGTTCGATGATCTGTTCATTGGTGAGGGCAATGCAGCCGCGGGTCCAATCGAAATGTCGTTGTACTTTGAGTTTGTCGGCGGTTTCTTCGCCCAGACCGTGAATACCCACTGCGCCGCCCAAGTCGGTGTTTTGCGGCGGCGTTTCGCCGTGGCGGGCCGCCGCAATAATCTGCTGAAATTCGGCTTGACCGATGAGATGGCTGCGCAGGCCATAGAAGCCATCTTTGACGTTTGGATAGTTCAGCCGCATGAACAACAGGAACGGACTGACCTCGTTGAACTCGGTGATGTGGTAGGTGCCCAATGGCGTTTTGTTGTCGCCACGGATGCGCTTATCGCCCAAGCCTCCGCGGCCCAACGCCACCTGAAATTTGCGCACCACCCGGCCGTCTGCACGGATCACTAAGCTGCGTTCGGACTTGTCGATTTCCAGCGCGTAATCGACGTCCAATGCAGCCGTGCGTAGGTCGGTGGCGCTGACCAGCTGGCTAGCCAGACCCAGCGCCAGCGCACTCACCCAACGAATAAGTTTTTGATGCATGTCTTAAAAGGCGCTAACTTGACGGGTGTGACACAAGAACGAGGCGTCGCAGTATAGCCTAGGGTTTTGGCCCTAGGTCCCACAAGACCGCGGTGTAGACTAGTGCGCTGTATGAGCGTCAAGGCGACTGTGGACGAGACCCAAAAATACACCCGCATCGCGATGCTGTTGCACTGGCTGACGGTCGTTTTGGTGGTGGCTTCGTTCACGCTGGGCTGGTCGATGGTGGACCTGCCGACGGGGCCGCGCCGTGGGGAATTATTCGCGCTGCACAAGGCCATTGGGATCAGCGTTTTTCTCCTCACGGCCTGGCGTCTAGGCTGGCGCTTGACGCACCGCGCGCCCCCACTGTCGAGCGCACTCCCGGCTTGGCAGCGCTCGCTGGTGAAAACCGTGCATTGGCTGTTTTATGCCTTGTTGTTCACCCAACCGCTGCTGGGCTATCTCTCCAGCGCTTTTAGCGCCTATCCCACCCACTATCTGGGGCTGACGCTACCCACGTGGGCGACCCCCAATCCGGCGCTTAACGAATTGTTCTCCGAACTGCATGCCGCGGGCGCGGTGGGGCTGCTGGCGACCATCGCCGCGCATCTGCTGGGCGTGCTGTCGCATCTAGCCAGGCGGGGCGATCGGCTGGTGCGCCGCATGCTCCCGTGGTCGTGAGGCTTGCGCGCGGCGGGTCGGCAATGGCGTGCTGGCCCGGCGGGCGCCACGGCGGCCAGTCAGGGCCAATGATGCTGGCGCCACGCGACGACGAGCGACCCGCCGCCGCTGGGCCAGGCCGCAGGCCGGTGCTGCGAGCGCTGCTGCAAGCGCATCTGATTGCGCCGTAAACCTCACTGGCGCCCCCATGAGCAGTGCGGTTATCCTGCCGGTAAGCCCTGCGCCCGGCGAAGATTACTGCCCCATCTGGCGCTAACCGAGGTTCGGCTACGCCCGGCGCGCTGCCCGGCAGTGAGGCTGAGGTCGAGCATGCCCCCCCGTCGCGCCCGGCGTCGCGCGACGCCCGACCGGCTCTGGAGGAATCATCAGATGCTGCGGCTCAGCTTCATTTTGCGACTGTCTTTGCCCCTCACCGTGGGCCTGTGGGGCGGGCTCGCCCACGCTGTTGCGCGCAGTGGCGCCGCCGTCTATGCGACCGAATGCGCGGCCTGTCACAGCAGCGGTGCGGCCCACGCACCCAGCCGCGCCACGCTCGCGGGCTTGCCTAACGGGGCCATCGTGCGGGCCCTGGAAACCGGCGTGATGCGGGTGGTCGGCAACTTCAAGCTCAATGGGCCTGAGCGGATGGCGGTCGCCGAGTATTTGACGGGCAAAGCGCTCGACCCCAGCTGGAACACCCAGACCGTCCATGGCTGTGCGCCCGCACCCCCGAGCACCGGCGAACTATTTGCCGGCCCCCACTGGAACGGTTGGGGCAACGGCCCGCACAACCAGCGCTTTCAGGACGCCGCGCAAGCCCGGCTGGCGCCCGCCGACGTCGGTCGGCTCGAACTGCAGTGGGCGTTCGCTTTCCCCGGCGAGACGATCGCCGAGGCACAGCCGAGCATCGTCGCCGGCCGCTTGTTTGTGGGCAGCCGCAGCGGCGCGGTGTATGCGCTGGATGCCAAGTCGGCCTGCGTGCATTGGACCTACCAGGCCGACGCGCCGGTGAAGAATTCGGTCGTCCTTGGCGAGGTTAAAATTGGATCCGCCGTCCGACGACTCGCGTTTTTCGGTGATCTGGCTGGCAATGCCTATGCCGTGGCGAGCGAAGATGGCGCGCTCGTGTGGCGCCGCAAGGTCGATGATTTTCGCTCGGCGGCCTTGACCGGCAGCTTCATACTCGCCGCGGGGCAGTTGCTCGTACCCCTCACGGCTAACGAGTCGACGGATGCGGCCGCGCGGGATGCCGTGTGCTGCGTATTTCGTGGCAGTGTGGTGGCGCTGGATCCGGCGACAGGTGCCGAGTTGTGGCGGCGCTATACCGTCGCCGAGGTGCCAGCCAAGACCGGCGAGAACGCGCAGGGCAATGCGATCTTCGGGCCGGCCGGCGCGACCATCTGGTCGGCACCGACCTTCGATGAGCGTGCGCAGATGGTCTACGTCGGCACGGGCGAGAACTCGTCTGGCCCGGCCACCCCGACCAGCGATGCCATCCTCGCCATCGACATCAAGACCACGACCATCAAATGGATCTACCAAGGCTATGCGGGAGACGTCTGGAACATGTCGTGCGGCACCGCCGACAAGGTCAACTGCCCGCAGGATCCGGGGCCGGATTACGACATGGGCAGTTCGCCGAGTCTCACCACCCTCGCGGACGGGCGTCGGGTGCTGCTGGCCGCGCAGAAGTCCGGCTTGGTGCATGCGCTCGATCCAGACGCCGCCGGCAAGCTGTTGTGGCAGCGCCAACTGGCCAAGGGCGGGGTGCTGGGCGGTATCGAATGGGGGCCCGCCACCGATGGCCAGAATGTCTATGTGGCCATCGCCGACATGCGCTGGTCGAGCCACGATCTGCTCGACCCCAAACTGGGTGTAGACCCCCGGGCGGGCGGCGGTCTGGTGGCGCTCGCGCTCAGCGACGGCCATATCGTGTGGCAGGCGCCGGCGATCGCTTGCACCAACCGTGTCGGTTGCAGTCCGGCGCAGACCGCCGCGGTGACGGCCATTCCCGGCGCGGTGTTCGCCGGCAGCGTGAGCGGGCACCTGCGCGCCTTCGACAGCGCCACCGGGGCCGTGTTGTGGACCTATGACACGGCGCGGGACTTCGACACCGTGAATGGCGCGAAAGGCCGGGGCGGCGCGCTGGACGCGACCGGCCCGGTGGTGGTGGATGGCTGGGTCTATGTGGTGTCTGGCTACAGCAAATGGGGTGGTTTGCCGGGCAATGTGTTGCTGGCTTTTGCGCCGCCGCGCCAACCTGCGCAGACGCCGCCTTGAGACCCGCTCTCACGGCGGCGCCTGACGCCCTAAGCGGCGCCGCGAAACACACGCAGCAGTGGCGCGCGGGCGCTGGCAACTGGGCTGACCGAACGCGCCGTGCCGGTGCCTATCTGCCAGGCGCTGCAGCCGCGGGTTTGACCCGACCCCAGCCTGCAGGCTGGGGCGCGGCCAGCCGGTTCGCCGCGCGCGGGCACCAGCCCGCACGCTGCGATGGGCTGGGGCGCGCTGCTTTTCGCGGCGCGGGTGTCGTCAGTGTGGCGCACGCCCTCCCGGCCGATTGGCAGGGCGGACAAACTGCTGCGCCGGTAACCCGCTGAAAGTGTAGAGTGGGGAGGCAAGTGCGGCCTAACGCGGCCTAACCCGGAATGTGCTAGCGGCGGGCATCGCCGCCCGCCAGTTAACGAGGAGCATCACAATGAGCAGTGCGTTTACCTTCGACTTAAAAATCATCAACGGCTTGATCATCGATGGCACCGGGAACCCCGGGTTCCACGGCGACCTCGGGATCCGCGCCGGCTTGCTCGTGGCAGTTGGTGCGGCGCCCGGCACGGCGCGCCAGACGATCGACGCCAAGGGGCATGTCGTCGCGCCGGGCTTCATCGACATCCACACCCACTACGATGCGCAGGTCATCTGGGACCGCATGCTGACGATCTCACCGTGGCACGGCGTGACGACGGCAGTGATTGGCAACTGTGGTTTCTCGGTCGCGCCCACCCGTCCCGCCCATCGCGAGATCATCATTCGCACGTTGGAAAACGTTGAAGGAATGACCGTCGCCGCGCTGCAAGCCGGCCTGGGCGTGGACTGGCCGTTCGAAACGTTTCCGGAGTACCTCGATGCCGTCCAGGCGCGTGGGATCGGGATCAACATCGGCGCGTTCATTGGCCACACCGCGCTGCGCACCTATGTGCTGGGGGAGGATGCCACCGAACGCGCAGCAACCCCGGCAGAAGTCGCGGCGATGCAAGGCCTGGTCGTCGAGGCGATGCGCGCCGGCGCGTTGGGGTTTGCGACCTCTAAAGCCGTGACCCACGTGGGTTACCGGGGCAAGCCGGTGCCGAGTCGCGCCGCGGATTTTTCTGAAATGCTGATGTTGGCAGCGGCCGTGGGCGCAGCTGGCTGTGGCGGTGTGATCCAAGCGACCATCGGCCCAGAGCTCACGTTCGAACGCTTCGCCGAGCTCAACACCGTCTCGGGTTGCCCGGTGACCTGGACCGCGTTGCTCGCGGGCACGGCGCTCACGAAAGAAGGCACGTTCGAGCAATTGGCGCGTTCAGAACAACTACTGCGCGACGGCTTTCAAGTTTTCCCGCAGGTTACTCCACGGCCGTTGAATTTCGAATTCCAGCTTGCCGCGCCGTTCATTTTTGAATCGATGCGGATGTTTAAACCGGTCTCGGAGGCGGATCACGAGGGCAAAAAGCGCCTCTACGCCGATCCGGAATTTCGCGCGCAACTATGGGAGCGCCTAGATAAAAAAGCCCCCGCGCTGTTTCGCAGCGGTTTTCGCGACACGGTGATCACCGAAGTACCCGGTCGTCCTGAACTCAGCGAGCGCAAATTGTTCGAAGTTGCCGCGGAACTCGGCGTGACCCCGGTCGACGTCTTGTTCGATCTCGGTCTGGCAACCGACCTCAAAGCGCGCTTCCGTACGCCGGTGGCGAATCACGCGGAAGACGAGGTCGAGTTGTTGCTCAAGAGCCCGGCGACGGTGCTCGGCCTGTCCGACGCGGGTGCCCACGCGAGCCAGCTCTGCGATGCGTCGCTCACCACCTATCTGTTCAAGCGCTGGGTCCGCGAGAAAAAAGTTCTCACCTTGGAACAGGCGGTAAGGATGACGACTGCACGCCTCGCCGAAGTGGTTGGGATCTATGACCGCGGTCGCCTCGCCGAGGGTTTAGCGGCGGACATCGTCATTTTTGATCCCGAGACCATCGGCGACGAACCCTTGCGCCGGGTCTACGATTTGCCGGGCGGTGCGGATCGACTGATCTCAGATGCCCGCGGTATCGACGCCGTTATCGTCAACGGTCAACTGCTCCGCCAAGACAATCAGGACATGGTCGATGTCAATGGTCCACTGCCGGGTCAGGTGCTGCGCAACGGTCGCGGTCGCGTGGCAAGCTGCGCGTAACCCGGTAGCACCGGTCGGGCTGGCGCCGGTCAGCGCCGAAAGCTAAATCTGCGCGTCCCCGCTCGACTAAACCGATAGCACCGCCCCAGCGTTCAGCGACCGCCAGCGCGCAGGGGCTATCTCCGGGGCCCCGCTGGGGCGGCGGCGAGCCGGTTAAACGCGCACTCGAGCGCCGGCGTGGCGGCCGGTCTTGCCGAACCCGCCCGGTGGCGAGAGCGCCGACACCGGGTGGCGAGAGTGCTGCAGCACATTGCCCTTGGCACCGACGGACGTCGGTACCAGCGCTGCGCTTATAATCTGGGCATGCCTAGCCCCGCGACCCACTCCTTGCGCCGTGCGCTGCTGTTCTACGAACTGGCGTTCCTCGCGTTGGTCATCGTTACCGGCGGCATGGGCGGGCTGTGGGCGTATTTTTGGCAACAGGCATCGCGCGAAGCGCTACGACTCAACGAACTCACCGACGCCGCACAGGATATTCGGGCGGTGCTTTTTCAGCAGATTAAAGACGTGG
The DNA here is from genome assembly GCA_009692365.1 of Gammaproteobacteria bacterium. Classification (GTDB taxonomy): domain Bacteria; phylum Pseudomonadota; class Gammaproteobacteria. Next base: position 107,851 of record SHZJ01000001.1, read on the forward strand.
CGCTGGCGCGGCTGCGCCACGATCCCGATTTGGACGAAGTGCACGCCCATTATTACCGACGGATCCAGGCGGGTTTTAATACGCTGCGCCGTCTGTCCGCCGCGCGCCCGGAAGACTACGCCATTCAGAGCATGCAGGAAGGCTATGGCCGTCTGCAGGCAGATTTGCAGGCGGCGCTGAAAGATTCCTCGGTGGTGAACCGGATTGCGGGCAACGAAATGCTTGACCCCCGCGCGGCCGGCAATTTACTCAGCGGCTTCGAACAGTCTTACCAGTCCTTACGCAAATTGCTCGATGGACGTTTGGCCGCACAGCAAGCCGGGATTGCGCGCTGGAATCGCTCCGCCCCCTATTTATTGCCGATCCCTATGCTGCTGGCGTGTTGCCTGCTATTTTTTTCGCGGGCCAGTCTGCGGCGCAACTTTGTAGATCCCATGCGGGCAATTATTTTGAGCACCGAGCGCATGAGCAGCGGCGACCTCGGTCTGCGCTTGCCGGTGGTGGGCGTAACCGAAGTGGCGCAGCTGGCCGAGAGCGTGAACCGGCTGGCGATCGATTTGGCCGCGAGTCGGGACGCGGTGGTGGCGAGCGAGCGCCAAGCGGCGTTAGGCGCCTTGGTGCCGGTAGTGGCGCACAATATTCGTAATCCGCTGGCGGCGATCCGTGCCAGCGCGCAGGTACTCGAGCACCTAGATGACCCCCAGGAAGCCCGCGAAATTGCCCACAGCATCGTTGCCACGGTCGACCGCTTGGGCCGTTGGGTGAGCGCGCTGGTGTCTTATTTGCACCCGCTGAAACCCCACTTGCGACCCGTTGCCGCCACCACTCTGCTGGCAGCGGTAGAGCAGCTGATTGCCCCGCGCTGCGCCGAGAAAGCGCTCAGCCTCGTGCGCGCTCCCTGGACCGAGGGAGTGTCCGTGGTGGTCGATTCCGACCTCATGGAACAAGCGCTATATGGGCTGTTGGGCAACGCGCTGGAAGCTTCGGAGGTGGGGAGCACGGTCTACCTTGGGGTTGCTGCCACGCCGTCGAACGTGGTTTTTTCCATTACAGACAGCGCGGGCGGCCTGCCGTTCAGGCCCGAATCCACTGGGCTTGAGCCCGGCCCGACGACCAAGCGTTTTGGCACGGGCTTAGGCATCCCAGTGGCCTTTAAAGTCTGTCAGGCGCACGGTTGGGCGCTGGAGTTCGATGCCGCGCATGCCCTGGGCACACAAGTGCGCATTACTGCCCCGCGTAGCGCCCCCCTAGATGAAGAATCCTGAGCGCAGCAAGGTGTCCCCATCGCCACCACCACTGACGCGAGTGCTGGTGGTGGAAGACGAGGCCTTGTTTGCCCGCGTGGTCGCGCGGCGCTTAGAGAAGGCCGGTTATGCGTGTCGGATTGCGCCGACCTTGCGCGCGGCCGAAGCCGAGTATTTAGACACCGGCGCCGATCTGCTGCTGCTCGATATGCGGCTGCCCGATGGCTCGGGTCTGGATTTTTTGCAACGCCTGCGGGTGACGCTGGGCGCGAGCGTGGCGGTCATCGCCATGAGTGCCTACGGCGAGTTGGAGGATGCGGTCACCGCCATGAAACTGGGCGCCTCCGACTATCTAAAGAAACCCATCGACCTCGACGAACTGCTGCTGAACGTGGACAAAGTGCTGGCGCAACAACAACTGGCGCGCCAGTTGGAGTACTCCCGCGTGCGCGCGAGTACGGGCGTGGGGTCGGTGACGATCGTTGGGGACTGCGTGGCCACGCAGACCCTGCGCACGCAGATCGAACGCATCGCGGCCTTCGGCGGCGGTGATGGCGAGGCACCGACCGTGCTCATCGTGGGCGAGACCGGCACCGGCAAGGATGTTGCGGCCCGTATGCTCCATCAACTTTCCTCCCGTGCAGAGCGTCCTTTCGTGCACGTGGATTGTGCGGCTTTGCCCAAGGATTTAATTGAAGCCGAGCTCTTTGGGCACGTCAAAGGTGCCTTTACGAACGCCACCGCGGAACGCACCGGGCTCATCGAGGCGGCCGAGGACGGGGTGGTTTTTCTGGATGAAATTGGGGAGCTGCCGCTCGAACTGCAAACCAAACTGCTGGCAGTACTCGAACGCCGCTCGCTGCGGCGGGTAGGCAGCAGCCAGGAGCGGCGCAGTCAGGCCTGGTTTATCGCGGCGACCAATCGGGACGTCGAGAACATGGTGGCGGCCGGCAGTCTGCGGGCCGATCTTTATTATCGGCTGAACGTCCTCACGCTCAGGCTCCCGCCATTGCGCGAACGGGGCGCGGACATGCTGCTGCTGGCCGAGCATTTTGGTCGGCAAATCGCCCGCCGCTACGGCTTGGCCGAAATCGCCATCGACCCGTCCGCCGTGGCGGCCCTGCGGCGTTATGCGTGGCCGGGCAATATTCGCGAACTCAAGCACGTGATGGAACGTGCGCTGCTGTTGGCGGGTGGCGGCGAGCTGGCAGAATCTGCGCTCATGTTACCCGGGCCTGTCAAAGCGCCAGCGGGCCGTGAGCCCTTCATGCTCGACGGACTGACCCTAGAGGCCGCAGAAAAAGTGCTCATCGAACGCGCGCTCAGCCGGACCGATAACAATGTCTCAGAAGCTGCGCGCCAATTAGGCGTGACGCGCATGACCCTGCGCTATCGCATGAAACAGCAGGGTCTGGACGGTGCTTGAACGAGCATGGCAGGCCGGCCCACGACTACGATTAGGCGCAAACCCCAACAACGACTTTGAGGAGACCACCCGTGAGCGATGCCCAGACCCAACTTGAACTCGAAGCTGCTACTTTCCGCCACTTGCGCGATTTTCTGCGCGAGCATACCGAGGTCCAAAATATCGACCTGATGAATCTGGCCGGTTTCTGCCGCAACTGTCTGGCCAAGTGGTATGGCGCAGCGGCGCAGCAGCAGGGCGTTACGCTCGACTACGAACAAGCCCGCGAAGTCATCTATGGCATGCCGTTTGCGGACTGGAAAGCGCGTTACCAGACGCCGGCCACGCCGGCCCAGCAAGCCGCCCTGGCGGCGCGTGAACCCGGCCACTGACGCCGGTGTGCTGCGCGCCTAAGCCGCACGGCCGTGCCGCGCTGGTGGCCCGGCGGTGCCCCGCCGCAGCGCCGCGCGCTGGCGCGCGCAGTGGTCTTGCCCAGCCCACGGTCGCGGCGTGCGGCCGCTAAGCCCAGCGCCCTGGAGCGTGTTGCTGGCGGACGCCTACGCGGTGGTGCGGGTCGGCTACCGGACCCTGTTGGCGGCCACCCCAGATTTAATTCTCGTCGCCGAAGCTGACGACGGCGAGGCGGCGGTGAAAGCTTTTTTGGCGCATCGCCCGGCCGTGGCGATCATGGACCTCGGCCTGCCGGGCACCGGCGGGCTCGAAGCAATTCGCCGCATCGTGCAGCGCAGTCCCGAGGCCCAGATACTGGCTTTCGGTGCCCACGAAGACCCTATTTTCGTCCAGCAGGCGCTGCGGGCTGGTGCCCGGGGCTATGTGACTAAGCACAGCACGCCGGCCGTGTTGGTCGACGCGGTGCGGCAGGTGGCGGCGGGTGGGGTGTATCTCAATGCGCTGGTCGCACAGCGTTTGGCGCTCCAGAAAGTCCGTGGCGCCAGTTCGCCGCTGGCCGAGCTATCGACCCGCGAGTTCGAAATTTTTTGCTTACTGGCGGGCGGTGAGAAAATTCTGCAGGTCGCGCGGCGGTTGTCGCTGAGCGCCAAGACGGTCGGCAATTACGCGACCAGCATAAAATCTAAGTTGGCCGTGCACTCACTGACCGAACTCACCCGGTTGGCCATTCGACTCGGTCTAAGCCAAGCCTGAACGGCTGCCCGGTGGCGGCCTGGGTTGCGGCAGTTGGCGCGCCGGCGCGTGGCCGTGGCGGGGTGGCGCCGCTGCGTCGCCGCACTGCGCCCCAGTTGGGACGCGGCGGGCCGCGAGCCTACAGGCAGTGGCGGGGGTGGCGCCGCTGCGTCGCCGCCCTGCGCGCCACGCGCGGCTTTACTCTAGCAGCGCAATGCCCCACGGCATTTTGCCCACCGGCACGCTGGCAATCACTCGATTAGCCACGGTATCGATCACGGAAACCTGGTCGCTGGCGCCATCGGTCGTATACAACCGGGTACCCGCTTGATTGAGCGCTAATCCCCACACCCGCTTGCCCACCGGGATCTCGTGCACGATGGCCAGCGTGTGCTCGTCCAGCACAAAGACGCGATTTGCCCGCCCACCCGCCACATACAGACGCTGGCCGTCGCGGCTGGGCAGAATGTCTTTGGGTTTCGCTTTGTTATCGGCCAGCGGCATGCGCGCGAGTATCGTGCCCGCGGCGACGTCTATTTTTTTGACCTCGCCGCTGATTTCCGAGGTCGCGTAGGCGGTCTTGCCATCGGCGCTAAACGCCGCCGCGCGGGGCCGGGCGCCTACCAGAATATTGGCCACTAGTTTATGTTCTGGGATGGCGATGACGTGCAGCATATTGGTGGATTCGCTGGTCACGATGGCCCGTGTGCCATCGGGTGAAATTGCCACGCCCTCTGGCTCCAAGCCCACTTTGATTTCCGCTATGAGTTCGCCCGTGCGCGGGTTGTAGACGGAGGCTTTCGCATCCTCCTCGTTGGAGATATACAGATTGCCGTTGGGATGCACGGCGAAGGTTTCCGGATCGTTGCCACTGCTGAAGTAGCGAACTACTTTCAGCGTGGCGGGGTCGATGACGGCGATGGTGTTTTCGCCGCTCACCGCGACATAGATTTCCTGACGGTCCGGGGATACCCCAATGCCGCGCGGACGAATGCCCACCGGCACGCTCGCGATCACCTTGTTGGTCGCGCCATCGATGACCGACACCTCGTTGCTTTCTTCATTCGTGATAAACACCCGCAGCGGCGCCGCTTGTGCGCTGAGCGTCGCGGCCACGAGCAGCAGCCAAGGCAACAATTTAGGCATGAGAAATTCCTTATGGGTTCTAGGCAGTCAGTCGGGCTACGGGCGGCATTCCACTACGCCCAAGCTGTCGAGGTCTTCGGCTTCGGCCACTCCACGCACGGGGGCTTCACCGACCAGCCGGTCGTTTTCAACGATGAGCAATGGCTGACGCAGCTGACCGTTGGCGCGAAAGCTGAGATCGATGCCCTTCTGACCATCGAAGGCTAGCTGCGTGCGCAGCGCCTCCAACAGGGTGGCCGGGGCCGCGCTTTGGGCCCGCGCCACGCTGTCCGACACCAGTTTAACGGCCGCCCAGCCGGCCCAGGCGGCGTCGTCCATCGGGTGGCCGGTGAGCGTGCTGTAGCGATGGTTCAACTGTGCCGCCGCGTATTTTTCGAAACTGCGATGCCAAACCTGCGCGCCGGCCGGGCTGCCGGGGTGCCCGACCTGCCACTGCGCGCGGGCGTCTGCCAACATCTGGGCGCTCGCTGCGATGTGGAGCAAATTGGCCCTGCAGGTGGCGCGCAGGGAGTCGTCTTGGGCAGTCAAATTTAGCACGGCAACCCCGGGATGATTCGCCGCGAGCGCCTGCAGTTCGGCGGCGGGGAGCGCGGCGAGGATCGCGGTGGCACCGGCGGTCGCGGCCACCAAGGTGTAATGCTGGCCCAGGAACTGGCCTTGAATTTCCGCTTCGGCCAGACCTTCCTGCGCGCCCCGGTAGGCGCTCGACTTGGGGTCGCCCACAAAGGCCAGGGGCACCTCGAGTTGCGCGTGCGCCAGCGTACTGGCCGCCAGTAAAAGTGGTAGTAGCCCACGGCGCACGCGCGGCCGGCGGGGTCGACGGTGGGGAGGGGACATCAGCTGGCTCCAGGGGCGACTGCAATGGCTGCCCGAGGTGCATCCTAGCGCAGTTCCCGCGCTGCCGACCCGCCCGGCAGCAGGCTGGGTCACTGGGGGCGACGGTAGCGGTGGGCGGGGTCGCGCTCAGCGCGGTGCTAGCGCGAAAATGTGCGCGGCGTCACAGCTTCAAGCGTTGCCTCCTCCCGCCGCCTGTTCTACCCTTTTAGCCGTTGAGCGTTCTACCGCTCATTAACACAGGATCAGCCAGCATGCGCGGCAGGGTAGTTGGGTACGGCAACCGGCGTCACCGCGCGGCGGCCGGCGGTGCGGGCAGGTCTACCCGGCGCCAGCCCGGCGTGCAGTTCGCCGCCGCGCTGATCTTCGTAGGCGCGTGCGCGTGGGCGCTGCCCAATGCCCTGGCCCACGAGGCGGGCGACGCCGGTCCGCAAGTCGAGATCACGCGCACCGGCAACCGTTTTGCCGTCGTCCCGGCGGGTGACCAGCCGTGGGCCGCCAGTGCCCCACGACACCCGACGTCCGCTGCCGACGCCACGCGTGCGGGCCAGCTGTATGCGCCGGGTTACGGTTTGGTGGTGCGCGGTGGGTATCGAAATTTCGAACTCACGGGCGGGTACGAAAATGGGCAGGCGCTTGGCGCGGCACCGTGGTTAGACCTCGCCGCGGCGTGTGTAGCCGGAGGCAGCACGGCCGGCTGCGAGGCCGTTCGCCACCCAGCCTACTATCTGCAGGGGACCTATCAATTTTTTGGCAAGACCAAGTTTGGCTTGGGTTACGGCGAGGCAGCACAGGCGTTATTCCACCCCACCGACAGCGGGTTGTCGCCCGCACTCGCCACCCCGAACCCACGTCTCAAATTATGGACGGTCGGGGTCTATCACGACGTTAACAGCTGGCTGAAGCTGATCGCGGAATACAGTAACGAGCACAACAACTTCCAAGACAACCTCACTAACGCCGCGGGTAGTCTCAGAGGCACGACCGAGTCCGATGCCTTCATGATTGGCAGTTTTTTTCTGTGGTGAGCCGGGCGCCGCAGGCTCAGTGCCCGGCTGAATGAGCCGGTCTGCTGGCCCTAAATCTCACGCCGCCCACGCACCCAGTTACACTTCTGGCCCCTGCAAGCCACGCCAGTTTAGGCCAACGCTGATGAATTTCTCGATCCGCGTCCACCCCCAATGGGGCCCCGCCGGCACCGCCCAAGCGGGGCGCCCCACGGCGCGGCGCGCGGCCGCAACGCGGGGTCGGCCGTGACGCTGCGCACGCTCTATCCGGCCACCGAGCCGCGCCTCGCGCAGTGGTTGCCGGTGGGCGATGGCCACGAGATTTACTTCGAGGACGCGGGCGCGCCGGAGGCCCTGCCGGTGGTGTTTCTCCACGGTGGTCCTGGGGGCGGCTGTAAGCCTAGTCATCGGCAGTTTTTTGCGCCGGCGCGCTACCGTGCCGTGCTGTTTGACCAGCGCGGCGCGGGGCGTTCGCGCCCGTTTGGCGAAACCGCCCACAACACGACACCCCATCTGGTGGCCGATATGGAGCGCCTGCGCGAACACTTGGCCATTGAGTCATGGGTATTGTTCGCCGGCTCGTGGGGAGCCGCCTTGGCGCTAGCCTACGCCGAGCAATTTCCCGATCGGGTGCGGGGTATCGTGCTGCGGGGTGCTTTTCTGGCGCGCCCCTGCGACCTCGACTGGTTTCTCCACGCCGGCGCCGCCCGCCTGCTGCCACAGGCCTGGGCCGCCTTGAACGCGAGCCTAGGCCAGCCCGCGCACCTGGTCAGCGCGCTGCATCAAGCGCTGTTTGGCGCCGACCCGACCCTTGCTTTGGCCGCCGCGCGGGCGTGGACCGCGTGGTCTACGGAGGTGGTGATGTATTCGTTCAATAGCGTTGAAGGTGAGGCGGAAGGCACCACCGAGGAGATGCTGGCCAAGGCCCGCATTGAACTGCATTACGCGGTAAACCGCTATTTTTTGGCCGACAACCAGCTGCTGGCGCAGGCGCATCGATTGCCGCGGGTGCCGGTGCATCTCGTGCACGGGCAACGCGATTTAACCTGCACGGCCGCAGCCTCCTGGGCCTTGCACCAAGCGATTCCCGGTTCCCGCCTGGAAATTCTCCGCACCGCCGGGCACCTGTCGGGCGAGCCGCTGGTGAGCGATGCGCTGCTGCGCGCCGCCGACCAGATGGCCGACGAACTGCTGGGTCATGTCTGAGCTCCTCTGGCAGCCGCGACTCCGCGACCCGCAATCCCCGCCGCTGCTGATGGGCATCCTCAATGTGACCCCCGACAGCTTCTCTGATGGTGGGCGCTATCTCACGCCGGCCAGCGCCTTGGCGCAGGCGCAATTGATGGTGGCGCAGGGCGCTTCTATCTTGGATGTGGGGGGTGAAAGTACGCGCCCCGGGGCCCTGTCAGTGAGCGACGACGAGCAGTTGCGGCGGGTGCTGCCGGTGCTGCTGGACCTACGGGCCAAGTTGCCGGCCGACATCGCCCTTTCGATCGACACGCGCTCGGTGGGGGTCGCGCGCGCCGCCCTCGGGGCCGGCGCGCAGATCATCAACGATGTGTCGGGGGGGCGTGACGGCACGCTGCTAGAACTAGCCGCCACCACCCAAGCCTGCTTGGTGCTGATGCATATGCAGGGCGAGCCGGTGAGCATGCAGTTGGCGCCGCGCTATGAGGATGTGGTGGGTGAGGTGCTGAGCTTTCTGCTGGCCGCGGCGGCGGCGGCCGAGCAACGTGGCGTTGCCCGCGCACGCATTCTGATCGATCCGGGGCTCGGTTTTGGCAAAACCCGTGAACATAATTTGCGGCTGCTGGCCGCCCTGCCGAGGTTTGCCGAGACCGGCTATGCGCTGGCATTGGGCACTAGCCGCAAACGGTTCATGGGGGCTATTTGCCGGGAAACTGCCTTCACAACGCTGGTCGGTGCCACCTGCGCCACCACCGCATTGGGCGTGGCGGCCGGCGTGCGGGTGTTTCGGGTGCACGATGTGCAGGCTAATCGTCAGGCGATGGAGGTGGCCTGGGCTATCGGGCAGAGCGCCCGTGCGGCGACCTTGCGTTAGGCGGTTGGTGTGGTGCTGAGTGCGCGCGAATTTTTTAAATTGCGAAAGACCAGCGGCTGGGCCCGCACGTCGGCCAAGGAGACTGCCGTCATGCGCGCAACCTCCGTCACCAAGCGCGCGTGATGGGTGGATTTATCGCACACGGGATCCGCGTTGGTGGCGTCTCCGGTGAGCATGAAGGCCTGACACCGGCAGCCACCGAAATCTTTGCCTTTTTCTGGGCAACTCCGACACGGTTCCTGCATCCAGGCGTCGCCGCGAAAGCGATTAAACGCCTCCGAGTCATTCCAGATAGATTCGATAGACTGGGTTTTGACGTTAGGGAAGCTGAAGCCGGGCAGTTGGCGCGCGGCGTGACAGGGCAGGGCCGAGCCATCTGGGGCGATGGTCAGGAACACCGAGCCCCAACCGTTCATGCAGGCTTTGGGTCGGGTTTCGTAGTAGTCGGGCACGACATAAAGAATTTTCATGCGGCCCTTCAGGCGGTCTTGATACTCATGGGCGATGCGCTCGGCGCGCGCTAGCTGTTCGCGCGTGGGCAGCAGTCCGGCGACATTGAGCTTCGACCAGCCGTAGTACTGGGTGCTGGCCAGTTCGACGTAATCGGCTTTCAGGTCGATCGTCATCTTGATGATGTCTTCGATCTGATCGATATTTTGGCGATGGAGCACGATGTTTAGCACCATTGGATAGTCGTACTGCTTGACCACCCGGGCCATCGCATACTTGTGCTCGAAGGATGCGGAGCCGCCGAGGTAGTTGTTGAGGTCCTCGTCGCTGGCCTGAAAACTGATTTGGATATGGTCCAAGCCAGCTGCTTTAAAGGCCGCCACGCGCGCCTCGTCCATCCCAACCCCGGAGGTGATGAGGTTGCTGTAGTAGCCCAGCCGCCGCGCCTCGGTGATGAGGATTTCGAGGTCGGCGCGCACCAGCGGCTCGCCGCCCGAAAAACCCAGTTGCGCGGCACCCATGCGGCGGGCCTGCTGGAGCACGCTGAGCCATTGCTCGGTGGTGAGTTCGTCTTTGTATTGCGCGATCTCGAGCGGGTTCGAGCAGTAGGGGCACTGCAGCGGGCAGCGATAGGTCAACTCCGCCAGCAACCACAGGGGCTTACTCATCGGCGACGGAGCGCAGCCAACCCTGGCCGTAAGCAGTTTCTACAAAATGGGTCACGTCGTGGTCGAGCGGCACCCCCGGAAACTGCAGTTTCAGGGCGGTAATCAACGCGCTGAGGGAAGTTTTGCCGTCTATGCGCTTGAGAATTTCTCCGGCGCTGGCCGACAGTTTGACCATGCCCTCGGGGTAGAGCAGGACGTGACAGTCTTGGGCTTCTTCCCACTGCAAACGAAACATGGGCGAGATGCGCGCGATAGTCTCTGGGGTAATGGTAGGTTCAGACATTGGGGCAACTGAAAAAAGGCGGTTTGTGTTCGATGTAGGCCAGCCACATCGCGTCCAACATGGTCCACAGCACGTTGAGCTTGAACTGGAGAATGCTCAGCGCGTATTCCTGCTCGCTGCGGGTTTGGAAATGGGCCAAGGAAATTTTCAAGCCGTGCTCGACGTCGCGGCGGGCTTCGCTCAAGCGGGTGCGGAAATACCGATAGCCCCGGGCGTCGATCCAGGGGTAGAGCGCCGGCCAGCGATCGAGGCGGCGCTGGTGGAGGGTCGGGGCGAAGAGTTCGGTTAGCGAGGAGCAGGCGGCCTCCTCGAAGGTGGCGCGGCGCGCAAAATTGACATAGGCATCCACCGCGAAGCGCACGCCCGGTAGCACACCTTCGCCGCTTTCCAAGTAGGCCCGCTCCAGACCCACGGCGGCCCCCAACTGCAGCCAAGCCTCGATGCCGCCTTCGTCGCCGGCCAGGCCGTCGTGATCGAGGATGCGTTGGATCCACGCCCGCCGGGCGTCCCGTTCGGTGCAATTGGCCAATACCGCGGCGTCTTTCAAGGGGATGCACTGTTGGTAGTAGAAACGATTGGTCACCCAGCCTTGCACCGCCTCGCGGCTCACGCCGTGCTCGTTCATTTGCACATGGAAGGGGTGATGGAGATGGTAATAGCGCTCTTTGGCGCGCAGGCGTTGCTCGAACTCGCTAAGCGTCCAGGGGGCTTCTTGCGTTGGGCGGCGGCGGATAGAAAATTCGGGCACTGGGGGGACGCGGGCCTCGGTCGGGGCGTAAGATCCCGAGGGCCGTTGCCGGCCCTCAGGGGGCGTGCATCACGCGATCAACGGTTGTTGATATACATCGTGACTTCGAAGCCGAAACGCACGTCATCAAACGACGGGGTCTGCCAAGCCATGGTGTGAACTCCTATAAACTTTTCTTCTGGGTATCGCAGCGGTTGAGGCGCGACTTCCACGCTGACAGAATGTGCCGTCTGCGTCCAGTTCGACGCAGCACCAAGCGTGCCATCCGTTGCGGCCGCTGGCCCCCACGCCAGCCCAACGAAAATCAGTCGCTTAGAACCGAATGTCACCGTGACCGATCGTCTGGCGCGGGATGACGCCCCGACTTGGTTGTTATGGGACAGAGGAGTGGTTGTTTTGAACCAGATAGGCAGCCCTCCGCAACCGGTGCCGCCAGCAGGCGCGGCACGAGTCCCGGGACCAGCACCGCAAGCGGGACCATCCTTAGCCCCGCAGGCCCTGATCCGCGAGGCGATCGTGATCACGCTAGACGCCGACGGCGCGCCCCACATCACCCCGCTGGGCTATCGCATGATTGGCGATGAGGTGCTCTTGGCGCCTTTCATAGCCTCGCAAACCCTCGCCAATTTACGCCGCAGCCCGCACGCCGTACTGAATTTTACGGACGACGTGCGCATTCTCGCGGGTTGTCTGACCGGGCGTCGGGACTGGCCAACGCGCCCGGCGCTGCGCGGCCCGGTGCCGCGCTTGGCCGAGGCTTTGGCGCACTGGGAACTGGCGGTGCTAGCGGTGGTGGAGGACGCCGAACGGCCCCAATTTCGGTGCGCCATCGTCGCCCGCGCCGTGCATGGCGAATTCACGGGCTTTAGTCGCGCCCAGTCGGCGGTGCTGGAGGCCGCCATTTTGGTGTCGCGGTTGGACCGCTTAGCACCCGCCAAGGTGGCCCGCGAGCTAGGCTACCTGCGCAGCGCCATCGATAAGACCGCCGGCCCGCGCGAGCAGGTGGCCTGGGCTTGGCTGCTGGCAGCGGTTCAGGCGCATCCGCGTCACCGGGCGCACGCGGGCGGCGCGCGGTGACCGCCATGCTCGCGAGCGTGCGCAGTCTGGCCGAAGCCCAGGTGGTCGCGGCCTGTGGCGTGCCGTGGATCGACCTCAAGGAGCCTGCCGATGGCGCGCTGGGGGCTGTCCCGTTGGCGGTGGTGCGGGCCGTGGTGGGGCAATTTGGCGCCACGCATATTCTCAGCGCCACCATCGGCGACTGCTGGGAGAATCCGGCCGTCATGCCCGCGCGGGTCGCCGCGCTGGCGGCCACGGGGGTGGCTTACGCCAAGATTGGCCTGGCTGGCCAGCGGCCCACGCCAGCGCTGCTCGCGGCGCTGGCGCTGGCGACCACAGGTCCCTGCGGGGTGATCGCGGTGTGCTTTGCCGAGGCGCCGCCCACGCTGGCCGACCTGCGCCAACTGGCGGCGACCGGCATCGCCGGCATCATGCTCGATACGGCGCGCAAGGAGGGGCCGGGGCTGGGCGCGCTGCTGGAACGGGCGCAACTGCAGGGCTTCGTGCGCGGCGTCGCGGGGCTGGGCCTGCTCTGCGGACTGGCCGGGCGGCTGGCCGCGGCGGAGGTTCCCGCACTCTTGGGCCTGGCGCCGGACTATCTGGGTTTTCGCAGCGCCTTGTGCGTGCACGCGCAGCGCGTAGCCACCGTGGAGGCGGCACAGGTGCAGGCGCTGTGCGCTTTGTTTGCGCCGGCGGTAGGGTGACCCTTAACTTCTTTAATCTCAGCAGAGGTGCGTGATGGCGAAGCGGGAAAAAAAACCTGAACGGGTCTATGAGCCGGCCGAAACGACCCAGAAACTGACAGAAATCCTGCCGCAGTGGACGCTCAAGGAGGGTTGGATACGGCGGACTTATCGGACCTCCGGCTGGAAAGCGACCCTGATGGCGGTCAATACCATCGGCCATCTGGCCGAGGCTGCCTGGCACCACCCGGACCTCACTGTGTCGTACGCGTTCGTCACGGTGAAACTGCAGAATCACGCCGCGAAGGGCATCACGGACAAAGATTTTGAGCTGGCGCGAAAAATTGAGGAAGTACTGATGTGGCAGCCGGGCGCGGACGCCGCCAGCGCGCTGGAGGGCACCCCGGAAGACCCCCGTTTCAAGTATCTGAAATACGCTCCGGTGGTGGTCGGCTAGGCGCTCGCCGGTGCCTCGTCCGGGCGCCGCCAGTGGCCGGAACGACCACCCAATTTTTCGAGCAGGCAGACCTCGCTGATGGTCATCCCGCGGTCCACTGCCTTGCACATGTCGTAAATCGTCAGCAGGGCGATTTGCACGGCGCACAGCGCTTCCATTTCGACGCCGGTCTGGCCAATGGTATCCACCTGAGCCTCGCAGCGCACCGCGGCCGGCGTGGTTTCGAGGGTGAGGGCGAGGTCGACCGCGGTGAGCGCCAGCGGGTGGCACAGCGGAATGAGGTCGGCCGTGCGTTTTGCCCCCATGATGCCGGCGAGACGGGCAACCCCCAACACGTCGCCCTTTTTATGCGTGCCCGCGGCAATCATCGCGAGCGTCGCGGGGTCCATGAGGATGCGGCCGCCGGCGCGCGCGCGACGCCGGGTGGCGGGCTTGTCGCCGACGTCTACCATGTGGGCATCGCCCTGCGCGTTAAAATGCGTGAAGCCGTTGGACATGCCTGTTTACCTCGCGCGTGCGCTAGAATCGGCCGCACTCTACCTTAAAGCGCCGCAGGTCGTCCCCGCCAGTGAGTTCAATGCCGCTTATCACCCTGAAGCTTTTTGCCAGCCTGGCGGAAACCCATGGCTGGCGCGAACGCCAGCGGGCGTGGGTCGCGGGCATTCGGGTGATCGATCTCTGGTGCGCGGAAACCGGGCAGTCGGGGTTGCCGGCGCGGGTGCTGTGCGCGCGCAATATGGACTATTGCCCGCCCGAAACCCCGGTGACGCCGGGTGACGAAATCGCTTTTTTCCCCCCGGTCACGGGCGGTGCCCATGCCTGTTAGCGTGCGCTCCGCACCCTTTGAGCCTTACGCGGAAGTGGCCGCACACCAGCACGCGGTATTTGGTGGACGCGGGCAATTTGGCGCGACCGCGGTATTTGTCGGCACGATGCGCGATTTCAACGAAGGCGATGCGGTGCAGGGCATGACGCTCGAGCATTATCCTGGCATGACCGAGCGCCATCTGGACGATATTTGCGCGACGGCCAGCGGCCGCTGGCCGCTGCTGGAAACGCTGGTCATCCACCGCGTCGGCGAAATCTTCCCGGGGGAGGCGATCGTCCTGGTGGTGGTCTGGTCAGCGCATCGCCAAGCCGCTTTCGACGCTTGCCGGGAGATCATGGAAGCACTCAAGTCCCGGGCGCCGTTCTGGAAAAAAGAGCGCCTGGCGACGGGCACGCGCTGGGTCACCGGTAACACGGCGGGTTACCCCGCGAGCAAACCTTAAGCGACGCGAGGGCGCGGCAATGCACATCAGAGTGCTGGGCTCGGCCGCCGGCGGTGGCTACCCACAGTGGAACTGTAATCACCCCAATTCGCGGCGCGCGCGGGCCGGCGAGCCCGCCGCGACCCAGCGTACCCAGTCGTCGATCGCGGTGAGTGCGGATGGGGTGCGCTGGCTGCTGTGCAATGCCTCGCCCGACCTGCGGCAGCAAATCAACGACAACCCGGTGTTGCAGCCCGTCGCCGCTGGGCCCCTGCGGGCTAGCCCGCTGGCGGCAGTGTTGCTGACCAATGCAGATGTCGACCACGTGACGGGCTTGCTCACGCTGCGCGAATCGCAGGCGTTCACGCTCTACGCCACCCCCCGCGTGTTGGAGGTGCTGGCCATGAATTCTATTTTTAACGTCCTCAATCCCGCTTTTGTCGCGCGCCGGCCTATGCCGCTCGACAGCCCTTGGCAGCCGGTCGCGAGCGACGGCGCATTGCTCGGTTTAACCATCACCGCTTTTGCGGTGCCGGGTAAGGTCGCCTTGTGGCTGGAAGATGCCACCCGCCCGGTGGACATCGGCGCGCTCACCCAAGACACCATCGCCCTTGAGATCGGTGGGCTCGAGCCGGGTCGGCGTTTTTTTTATATTCCCGCCTGCGCCCGCATGACGCCGGCACTCGCGGCGCGCCTGCAGGGGGCGGCGTTGGTGTTTTTTGACGGCACGCTGTGGGTGGACGATGAAATGATTCAGGCGGGCGTGGGGCTGAAGACGGGGCAGCGCATGGGCCATTTGAGCGTGGCGGGCGCGGGCGGCAGCATGGCCCTGCTCGCGGACCTTGCGATCCAACGCAAGGTTTTTATCCACATCAACACCACCAACCCCATTTTGCTCGACGACAGCCCCGAGCGGGCGGCGGTCATCAGCGCGGGCTGGGAAGTGGCCTACGACGGCATGCAACTCGTGCTGTAAGCGCGCGCGGCCCGCGGCTAAGCCGTCCTAGCGCCGGTTGTTCTAGCCCATGAAGTCGAAGGGCTGCACGCAAACTTCGGTGTGGGCCGCCACCTGCGCGGTGTCTAAGTCCAGCACGATGAAACAGTTTGCGTTCGACATGGAGCTGAGTATCCCCGAGCCTTGGTCGCCGGTCGGTGTTACCTGCAGCCCGCCCTGTGCGTCGAGAGCCAGCAGCCCACGCTGGAATTCCAGCCGGCCCGGCCTTTTTTTGAGCGCTGCCGTGGTGCGCGCGGTGAGCGTCCAGGCCGTGCGCGGCGTGGTGCCCATCAGCTTCTCCAGCGTGGGTTGCACAAACAGATAGAAGGTCACCATCACCGACACCGGATTGCCCGGCAAGCCAAAAAAACTCGCCCCGCCGATGCGCCCGAAAGCCAGCGGTCGACCCGGTTTCATCGCCACTTTCCAGAAACGCACTTCGCCCAATTCAGCGAGCACCGCTTTGGTGTAATCCGCTTCGCCGACCGACACCCCGCCGCTGGTGATCACCACATCGGCCATGGCAGCGGCGCTGGTGAACGCTGCCGACAGCGCGGCCGGATCGTCCCGGATGACGCCCAAGTCGAAGGCGTCAACCCCTAGGCGGGCGAGCATGCCGAACAGCGTGTAGCGATTGCTGTCGTAAATATCGCCGCGACCCAGGGGCTCGCCCAGCGAACGCAGTTCGTCCCCGGTGGAAAAAAATGCCACCCGCACGCGCCGCACGACCGTAACTTCGCCGATCCCCAGGGAAGCAATCAGCCCTAAATCGGCGGGTGAGAGGCGCCGACCGGCGGGCAACACGGTGCTGCCCAACGCGAGGTCTTCGCCGGGCAAACGCACGTGCTGGCCGCGGCGATGGCAGGCTTCGATTGCAACTTCGCCGGCCACCTCGCGGGTCTGCTCTTGCAGCACGACGGTGTCGGCACCCGCTGGGACCACCGCACCGGTCATGATGCGCACGGCCTCGCCCGCCCCCAGCGTGCCGGTAAATGGTTTGCCGGCGAGGGAGGCACCGACCACCCGCAGCCAGACCAGCCCCTGCGCGGGGACGTCGTTGGCGTTTAACGCATAACCATCCATCGCGGAGTTGGGGTGCGCCGGCACCGCCGCGGGCGCGCTGATAGCCTGCGGTAGAACCCGCCCGAGTGCCGCCCGCAGATTGACGCGCTCGCTGTCGCGCAGCGGGGTGACGGCGGCGAGCAGGTTTTGCAGCGCGGCCGCGCAGGTGAGCGAGCCCAGGTCGTAGTCGTCCTCGCAGCTGGCCGGGGGCTGGTTGGCGGCGTCGTTCAACTGGGCTGCTCCAAGGTTTGGGCGCGTTGGCGTTGCCAGATAAATTCCGCAATGCGCGCGCCGTCGTTGAGGTCGAACCGCGGGAGGTCGCGCGGCAGGGTTACGGGCCCGTCGGTGGCGACCGCCAGGATGGAGTGGTCATCGACGCACAATAGTTCGCGACCCAGCGCGGGCCGATGCACTTCCAGTTTGGGAAACTGCTCATGGCGAAAACCTTCCACCAAGATGAGATCGAGGTCGGGGGCGGCGATGCGGGTCAGGAGTTCGCGCAGCGGTGGGTCGCCGCCTTCCTCGCGCTCCGCCAGCAGCGCCCAGCGCCGGCTGGAGGCCACCAGCACACGGGCGGCACCCGCCTGCCGCAGTTCGTAGCTGTCTTTGCCCGGGCGGTCTAGCTCGAACTGGTGATGAGCGTGCTTGATCACGCCCACCCGCAGACCGCGCGCGCGCAGCGCGGGCAATAGTTGGGTGAGTAGGGTGGTCTTGCCGCTGCCGCTGTAGCCCGCGATGCCGAGCACCCGGGCAAAGCGCTCGCGCTCGAGGCGCTGCGCGGCGGCCACAAAATCTGCTTCCAGATTGAGATTGGCGAACGCGCTGGTGTGGGCGAAGTCCACGACCGCCAAGCGTTGCGCGCGATACCACTGTGCCAAGCGGCGGTTCTCGCCCGCCATGAAGGTACTCAACGAGTGGTGGAGACGGGTCCGCAGCAGCGCAAACACCGGCTGGAGTTCGCCCCCGGCCCGCGCCACGGCGATCTCGGCGTCCTCGCGCTGCAAGGCCTCTTGCAGCCGGCTGACTAAGTCGGTGGGTAAAAACGGGCTGTCGCAGGGCACCACGGCCAGCAGCGCGTGGGTGGCGCGCGCGAAGCCTGCGGCGATCCCGGCCAACGGGCCGGGAAAGTCGTGACGGAGGTCGCCGATAACCGGGTGGCCCAGCGCGGCGTAGGCCGCTTCGTTGCGATTGGCGTTGAGTAGAAGTTGGTCGACCTGCGGCGCAAAGCGTTTGACGACCCGCGCGCCGAGGCTTTCATCGCCTAAGAGGATCAGGCCTTTGTCGCGTCCGCCTAGCCGACTGCCCTGCCCACCCGCGAGGACGAGACCTGTGATGCGTTCCGCCATCTGCTGCACTATTGCGGGGCTAAACGATCAGCCGCCGGTGGCGTTCATGTGGCGGAAAATGAGCGGCTTGGCGGCTAAATTGAATTCATGCCCTAGCGGTTTGATGTCCATGGCGGCCCGGATGGCATCTTTGAGCACCGCGATATTTCCGGGCTGGCCACGCGCCACTGCGCGCAGGTCGACCGAATGTTCTTGTCCCAGGCACAGCAGCAGGCGGCCCTCGGCGGTGAGTCGCACCCGATTGCAGGTAGCACAAAAATTGTGGCTGTGGGGCGAGATAAAACCCACCCGCGTGCCTGTTTCTGCGATCCGGTAATAGCGCGCCGGGCCGCCGCTGGAGTGCGTGGAGGGCAGCAATGTAAAGACGGTTTCTAGATCGGCGCGGATGCGGTCGCTGGAGTAATAGGCCTCGGCGCGGTCATGGTCGCCAATCACGCCGAGCGGCATTTCCTCGATGAAGGAGATATCCAGGCCGCGTTCGGCGGCGTAGCGCACCAGCGGGATCACTTCGTCCTCATTGCGATGCTTGAGGATGACGGTGTTGATTTTGAGTTCCGCGAAACCTGCGCGCCGGGCCGCTTCGATGCCGGCGAGGACGGGGGCCAGTTGGCCGGTGCGCGTGATGCGGGCGAAGCGCTCGGCGTCGAGTGTATCCAGGCTGATGTTGAGACGTTTGACACCTGCCGCCCGGATGGCGGGGGCGAGGCGTTCGAGCTGTGAGCCGTTCGTGGTCAGCACCAGTTCGCGCAGGCCGGGCAGCGCGGCGAGGTCGTGCATCAGCTTTACCACGTTGCGCCGCACCAGCGGTTCGCCGCCGGTCAGACGGATTTTGTGCACACCGAGTTCGGTGAAAGCGCGCCCGATCAGGGCGAGTTCCTCGAGCGTTAGCACTTCCGGGTGGGGCACAAAACGGGTATCGGGTTCCATGCAGTAAACGCAGCGGAAATCGCAGCGGTCGGTGACGGACAGCCGGACGTAGTCGACGATTCGGCCGAAGCGGTCGATGAGCTGCGGGGGTGATTTTTCTGCCATGTCAGACTCGCTCTAAAACATGTTGGGACGCGCGCCACCAGTGTATACGCATCGCGGCTTGCGCAAGCGGTAGATTTACGCCCCGCGGTCGGGCCAGCTCGTGTAGGGCGCATCGATCAGACACACATTGTAGTAGCGCGCCTCATCGGACACCTCGCGCCCCAGCCAACTTGGGCGGATGAAGTCTTCGTCTTCTGCACCGAGTTCGATTTCAGCCACGATGAGGCCCTGATTGGCGCCGGAGAATTCGTCGATTTCCCAGCCGTGCGGGCCGTTGGGCACGAGGTGTCGAATTTTTTCGACACAGCGCTCGCCACAGAAAAGGTCTAGGACCTCAGCGGCTTCTGCGGGTGGCAGCGGAAATTCAAACTCCTCGCGGGAAATTCCCAGCCGCGCTCCTTTGAGGTTGAGGCAGGCTCGCGCGCCTTCCAGTCGCACCCGCACCGAGACCGCACCCGTGGTGCTGAGGTAACCCTGCCGCATCGGGATCGACGCGCTGACCAAGGCCCGCCAGTGGTCATTTAGGAGCAGGAATTTTCGTTCGATTTCGCGTGCCATGCGCTGACCTTAACGCTGCGATGAGGGCCTTAGTGTAGCAGCGAAGGTGGCCGCATTGGTGGCCCCGGGGGCGGTCCAATGTGCGATGATTCCGCCCGTGCAGCCCCCACCGATTGACCCTAACCACCCCCGCCCTGCCAGCCGCGCACCGCTCGTTGCGGTGGGTTTGCTGGGGTTTTATTCGGGTCTTCCGCTGGCCTTGTCTGGCAGCACCTTGCAGGCTTGGTTGACCGTGAGCGGGGCGGATCTCGCCACCATCGGCCTGTTGTCGCTGGTGGGTTGGCCCTATCTGCTGAAATTTCTGTGGGCGCCGGCCCTCGACCGCTGGCACTGGGGTGGCTTGGGCCGACGGCGTTGCTGGCTAGTGCTCCTGCAATGGCTGCTGGCGGTGGTGCTGGGCGCCTGCGCGTGGTGCGAGCCTAGTCGTGCGGTCTGGCCGCTGGCGGTGTTGGCGCTGGCGCTGGCCGCGCTGTCGGCGACCCAAGACATCGCCATCGACGCCTATCGCACGGAAATATTGCCCTCAGCCGCCCGCGGGTTGGGCACGGGATATGCCATCGCGGGGTATCGTTTGGCGATGTTTGTCTCGGGCGCCGGTGCGCTGCTGCTCGCGGACGTGTGGGGTTTTCGCGCCACCTATGGCTGTCTGGCCGGCCTCATGCTGGTGGGCAGCGTGGTGTCGCTGCGGATTGCCGAACCCCCGCTCGAGCCCCTGTCGCCCGTGACGCTGCGGGCCGCCATCGTGGAGCCGCTGCGGGCCTTGGCGCAACGCCCGGGCATTGTGCCGGTGCTGCTGTTCATTGCCCTGTACAAATTCGGCGACCAGTTTGCGGCCAGTTTGACCCAAACCTTTTTTATTCGCGGCCAGGGCTTTTCGCTGACCGAAATCGGCACCATCTACAAAGGGGTCGGGATAGGTGCCGCGCTGCTGGGCGGCATCGTGGGTGGACTGGCCATGTATCGACTAGGGCTGTGGCAGGCATTGCTCGGCTTTGGCTTGCTGCAGGCGCTGACCAACGTGGGTTTTCTGCTGCTGGCCGTGGGCGGTAAATCCTTGGTCGGCCTGGTGCTGGTGGTGGTGTTGGAAAATCTGTCGGGCGGCATGGGGACCTGCGCCCATGTCGCGCTCATCATGGCGCTGTGTGAGCGGCGCTATACCGCGACCCAGTTTGCCGCACTCACCGCGTTCGCGAGCGCGGGACGGGTGCTGTTGGGGCCGTTGGCGGGCTGGGTGGCGGAGGCCGGTTGGGTGACGTATTTCGGCTTTTCTTGCCTGCTGGCGGTCCCGGCGCTGGTCTTGCTGCTCAGACTACGGGCGGTGATCGCCGCGCTAGACCAACCCGCAGAGCCAACGCCCGCTGGGCCTAATGGCTGAGCGCGCGGGGCCCGCTCAGGGATCGCGCGCCACCCGAATACCCACCGTGTCGTTAGCGCCGTTCGCCACTAATTTAGCGCGGGCGGTCACGCGCAGGCTTTTTGAGGCACTGGCAAAGCCACCACCGCGAACCACCCGATAGCTGCATTCTCCTTCTTCGAACACGGACCCATCGCTGGGCGCGCCGGTGTAATTCGGGTGGTAGCAGTCGTTGACCCATTCTTCGACGTTGCCGGCGGTATCGAACAACCCCCACGGGTTAGGCTTAAAGTGTCCGCCGGGGACGGGTTGGCGCGGGTCGAGGCCGCTCGCGCAATCGAAGCAATGGGCTAGGTTCTCGCCGGCCGCCGTGCCCCACCAGTGGCGGGTGAGCGTGCCGGCCCGCGCGGCGAATTCCCATTCGGCTTCGCTCGGCAGCCGGTAGCGCTTGCCGCTTTGCGCCGACAGCCACCCGACGTAGGCCAAGGCGTCGTCCCAGGAGACAAAGGTTACCGGCATTCTGGGGTTGCGCCCCGCGCTGTTACGGGGTGGTTTGCGGCCGGTTGCGGCGGTGAATCGGGCGTATTCCGCCACGCTGATTTCGTGCGTGCTCAGGGCGAAACGCGCCACCTTAACGGGGTGCTGGGGGCGTTCGTCGAAGCCGGCGGCGCTGTCGGGCGCGCCCATCTGGAACTCCCCACCCGCCACCCACACCATGTCGGGGCCGGGCCCGCCACCCACGGCATCGTTGAACACTGCGCTCGCGGCGGCCGGTGGCGACGTCACCACGCCGGAGGGGTCGGCCGGCGCTGGGTCGGCCGGCGCTGGGTCGGCCGGCGCTGGGTCGGCGCTTGGCTCGACCTCTGGCCGGACCCCGACCTGCTCGGCGAGGATTGCCACCGGATCGGGCAGCAGGCTGGCCGGCACGCCACCTGAGAACCACCAGGCAGCCCCTGCAACAGCCAGCACGACCCCGACCGCTAGCGTGAGCCACGGGCCGGCGCGGCGCGGCGCGGGGCGAGGTTCCCCCGGGATTTGTGCGGACGGTTGGTTGATCCGCACGCCGGGCTTTTCTTGCAAGCGCAGCGGCGTCACCGGGCTTGGTTTGAACTCGGCCTTTTCGCCGATCATCACCACGATCGCGGTGGTGTTGTCCTGCCGGGGCATTTTTGCAGCGGTCACGGCGTTCAGCAGCGCCTCGACAGCCGCTTTGGCCGACCCGGTGGTACTTAGGATGGACAGCAGCTTGCCCGAGCTGAGGGTGTCGAGGCCATCGCTCGCAATCACGAGGCGGTCCCCACCGCGCAGCACCAGGGGGCTCTCGGGGCAGTCGATGTCGGCGATTTCGTCGCCGGTGAGCGCGCTCATCAGCATATTGCGCGAGAACCCAACTGCGGGCTCGATTGGCTGCCCCTGCGCGGCCATGCGGGACAAGAAACCACCATAGCTATGGTCGGTGTTCAGCTTTTTGACGGCGTCCTCGCGCACCAAGTACAGATGACTATCGCCGACGCTCGCCCAGTGCAGGTGGGCGTCTTCGATAACGACCGCCACCAGGGTGCAGCCCATGCCTTTGAGTGCGCTGGTTTCGCGCACCGTTTCGGTGATGGACTGGTTAGCCTGATTGACGGCTTCGCGGAGTGTTTTGGGTAGCGTGGTGGTGTTGAAGTGGATGGTCAGGTGTTTGTTGAAAGTCTGCACGGCCATATTGCTGGCGACATTCCCGGCGGCGTGACCGCCCATACCATCGGCCACGACGATGAGGGTAGCCCCCACCGACGCCGATAAATCCCCGACCCGGGTGATCAAAAAAGCGTCTTCCTGATAGTCCCGCGCGCCGTCGATTTGTGCGCCGCCTATATCGAAAGTTAGCATTCGAACTCCGTATCTCGATGGGACATGGGTGCCGGTGGCGCCGCAGGACGCAGGTTACCAGCGGTCTTCAGGAATATATAGCGAGGACCTCCTAACACCCCGCCCGCATCGACACTACGCGCGACTTTCAACTATCGTGCGCGCTGCTCATCTATCGGTATTGTGTCTTGAATCAACCCCTAGGGGCCGCGCGGACCTTGGTCTGGCTGTTGGCCGGTCCGCTGCTCGGGCTTGTCGCCTTCAGTCTGATGCCCTCGCATTACCTCGATTCTGCCGGGGGCGTCGTGGTGCTCAGTTTCGCGGCGCGTAGCGTCGTGGGTCTGGCGCTCTGGATGGCGGTTTGGTGGCTCACGGAGGTCGTGCCGTTGCCGGTGACCTCGCTGCTGCCACTCGCGGTTTTTCCGTTGCTCGGGATCGCGGCCTTTCCGGCCGCCGCCGCGCCTTACGCCGACCCGCTGATTTTTCTGTTTCTGGGCGGTTTCCTGCTCTCCATCGCCATTGAGAAATGGGCGTTGCACACGCTGCTGGCCTGGCGATTGCTGCGCGTCACTGGGCACTCGCCGGCGGCGCTCGTGGGCGCGGTGATGGGGATCACGGCATTTATCAGCATGTGGATCTCCAACACCGCCACCGCCGTGCTGATGCTCCCGGTGGCGCTGAGCGTGGCCGGCGGCCCGGGCGTTGCACCGCCACTGCGCAAGTGCCTGCTGCTCGGGGTGGCTTATAGCGCCACGATCGGCGGCATGGGGACCTTGATCGGCACGCCGCCCAATCTTTTTGTGGCGTCGTTTTTAGCCCAACATCACTCAGTCCAGCTGAATTTTTTGGACTGGTTAGTGTTCGGGCTACCGATGGTGCTGGTGATGTTACCGTTCACTTGGTGGGTATTGACCCGCTGGTGTTTCCCCTTGGACGCTGGGGCGCACCTGCCCCCGTCCTTCGCGGCCAGCAGCTTGCCCGTGCTCACCACGCCGGCGCGCCGCACCCTATGGGTCTTCGCGTTGGCCGCCGGCGCGTGGATAACGCGGGTCTGGCTGGTCGACCTCTCGGTGGGGGGGATTCGGCCGCTGGCCGGATTGAGCGACCCCAGCATCGGCTTGCTCGCCGCGCTCGCGCTGTTTTTAATCCCCGCGACCAGCGGGTCAGCGACGCCGCTACTCACTTGGCCGGACACGACACGGGTGCCTTGGGGCACCTTGCTGCTGTTTGGTGGCGGTCTGAGCTTGGCGGCCGCGATCACGGCCACTGGGGTCGACCGCGCGTTGGGCGCAGCACTCGCCGATGTGCCGCACATGCCGGCTTGGGCGGTGGTCGCGATGATGGCCAGTGTGGTTATTTTTGTCTCCGAGATTGCCAGCAATATCGCGACCGCGGCGGCCTTGACGCCCCTGTTGGCGGCGGCCGCCCCCGCGCTGGGGCTGACCCCCCTGGTGTGCGCGGTGGTCACGGGGCTGGCGGCGAGCTCCGCCTACATGATGCCCGTGGGCACCGCGCCGAACGCGCTGGTGTATGGCTCCGGTGAACTGCGCGCGGGCGAAATGGCGCGCGCGGGTTTGATCCTCAATTTGGCGTCCGTGGTGCTGATCACGCTGGTGGGTGTGTGGCTGATCCCGGGCGTGCTGGGCTGATCCCGCCGGTGGCGTCCGGGGCGGCACGTGCACCGCGCTGGCAGGGCCTGCTGGACGGCGTGCTGCTGCGCGATCGCCCGCGCTTGGCGCGCCTGTTGGCGAGCGCGCGGCGGGCGGCAACGCAGCCGGCGGGGCGCGGGGAGGCCGCCCGCATACTGCGGGAGTTCAGGGCGCAACGGCAGCGCTCGGCGGTCGTGGTCGCGAGCCGGCGTAGCGCCCAGCCGCTGTTAGCGCTGCCCGCGGACTTGCCGCTGGCTGCCTACCGCGCCGAACTGCTCGCGGCGCTCGCCGACCATGCTGTCACCATCGTGTGTGGCGCCACCGGCTCGGGTAAGTCCACGCAGTTGCCCAAGCTGTGTCTGAGCCTAGGCCGGGGTCTGCAGGGACGCATCGGTTTGACCCAGCCCCGTCGGCTCGCCGCGCGCGCGATCGCCGGGCGCATCGCCACCGAAACCGCGACCACCCTGGGCCACTGCGTGGGCTATCAGACGCGCTTTGAGCAGGTGCTCAGTCCGGCCACCCGGGTCAAGGTAATGACCGACGGCATCTTGCTACAGGAAATCCAGCGCGACCGACTGCTGCTGGCCTACGACACCCTGATCATCGATGAAGTGCACGAGCGCTCCGTCAATGTCGACCTGCTGCTGGGCTATTTGCGCAACCTGCTCCCGCAACGGCCCGACCTGCGGGTGGTGCTCACCTCAGCGACCATCGATGCTGAACGTTATGCGACGTTTTTCACGGGCGCGGCGATCGTCGAAGTGCCGGGTCGCAGCCACGCAATCGAGGTGCGCTATCGTCCGGCAGATGCCGGCGGGGAGGGCGATTTAAATCAAGCGCTGCTGCGTGCCATTGAAGAGCTGGATCAAGAAGCCCGCGGTGACGTGCTGATTTTTCTCCCCGGCGAGCGGGAGATTTTTGAGGCTCGCGATTTTCTCCAGCAAGCCGGGCTGCCCGGCACCGAGGTGTTGCCGCTCTACGCCCGCCTGAGCAGCGCCGAGCAGCAGCGGATATTTGCGCCCCACCCGCGCCGCCATTTGGTGCTCGCGACCAATGTGGCAGAAACCTCCCTGACGGTGCCGGGCGTGCGGCATGTGATCGACAGCGGCTTGGTGCGGATCAGCAGCTATAGCCCACGGACCAAGCTCCAACGCCTGCCGGTGGTTGCCAACTCGCAAGCCAGCGCCGAGCAGCGCAAGGGTCGCTGTGGACGCGAGCGGGCTGGGATTTGTATTCGTTTGTATGCCGAGGACGACTACGCGGCGCGCCCGGCCCACACGCCGCCCGAACTGCTGCGTTCGAACTTGGCCGGGGTGGTGCTGCGGCTCGCCGATTTGGGACTGCCGGCGCTGGACAGTTTTCCGCTGCTCGACCCGCCCACGCCCCGGGCGCTCAACGACGGTTATACCGTGCTGCGCGAACTGGGCGCGCTGGACGAGCGCAACCGGATCACCGCCCAGGGGCGCCAACTTGCGCGCCTACCGTTGGACCCGCGCTTGGCGCGCATCGTGGTCGCCGCCGGCGCCCTGGGGTGTTTGCGCGAAGCGTTGATTGTGGCCGCGGGCTTGAGTGCCGGAGATATCCGCGAGTGGCCCCGAGAGGCGCGCGCGCTGGCGCAGACCGCGCACGCTGAGGGTGCCGATCCGCGCTCGGAGTTTCGTTGGATGCTGAGTGCCTGGGAGGTCCTCCAACCGGTTTTTGGCGAGCGTTCGCGGCGTGCCCAGGGCAGTTTCTGCCGCGCGCGTTTCTGGTCTTGGCGCCGGGCCCGAGAATGGCAGTCCATTCATAGCCAGCTGTGCCTCGCCGCGTTAAAAATGGCGCTGCCCTTGAACTCAGAACCGGCCGATTACCGCGCCCTGCATGTGGCTCTGCTGAGCGGCTTTGCGCTAAGGATCGGGCGCCGCGAGGAGGGCGGGGGCTATCTAGGCTGTCGCAATCTGCGGTTTCGCCTGCATCCCGCAGCGACCCTGCGAGAACGCCCGCCGCGCTGGCTAATGGCGGCCGAAATCACCGAAACCAGCGCCGCCTTCGCGCGTCTGGCGGCGCTGATCGAACCGGCCTGGGTGGTCGACGCGGTGCCACAGCTCATCCGGCGCACGCATTCGCCGCCTAGCTGGGACCCCGAGCGCGGGCGCGTGCTGGTGCGCGAGGAGCGCTCGCTACAGGGGCTGGTCTTGGCGTCGGAGGTGGTGGTCGATTATGCCAGCCTTGCGCCCGAACTCGCCCGGGCGTTGTTTGTGGAGGCCGCGCTGGTGGCCGGGGAACTGGGCGCGGCGCCGGCGTTTCTCAGCGCCAATCAGCAGCTATTGGCGGAGGTGGCCAGTTGGGAAGCCCGCACCCGACGCTTTGATCTGCAGGCCGAGCCGGCGCAACTCGCTGCCTTTTATCTGGCTCGCCTGCCGGCCCACGTGGCGAGCCGGCGGGCGCTGCTGCGCTGGCTCGCGGCCGATAAATCAGGGGCTGCTGGGCTGGTCATGCAATGGCCGGATGTGACCCGCGACCACGTCGGCCCACTGGCCGCCCATCTTTTCCCCGCCACCTTGCGGGTGGCGGGCTGCACTTTGTCGCTCAGCTATTTATTTGCCCCGGCGAGCGCGGCGGACGGCGTGACCGCCAGCGTGCCGGTCGCGGTGTTGCCCCAACTCGATGCGCTGGCGTTCGAGCGTCTGGTCCCGGGCTTGCTGCGGGAGAAAATTCTCGCGCTGCTAAAAGGACTGCCGAAGGTGCACCGCCGCGTGACGTCCCCGTTGAACGAATTTGCCAGCGCGCTGACCGCGGCGGTAGGAGCGCTAGAGCAGCCCTTGGGCGAGGCCTTGAGTGCCGCCGTGTTACGCATGACCGGCACGCACATTCCGGTCGAGGCCTGGCGGGCGGCGGCGTTGCCGGACCACCTGCAGATGCGTTTTCGCATTCTGGGTGAGGCGGGTGGGGAACTGGGCAGCGGGCGCGATCTGCCCAGTTTGCAGCGCGCCCACGCCAAGGCCGTGGCCGCGGCCTTCAGCAACGCGAGTTGGACGCTCGCGGGGGAGAGCCGCGGCGGCTGGTGCTTTGGGGTACTGCCCAGCCAGACCACGACCCAGCTCGCCGGCGTGCCGCTATGGGGCTATCCCGCCCTGCGGCCTGCTGCGACCCAGGTGAGTGTGACGGTGCTGCGTGACGACGCCGCAGCGCGCGCGTTGCATCGCCAAGGAGTGACACGTCTTTTGCTGCTGAGCGCCGGCGCACAGGTCAAATACCTGCGCCGGCAGGTCGCTAATGTGCCGCGTGCCGCGTTGGCTGCATCACTCTTTGGGTGGCGCACGGCGCTGGCCGACTGGCTAATCGAGGCCGGCTTCGCGGCCAGCGTGGGCGCGGTGCCGCCGCGCGATGAAGCGGCCTTCAAGGCCTTGCTAGCGCTGGCCGAGCGCTCGGTGACGGGAGTCGTGCAGGCCTTGGCAACGGATTTTAGCGAGCGCTTGTTGCGGGGGGCAGAAATCCTCGCGCGGCTGCACGACGCGCGCGAGCGTGTACCGCTTGCGGCCTGGCACGACATGCGCGAGCAACTCGACGAAGTGCTAGGCCCAGCAGGCTTGCTGGTGCAGGCAGCCTCCTGCCGTCGCCACGCGGCACGCTATCTGCGCGCGCTGGCCACTCGGCTCGACCGGGCGCTGCTAGACCCGACCAAGGATGCGCGCAAGCTGGCTCAACTCCAGCCGCTGCTGCTGGCGTTCGCGGGTCTCGCTACCCTTCGCGAGGCGGACTGCTCTTTGCACCTGCGCTATCTGTTGCAAGAGCTGCGGGTGGCGATTTTTGCGCCCGAACTCACGACCGCCGAGCCGGTCTCGGTGGCGCGAGTCGCCGCCCTCATGGGGGAGGGAAAGCCCGCTTGAAAAACGCCGCCCCGCGCGGCTGGATCACGGCGACTCGCAGCGCGAGGTCGCGCGCGCTTCGTGTTAATCTTGGCCCGGCAAGCGCGGAACGGGCCGGCGGCCGGCCAGCTGAGCGCAAAAAAACAACCCGGCAGGAGCCTGCGCAAGCGGCGCGGGCGAGGTCGGGTTGCCACCGGGATGCTGAGCGGCGAGATAATGGAATCCTTCGAGACGCTAATTCGGGCGAGCGAGACCCAACTCGCCGAGGTCTTAGCGCGGCTGCGCATGCGGGGGGCGGGTGAAGGCGCCGCGCGCCGTGGGCAGCTGGGGCGACTGGTGGGTGTTAACGTCGTCCAGCTGGTCTGCGGGGTCGGCTTCAATCCCGCGCTGAGGCGTCTGGCGGACTTGCCCTCGCTGTTGGGTTTTGCCTCGCTCGAAGGCTTACTGGCAGAGCGCAACTACCTGTTCATTCACGACCGCTACCGGGCGTTGGGCATCAGCGACATTGTGGAAATTTACACCGTTTTAGGGGCCGCTGACGCGCATTCTGGGCTGGATGCCGATCTCATCATCAGCCGTTTAAACAGCATCGAGGGGCAACTGGAGGAGACCATCAACCCCGTGCTGGTCGGTGGTTACAAACTTGAAATGCGTGCGCTTTATGTCAACCGCCTCGCCGATGCGGCGCTCGTCAATCGCCGTTTAGGCCCGCTCTACGCGGTGCTGCGCGAAATCACCGGCGAAGGCATGGTGATGTTGGAGACCGGGACGGTGGCGGCCACCGAATTCCTGCGCCACGCGGGCGTTACCATCGACGAGAAAAGCCGCGGCGTGTTTCTGGGGCTCATTCCAGCGGCGAGCGTACAGGCATATCTGGCGGCGCAGCCCGCCGCCGACCCACAGGGGAAACTGCGCGCCGCGTTGGCCGCGGGGACGACTTAATCCCAGCCGGAGCGCTTGAACGCCTCGCGCTCGCGGCGATTATTTTTGCGCAGTTTGCCCTGTCTGGGGTCCTCGACCACGGCCGTGAGGCGCAGCTGTTCAGCCAATGCTTGGCGCGCCTCCACACTGCTAGCGGATTCCCGAAACAAAGTGGCCGCGAGGGTGGCACTGCCGCGCTGCGGGGCGAGGCCTGTGACCTCGAGCGCCACCACGAAGGGCGGCTGTCGCAACAGCATCTGGTCGCCCGGGCGGACCTGCCGGGCCGGCTTGGCGAGTTGGCCGTTGTGGTCTACGCGGCCGGCTTGCAGGGCTGCGGCGGCGAGCGAGCGCGTTTTATAAAACCGTGCGCACCACAGCCATTTATCGAGCCGTTGTTGATCCATCCAGCCCCGCCTTACACTTTGCCCCTGCAC
Organism: Gammaproteobacteria bacterium; assembly: GCA_009692365.1. GTDB lineage: Bacteria > Pseudomonadota > Gammaproteobacteria. The sequence continues at coordinate 137,339 of SHZJ01000001.1, forward strand.
GTTGACGACGTGCGCGCCTGAGTTCATCGAAGGAGACCCGCATGGCCGCTGAGAGAGCGTTTATTCCCCTGCAAATCGCGGTATTGACGGTCTCCGACAGCCGCACCGCACAGAACGATACGTCTGGGCAGCTGTTGGCGCAACGCGTCCTGGCGGGGGGGCACCAAGTGTATGCGCAGCGCATCGTGCCGGACGACATCTATCGAATTCGCGAAGCCTTGTCCATCTGGATTGCCGATCCAGCGTGCGCCGTCGTGCTCACCACTGGCGGCACTGGCGTGACGGGTCGCGACGGTACGCCGGAGGCGGCGCTGGTGCTCTTCGACAAAACCATCGAGGGTTTCGGCGAGATGTTTAGGTCGCTGTCGTATGCCCAGATCAAGACCTCCACGCTGCAATCGCGGGCGTTGGCGGGAGTGGCCAATGGCACTTACCTTTTTTGCCTGCCGGGTTCGCCCAACGCCTGCGCGACGGCGTGGGACTTGTTGATCAGCGAGCAACTCGATTACCGCACGCGGCCGTGTAATCTGGTTGAACTGATGCCGCGTCTGCTTGAACGCTAAACCGCGTGGGCCGTCCCACCGGGCGGCGTGGTTATAATGGCCCGGCTGCAACGCTGGCTGCTGTTGCTGGCGGGCTTGGGCGGCGCGCTGGGGGTTGCGGCCGGCGCGCTGGGGGCACATTGGCTGGCGTTAGCCCCGGGTTCTGCGGCGAGTCATCGCTACGATACGGCGGTCATTTATTTACTGCTGCATGCGGGCGTGGTGGTCGCTAGCGGCGCCCGCCAGCCCGTTCCGCAGCCTGCGTGGTTGCTATCGAACGGCCTGATGCTGCTGGGGATGCTGGGTTTCAGCGGCGGTATTCTGGGGTCTACTTATCTGGCGCTGGAACACCCTTTGGCCGTGATCCCCGCGGGGGGTATGGCCTATATCATGGGCTGGCTGGTCGCGGCCGGCGCCGCCTTCAGTGGGCCCGCAAAAGGGGGGGTGGCGTGAGACCCTTGGGCACAGGAGTGAGCATGCGATTAAGACTTTTGGGGTGCTGGTGGAGCGTGCTTGTGATGGCGGCAGCACCCGCGTGGGCGCGAAATTACCCCCTGACGGGCGAGGTGATCGGTGAGGTCACGCTCACCACGACCGTGCGTAACGACACCATTGCCGATATCGCCCGCACTTATGGTCAGGGCTACAACGAAATGCGCCGCGCCAATCCGAACGTCGACCCTTGGCTCACCGGTGAGGACACGGAGATCCTCATCCCCAGCCAGTACGTGCTGCCGAAGGCCCCTCACGAAGGCATCATCATCAACATCCCGGAGATGCGGCTGTACCATTATTTGCCAGCGGCCAAAGGGGCCGTGAAAGGCGCGCTGCGGCAGGTGGCGACCTACCCCATCAGCATCGGGCGCCAAGATTGGTCGACCCCGCACGGGGCCACCAAAGTGATGAGCAAAATAAAAGATCCGTCCTGGACGCCGCCCGAATCCATCCGCCAGGAGCACGCCAAGGAGGGCGATATCCTGCCCGTCGTGGTGCCCGCTGGGCCTTTAAACCCGTTGGGTCAATACGCCCTGCGCTTAGGTTTTGCGGGCTATCTGATCCATGGCACCGATAAGCCTTACGGCATCGGCATGCGGGTCACTCACGGCTGTATGCGCATGTATCCCAACGACATCGAAACAGTGTTCAAATCGGTGCCGGTTGGCACCACGGTGCGCTTGGTCAATGAGCCCTTTAAAGTGGGCATATTGACGGGCAGACTGTTACTGGAAGCACATCCAGCGTTGGACGAAGATGCGGCCAAGGTCACGGCCACGCAGTTCACTGCCGTGCTGGCGCTGATCCTGCCTTACACGGAAAAACACCTGGTCAGCCTCGATTGGCAGATGTTGCGTCGGACGGTCTATCGCAAAGACGGCCTGCCAACTCAGATTGGCACCGCCACCCCGCTTGCGCCGCCGCCGACTGCGCTCACCCTGAACCCTTAGCCAGCAATTTTTTTAGCCAAAAAAAACCCCGCCAGTGCGGGGTTTTTCTCTATCCGAGGGACGCTGCGCTTACTTGCGCATGGCCTTTTCGAACATGCTGTCGAGGCGCGACTTGTTGTCGCTGCAGCAGGCCTGAGCGGCGTCAGCAGCGCCCTGCGCGGCTTTGGCAGCTTCGCCAGCCTCTGAGGCAACTTTCATCGCCTGAGCAGCCGCAGAAGCAGCAGCGCCGGCCTTAGAGGCGGCATCACTGGCCTTAGAATCAACCGCAGCCAACTGTTCTTTGGTCGCATAGGAGCAACCGGACACAAGGCCAAGCACGCCGGCAATCATCGCAGCGCGAACGACTAGGGAAAAAGATTTTTGCATTAGTAATCTCCTATCAACGTGAACAAACATTCCTAAGCCAGGAATTCATTAAAAAAATAACGCGCAAATAGTGCCGCAATTCCAACGGCAGCGCAATTCGGATCGTCGCACTGCATCAATAAACTTGGGGGAATTGCGCCCAGCCCTGCAGGTTTTTGCATCTACATGCCTTCGAAGGGGCTGGTGCGGGCGCCACTAAGTTTCGCCACGCGCCATTTGGCGGCGGGTCGCCTGGTGCGCAGCCGGTCAGTGGGCGTCGGGTTAGTGCTGAGACTGCGGCGTCAGCCAGGCTTAAGGCCTGGCCGCGAGCGCTGCGCTCGCCCCCGCGCCTGGGGTTTAGGTCAAGGGCAGGGGACGCGCCCGCTTTTTAAATTGGGCCCGCAGGAATTCCATTTGGTCGGCCAGAATACGCCGATTAGACAGGGCCAGAAACTCTGCCCAATTAGGCACAAAAGGCACCGCGAGCAGCGGCATTTTGGCCTGTTCCGGCCGTCGCCCGCCCTTGCGGGTATTGCAGCTACGGCAGGCCGCGACCACATTCGACCACACGTCCAGCCCGCCGCCCGACAGCGGTTGGATGTGGTCGCGCGTAAGGAGCGACTCGGGGTATTGGGTGCCGCAGTACAGGCACATGAAGCCGTCGCGCCGAAATAACTCGTGGTTGCTCAGTGGTGGCACGGAACGCTGGATGAGGGCGGTGCGCTGCGTGCGCTTGACCGCTACGATGCTGTGCACCGTGATGCGTGAGCGCTGCCCCGTGCCGCGCGCAATGCCGCCATGGATGACGAATTGATTCTCGCCGGCCGTCCACGCGACGAGGCCGCGGCTGTACAGGCACACTGCGTCTTCCCAGGCGATCCAGCGCATCGGCGCCCCGGAGATATCTAAGCGAAGGATCATCGGGGCGGCGAACATAAGCGGCGCGAGTGGCGATTTCCGTTTGGGCTAGGATATGACCCGCCAATCCCAACAGAATCGACGCCGTGAATCAAGTACGCCACGGCCCTCTTAATTGTCGGAGCAAGCACGCCGATGGCGAACTCGATCGAACCTCTGCTGAGGTTGATGGCGCAGTTGCGGCACAGTCGCCACGGCTGCGCGTGGGACCGCGCGCAGACCATGGCCTCATTGACGCCGCACACCTTGGAAGAAGCGCACGAAGTGGTCGACTGTATCGAGCGCGAGGCGTGGGATGAATTGCCCGATGAACTCGGCGACCTCTTGTTCCAAGTGGTGTTCTATGCCCAGCTGGCCGCTGAGGCCCAGCGCTTTGACTTTACCGAGGTCGTGCAGCGGGTGGTCGCGAAACTGACCCGTCGTCATCCCCATATTTTTGGTGATGCCGCGCCGCTAGAGCCCGCGGCGCAGCGGCAGCGCTGGGAGGAGTTGAAGGCTGCGGAGCGGCGCATGGGGGGCGCGCCGCGCGGGGAGCTGGCCGGGATCCCGCGGGCCATGCCGGCGTTGGCACGCGCGGCCAAACTGCAGGGCCGGGCGGCGCACGTGGGTTTTGATTGGCCCGCCACCGGGCCGGTGCTGGAAAAATTAGACGAAGAACTGGCGGAACTGCAGGCCGCGCGCAGCGCGGGTGACGCGCTCGCGGTGGCGGCGGAAATGGGTGATGTGCTGTTTACCTGCGTGAACCTTGCCCGCCATCTGGGGGTGGATGCAGAGCGCGCGCTGCGCCTGGCGAATACGCGTTTTGAGCAGCGTTTCGAGCAGATGGAAGCGCGGGCCCAGGACGCCGGTCAAAGCTTGGAAGGGCTGGACGCCGGGGCTTGGGAGAGTCTGTGGAAACAGGCCAAAGCAGCGCTGGGTTGAGGGCGGCGCAGGTGTGGAGTCTGTGCCGCCCGCGGTCAAGCTTAGCCTTTGGTGGGGCGGGTTTTGTCTTGGTGCACTAGCGCATAGGCGGAATGGTTGTGGATGCTTTCGAAGTTCTCGGACTCCACCGTATAGCTCAACACGCGGTCGTCAGCGTTCAGCTTCAGGGCGGTCTCACGCACCATGTCTTCGACGAAGCGCGGATTATCGTAAGCCCGCTCGGTCACGTATTTTTCGTCGGGCCGCTTCAGTAAGCCGTAGAGCTCGCAGGAGGCGACGCTTTCTACTAAGTCGATGAATTCTTCGATCCACACAAAGTCGGCGATTTTGGCTTCCACCGTGACGTGCGAGCGTTGGTTGTGGGCGCCGTAGGCCGAGATTTTTTTCGAGCACGGGCACAGCGTCGTACACGGCACGACCACCTTGACGGACATGGTTTCGATGCCGTTGTCGCTTTCACCGATGAAAGTGACCGTGTAATCCAGCAAACTTTTGACCCCACTCACGGGCGCCGCTTTGAGGACGAAGTAGGGGAAGGTCATCTCGATGCGCCCCGTTTGGGCGTCCAGCAACTGCACCATTTCGGCCACCATGCCGCGAAAGCTCGGCACGGCGATTTCGTAGTCGTGGCTGTTAAGCACTTCTACAAAGCGCGACATATGGGTGCCCTTGAAATTATGCGGCAGTCCCACGTACATATTGAAGTTGGCCACCGTGTGCTGCTCGCGACCCGCGCGGTCACTGACTACCACGGGATGACGGATGTCTTTGATCCCCACCCGGTCGATGGCAATTTTGCGGGTATCTTCGCTGCCTTGGACGTCCGGGATCTCGTCGATGGTCTCAAGGATGCTGGCGATATCGTTCATGGGGTTCTCCGTTCGACGCGCGTGTGGGCGCAGGGGCCGGCGCGCTGTAGAGGGTCATAGGGCTGAGACAACGCTGGTGACGTTACGTTGCGTGCGTCGGCTCGGATCAGCAGCGCCCACGGCGTTAACGGTCGCGCTGGACGATGAATTCGGCCAAGCGGCGCAAAAAATCGGCGCGGTGGTCCATGATTGAGAGCGCCTCCAGCGCTTCATCGCAGAGCCGCTGCGCGGTGGCCTTGGCCTCGTCCATGCCCAGCAGGTTGGGGTAGGTGGGTTTGTCACGGTGCTGGTCTGAGCCCCGCGGTTTGCCGATAACCTCCGTGCTGCCTTCGACATCCAGAATGTCGTCGTGCACTTGAAACGCAAGCCCCACGCAGCGCGCATAGCGGTCTAGGCGGTCCGCGTGGCGGGGGTCGGTGCCGCCGCTGGCTAAAAACCCTAAGCGCACGCTGGCCCGGATGAGCGCGCCGGTTTTATGCAGATGCATGTTTTCCAACTCGCCCAGCGACAGTTGACGACCCACCGCGGCCAAGTCGATGGCTTGCCCGCCGGCCATGCCGAACGAGCCGCTGGCCGTGGCCAGAGCCTCCATCATCAGCAGCCGGCGCGCGGCCGGCAGGTGGTCTTGCGCGCCGCTGGCGAGCACTTCAAAGGCCAGCGCCTGCAGCGAGTCCCCCGCCAGAATCGCGGTGGCCTCGTCGTACGCGCGGTGACAGGTCGGTCGGCCTCGGCGCAGGTCGTCGTTGTCCATGGCCGGCAGGTCGTCGTGGATGAGCGAGTAGGCGTGGATGAATTCCACCGCCGCGGCGCTCCCGTCTAAGTGTTCCAGACAGGCCCCCAAGGCCGTGCCCGTGGCGTAGACCAAGACCGGCCGCACCCGTTTCCCTCCGCCCAGCGTGGCGTAGCGCATCGCAGCGTGGAGCCGCCCCGGCGCCGTGCTGTCCGCCGGCAGACGGCTGTCGAGCGCAGCTTCGGCGCGGGCTTGGAACGATTTTAGGATTTCATCAAACTGCATGCGGGTCGAGTGCCTCTGGATCATGGGCGCCGGGCGGCATCGGAATTAACTGTTCATTGCCATTGACTTGGGTCAGTAGCTGAACTTTTTGCTCGGCTTCCCGGAGGGCCGTCTGACACTCGCGTGCCAAGGCGGTGCCCCGTTCGAAGGTCTGCAAGGATTCCTCGAGAGTCATCTCGCCGCGTTCCATTTGCACGACTAGCGCTTCGAGCTCCGCGAGGGAGGTTTCAAAGCCGGGCGTGGCGCGTTTCTTTGAAGGGGGCAAATCGGCTGTCCAATCAGGTGTTTCGGGCAAGGCTCGCACTGTACCCAAGCGGCGATTGCGGGGTCAATGCGGCGCGCGGGCCGCGCTTGTGTGAAACCTGTCAGCTGATTAGACTCTGCCCTCGTTTAGACCTAGTCTAAACAACCCGCCAGCGCCGCCCGCGCGGCGGTTCTAACCTAACTAAATGCTCTCGAATATTGAGGATTGCGACATGGCTGCTTTGAAGGGCACTAAAACCGAAGAGAATCTGAAGGCCGCGTTTGCTGGCGAATCCCAAGCGAATCGGCGCTACCTGTACTTCGCGCAGAAGGCTGACGTGGAAGGCTACAACGACGTTTCCGCGGTGTTCCGCTCGACCGCCGAAGGCGAAACCGGCCATGCCCATGGTCACCTGGAATATCTCGAACAGGTCGGCGACCCGGCCACCGGCCATCCCATTGGCACGACGTCGCTGAACCTCAAAGCGGCCATTGCGGGGGAAACCCACGAGTACACCGATATGTATCCGGGGATGGCCAAGGCCGCCCGCGACGAAGGCTTCGGCGAAATCGCGGACTGGTTTGAAACTTTGGCCAAAGCCGAACGCTCGCACGCCAACCGCTTTCAAAAAGCCCTGGATTCGATGGGCTAGCGCTTAGCGCTTGACCGACGTCAGGAAACGAAGCCGGGTGCGCCCGGCTTCGTTTCCTACGCCTAAAGATTAGCCGGCATCAGCCACCCTCCGCGGAAATTTCAAGCATGTCATCAGACCCAAAAGCACGCGCTGAAGGGGGTCTCGAAGCCCCCACCCGCCACGCGCTCGATTGGCAATCGGCCGAGTTCTACGACCAGGGGGCGCTGTTTACGGAGCTCGAGCGGGTTTACGACATCTGTCATGGCTGTCGGCGCTGCGTCAGCCTATGCCATTCATTCCCGGTGCTGTTCGATTTGGTCGACCAGTCACCGACTCTCGAAGTGGACGGCATTCCGAAAGAAGCCTACTGGGATGTGGTCGACCAATGCTATTTGTGCGACCTGTGCTACATGACCAAATGCCCCTACGTGCCGCCCCACGAGTGGAATGTCGATTTCCCGCACCTGATGTTGCGGGCCAAGGCGGTGAAGTTCAAAGCAGGCCAAGTGAGTGTGCGCGACAAAGTACTGACCGCCACCGACGCGGTGGGCCAGCTGGCGTCGATCCCGGTAGTCGCCCAAGCCATCAACGCCGCGAACGCGAACAAACCGCTGCGCCGGCTAGTCCAAACGCTGACCGGCATCCACGCCGAGGCGCCGCTGCCCCGGTTTGAAAGCCACACCGCCCGCCAGCGCCTAGCGCATTTGCCCAACGCTGGGGCACGCGCCCGGCCAACCCCCCACACGAGCGGCCGGGTCGCGGTATTTTTGACCTGCTACGGCAACCGCAACGCCCCTTCGCTGGTGGAGGATCTGGTGGCGGTGTTCGAGCATAACGACATCGAAATTCGCCTGACGGGCTCAGAAGTCTGTTGTGGCATGCCCAAATTGGAGCTGGGCGATCTGGATACCGTGGCCAAACATCGCGCTGCCAACGTGGCGGCGCTGCTGCCGTTAGTAGAAGATGGGTACGACCTCATCGCGCCCATCCCCAGCTGCGTGCTGATGTTCAAGCAAGAACTGCCCTTGATGTTCCCGGATGACCCGGACCTTGCGCGCATCAAACGGGCGTTTTTCGACCCCTTTGAATACCTCATGCTGCGCCACCGCGCGGGCGAGTTACGCACCGATTTTACCCGCGCGCTGGGCACCATCGCCCATCACGCGCCGTGCCATCAGCGGGTGCAGAACATCGGTCTGAAAACCAAAGAAGTGCTGGAACTGGTGCCTGCGACGCAGGTCACGTCCATCGAGCGTTGTTCGGGCCACGACGGAACTTATGCGGTCAAAACCGAGAACTACGCGTTGGCTAAACAGATCTGCCAGCCCGTGGTCACGCGTATTCAAGGCGGTAGTTTTGATCACTATCTGAGCGATTGCCCAATGGCCAGCGACCTCATCGAGCAGGGCGTGGCCACCAGTACGGCCACCTCGGCGTTTACCCTTTTGCGACTAGCTTACGGAATTTGAACCATGCAGCCTTTGCAACGCCAAGACCTGATGCCGCTCGAGCGCTATCACACCGAGCGCGTCAGCTTTCGGCAGGCCGTCATCGCCCATAAAGCACGCCGGTCGGTTGCTCTGGGGGTGCACGCCACGCTGTATTTCGAAGACCGCATGACCATCCAGTATCAAATTCAGGAGATGCTCCGCGTCGAGCGTATTTTTGCCGCCGAGGCCATCCAGGAAGAGCTCGATGCCTACAATCCGCTGGTGCCGGACGGCGAGAACTGGAAGGCGACCTTCATGCTGGAATATCCGGATATTGAGGAACGGCGAGTGGCGCTAGCCCAGTTGGTCGGGGTGGAACACCGGGTCTGGGCGCGGGTCGGCGACGCCGAACCGGTGTTTGCGTTCGCCGACGAAGACCTCGAACGCTCGCGCGACAACAAGACCTCGGCGGTGCATTTTCTGCGCTTCCAACTCAGCCCGGCGATGGCCGCGGCGGCGCGCGCCGGGGCCACGCTGGCTATGGGGATCGACCACCCCGCGTATCGGCACGCCCAGGATCCGCTGGCCGAGAGCGTGCGCGCGGCGCTGGTCTGCGATTTGGCTTGACCGCGCCCGCAGTCTCGGCCCACCATCCGCGCCGCGCCTGTGGCGCGCCCCTTCACTGCCCGGGAACCATCCATTGAGCGCCCGCTACGACGCCACCGATATCGAAGTCCTCACTGGCCTGGAGCCGGTGCGCAAACGGCCCGGGATGTATACCGACACCGCGCGCCCCAACCACCTGGTGCAAGAGGTCGTGGACAACAGCGTGGATGAGGCCCTGGCCGGGCACGCCACGCGCATCGACGTCACGCTCCATGGCGATGGCTCGGTTACTGTCATCGACGATGGCCGGGGGATGCCGGTCGACCTCCATCCCGGCGAACAACTCTCGGGGGTCGAAGTCATCCTGACCCGTCTGCATGCCGGGGGTAAATTTTCCAATCGCAACTACAAGTTTGCCGGCGGCCTGCACGGGGTGGGGGTGTCGGTGGTCAACGCGCTGTCCTCGCAGCTAGAGGTGCGGGTGAAGCGGGGTGGCGTGGAGTACGCGATGAGCTTCCGCGACGGCGCGCGCACCACGCTGCTGGAAGAAGTGGGCAAAGTAGGCCGGTACAATACCGGCACCAGCCTGCGCTTCTGGCCCGATCCAGTGTTTTTCGATTCCACCCGCATTTTGGTGCCTCGGATCAAACATCTGCTGCGCGCCAAGGCGGTGCTGTGCCCGGGTTTGAGCATGTCGCTGGCCGATGAAGCCAGCGGCGAGGTCGATACTTGGCAGTACGCGGATGGCCTGCGCGGTTACCTGAATGCCGCGCTGCCCGACGCCGAATTGCTGCCCCCGGAGGCGGTGCAGGGCAGCGTGGAAGCCGAGCACGCGGCGGTCGCTTGGGCGCTGCAATGGCGGGCAGACGAAGGGGAGCTTATCACCGAAAGCTATGTGAATTTAGTCCCCACGGCGCAGGGCGGGACCCACGTGAACGGCTTGCGTCAGGGTCTGCTGGAGGCGCTGCGCGAATTTTGTGAGTTCCGCAACCTGCTGCCACGCGGCGTCAAGATCACCGCCGAGGATGCCGCTGAGCGCGCCGTCTATGTGCTGTCGCTTAAAATGACCGAGCCGCAGTTCTCCGGCCAAACCAAGGAGCGGCTGTCTAGCCAAGCGGCGAGCGGCATTGTGAGCGCGGCCGTGCGCGACGCGCTGAGCCTGTGGCTGAACCAGCACGTGGAGGCGGGCGAACGCATTGCGCAGCTGGCCATCGAGCGCGCGCTGCTACGCCAGAAAGCGGCCAAAGCCGTGGTGCGCAAGAAGGTCACCGGCAGCGGTCCCGCGTTGCCCGGCAAACTCACCGACTGCACCTCCAACGATCTGGGGGAGAGCGAATTGTTCTTGGTCGAGGGCGACTCCGCGGGTGGCTCGGCCAAACAGGCCCGCAACAAAGATTTTCAGGCCATCCTGCCGCTACGCGGCAAAATTCTGAACACTTGGGAAATAGAATCCGGACAGGTGCTGGCCTCGCAGGAAGTCCACGATATTGCGGTCGCCATCGGGGTCGACCCCGGGAGCACCGAGTTGGAGGGGCTGCGTTACGGCAAAATCTGTATTCTGGCCGACGCGGATTCGGATGGCGCGCATATCGCCACCCTGCTGTGCGCGCTTTTTTTGCGGCATTTTCGCCGCGTGGTGAGCGCTGGTCATGTGTATGTGGCCATGCCCCCGCTGTACCGCATCGATGCCGGTAAAGAGGTGCTGTACGCGCTGGACGATGCGGAACGCGACGCCTTGCTGGCGCGCCTGCAGGCCGACCGCATCAAAGGCAAGATCAATATCCAGCGCTTTAAGGGCTTGGGCGAAATGAACCCATCCCAGCTGCGTGAAACGGCCATGCTGCCCTCGTCGCGCCGACTCGTGCAGCTGACGATCGACGATGACCTGCAGACTGACGCGATGATGGACCTGCTGCTCGCCAAGAAACGCTCCGCCGACCGGCGCGCGTGGCTGGAGCGTAAGGGCAATCTGGCCGCGCTAGATTAAGCACACAGGGAGCTAGGGGTATGGGCGAGAAGCTGGAAATCGAACGCCGCGCACTGCGCGACTTTACCGAGCAGGCCTACCTTGACTACTCGATGTACGTCATTTTAGACCGCGCCCTGCCGCACCTCGGGGACGGTCTGAAGCCCGTGCAGCGGCGCATTATTTACGCGATGTCGGAATTGGGGCTCAGCGCCGCCGCCAAGTTCAAGAAATCGGCGCGCACGGTCGGCGACGTCATCGGCAAGTTTCACCCCCACGGCGACGCGGCCTGTTACGAGGCCATGGTGTTGATGGCGCAGCCCTTTAGCTACCGCTATCCGCTGGTTGACGGGCAGGGTAATTGGGGTTCGCCGGACGATCCCAAATCCTTCGCCGCCATGCGCTATACCGAGGCCAAGCTGACCCGCTATGCCGACACGCTGCTGGCGGAACTAGAACAAGGCACCGCGGATTGGGTGCCCAATTTTGATGGCACGCTAGAGGAGCCACGCCTGCTGCCGGCCCGGCTGCCGAATGTCTTGCTCACCGGTACCACCGGCATCGCGGTGGGCATGGCGACCGATATTCCGCCGCATAACGTGCGCGAAATCGTCGCCGCCTGCGTGCACCTGCTGGAATTTCCGCAGGCGACCGTGGCAGACCTGTGTGCCCATGTGCTGGGGCCCGACTTTCCCTCGGGAGGAGAACTCATCACGCCGCTGGCCGAACTGCGGCAAATGTATGAAAGCGGCCACGGCTCGCTGCGGATGCGCGCGGTATATGGCGAGGAAAACGGCAATATCGTGATCACCGAATTGCCCTATCAGACCTCGGGGGCGCGCGTGATCGAGCAAATTGCCGCGCAGATGCAGGCCAAAAAACTGCCGCTGCTGGAGGACATCCGCGATGAGTCGGACCACGAAACCCCCACCCGCATCGTGCTCATGCCGCGCTCCAATCGGGTGGATCACGAGGCCTTGATGCAGCACCTGTTTGCCACCACGGATCTCGAACGCACGCTGCGCGTGAATATCAATGTGGTAGGGCTCGACGGCCTACCGCGGGTGCTCAACCTGCGCGCGCTGCTGGCTGACTGGTTGGTGTATCGCACCCAGACCGTGCGGCGACGCCTGCAGTTTCGCTTGGATAAAGTCATCGACCGGCTGCACCTGCTGGCCGGTTACCTCATCGCGTTTCTAAATCTCGACGAAGTCATCCACATCATCCGCATGCAAGACGACCCTAAGGCTGTGCTGATGACACGCTTCGACCTCACCGGTACCCAAGCCGACGCCATTCTGGACTTGCGCCTGCGCCAGTTGGCGCGTTTGGAAGAACAAAAAATTCGCGGCGAACAGGCCGAGTTAGACGCCGAGCGGCAGCGCATTGAAAAAATTCTGGGCTCGGCGCAACGCCTGAAAACCCTGGTGCGCCAAGAACTGGAACGTGACGCCGAGGAGTTTGGCGACCCCCGGCGGACCGTGCTGGTGACGCGGACGGCCGCGCGTGCACTGGCGGAGACCGAGTTGGTGCCAGCCGAGCCGGTGACCGTGGTGCTCTCCGCCAAGGGTTGGGTGCGCGCGGCGAAAGGCCACGACATCGATCCGAACCAACTGCAGTTTCGCAGCGGTGATGCCTATCTGGACGCCACGCGCGGGCGCAGCAACCAAACCGTGGTGTTCCTCGGCGCGGACGGCCGCTCCTATTCGCTGGCTGCCCATACGCTGCCCTCCGCGCGCGGCATGGGCGAGCCGTTGGCGGGGCGTTTGTCCGCGCCCGACGGGGTGCCCTTTGTCGCGGTGATGTTGGCGAACCCGGCCCAAGAAGTGCTGCTCAGCACCGCGGCGGGCTATGGTTTTCGGACGACTTTCGAGGCGCTCTACGCTAAGAACAAGGCCGGCAAAGCGGTCTTGAGCGGGTCCGAAAAAGCGCCGGCGCTAGGCTTGGTGCAGCTGGACGACCCGGCGCAAGACGATGTGGTTTGCCTGACCACCGCCGGCCAGCTACTGGTCTTTAAGGCCAGCGAACTGCCGCTGATGCCGCGCGGCAAGGGCGTGCGGCTGATCCAAATCGCCGCGGCAAAACTCAAGAGCCAAGAGGAAGCGCTGAAAGTGGTGCTGGCGGTGCCAGTCGGCCGCAGCGTCAAGATAGTGGCCGGCGCGCGGCATTTTACCCTCAAGCCTAAGGATCTCGACGCCTATCGCGGTGCGCGCGGCAAACGCGGCGGCAAGCTGCCGCGGGGGTTGCAGCGGGTTGAAACCCTCACGGTGGTGGACTAGCCACCGCGGCGGGCGGTGGCTCAGGCGTGGCGCAAAATAGCCCACTCTGGCGCGGTCCAACCGGGGTATAGAAATTGGCCAAGCCCGTGCCCACCAGCCGATAGCGCGTGTTAAGCCCAAGCTCAACGCGCCCCAACAGGCCTTCTAGTAAACCTAAAAATTCACCGAGCGTGGTCGGCGGCTGCGGCGGCGTCACGCTGCGCGTGAGGGTGCGAAAGTCCGCAGTTTTCAGTTTTAACACCGCGGTGCGGGCGTGGTGCTCGCCGTCCCGGGCGCCGCGCCAGACCTGCGCCGCCAGCGGTACGAGCAGCGGGGCGATTTCGGTCAAGCGTAAATCTTGCTCGAAAGTCATTTCGCTCGACACCGAGCGCACCGGACGGTCGGGACAGACCGGGCGTTCATCACGGCCCCAGGCGAGTTCGTGCAGCCGCTCTCCGGCCCGCCCAAGACGCGCGCTGAGGGTTGCCAGTGGCACGCCGCGCAGGTCGGCTATCGTCGCGGCCCCCATGGCGAGGAGCTGGCGGGCGGTGGCCGGCCCCACGCCCGGCAGCCGCGCCACCGGCAGGGGCGCTAGAAAATCTTCAATCTCGTGTGGCTGCACGACAAATAAACCGTTGGGTTTGCGCCAGTCCGAGGCGATTTTGGCCAGAAACTTATTGGGCGCCACGCCGGCCGAGGCGGTGAGTTGGGTGACGGCGGCGATCTCGGCGCGAATGGCCCGAGCGGTTTGCGTGGCGGTGGCGAAGCCGCGCAGATTAGCCGTCACGTCCAGATAAGCTTCGTCCAGCGACAGCGGCTCGACCAAAGGGGTATAGGAGCGAAAAATCTCGCCGATCGCGGCCGACACGGCGCGATATTTGGCAAAATCGGGGGCCACGAACACCGCGCTCGGGCACAACCGCTCGGCCTGACCTATGGGCATGGCGGAGCGCACGCCGCAGGCCCGGGCCTCATAGGAGGCCGCACACACCACCCCGCGTTTGGCCTGCCAGCCCACCACCACCGGACGCCCGCGTAGCGTCGGGTCATCGCGCTGCGCGACCGAGGCATAAAAAGCGTCCATATCGATGTGGATAATTTTACGCAGCAACGCAGAGACTTCCGGGCGGGCACGGCGAGGGGCCCAAGACCCGTAGTGTGAACCACTTTGGGGTGGCAGCGGGGGGCAAGCGCCCTGCGGTCCGCGCCCAGCCAGGCTCAGCCGGGGGACTTCCGGGCGGGCACGGTGGGGGGCAAGACCTGTCGCGTGAACCACTCGTGAACCACTTGGCGCCGGCGGCTGGCACGCGCCGTGCGGTCCGCGCCCAGCCAGGCCCAGCCGGGGGACTTCCGGGCGGGCACCGTGGAGGACAAGACCTGTCGCGTGAACCACTCGTGAACCACTTGGCGCCGGCGGCTGGCACGCGCCGTGCGGTCCGCGCCCGGCCAGGCTCTGCCGGGGGACTTCCGGGCGGGCACGGTGGGGGGCAAGACCTGTCGCGTGAACCACTTGGCGCCGGCGGCTGGCACGCGCCGTGCGGTCCGCGTCCGGCCAGGCTCTGCCGGGGCCCCGGTCGCACGGCTTAGGCCGCCCGCGCCCGCTACACCGTGCCGCCCGCGCCCGGCCAGGCTCTGCCGGGGCCCCGCAGCCGGGTAGGGCGCGCGGTTTGCACCCCGCAGAGGCGGGTTCCAACTCGCTCCAGCGCGGCGCTCTCAAGCCAGTGCAACCGCGCCCAGTCCAACTCGCGCCGCGCGCGCCCCGCGCAGCGCGAGTGTCCGGCGGCGCGGTGCCAGCGCGCGTTCGCACCCCGCAGCAGGCCGCCGCGCGCGCCGCTTATAGCACGCCGTCAGCCCGCCCCCCTGGTACGCAAGCGAGTGAGCTGGGTGCGCAGAAATTCGGCCGCATCCTCGGCCATGGCGGGGCTTAGCTCGTGCCCGGCGTCGTATTCCCGATAACCCATCATGGCCCCCAAATCGACCCACAAATCGCGCGCGGCCTGCGCGTTACCGAGCGGGCTTACCCGGTCGTGTAGGCCGTGTTGAATAAAGACCGTGAGATGGCTCGCCGCCCCGGCCGGTGCGGCGAGTGCGGCGAGTGCGGCGATCGCCGGCGCGATGCGCCCGGCCAGCCCCACGACCCCACACAGGAGGCGCGGGGTGGTTAGCGCGATGCTCCAGGCGAGCGTCGCGCCCTGGCTAAATCCCAACAGGTAGACGCGGCGTGGGTCCACCCCTAAACCCATCACGGCATCGTTGATGCACTGGATGACCGCCAGCCTGCTGTGCTCGGCTTCGCTGGCCGGCGGGCCGGTCCCGTGCGCTGCGCGAGTGCCCTCGAACCAGCGATAGCCGTGGTTCCCGGTGGCGAAGGGCGCCCGCAGGCTTAAGCTGAGGAAGCGCGGGTCCAAGTCTGCGGCCAGCTGCGCCATGCCGGTCTCGTTATCGCCCTTGCCGTGCAGCAGGACCAGCAAGGGTGGTCGCCCGTCCAGCACGGTGGGGCGCCGCAGCTGATGGTTTAATTGCATGGATAGCCGCTCACGCACCCATGATAAACGCGGCGCGTGAGTGGGTGTCGACGCATTTCGATGGGCGGGGAAGGTGGGAGCTTAGGCCGCCCTCAGGGCGCGGCTGTGGGTCGCGCCCGCAACCCGGCTAGTCGCCCGCGAACGCCTGAGCCAGTCGCGGCGCCAGCGCCATGCGCAGACCCCGCAAGTGGGGCACAGCGGGCCAGTAGCAGCCTCATTTCGGCGGCCGTCCGTTGGCCGCCCACAGCGCGCGCGGACTGGTCCCACGCCCCCGCGTGATGGGCGATGCGCCCGGCTACGCCGGCGCCGCGCGCTGCGGGTTTGCCGCCTTGCCTGAACGCGGTCACAGCGCCCTCGCGCGGTGGGGGCGCTGCTGCCGCGGGCGCCGGCGCCGCCGCGGCCCGTGATGCTTCGGCGCGACGCGGGGTTTGAAGCCGCGCCATGACGCACCAGACCGATCCGCCGCCGAATTATGGATCGCCACCGTGGGGTGGTGGCGGCGCGTCGCCGTTGGGGCAGGGCCGCCGGTCGGCCTGCAGGATGCCGGCCACTACGCAGGCCGCTCGAGGTGGTGCGGGCGGCGGCGTAATTCGCCCGCCGCTAAACCCTGAGCGAGAGGATTTCCGGGCCGCACTCGTGCCATGATTGCCGTCAACGCGGCCCGGGTGGCGGCGTCGCAAACACATGATCACGGCGATGGATGAGCCGGTAAACAGGAGGGGCTGATGAAAAAATTGCTGCTGGGTGGGCTGGCGCTTGCGGTCTTGGGCCTCATTGCGGGTCTTTATCACGGCGCCACTTGCCCCACCGATCCGGCCCCCCGCGCGGCGGTGGAAGCTTATCTGCGGGCCATGCAGACCCAACGTTTTACGGATGCCTTCGATCAGGTCACCGCAAGAATGACCGATGGTCGGGCGCGCGCCGACTGGGCGGCGCTGCAGGCAAAAATGTTCGAAATGGCTGCGGTAAAGCTCTCAGATCCCGACGTGCGCACGGCGCATCGTGCCGCCGTTAACCGCTTTCAATGCGCGCCGGTGGCCACGGTGCCCAATGTGCTGCGGGCCGCGGACGTGCTGAATAATCAGGGCAGCACCGAATTCGAGCTCTACACCGTGATCTTGGCAGACGGCCATTGGCGCATCGACAGCCAGGAAACCTTGTTCGAGGAAGCCCGCGTCCATGAGTGGTTTCCGCAAGATGAAATCCCCACGTACAAAGGGACCGCGCCGGTCGACCCTTAGGCCGACCTCAGCGCTTATCGGAAACATCACCGCCCGGTGTCAGCGCTATTTCAAGCAATCGAGTTCCGCTGTCGTTGAAATCCCACCCACTGAGCAGGCACGCCGGTGGTGGACTACGGTCGTTTACCCCGCCAATCCAGGGCGCGACGGTGAACCCGCCGGCCGGCGGGCGCTGCCTGCCGCGAAACGTTGACCTTTTGGGCCGCTGGGCGCGAGCCAGCCCGTGCCGGGTGGCAGGCCAGCCTCGCGTGCGTGGGTTAATTTAAGGGGCGCTACCGTCAGCGGGTAAATAGCGGGTAAATAGGGTCAGACTCGATTTATTCCGCACTATTCGGATTTTCTCGCAACGTCCCTTGCTTCTGAGTCAACCAGCCTCTGTGATTTTTTTCCGCACAGAATGACAGGCAGCGGCTGGCTTGAAATCATAAATCTCCCTCAGGCCGCCATTTTGACCCCCAGTCTGG
>SHZJ01000060.1 GCA_009692365.1 Gammaproteobacteria bacterium
GAGAGCCCTTGTCCGCCGAAGGCCTCGGGCACGAGCGCGTGGACAAACCCGTTGTTGGCCATCTCGGCGTAGAAGGGTCGCGTGGCGAAAAAGCGATCCTCCGGTTTGGCAAAAGCCGCAATGGTCGGGCGAACTTTGGTCAGCACTGTGCGCGCGAAGCCACGCGCGGCCTGCTGCAGGGCCCGCTGTTGCGCGCTCAAGGTGAAATCGATAGCCATCGTGATTCCCGTAGTCGGCGCCTGCGCCGCTCACTACCATCCGGCGGACGATGCAGCACTTATAGTCAAGGGTCCCCGCCATGTCCACGACCAGGGAACTGAACGACACGCGCGTTAATTATTTCGGTATTGCGCAAGCGCAGCGGATGTCTGGTCTGCGCCTGGTGCTGAGCAATTACGCTATCCCTGGGCCATGGCGCGAAGCCTGCAAGTCCGTCCTTCAGATCAAGGGGCGCCCCTACACGCCCTATGTCGCTAAGTCCGGTCTCCGGTCTCCGTCGAGCGCCTGTCCCTGATCACCCACGGCAACGTTAAATGGGATCGTTAAATGGGGTCAGACTCCATTTATTTATTCGAGTCTGACCCCATTTCCTCTCCATTTATTTATTCGAGTCTGACCCCATTTCCTCTTTCCATTTCCTCTTCGTTTATTCGAGTCTGACCCCATTTCCTCTTTCTCGTTTATTCGAGTCTGACCCTATTTCCTCGCAACCCTATTTCCTCGCACCTTCCGGAACCGACTAGGCCGGAACTATCCCGGGATTCCACTGAGCCGCGCCACCGGCGCCGCGCTGAGCGCGTTTCCTGCGCCGAAATGTCGAGCGTTTGGGCCGCTGGGCGCGCGTGAGGCTAAGTCGGGTGTCGGGCCAGCCTCGCGGCCGTGCGTAGGGCAGGGTGCAGTTGCGTCAGGCCGGTTCCTTCAGGCCCGGTAGGGTCATCTGCGGCGGCGCGCGGGGGACGGGTCTGAAGGCTGGGGGCGCGGCCTGGGCTGGGCAGTAGCGGTGTTAGCCGGGTGGTCGTTGCCAGCGCAGAAAATGCCTGCGGTTTACCCCTCGCCACGCTAGGTCCCCAGTAGGATCAGTGGTTTCATTGCCTGGTTGTCAGATCAGATCGGTGATGCCTGGTGGCCCGACTCGCCGTAACATCAACAACGACCTGCTGCGCATCGAGCCTGCGCCCGAACCACGGCGCAATCGCGAGGGGTATTGACCCGCAGCTCAAACTGTCGGTCAACTGAGAAAGCCCCTTTGAACCTGATTGAGGCACGCCTCGCGCAGGCAAGCCGGTTGCACCCGGACTCTCGCCGCCTGCTCTGACGAGGTTTCCCGCCCGTCCGACACCGCCGACCTGCTAACTTTTTGCATGGAGGAAACAGATGGCAATTTCAGCTTCTTCTGAGTCAAGCCAGTCGCCGGCCCCAAAGCCTGCGTTGAATTCTGCACTTTCGCCGGTGCCAAATGCTGAGCGGGCTTTTAACTGGAGCAACCACGCATCGCTGTGGTTCAGCCTGGGCGTGGGCCTGTTAGTGATGCAGGTGGGTGCCTACTTGGTACCGGCCGTAGGGAGCCGCGATGCGGCGATTGCCATTGTGCTGGGCTCGCTGATAGGCGCGGGCTTGCTGGCCTGGACGGCAGGGCTGGGTTGCCAAACCGGTTTGTCCAGCGCGGCGCTGATGCACGCCACCTACGGCAGCGCCTTCGCTCGCCTGCCGGTGCTGCTGAACATGGCGCAACTCATCGGTTGGACCACATTTGAATTGGTGGTGATGCGCGACGGCACCGCTGCTATTGGCAAACAGTCGTTTGGCCTGACACTCGATGGCGTGGCAGGCCGGCTGCTGACCACGCTGTTGTGGGGCGGCGTGCTGGTGTGGTTGGTGTCGGGCTCGATGACGCAACGCGTGCGCAAACTGGTCAGCCGCTATGTGCTGCCGCTGGTGATTGCCGCACTGTTGTGGCTGACCTGGCAGTTTGGCGGTCAGTTGCACGCGCAAGGGCTGGCCGCGTTCTGGGCGCGCCCGGGCGATGGCAGCATGGGCATGTTGCCGGCCATGGATTTGGTCATTGCCATGCCGGTGTCCTGGTTGCCGCTGGTGGCCGACTATGCGCGTTACGGCAAGGATGGGCGCAGCACCATGAGCGGCACCTGGCTGGGCTACGCGCTGGCCAACATCTGGTGTTATGCACTGGGCATGCTGGTGGTCACGGTGGCACAAACCGGCACCGACTTGGTCAGCGCTCTGCTGCTGGCCCAAGGCGGCCTGCTGGCGCTGAGTTTGATTTTGGTGGCCGAAGTGGACAACGCCTATGGCGATGTGTATTCGGGCGCGGTGTCAGGACACAGCATCAAACCGGCTGTGAGCGTGCGCCAGTGGGGAATGGGGCTGGCGGTGTTGTGCACCGGGCTGGCGCTGGTGCTGCCCATGCACAGCCTGGAGCCGTTTTTGTTGCTGCTCAGTTCAGTGTTTGTGCCGCTTTATGGGGTGATCTTGGGCCGGCTGGCCACCCGCGCTGCAGCCGTCACGGTGGGGCGCCGCCGGCTGGACTGGCGTGCCGCGCTGCTCTGGGTGTGCGGCATTGCCTGCTACCACCTATTGGCCAAGTGGGCACCCCAGTGGGGTTGTGCCCTGCCCACACTCGCCCTGACCTTTGTGCTGGGCCGGTTAACGCGCCCGGCCCCTGCACGGAATGGGTCGCACGCCTGAACGGCGGCAACCGGCCAACGGATAGGTGCTGACTCGGCGGGCTTTTTGCGTTAAGCCGAGGCGGCACTGCGCAGGGCTTTAGCTGCACTCGGTACGCCGCAATACCCCACCGCAGGCAGCGCGACCTCGGGGAGTTTCCTGCCCGGTGGCGCCGTTGTTCCGCGCGCCCCGGCCGTGGCCCTGACGTTCCTGCTGCCGGCCTAAGGCGGTGAGCATCGCCACCGCGATCAGGCGGCGGATTTTCAAATCGAGCCCGGGGCGCTGCCGCACGTCACCCTGGGCGTGGTGGGTGATGTGCTCCGCAATGAGGCCGTGAAATCGGTCACACCCGCAACAGCGCGGGTCGCAAAATCGCTACCCATTACCTGTTTGCGCAGGACCAAGCCTGCTGCAGGCTGTGGGTCGTTCATTGATTTTCTTGCAACTGCATCGGGAGTGGCGCAAAGCCATGGTTCAGCGGGCCACTGCATTGGCCGGTTTTGACCATTGCCCCGGCTTGCAGGGCGAGGCGCACAAAGGCGCGGGCCTGTTGCACCGCCTCTGGCAGCGACCTACCCAACGCCAGATGCGCGGCGATCGCACTGGACAGTGTGCAACCGGTGCCATGGGTGTTGGCGGACTGAATGCGGGGGGCCTGCATCCACAGCGGCTCACCCGACGCCTCCAGCAGCAAATCTATCACCGTGTCACCGGCCAGATGACCACCTTTGAGCAACACCGCCCGGGCGCCGCGGCCAATGAGTTCAGCCGCCGCCAGCGCCATGTCCTGCGGGCTATTTAAGGGCCGTCCGACCAGCAAGGCAGCTTCATCCAGATTCGGCGTGATCAGCACCGCACGCGGAAACATCTCGGCCACTAGCACCGCAACGGCCGAGTCGTCTATCAACTTGGCGCCGCTGGTGGCGACCATTACCGGGTCAAACACCACCCGCTGCATTTGATGGCGGTCGATGGCCTGGGCCACGGTGAGCACAATGTCGGGTGAGTGCAGCATGCCTACCTTGACCGCGTTCGCCCCAATGTCGTCCAGCACGGCGTCAATCTGGTCGCGCAGCATCGCCGGCGGCACGCCGTGAATGGCGCGCACGCCACAGGTGTTTTGGGCGGTGAGTGCGGTGATGGCGGTCATGCCAAAACAACCCAGCGCCGCAAAAGTTTTTAGATCAGCCTGGATGCCAGCGCCGCCGCCGCTGTCTGACCCGGCAATGCTGAGCACCCGAGCGTAGTGCTGCGTTCTTTCAATTGTCATAGTGGTCCACGCCTATTTTTTGCTACCGGGCTAGAGCCTCAATCGGCGACGCTCGAGTCGTCGTAGGCGCTGTCGAAGAATGCGCGCGCCAGCCGCGCGGCGCGGGTGAACAGGCTTTGCACGCGTCTGCGCCCCGCCGCATCGAGCGCCCGCACGCCGTGATCCAAGGCGGCGCGCCGGCCGTCGACAAAAGCCTCGAAGTAGGGGCTGGCGTGCAGGTCGACCCATTCGGCGCACCAGAAGGGCTCGGCCGGGCGGCTGTCGCGTGCCGGCCGCGCCCAGGACAGATAGACCCATTCCGCGACGCAGAGCACGGCCAGTTGATCGCTAGGCGCGCCACTGTCCGCGGCCTCCGCCAGCAGCGCGCGAAAACCCTGCGCGGCGGGCGAGAGCGGCGGCGAGCAGTGCAGCCGAACCGGTACCCCGAGTGCGGCGAAGCTGCGCTCGAAATAGGTGTTCTCCGCCGCGCAGACCAGCCCCATGAAGCAGCCGCGCGGGCAGGCCGGGCGCGGTGGCGATGGCGCGACCAAGCAGCGCCACGAAGCCCTCGATGAAGGCGTAGGCTTGCACCAGGTAGCGGCGCATCAGCGCCGGCGCGACGGCGCCGGCGCTCAATTCAAGCGTGAAGCGATGCGTGGTGGCGGCGCTCCAATCGGGCTCCGCGCGGGCGCGCAGCCATTCGCTCGGCCGCGCGGCGGGGTGGGCGGCGGCATAGGCCGGCCAGTCCGGGAGCGTCGTGGGCATCGTGTGTTTCCCTTCCAAGTATCGGCAGCATAAACGCCATCGATTTCACAATCGAGGTTGCAGTGGCGCGGGTTCGCGCTGAGGCGAAGCAGCCATTGGCGTCGCGGCGCGCCGCTTTGGTCGCGCTCGCCGCGGCAATCCGCGAGTGCTGACCGCCAACGTGATCAGCGGCGTGGCGCGAGCCGGTCGTGCGGGGGCAGCGCGGCGACGCGGGTCCGCTCGCGCGAGCGACGCCGCGCCGGGTGTTAGGCCAGCCTCGCGTTCTGGCGTTTGAGAGCAGGAGAATACCGTCGTCCCTAAAGACCTACCTGATACCACTGGAGAAAACTCACTCAAAACTCATCGATCTTGACCAGGATTAAGCCAGTTGGGTGGCCTGAACATGGTATTCAGGTGGTATGCATCTGCGCGCCACTAGCGGGCGGCAACACGCTCATCACCGCCGCGAGACCGCACCTATGAATCCCACCCCGCCCGCCCACGAAGAATTGATCCGGCTGGACCTAGCGCCCGCCGCCAAGGTGGCCCGGCGCAAGCGCCTGCGTAAGGTCGACGCCACGGCAATGGCCATCGAAATGCCCGCCATAGCCGCCTCGATTCTCCCGCCACCGCAGGTTCCGGGCGCTGCGCTTTCCGCCTACTTGGAAAGTATCGGCAAGCCCATCGTCGGCGCCCTGCAACCCCACCGAGCGATCAACGCCTCGGACGACTGCGCCGCGCGCTGGGACATCGCCCCCGGTACCGCGATGCTGCTGCTGACGCGGGTTGCTTATACCCAGGACAACACCCCGAACGAAATCACCGACACCGACTGCCGCAACGGCTACGACGACTTTATCGCCGCGCTGCGTCGTGACGATTTTGCCGCCCCGTTGCAGCTTTAAGCCGCGAGAACGGCCCATGTCCGAAGACAACATCCTCACACCCCAAGGCTGGATCCGCGGCCGCTTGGTGCACCAGCGCGGCAAGATCGTGGCCGTCGAAGGCGCGCTCTGTGACCCGGTAGACAACGACCTGCCCTACCTGCTGCCCGGTTTTATCGACCTGCATGTTCACGGCGGCGGCGGCAAAGACATCATGGAGGGTGCCAGTGCCTTCGAGGTCATCACCCGCACCCACCTGCGTTTTGGCACCACCTCGCTGCTGGCCACCACCATGACCGCACCGGTGGCGGAGATTTCCCGCGTGCTGGCAGATCTGGGCCGCTATTTCGAACAACGCCCGCGCAACAGTGCCAGGGTACTCGGCGTACATTTGGAAGGGCCTTACATCAACCCCGGCAAACTGGGGGCCCAAGCCAATTTCGCCCACGTCGCAGTGCTGGCCGAGGTCGAAGCGTACCTGCGTCTGGCGCCGCTCCGGGTGATTACCATTGCCCCGGAAATCGTGGGCCATGACGGTTTGATCCGTGCCCTCAGCCAACGCGGTGTGCGGATGCAAATCGGCCACACTCTGGGCAGCTATGAAGAAGGCGTGGCCGCCATGGCCGCCGGCGCCACCAGTTTCACCCACCTGTATAACGCCATGAGCCCGCTGCATCACCGCGCGCCCGGTATCGTCGGCGCAGCCCTGGCCCACGCCAAGTACGCCGAGCTAATCCCCGACTTAATCCATGTCCACCCCGGCGCCATGCGTGTGGCCCTCCGCGCGATTCCGTACCTGTATTGCGTCACCGATTCCACCGCCGCCGCCGGCATGCCCGATGGCGAATACCAGCTGGGCAGCCACACGGTGACCAAATGTTTGGGCGGCGTGCGCCTGGCCGATGGCACGCTCGCCGGCAGCACCCTGACCATGGATCAGGCCCTGCGCAATCTGGTGAAAATCGGCCTGCCCCTCAGCGAAGCCTCGCAACCGCTGTCCCAGTTCCCCGCCGACTACCTCGGCCTTGAAGAACGTGGCCGCCTACAACCCGGCAGCTTTGCCGATTGCGTGCGCCTAGACCGCTGCCTGCACCTCACCGACGTAATGGTCGAAGGAGAAACCATCGACTTCAAAAATGCTTGAAGAGGCCCTCGCCTCCAGTGCGGCGGTCCACGCCCAACTGCAATGCCTTGACCGGCTGCTGGTGGCGCTCGTCCGGCGCCTGCGCCGGCAGCCGCCGCAAGTGGTGCTGACCGTCGCCCGTGGCAGCGCCGACCATGCCGCCAGCTAGTTCGCTTACCTGACCATGCAGCACCTGGGGATGCCGGTGGCCTGGCTGCCGATGTCGGTGGTGAGCCTGCAGCAATCGCCACGCCAGATCAGCGGTCAGGTGGCGTTGGGTTTCTCCCAGGCGGGGCAACGCCCGACCCTGCTGGATGCGGCCAACGGCAGCATCGAGCAAGGCGCGGCCGCCACCCACGCCTGGCACGACGCGATTCAGGCCCAATGTGCCGCGTTGCTGAGCCTGGCCAAACCCTTGTTCGCCGAACGCACCAACGACCTCTGGGATTTGCAGCAAGGGGTGCTGCGGGTGTTACTCGGTGAAGACTGGCAGTTCGACTTGCCCCGCGGCGCGATTGTCGCCGCCCACGAACTCACCCCCTCGGACTTGTTGCAATTGAGCGCACAACAGGTCGCGGGTCTGTGCCTGGCCGAGGTGGCGCCACTTCCCATGTGGCGATCCTGGCGCGGGGCAAGGGCCTGCCGTGCCTGGTGGCATTGGGTGCGCAGGTCCTCGATTTACCGCAGGGCCAGGCGGTGGTGCTGGCCGCTCCCCAGGGTCGCCTTGAGCGAACACCTGACGCCCAGCGCATCGAGCAGGTCCGCCTACAGCGCCACGCCCAGCAACAACGCCGCGCGCCACAATAGGCCAACGCCCACGCGCCCGCCGCCACCCGTGATGGTCTGACCATAGAAGTGGCTGCCAATGTTGCCTCCAGCAGCGAGGCCCAAAACGCCTTTGACGGCGGCGCCGATGGTGTTGGTCTGCTGCGTGCGGAGTTCTTTTTTGTGGATCGACACACCGCGCCGTCCGAGGACAAGCAACGCCAAGCCTACCAAGCCGTGCTGGATGCGATGGGCGACAAGACGGTCATCATCCGCACCATCGACGTGGGGGGCGATAAGCAACTCGGCTACCTGCCGCTGCCGCTGGAAGCCAATCCGGTACTGGGCATGCGGGGTATTCGCCTGGCCCAGGTACAACCCGAAGTGCTCGCTCGACAACTGCGCGCCCTGCTCAAGATCAGCCCCTTATAGCGCTGCCAAATCGCGCTGCCGATGGTCAGTGAAGTGGACGAATTGCGAGAGATTCGCCAACACCTGGCCGCGCTGTGCGTGGAGCTGAAAATGACCCAGCGCGGGGAGTTGGGGGTGGTGATCGAAGTCCCCGCCGCCGCCCTGCTGGCCGCACAACTGGCCGAGCACGCGGACTTTTTGTCCATCGCCACCAACGCTTTGTCCCAGTACACCCTGGCCATGGATCGCGACCACGCGGGGCTCGCCGCCCGGGTCGACGCCTTGCACCCGGCGCGGTTGCGCCTGATTGCCCAGACCGGCGCCGGCGCGGCGCAGCACGGGCGCTGGGTGGGGGTGTGCGGTGCTCTGGCATCCGATCCGCTGGCAACGCCGGTGCTGATTGGCCTGGGGGTCAGCGCGCTGTCGGTCAGCGCGCCGCAAAGCGGTGAAATCAAGGACCGTGTCCGCCAACTAGATGCAGCCCACGGTCGGCAAACCAGCCTGGGCTTGCTCAACCGGCGCAGCGCCAGGGCGGTGCGCCAAGCATGCCCGCGACATTGGCCGCTGGGCGACGAAGAACAAAAAGCGGAACGACAGCCATGTACCAGCACTTTACTGAAGGCCTGCAACGCCTGGGTCGCGCCCTGATGCGGCCCATCGCAATCCGGCCGATCGCCGGGCTGTTGCTGCGCCTGGGTGACACCGACCTGCTGAATATCCCGGTGATGCACGACGCGGGCCTCGCGATTTTCACTAACTTGGCGCTGCTCTTCGCCATCGGCATCGCCGTGGGCTTTGCCAGGGACAATAACGGCACGGCGGGCCTTGCCGGGGCCATTGGCTATCTGGTGATGGTCGCCACCCTCAAGGTGCTCGACGCCGCCATCGCCATGGGCATGCTGGCCGGGCTCCTAAGCGGCCTGCGCCGGTGCGCTGTACAACCGCTTCAAGGACATCCGGCTACCGGAGTATCTGGCCTTCTGCGGCGGGCGCCGTTTTGTGCCGATCGTCACCGGCTTCTCCGCCGTGGCCTTAGGGGTGGTGTTCGGAGCGGTCTGGCCGCCGATCCAGCACGGTATCAACAGCTTCGGCCGCCTGCTGATGGCAAGCGGCAGCCGCGGTGCCTTTGTCTTTGGGGTGTTCAACCGCTTGCTGGTCGTCACCGGGCAGCATCACAGCCGCAACAACATGGCTTGGTTCGTCTGTGGCAGCTACCCCGACCCGGTAACCGGCAACGTGGTGACGGGCGACCTGGCCCGTTACTTCGCCGGGGATCCCAAGGGCGGGCAGTGCATGGCCGGGATGTTCCCGGTGAGGCTATTCGGCTTGCCCGCTGCCTGCTGGGCGATGTACCGCAACGCGCTGCCGGGACGACGCAAAGTAATGGGCGGGATCTCGCTGTCGATGGCCCTGACCTCGTTCCTTACCGGGGTCACCGAGCCGATCGAATTTGCCTTCATGTTCCTCGCCCCATGGTTATTTTTGCGGCGGGCGCTGCTGACGGGTTTGTCCATGGCGCTCACCAACCTGCTGAACATCCACCTGGGCTTTACCTTCTCCGGTGGCTTTATCGACCTGATTCTCGGCTGGGGTAAGTCCACCAACGGTTGGTTGGTAATGCCGGTGGGGCTGGCTTATGCGCTGATCGACGACGCCGTGTTCGACTTCTGCATCCGCCGCTTCAACCTCAAGACCCCGGGCCGTGAGGACGCAGCGGCCGTGGAAGCGGTGGCCATGACCGAAAACCCGCGCGCCGCGGCGTCCATCCGTGCCCTGGGTGGTAGCGCCAACCTGCTCAGCGTGGGCGCCTCCACCACCCGTCTGCGCCTAGATCTCGCGGACCGCAGCAAAGTCGTAGACGTTGAACTCAAAGTTCTCGGCGCGGTGGCCGTGGTTCGCCCCGGCAACGGTGGCAGCCTGCAAGTGGTGGTCGGGCCACTGGCCGACAGCCTCGCCGACGAGATTCGCTTGGCCATGCCAGGGTTTGTCGCCGCGGCCGCGGTGGTTGCCGAGGTGGTCGAAATGCCGGTGCAGGCGCGCAGCAGCGACGCCGCCGAACAATGGCTCAAGGCCCTGGGCGGCAGCGCCAATGGGCAGCAACTGGACTGCGCGGCGATGACCCGCTGACGAGTGCAGGTGAGCGACGGCAAAGGCGTGTCCGAGGCACAGCTCGAGGCCTTGGGATGCCTGGGAACCAGCCGGTTAGCGGACGGCATTTGGCATTTGCTGGTCGGCGAACCGGCCCTGAGTTTGAGTGCTGCGCTGGCGGGCTTGGTCAAGGGTCGGGGAGTTGAGGTTTAGGTCGCTAGGCCGTTTTTAATCCCTGAGCGACTCCCGGTGGCGAGCGGGCTTGCCCGCGCTGGGCGCGCCGCGGTCCACCACTAGGGGCGCCAGATTGCGCCGAACGCCAGCGGGTGGAAAAAGTAGCGCCGTTGCGCAGCAGCTTGCAGACCAGCCCGCTTTCGCTGATCTACAGCCCCATCGCGCGGGCTGCCGGCACAGGGGCCTAGAGGTCGCGCTTGGCGACCAGTGCACCCTCCTGTTCAAGCGTGCGCACTGCCGCCTCACTGAGGCCCGCGTACTGCGTGAAGACCTCGACGTTGTGCTCGCCCATGTAGGCGGCGCGCAGGTCGAGATGGCGCGGGCCTTCGGAAAAGCGCAGCGGCATGCCGGGTACCTGATAGCTGCCAAACACCGGGTCGTGCACGGTGCGGATGGTTTCTCGTTCGACCAGATGTGGGTGCTTGACCGCCTGTTCAACCGTCAGGACGGGCGCGATCGGCACGTGATGATTAAAGCCCCAGTCCTCGGCGGCTTCGATCGCCGTAGGGTATTTGCTCAGCGCCGCGTCGATGAGCGTGTTCAGCGCTTCGCGGTTGGCGATGCGCGCAGGCCCATCGACAAAGCGCGGGTCATCCGCCAAGGCCGCGTTGCCGAGCGCTTTGCAGAAATTTGGCCATTGATTCGGCAGCACCGCGATGATGACGTAGCCTTCCTTGCACTTGAACACGCCCAGGGGCGACACAGCGTAATGATGGGCACCGCAACGGAACGGCTTGATTTCACCACCTGAGGCGGTATGGGCCTGAACATTGACCTCGTGACAATGGAAATAGGAATCGAGCAAGGAGGCTTCGACATACTGCCCGCGGCCGGTGCGCTCGCGATAGAACAGCGCGCCGTTGATGGCGGCCAGCAGATGGGTGCCGGTCATGACGTCGCCGATGCCGAGCATGTAGAAATAGGGCGGGCCGTCGGCCTCACCGATCATGCTCAGCACGCCGGCGTACGCGGCGCCGATGTAGTCATAGCCGGGCAGCGAGGCCAGGGGGCCGGTCTGTCCGAAAGCCGAGATCGAACCCATGATCAAACGCGGGTTGATCTTGTGCACCGTCTCCCAGCCAAAGCCGAGGCGGCTAATAGCACCGGGGGCGAAGTTTTCCACTAGCACGTCACATTTCTCCATCACCTTTAGCACGAGCTCGATTGAGCGCGGGTCTTTGCGGTCGATAGCGACGCTCTTCTTGCCGCGATTCTGCTGGATGTAATAGCCAGAGCGGCCGTTACGCTGGTAGGGCAGGGCACGAGAGGCCTCGCCGTGGGGCGCGAGTTCGACTTTGATCACCTCGGCACCCATCTCTGCCATGAGGCGGGTCGTCGTTGGGCCGGCGAGCGCCTGCGAGAAGTCCAGAACTCGAATACCGTCAAGAATGTTTTTTGGTGTGGTCATTGTTTCTGGTCCTTTCAGATCGCGAGTTGGCTGGGCGCCGGGGCGGGCGCCCCGACAGTTGAACACGAGCCACGCAAGCTACTCATGCGTCACGATACTAACCGAGTCGAGCGAATGCTGTCCCTGCTCCAACAGGGCAGTTGCCCCGCGACGGCCAACACCTCGTCGAGCTCGGCGCGGGTGGGCGGCGGCCACGAGCGGGGTGTGCCAGCGTGAATTCGCGAGCCCCTGACGGCCGCCCCTCGCCGGCGCCCTCGCGCCCGCCGTCGCCCGGCCGCGAAATCGTGGCGGCTGAAGACTTTCATCGAAGCCGGTGGTAGCGGGCTCGCAGGCGCGTGTGCGATGCCGACGGGCATGATGTGGCAGCCGAGTATCCACCTAGCCTTCAGGCTCTAGGCCTCGCCGGCGCCTTAGACGGCGGCCTGAGATCCATCACCAATCAACCGGAGGTCATCATGAACGCTGAACAGGCCGTCAATAATTTCATCGCCGACGTCGACCGCAAGGACATGGACGCCGCGATGGCCTGGGTCGCGGAAGATTGTTACGACGACAACGTGCCGCTCGGTAATAGGCGCGGCCGCGCCAAGATGCGGGAATTTTTGTGGCCGTTCTTCACCAGTGCAGGGCCCGTCAAGTTCGAGATCGTGCGTCAGACGGCAGCGGGCAATATCGTCATGAACGAACGTATCGATCGCTTCACGATGAAGGGCCGGGAGATCGCCTTACCGGTGAGTGGTGTGTGTGAAGTCAATAACGACCAGCTCACGTTCTGGCGCGACTATTTCGCTAACGGTATGTTCGTGCAGCAGCTGAACGGCGGGTAGCGCAGCGGCGTAGTCTGCGCGCCATCAGCACGGCGCGCAGACTACGCTGAGAACGCCTCCAGCACGGCGCTTTATGGGTTTATGCGTGTCACGGACTGGCAGCGACAGGTGTCGGCCTGATGCAATTCCACCATGTTCCCCGCCGGATCGTGCATAAAGATCTGTTGCGATTGTGGGCCCACGATGCCTTCTGAGACCCAATAAGACGTGCCCATCCGATCGAGTTCGGCGCGGGCCGCCGCGATGTCCTCGACGCCGAAAGCCACATGGGGACTTGCCGGGTCTTGCCCCGGGCCCTGGGCGAAGCGCGAGGTGCCCTCCACGCCCATCAGGTGTACCTGCGCACGACCACCCACATCCACCCAGTAGCCTGGAATCCCGGGGATCTGTGGCCGACCGGCGTCGGCACCCAAGCCCAGGACTTCACGATAAAACGTCATGCTCCGGTCGGCTTCTTCTTGGCTGGCACCGGTGCGCACCGCATGGTGATGCAGTTCGAGAATTTTGATAGCCATCTTGTGCTCCTCTGATCCTTGCTTTGATAGGGTTCGACATTGGTAGCCGCAGGAATATCGA
Source organism: Gammaproteobacteria bacterium (assembly GCA_009692365.1). GTDB lineage: Bacteria > Pseudomonadota > Gammaproteobacteria. The sequence continues at coordinate 12,992 of SHZJ01000060.1, forward strand.
CAACATGCAATGAAGCTCGACGCTCACCGCAGTCCTTCAGCCCGGGAGTCTTACTCGCGCCGGGGTAACCGGCACGCCGGCAACGTCGACCCGCACACGGTGTACCGCGCCGGCGCGTGCGCTGGCTGCGCCGTCCGAGCCGGAGACGATGTACAGCGAGCGCAGGTCTTCGTCACCGAAACATAACGAGGTACACATGGGCTCCGGGATGCGGATGAAATCCCGCTCTTTGCCCTCCCGATCGAACACCACCACCCCGTGGCCGCCGCCGGCCAGCGCGACCCACACGCTGCCGTCCATCGCCACCACCAAGCCGTCGGGGAGGCCGCGTTCGATATTCACAAAAGACCGTTTGGGGCCGAGCCCGCCGTCGGCGGCCACCGTGTACTGCCACACGGTGTGCAGGCGCGAATCGCAGTGATAAAGGGTGCGGCCATCGGGCGCGAACCCAAGGCCGTTGGTCAGCCAGATTTCATGCCCAACGAGGCGGCTGGTGCCATCGAGATCGATCAACCACAGGTCGCCTGCCCGCGGCTCACCGGCGCTCTCGAAGATCGGGCTGGTCGCGAGCGAGCCGGCGTAAATGCGGCCGGCGGAGTCCGTGGTGAGGTCGTTGAAGCCGACGATATTCGCGAGCGGATTTTGTTCGAGCAAAGTCTGGGTGGCGCCGGTGCCGAACGGTTTAAAGGAAATGTTGCGGCCGCTGACAATTAAGCCGCCGGCGATATGCTCGGCCATGCCACCAATGCCCCGGCGGTGTTCAAATTCGCTCCTGACCTGACCGTCAGGCCCAAGGCAGAATACGCCGCCGTTCAAAACGTCGCTGAACAACAGGCCGCGCTCCCTGATCCACAGCGGGCCTTCGATCAGACCGTAGCCCACCGCCAGGCATTCAATAGACATCGCGCGCCTCCCCAAGCATCCGTGCTCCCGAGCCTAGAACCTATCTTAAAACTTTGCGAGCGCTCGTGTTTCACGCAGTCCTAAAGCAAGGCGACAAGCCGCCCGCGCTGTATTGCGCTGGCGATCGCCAGACCCGCGGTCGTTGTGCGGGCTGACGGCGCTCGATTTCGACCAATCGGCCCGCTATCTTAGCGGTGTGTCGCGGGCCGTCCGCTGCCCGTTGCGGGGGGCGAGCGCCGGCGCACCCACCTTGGCTGAATCACAACCACGCACGTCCACGCCAATAAGGAGCGGGCTATGGCTACTCAAGGCACAGACAAAGCGGCGGCCCCAGCACGAAAGTCGACAGCGCCCGGCAAAAAAGTGGTGTCAGTCCGCGGCGCAACGCAAGCCTCGAGATTGCACGACTACGAGGGCGCGCGACAGTTGCTCAGTCGCTATTGCGCATTGATCGATCAGGGTAAATTGGTGGCGCTAAGTGAACTTTTTCATCCCCAGGCGATCTTCTCGGTCTCGTTCGACAGCGCGCCAAAACACGTCGGCCGTGCCGCCATCCTGGCCTGGTACGCGGATTTTTTTCGACCGCGTCGCGGCCAGTTCCGTTATCCGCGCCACAAGCTGTTTGAGCCTTACCTCGTGCTGGCAGGCAACACGGCCACCGCTACAAGCTATTTTGATTCGGATTTTGTCGAGGCAAGTGGGGCGGTCAGGATCCTGGCCGGGCGCTACGACGATGTGCTGGTGAAGGAACGCGGTCGATGGCTTTTTAACGCGCGCACCATCACGGTGTGCTACCACTATTCGCCCGGCACAGCGCGAGAAGGCATGCAGCAATAGCGCCCCAAGCGGCCGGCTACCGGCCATCACTCAAAAGATGCACCACCGAGGGACGGGCGGCGCGCCACCTGCGCGGGGTTGTTCGGGCCGCTCGCCGTTGGCGTGCGAACGGCCCGAAAAATCCGTTGGTTATCAGCGCAGCCTGCGCGCAGCGAGCGCCGCAATCACCGGCAATCTGTCGGCGCGGACCTAGGCAATCCCGTAGAACCTAGCCGCCGTGCCGCGAAACAGGCTGTCTTGCTCTGCCTCGCTGTAGCGCGCGGCCATTTTCTTAAAGGTATTCCACAACACGGCATAGGTCACCGCGCACTTATCGACCGGAAAATTGCTCTCGAACATACACCGCGCTGGTCCAAATTGGTCGATAGCGTGGTGGTAATAGCGGGCCCACGGCCCGACGAGCTGGTCTGAGGTTGGTGGCAGTGCGGCACGTTCAAAGTTAAAGCCGTTCCACGGCATCGCTAGGCCACCGAGTTTGATCGACACATTCGGGCAACCGGCGAGTTCGGTCAGATCGCGCGCCCATATCTGGTAGACCTCCTCTTCGTGGCCCGCATAGGAGCCAATGCCAACCGGCGTTCCAAGATGGTCGAGCACGATGGGGGTGTGCGGGAAAGCCCGCGCCAGATCGGTCAGGTGGGGCGTCTGCGGGTGATAGTGCCAAGCATCAAAGCGCAGCCCCATTTCGCTAAGCACCGCAAAGCCGGCGCGGAAAGCCGGTTCGGCATACAGATTGGGATGGGTCACACCGTCCATGATGAACAACACATCTTTATTGGTATCCCACGCCGCAATCTGCCGAATGCCGCGAAACAGGCTGCTCGCGGCACAATGGGCTTCGAGCACCTCGCGCACCCGCGCGCCGCGCAAGTCCACCGTGCCCATCATCGCGCCGATCTGGGCGGCCTGTGGCTGCTGCCGCGCGCGCGCTGCGATGCCCTCCACCCATTGCGTTTCGCCGACGCACTTCATGTCCTCAGGGCCCTCAGTACGGTAGCCCTCCCAGCATTGCAGATAGACGGTCTTGGCCACTTTATGCGTGTCGGTGTCCGCCCACAGCTGCTCAAGTCCGTAGTGTGGAAACTCCGTGGCTTGCGCAAAAAAGTGATGATGCGGATCGATAAT
>SHZJ01000061.1 GCA_009692365.1 Gammaproteobacteria bacterium
CGGCTAGCGGGGCGATGCGCACACCGGCCGGCAAGTGCAGGTCCGAGAAATGCAGCGTCTGGCCCAGGCCCACCGTCAGCAGGTCGACGGCGATGTACTCGGGCAGATCACTAGGCAGACACGACAACATGACTTCACCCGCGTAGTGAATGACCGTGCCGCCGCCAGATTTGACGGCCGGGCAGATGTCTTGGTTGAGGAAGTGCAAAGGCACCCGCATCGTGAGTTCCTCATTCTCGTTAATGCGCAGGAAATCCATGTGCAAAATGAGGGGCCGCACGGGGTGGCGCTGCATCGCTTTTAAAATGACCTTTTCATCGGTGCCGTCGGGCATCTTGAGGGTCAGGATGTGCGAGTAAAACGCCTCATGTTCGGACTGCAGCACCATTTTGTTATGGTGCAGTTGGAGACAGACCGGTTCCTTGCCAGCGCCATACAGAATGGCCGGCAGTTTGCCATCACGACGCAGGCGGCGGCTCGCACTCTTCCCCTGCAGGGTCCGCTGTTCGGCGGTAACCTCAAAACTAACTTGCATGTTGATTCTCCTGAAATGACTGTCTAAGCGACCTCACGCCTCCCGCGACCAGGCGACGTGGGTCGGTTGGGTCAATCGATAAACATCGAGCTCAGTGACTGACCCGAATTCATCCGATTGATACTCTCACCCAGCATGGCCGCCACCGAGAGCACTCGGATGCGGGGGCAGGCTGCCGCTTCTGTGGAAAGCGGGATGGTGTCTGTGACTACGAGCTCATCGAGCTCGGAGTTGTTGATATTGACGAGCGCGTTGCCGGACAGCACCGCGTGGGTGCAGTAGGCAGCAACCGCGAGGGCGCCGCGCGCCTTGAGGGCCTTGGCCGCCTGGCACAGCGTGCCGGCGGTATCCACCATGTCGTCGACGATCACGCAGCTGCGTCCGGACACATCGCCGATGATGTTCATGATTTCCAATTCATTCGCCCGCGGGCGGCGCTTGTCGATGATGGCCAGATCCGCGTCGTCCAAACGGCGAGCGACGGCGCGCGCGCGCACCACGCCGCCCACATCGGGCGAAATCACCATCAAATTTTTGTACTCGTGCTTCCAGATGTCGCCGAGCAGCACCGGCGAGGCATACACGTTATCCATGGGGATATCGTAGAAACCTTGAATCTGGTCCGCATGCAGGTCCACGGTTAACACCCGGTCGGTGCCCACGCTGGCGATCATGTTGGCCACTACTTTGGCGGTGATGGGCACGCGTGCCGAGCGCGGCCGGCGGTCTTGTCGGGAATAGCCCAGGTAGGGCACCACGGCGGTAATACTGGCCGCGGACGCACGCCGCAGCGCGTCGATGAGCACCATGAGTTCCATGAGGTTGTCGTTGGTGGGTTTGCAGATGGATTGAATGACAAAAACGTCGCGCGCACGCACGTTCTCGGCGATTTCAACCATGATCTCGCCATCGCTGAACCGACCGACGGTGGCCTTACCCAAGGGTATCTGCAGATGCCCGGCCACCGAGCGCGCGAGCAGGGGGTTGGAATTGCCCGCAAAGAGCATCATGGCTGAGCGACTGGGAATCATATCCACGGATGTCTTCCATCAATTTGGCTGGGGAGCCAGGATTCGAACCTGGGAATGCCGGGATCAAAACCCGGTGCCTTACCACTTGGCGACTCCCCAATATCCTTTGGGTCTCTAAGCCGGCGCCTCGCCCTGCACCAGCCGATCTAACAACCCGGAGCGATTACGCCGGCGGGCCACAAACCACATCCATTGCGCCGGCACTCGCTGCGCCGTTGCTCGCGCGGCTGCTTCCGAGTCGAAGGTCGCGAAGATGCAGGCGCCCGAACCACTCATTCTGGCTGGCGCAAATTGGCCTAACCAGTCGAGCGCCAGCCCCACCGCCGGGAACAAGCGCCGCGTCACGGGCTCAAGGTCATTGCGGGTTTGAGCCCGCGGAAGGGACGAAAGTGTGAGTGGGGGAGTATCGCGTGTCAATTCAGAATCACTAAAGACCACTGCAGTGGGCACTTCGCACCCCGGATGGATGACCAGCGTCCAGCTTTCGGGGGCTGCCAGAGCCTGCAACTTCTCCCCCACGCCCTCGGCCCAAGCGGCCTGCCCACGCACAAACACCGGCACGTCGGCCCCCAGACTCAAGCCAATCTCAGCGAGGCGCTCCTCTCCAAGGTCGCAGCCCCATAGCTGGTCGAGTGCGCGCAAGACCGTGGCCGCGTTCGAACTGCCACCGCCTAAGCCGCCGCCCAGAGGCAAACGTTTGATGACCCGAATATCGGCGCCCAACCGGCTGTGGGCAGCGCGCTGCAGGGCCTGCGCGGCGCGCACCACCAGGTCCTGCGCTGGCGGCACCCCGGGCAAGTCGCTGAGGCGCGCAACGACCCCATCGGGCCTGACGTTAAAAAATAGGTCATCGCCGTAGTCGAGAAACTGAAAATGAGTCTGCAGCAGGTGATAGCCATCTGCCCGGCGGCCCACCACGTGCAGGAAAAGATTAATTTTGGCCGGCGCGGGCCACGCGGTGTTGTTCATTTTAGGGTGAGGTCCCAGTGGTCTATGGCGAGTCGAATACGTACCTCGCCGGCACTCAAGACCAGCCGCTTCGGCAAGGAAAACCCCTGCGGGGGCTGATATTCCAACACCCGCAGGTGCCAACCGCCTTGGTCGAGTTCCGCTAACCGACCGCTCGCGTCTAGCTGCAGATTGGTCACCGGCGCGCGGGGGTCGGGGACGCCACGCACCCAGTAGCGCGCGCCGTCGATGGGCAAAGACCATTTTAAATGGGTCTGCATGAGGGTTTCGAGGTCGAGCGCCGTGTGCCGCCGGCCGTCAGGGGTGCTCAAGGCCACGCCTTGGGAGTCGCTCGACAAATGGAAAGTGCCCTGCCCCAGCGGGGCCATCAGCCAGAGATCCGCCGCCGTATCGGCCTGCACCCAGCGCAGGCTCACACTGCCGCCGGCGCGACCTTGATGGATGGCCGCGCGGCCCCGCAGGGTAAAGCCCGCGATCCCCAGCAATGCCGCGCGCTGCGCGGACCAGCGCGCGGCGAGCACGTCGGGCGCCGGCGCGGGTGGCCGCGGCGTGGCGGCGCAACCCGCCAGCAAGCAGCCGGCAACCAGGAGTAATAGCGCCCGCGTCACGGCTTCAGACGCTTAGCCGCCTCGAGCACCTTGGGCTCATGCGGATGGCGCTTAAGCGCACCCTCCAGCAGCACGCGGGCTTCATCCCGACGCCCCAGCGCCCACAAGGCCTCGCTCAAATGGGCGAGCACTTCGGGGTCGTCGCGCTGCCGTTGGGCCTGTTCCAGATAGGGCAGAGCTTCGGCCGATTTGCCCTGTCGATGCAGTACCCAGCCCATGCTGTCGAGAATGTAGAAATCCTGTGGTGAGTTCGCCAGCGCCCGCCGGATGAGAACCTCGGCCTCCGCGTAGCGGGTGGTGCGGTCGGCGAGGGTAAAACCTAGGGCGTTCAGGGCCTGCGCGTTGTCGGGTTCGCGGGCAATGATGGTGCTCAGGTCGCGCTCCAGCACCTCCAGACGACCCAGGCGCTCGGCCAGCATGGCCCGGTTGTACAGCAGCGTCATGTCGTAGACGCCGTTCAGCGCGTTGTCGTAGACCGCCATGGCGGCGTCCATCTGGTGGTGAAACATCAAGATTTCAGCCTCGGTCATCACCCGTTGCGCGGCTTCTTCTGGGTTTTCCGGCTTCATCCCCGCCAACACCGCACGGGCGTCCGCTACTTTGCTCAGCGCCGAGAGCAGCACGGCCACCCGGAGCTGGGCCGCGAAATAGTTAGACCCGGCGACCACCTCGTGGTAGCGCGTCATGGCAGCATCGGCCCGCCCTTGAGATTCGGCGATTTGGCCCAGATAAAACGCCGCGTCGTCGTGGTGCTCGGCGGTTTTTAACAAGCCGCGAAAATTCTGCGCGGCGGGCTCAAGCTCGCCCGCTTGGAGATTGAGCAGCCCTAGGGCGTAGATCACATCAGCGTTATCCGGCCATTTTTGCGCGAGCTGGGCGAACTGCTGGCGCGCCTCCGGGTAGCGTTTGCTATCGGCCAGCAGTCGGGCATACAGCAGGCGCAGCGCGAAGTCCTTGGGTTTGCGCTTGAGCACCTGCGCCAGAAACTCTAAACCTTGGGCGGAATGCCCCTCTTTCTGCAGCGCAGCCACGTAGGCCAACGCCAAGCTGGGTGTGATATCGATCCGCTGCGCAAGCTTTTGCATGACCGCGTTCGCCTTGGAAGGCTGTTCGGCGCGCAGCGCGAGCAGGGCGTAGGCCACCAGCGCCTCGTTGTCGTCGGGCCGCGTGGCGACTAATCGCTCCATGACCTCTAGCGTTGTGTGCCAGTCTTCCTCCCCCGCCAAAAGGCCCGCGATCACCCGGAAGCGCACGCCATCGCTGCTGTGGTCCTGGCTCAGAACATATTGCAGCTGCGCCAAAGCGGCCGGGGCATTGCCCTGTCGAATGTACAGCGCCGCCAGCAACTGGCGCGCGTCGATATCTTTCGGGGCGAGTGTTACCCACCGTTGCGCCGCCGTGAGGGCCTGGGCAGGTTCGGCGGCGTACATCGCCAGCCGCGTGGCACGCTCGGCCAACGCGGCGTCCGGCGTGCGCTGGGAGAGGTCCACGTATTGGGTTACCGCCAAGGGCAGCTGGTCGCGTTTTATCGCGAATTCGGCAAGCAGCAGCATGTAGAGGGGGTCGTGCTCGGGGTCGACCAAGCCCGCTGACGGCGGGCCGATGGCGGTGGTGTCGACCGTCAAGAGCAAGACCTCGGGGGCGACCTCCGTTTCAGTGGGGCGGGCCAGCCAGTGTTGCCCCGCGCAGCCCCCCAAAGCCAACCACAACGCCAGCGCCGTGGCCCGGGCCGCCCGCGGCGGGCGCTTAATCCAGCCCCCGGCGGCAGGCTGGACCGGAGTAAACACAGCAGGGGAATTCATGGGTTAAACTATAACCCAGTCGAAAACCTTCTGTTTAGGTTAGCCACGCCGCCACCGGCCCGCGCCAACCATCCTGCGGGTCGCGACGCCCCGCCCACTCAGCGTGATTCAAACACCAGCATGGCCATTCTCGTTTTCGGCATCAGCCACCAAACCGCCCCCATCGGCGTGCGGGAACGAGTGGCGCTGGACGCGGCGCAACTGCCCGCCGCGTTGGCCGGCGCGCTGGCGGCGCAGGGCACGCGCGAGGCGGTCATTTTGTCGACCTGCAACCGCACCGAGTTCTATCTGGCCGGCGAGGAGGTCTCACCAGCGCCGCTGAGCGAGTGGCTGGTGCGGGTTAAAGCGCTGGACCCTGCCACCCTCAGTGGGCATTTCTACACCCTGGAGGACCAACTAGCGGTGCGCCACGCGCTGCGCGTAGCGTGCGGACTGGATTCCATGGTGTTGGGCGAGCCGCAGATTTTGGGCCAGCTCAAACAGGCCTACGAGGCCTCGGTCAACGGCAAGGCGGTCGGCAAGACGCTGGGCAAACTGATGCAGTACGCTTTTACCGTCGCCAAAAAAGTGCGAACCGAAACCGCCATTGGGCGGACCCCGGTGTCGGTAGCCTACGCCGCCGTGCGCCTAGCACGGCAGATCCATGGCGATCTGGCGGGCCGGACGGCGCTGCTGATCGGCGCCGGCGACACCATCGGTCTGGTGGCGGCTCACCTGCGGCGAGCGGGCATCGGGCGCCTGGTCATTGCCAACCGCACCTTGGCGCGCTCCGCAGCCTTAGCGCGGGAAATGGACGCAACCGCGGTCGCGCTGACCGACCTCGCCGAACATCTGCCCGGCGCCGACATCATCGTGACCTCAACGGCGAGCCGTCTGCCCCTCATCACCCGTGCGCTCGTCCAGAGCGCCGTGAAGACGCGCCGCTATCAGCCCGTGTTTATCGTGGATTTGGCCGTGCCCCGTGACGTAGAGCCGAGCGTCGCCACGCTCGCGGATGTTTATCTCTACACCGTGGACGACCTCAATAATGTGATCACGGAAAACCGGGAACTGCGCCTCACCGCCGCGGCCCAGGCGGAGGAAATCGTTAATCTCCACGTACAGAATTTTTTAGACTGGCTGCAATCGCTGAACGGCAACGCCGTCATCGTCGACTACCGTCGGCAGGCCGAGGCGGTGCGCGATGAGCTACTAGAAAAAGCCCAACGCCGACTAGCGATGGGCAGCGCGCCGGCCGAAGTCCTGCGCGGGCTCGCCGTCGGCTTGACCAATCGTCTGCTCCACTACCCCACCAGCACAATCCGCGCCGCCAGCATTGCGGGTCGCCAAGATGTCGTGTCTTTTGCCCGCGAACTGCTGGGTCTGGATGCCCCCGAGGATGACCACCAATCATGAAAGAATCGCTCCTGCGCAAGCTCGAACAACTCGCGCAACGACGCGAGGAAATCGACGCGCTGCTGGCAACTCCCGAGGTCATCAACGTCCAGGATCACTTTCGCGCGCTGGCGCGGGAACGCGCCGACCTTGACCTCCTAGTCACGACCTATGCGGAATATTTGCGCGCCCGCGAGCGCCTGGCGCAAGCGGTGGTCATGCAGGAAGACGACGACCCCGAGCTGCGGGAATTAGCCGACGACGAAGTCAGCGGCGCGAAATCGCTGCTGGTGGATTTGGCCCAAAAAATCAATCTTCTGCTGCTGCCCAGCGACCCCGCCGATGGGGCCAATATCTTTGTCGAGGTCCGGGCCGGCACGGGTGGTGACGAAGCGGCGCTGTTCGCCGCCGAGTTGTTTCGCATGTACTGCAAGTATGCAGAGCAGCGCGGTTGGCAGGTCGAAGTCATAAGCGCCAATGCCAGCGAACTGGGCGGCTACAAGGAAGTGATCGGCCGGGTCATCGGTCAGGGCGCCTATTCCCTGCTGAAGTTCGAATCGGGTGCACACCGAGTGCAGCGCGTGCCGGCAACCGAATCTCAGGGGCGCATCCATACGTCTGCCTGCACGGTCGCGATCCTGCCCGAACTGGACGCCATCATGGACTACGACATCAATCCCTCTGACCTCAAGGTGGATACCTTCCGGGCCTCGGGCGCAGGCGGGCAGCACGTCAACAAAACCGACTCGGCGATTCGCCTCACGCACCTGCCCACCGGGGTCGTGGTGGAATGCCAGGACGAGCGCTCCCAGCACAAAAACCGCGCGCGCGCGTTAAGCCTGCTCAAATCTCGGCTGTTGCAAAGCGAGCGCGACAAACAGTCTGCCGCCCAAGCGCAGACGCGGCGCCTGCAGGTGGGTTCGGGCGACCGCTCCGAACGCATCCGCACCTACAACTTTCCGCAAGGTCGGGTGACCGACCATCGCATCAATCTCACGGTCTACCAGCTCGAGAGCATCTTGGAGGGCGAACTGGACCTCCTGGTAGGGCCGCTGGTCAGCGAACACCAGGCCGAACTGATGGCCCAGTTGGGCGCGGATGCCTGAAGGTAACGCCGCGCAGACGATTGGGGAGGTCCTCGGCGTGGCCGTGGCGCAGAGCGGGCACGGCCAGCGGCTGGACCTTGAACTGCTGCTGGGACTTGCCACCGGACTCAACCGCGCCGGCCTGCTCAGAGAAAGTAAAACCCAACTATCGCCGGCCGCGCACGCGCAGTTTAACGCGCTGTACGCCGCCTACCGCGGCGGCCGACCGGTCGCGCAGCTGCTGGGAGAACGCGAATTTTGGTCGCTGGCGCTGCTGGTCGACGAGCACGTGCTGATCCCCCGCCCGGAGACCGAACTGCTGGTCGAAACCGCCGTCGAGCTGGCGCACCTGGCGCCGCCCGGCCCCCTTATCGATCTGGGTACCGGCACCGGCGCCATCGCCATCAGCCTGTCGCGCGAGCTGCCCGAGCGCACGGTTTTTGCCAGCGATGACTCCCACGCCGCCTTACGGGTCGCGGCGCGCAACGTGGCGCGTCACGCCCCGGCGCGGGTGCACCTCCTTGCTGGGCGCTGGCTCCACGCCGTGGGGCCGGCCCGTTGCGCGCTCATCGTCTCTAACCCGCCCTACGTGAGCGCCCAAGACCCCGCCTTGCAGGCCACGGGCGCGCTGCGTTTCGAACCTCACCACGCGCTCGCCGCAGGCCCCGAGGGGCTCGACGCACTCACCGAGATTCTGGCCCTAGCCCCCGCGCGACTGCTCCCCGGCGGCTGGCTGGCGCTCGAACACGGCGCCACGCAGGCCTTGGCCGTGCAGCAGCTCATGGCGAGCGGGGGTTTTCGGGCCATCGCAACTCACCGTGATTTGGCCGGTCTCGAGCGGGTAACCTGCGCACAACGGCCTCCTGACGCCTGATTTACGGCCCCCGCGCGCATCGGACATACTCACGCCATGGACGACCAACGCCTGCTGCGCTACAGCCGCCAAATTCTGCTGCCGGAAATCGACATCAGCGGGCAACAACGCCTGCTCGAGTCGGCGGTAGCGGTGTTTGGGCTGGGCGGCCTGGGCTCGCCGGTTGCGCTCTACCTTGCGGCCGCGGGGGTGGGGCGGCTGGTGCTAGTAGATTTCGATGAGGTCGAACTGTCCAACCTCCAGCGCCAGATCATCCACCTGACGGCCGATTTGGGGCGTCCCAAAGTGGAGTCCGCCCGCGACCGCCTACGGGCTCTAAACCCCGAGGTCCGCGTCGACACGGTGCCGCGACTGCTGGCCTCTGCGGCGCTGGATGAGCTCATCGAGGACGTGGACTTGGTGGTGGATTGCACCGACAACTTCCCCACCCGGTTTGGCCTCAACGCGGCGTGCTGGCGCGCGCGCAAGCCGCTGGTGTCGGGGGCGGCCATCCGTTTTGAGGGGCAGGTGAGCGTTTACTTTCCGGGGCAGGGCGACAGTCCTTGTTACCGCTGCTTGTACGACGATGGTCCCGGCACCACGGAGACCTGTAGCCAGACCGGCGTGGTCGCCCCGTTGCTGGGCATCATCGGCAGCGTGCAAGCCTTGGAGACCATCAAAGTGCTTACCGGCATCGGTGAGCCGCTCACGGGCCGCCTGCTGGTGCTGGATGGTTTGCGCATGGAGTGGCGCAACCTACGCTTCAAACGCGCGCCAGACTGCCCGGTGTGCGGCCAACAGCCCCCGACGTGACCTTGCGGCTGCCGGCCGCGCTGCGCCAAGACCTGCTGGCACACGCCCTCGCCACGCCTACGCTGGAAGTCTGCGGACTGCTGGGCGGCGTGGCGGGGCTGGCCACTCGGGGCTATCGGATTGCCAATATTTCTGCCACGCCGCAGGTGGCATTCGCCATGGATCCCCAAGCACAGCTCGCCGCAATGCTGGCCATGCGCGCGCGCGCCGAGGTCTTGGTGGGCATTTACCACTCCCATCCCACCAGCGTCGCCGAGCCCTCGGCCAAAGACCTCGCCGAGGCGGCCTACCCTGGGGTGGCTTTCCTGATTGTGTCGCTCGCCTCACCCGGCGTACCCACGCTGGCCGCCTTCGCTTTTGATGGTGCGAACTTCACCCCCATGGCGCTCCACGAAGTGGCCGCAGACGAATTTTAGTTGCACCGCTTCTAGTCGCTAATCCGGAGGGTTAGGACACCAAAAATTTGCGGGGGAATGTTAAACATGAGCATCGGGTTCTTCGTCACACTGGGCACGGCAATCGCGCTCCTGCTCTACGGCATCGTGCTCTACAACGGGCTGGTCAATCTGAAACACAGCGTGGGGAAGTCGTGGTCCAACATCGATGTGCTCTTGAAACAGCGCCACGACGAACTCCCAAAGCTGGTGGAGGTCTGCCAGCAGTACATGAATTTTGAAAAAGACACGCTGGCCCGGGTAACGGCGGCGCGCTCAGCGGTGTTTGCGGCCAGCGCGCGCGCGGACGTGGCGCAAGTCGGCGCCGCCGAAGCGACCCTGCAACGCGGTCTGGGCAGCCTTTTTGCGCTGGCAGAAAATTATCCCGACCTCAAAGCCAACGAAACCTTCCGACATTTGCGCGGGCGCATTTCGGAGTTAGAAAACGCCCTAGCCGACCGTCGTGAGCTCTACAACGACACGGTGAACCTCAATAACATCCGGGTGGAGCAATTCCCCGACCTGATCTTGGCGCGGCTGCTGTCTTTTGGGCCGCAGCCGCTGTTGGAATTCGGCCTCGAGGAAACCCGCGACGTCGACCTGCGGACGCTGTTTCACTGAGCGCCCTAGTGGCTGCGGTCGCCGGGGAGATCCGCGCCGCGACGGTGGGCGAGTTCTGGGTCTGGATCGCCGGGGCTTGTGCCGCCGCGCTGTGGGCGACCCGCAGCGCCGTGGTCACGCTCGCCCAGCGGCGCCTGCTGCAAGACACGCCGACGACCCGCCTGCGGTCCGCGGCGCAGGGTTTTGTGGAGATCAGCGGCACCGCGCGCCTGTTTGAGGGCGAACCGGTGCTGGCGCCGCTCACCCAGCGCCGCTGCTGCTGGTATCGCTACCGAATCGACCAACGCAGCGAACACACTTGGAAAACCGTCGACGAGGGCACCAGCGAGGCGATTTTCAGGTTGGAAGATGGCGATGGCCACTGTGCGGTCGATCCCGATGGGGCCACCGTCACCCCCTCGGTCTGCCAAGTCTGGTACGGCGCCCTGCCTTACCCCAGTCATCCGCCGCGGCCAAGCGGCTTCGAAGTCTGGTTCGCTGGCGGCGCGTACCGCTATCGCGAAGAACGCATCGACGTCGGCAGCGAACTGTGCGCCGTAGGCTATCTGCGCACCCACGGAGGGGCCGGCCCGGGTCTGGCAGAAGCCGATGCGGCACAAATTCTACGGGAATGGAAAACTGACCGCGCCGGTCTACTCGCCCGCTACGATGCTGACAAAAATGGCGAAATCGATGCCCACGAGTGGGAGCGCGCCCGCACCGATGCCCAGGCGTTGACCAGCGCGTCGCTGGGCGGTACGGGCATGCCACTGGCGATCGACCTGCTGTCGCGCTCGCCGCTAGCAGGCCAGCCGTTTTTGCTGGCGGCCGGCAATCAGGACGCCCTAGAACGGGGCCAGACCCGCCGAATGCTGCTGGCCTTCGGCGCGGTAATGGCGCTCGCCGCAAGCTTGTACTGGGCGCTGGCCGTGCGTTTCTAAGCGGGCAGAGCGCCCGGCGCGTGGTAAATTCTGCGCCCATCCGCGCCCATTGGAACGCCCGACATGAACCAAACTCAGGCCATCGCCAGCCTGCCCCTGTTCTCAGACATCCAGCCGGACGCCATCGGCGCCAGTGTGCGCGCGCTGCTGCAGGACAACGAAGCAACGCTCACGCGGCTGCTAGATGCTCAGGAGACCGCCACTTGGAGCAGCCTGTGCGCCCCGCTAGAGGACCTCAATGACCGCTTGAGCCGCGTGTGGTCGCCGATTCGTCATCTGCACAGCGTGGCCGACACGCCCGCACTGCGGGCCGCCTACAACGCGCTGCTGCCGGAAATCGTGGCCTACGGCACGGCGCAGCTGCAGAACGACCGTCTGGGAGCTGCCTATCGTCAACTGCACGAATCGGCGGAATTTGCCCAGCTCAGCCCGGCCCGACGGCAGGTTGTCCGACACGCGCTGCGCGATTTTCGACTGGGCGGCATCGAACTGGATACCAGCGCCCGGGCGCGTCTGGTGGCCATCCAGCAACGTCTGACCCAACTCGGCACCTTGTTTGAAGAGCACGTGCTTGACGCCACGCGGGCGTGGAGTTGGCACACGAACACGCTCGCCCAGCTGCAAGGCCTGCCCCCGCACCTGCTGCAACTGGCGGCGCAGAACGCCACCGAACAAGGGCACGAAGGCTGGGTCCTCACGCTCGACCAACCCTGCTATCAGGCGACGCTGCTGTACGCCGAAGACCGGTCGCTGCGCGCACAGATGTATGAGGCCTACTCGACCCGGGCCTCGGAACAGGGGCCTAACGCGGGTCAGTTCGACAACGGCCCGGTGATCGACGAAATGCTCCAGCTGCGCCATGCACTCGCCGCGCTCTTGGGCTATGCCAACTACGCCGAGTACTCGCTGGCCACCAAAATGGCGCCGTCTTGCGCCTGCGTGAGTGAATTTCTGCACGAACTGGCCGCCCAATCGAAACCCCAGGCGCTCGCAGAAATGGCCACCCTTACGCGCTTTGCGCGCGAGCACCTGCAGCTGGCGACCCTTGAAGCGTGGGATGTGGCGTTCGCCTCCGAGCGTTTACGCCAGCACGCCTTCGATATTTCGCAGGAAGCCCTACGGCCTTATTTCCCGGTCGAACGGGTGTTGGCGGGCCTGTTTGCGATCGTCAATCGTCTGTTTGGTATCACCGTTGCAGCGGTCACGGCACCCGATACTTGGCACGCCGAGGTCTCCTGCCATCGCATCGTGGACGCCGCAGGCGCGCTCCGCGGCTTGTTCTATCTCGATTTATTCGCACGCACGGGCAAGCGCGGCGGGGCGTGGATGGACGAGTGTCGGGTGCGCCGGACAACGCCGACAGGGACCCAATATCCGGTGGCTTTTCTCACCTGCAATTTCACCCCGCCGGTGGCCGGACAGCCCTCGCTGCTCACCCACGAGGAGGTCATTACGCTCTTTCATGAATTTGGCCACGGCCTGCATCACCTGCTGACGTTGGTGGACGAAGCCGCCGTGTCGGGCATCAACGGGGTGGCTTGGGATGCGGTAGAACTGCCCAGCCAATTTTTAGAGAACTGGTGTTGGGAGGAGCAGGCATTGGCCTGGCTCAGCCAACACCACACCACGGGCGAGCCGCTGCCGACGACCATCTTGGCGCGCATGTTGGCCGCAAAAAATTTCCAAAGCGGCCTAAAAATGCTCCGCCAGGTCGAGTTTTCCCTGTTCGATTTCCGGCTGCACGCCCGCGACCCCACGGGGCTGTCCGTGCAGGGCTTGCTTGATGAGGTGAGGCAGACCGTGGCGGTCGTAGTTCCCCCCGCATGGCAGCGGTTCCAGCATGGCTTCAGCCACATTTTTGGCGGCGGCTACGCGGCGGGCTATTACAGCTATAAATGGGCCGAGGTGCTGGCCGCCGACGCCTACGCACGCTTCGAAGATGAAGGTGTTTTTAACCCGGCTGTGGGGCAAGATTTCATGCAGCACATCCTAGAAACCGGTGGTGCAACCGATGCCATGGTGCTATTTCGGCAATTTAGGGGGCGCGATCCGGCGCCCGCCGCGCTGTTGCGGCGTTCTGGACTACGCCCCTGATTCAGTTTAAAAAGTCGGGCATGTTGCGGCTGCGTATCATGATGGTTTTGCTGGGTGGGCTGTCGAGCATGGCGGCCGCCGCCGAGTCAGCGTTTGTCATCGACAAGCTGCTGGTTGGGGTGCATCGCGACAGCGA
Source organism: Gammaproteobacteria bacterium (assembly GCA_009692365.1). Lineage (GTDB taxonomy): Bacteria > Pseudomonadota > Gammaproteobacteria. Next base: position 13,276 of record SHZJ01000061.1, read on the forward strand.
CCTCAACAGCGCGATCATCAAGGTGCTGCCCACCGGCACTCAATTGCAGGTGCTCGAACGCAAAGACCAAATCGCCAAAGTCACCGACGCCGACGGCATAACCGGCTGGGTGGATGCGGCCTACTTAATGGCTGACCCGCCCGCCGCGAAACTGCTGGTCGACGCCCGGCAGGAACGCCAAATGCTGGTCGAGCGCATCAAGCAGCTCGAAGCAAAGAACACCGTCGGCGCACCCGAGGAACAGGTCGCGGTGGGTAAAGTCGACCTCCTCACCAACGAGAACACCGAGCTGAAAAGCCAAGTATCCTCGCTGAAACTCAAAGGCAGCAGTCTAGAAGACCAGCTGAAAGCCCGTGCGACCACGCTGGCCCCCGACGGCTCGGTCGGGGGTGAATTGCGTAAGGCCAATGCAGAGCTCTCAGCCGTGCTGCAAGAGGTCCAGCAGCGCAACGCAGAACTCGCGGCGCAAGTGGTCAGCGATACGGCGCTCGGCCAGCTGGGGGGCGCGTTGCGGCTCAGTTCACCGTGGGGCCTCGCCGGCTGTGGTTTGCTGATCGTGCTGTCGTTCGGCGCAGGGCTTTACTGTATGGACTATCTCAATCGCCGTCGCCACGGCGGTTTCCGAATCTAGGCCCAAATGATCACGGTCGCCTCGTGGAACGTGAACTCCATCAAGGCGCGGCTGCCGCACCTAGAGCGTTGGTGCGCGCAGGTGGCGCCCGATGTCCTCGCGCTGCAAGAAACCAAAACCGTCGACGGCGGCTTTCCGCTGGAAACCTGTCGCAACCTTGGTTATCACGCGGCGATCGCCGGGCAGCCCGCCTACAACGGGGTCGCCATTCTGAGCCGTCAACCACCCCTAGACGTGGTGCGTGGGATCCCGGGCTTTGCCGACGAACAGCAGCGCGTGCTGGGCGTGCATCTACCCGAACTTTTTGTGCTGAACCTCTATGTCCCTAACGGGGCGGCGGTGGATTCAGATAAATACGTCTACAAACTGGCGTGGCTCGACGCCCTATTGGGCTGGCTGCCCACGCTGCTGGCCGAGCATCCACGGCTCGTCGTGGTGGGCGACTTCAACATCGCACCCGCTGACCGCGACGTCCACGACCCGGCGCAATGGCAAGATCAGGTCCTCTGCAGCGAACCAGAACGCGAGCGGCTGCGGCAGTTGTTGGCCTTGGGGATGGTCGATACCTTTCGGCTCTTTGAGTCCGCCGGGGGTTGTTATTCGTGGTGGGATTACCGCGCGGCGGGCTTTCGCCGCAATCTTGGCTTGCGCATCGACCTGGCCCTTGCCAGCCCGGCGCTCGCCGCGACCTGCCTCGCCGCCCACATCGACCGCGAACCGCGGGGTTGGGAGAGGCCGTCTGACCACGCGCCGGTCGTGGCTAGTTTTGCGGATTAGCGCAAAAATACCACCGCGATGGCTTCACACCGCCGTGCGTTTTGGGGATGATTGAGGTTCAACCCTAGGTGCTGCCGATGGTACCCGACCACTCCGCATTTACATTTGAATTCTGGGCTGGGCTAGCGGCGCGAGATCCGGCGTCGTTTGAACAAGCGCGGCGCCAATTGATCGACGACCTCATTACCGCGGCGCCCGAAGCGGCCAAGCCGCGCTTGCGCGGCCTGCAGTGGCAAGTAGACCGCCTCCGCGAGCGGCACAACCCACTGAGTGCCTGCGTGCGAATTTCCGGCATGATGTGGGATCGCCTGCTGGGGGCGACTGGTCTGCTAGACACCGTAGAACGCCTGAGCAAATCGGCAAACACCAGCCACGCGGGCGCGCGGGCCTGCAAAATTTTACCCTTCGTGCGGCCCTCACAGCCCGGGAGTCGTTCGCCGCCCTTGAATTAAGCCCAGAGGGCTTCTAAACTGCCGCCCCCTGCCCAGCCGCGGAAATAAAGTTCTACCGTGCCATGAAAGCCGAAATCCATCCCGCCTACCACGACATCACGGTGACCTGCAGCTGCGGGAACACCATCCAGACACGCTCCACGACCAAAGCCAGCACGGTTAGCGTCGATGTATGCTCCGCCTGTCACCCGTTTTACACCGGCACGCAGAAAATCGTGGACACCGCGGGTCGCATCGACAAATTCCGCCGCCGCTACGGCGCCTAGCGCCGGGCCTAAGCCCCGGGCGTGAAC
>SHZJ01000062.1 GCA_009692365.1 Gammaproteobacteria bacterium
TACCGCCCCCCCGGGCCCCCCCGCGCCGGCCACCCCCCCCCCGAGCACCACCGCGCCGGCCGCCACCCCCCCGAGCACCACCGCGCCGGCCACCACCCCCCCGAGCACCACCGCGCCGGCCACCACCCCCCCGAGCACCACCGCGCCGGCCGCCACCCTCCCGAGCACCACCGCGCCGGCCGCCACCCGCCCGAGCACCACCGCGCCGGTCGCCACCCCCGCGGCCCCACCGCTCGCTAGTAAAGCGGCCGATCCGGCGTCCGAACCGCCAACGCGGGGCGAACTCATCGTGAGCACGACCAGCGATTCTTGGGTCGCTATCACCGATGCGAAAGGCCGGCGTTTATGGTCTGGCACGCTCAAGAAGGGGAAAACCGTGGGCGTGACCGGCAGCCCCCCCTATGCCCTTTTGATCGGCAACGCACCGGCCGTCACGCTGAGTTTCCGTGGCAACTCCGTGGATGTGCAAAGCCACACCCTGAGCGGCGTGGCACGGCTGTCGGTAGGCGTATCCCCCTGAGGTCGCTGCGGCGACTGCTGTCATCTCGGAGCACCCGGTGAAAGAACAACTGCGTGCGATTCGCGGCATGAACGACATTGTGCCGCCCCTCAGCGCCCGCTGGCAGCACTTGGAGCAGCAGGTCGTCGGCGTGTTGAACGCCTATGGCTATCAACAAATTCGCCTGCCGATACTGGAGCAGACCGGCGTTTTTGAGCGCTCGATCGGCGACACCACCGACATCGTGCAAAAAGAGATGTACACCTTTGCCGACCGCAACGGCGAGCGGCTGACGCTGCGCCCCGAAGGCACGGCGGGGTGTGTGCGGGCGGTGCTGGAACACGGCTTGCTCAACGTCCAACCGCATTTACGCCTGTGGTATATCGGGGCCATGTTCCGCCACGAGCGGCCACAGAAAGGCCGCTATCGCCAGTTTCACCAAATTGGCGTGGAAACCTACGGCATGGCGGGCCCGGGCATCGACGCGGAAATTATCCTCCTGACCGCGCGCCTGTGGCGCGAACTGGGCATTAACGGCCTGCGCCTGGAGCTCAACACCTTGGGCGTAGCCGCCGAGCGCGAGCGCTATCGCGCCGCCTTGAGCCAGTATTTCGAGGCCCATTACGAAGTTTTGGACGAGGACAGCAAGTTGCGCCTCGTGCGTAACCCGTTGCGCATCCTCGATACCAAAAATCCGGCCATGCTGGGGCTGGTCGCCAATGCGCCTAGCCTGGTCGACTATCTGGACCCAGAGTCGCGCGAGCACTTCGCGGCGGTCTGTTCAATCCTGAACGCGGCGGGGGTCGCCTACGTGGTGAACCCACGGCTGGTGCGCGGACTGGATTACTACTCAAAGACCGTTTTCGAGTGGATTACCACGGAACTTGGGGCGCAGGGCACGGTCTGCGCAGGAGGTCGCTACGATGCGTTGGTGGAATTGATGGGCGGCAAACCGACGCCGGCCATTGGTTTTGCCATGGGGCTGGAGCGGTTGCTAGAACTCCACGCAGCCCAGACGGGCGACCAGCCCAGCAGCGAGGCAGATTTGTGTGTGGTGGCAGCGGGTGACGCCGAGACCGCGGCGACGTTGCGCTTGGCGGAAGACCTCCGCGATGACCTGCGGGGGGTTCGGGTGCTGTGCCTGTGCGGCGGCGGCAGCCTCAAGACTCAAATGAAGCGAGCCGATCGTTCCGGCGCGCAAGTAGCCCTCATTGTGGGCAGCGAAGAATTGGCCAGTGACACCATCACGCTCAAACCTTTGCGCGGCCAAGGCGACCAACAGCGAGTCCCGCGCGCATCCCTCAGGGACATTCTGACCAAAGTGTTAGCGCTTTGAGGGGGAAACCTGCCGCAGGCGGGTATACTCGCCCCCCCGGCACCATCGACCCAACGTAGGCGAAAGGACAACTGACGTGGAAGGCTATAGCTCAGAACGCGAACAGGTCGAGGCCATCCAGAAGTGGTGGAAGGACCACGGCAAATCTATCGTGCTAGGTCTCGCGGTGGGCCTGCTCGGCCTAGGCGGCTACCGTTACTGGGAGGAGACCCGCAACCTGCAGGCAGAAAGCGCCTCCATCAACTACGAAAAATTTCTGAATCAAGCTGACGACAAGACCAGCAAAGAATCGCGCGTGACGGGCCAAGCCATCCTGGACAATTACGCGGCGAGCATCTACGCCCGCCTGACCGCCTTGACCCTCGCCAAACTTGCGATCGATGACGCGCAGCCAGAACAAGCCAAAAAGCACCTGCAATGGGTGATCGACCATCCGGGCAGCGACCAACTCGCCGAGATCGCGCGCGCGCGCTTGGCGCAACTGAGCCTCGCAGACGGCAAAGCCGATGCCGCTTGGGCGTTGCTGGTGCAGGGCGGCCTCAACACGGGCGACCAACTCGCCGAGCTCAAAGCCGATATTCTCGCCGCCCAAGGCAAAACCGCCGAGGCCGTCGTGCTGTACGCGAAGGCGCAAAAGCTCCTCACCGAGGGCGGCGGTAATCCCGCGGTTATCGAGCTGAAACTCGAGCGTCTCGGCCAGATAGGCCAAGTGGGCGTGAAGGAATGAACCTAAACCGAGCGCCCCTCTGCTCGTTGTTGGTGGTGCTGCTGGTGGCCGGCTGTACGCAGCAGGTCGACTCCGTCAAGGACACCATGGGCAATATGTTCAAGGCCAAAGACGAGCAAAGCGAAGCCTTAAAGAAAGCCGCTGAGCCGACGCCCCTGGACGAGGAATTTAAGTCCAGCATTGCGATCAAAAAAGTCTGGTCGGGGCGCTTTGGCAAAGGTTACGAGAAGCTGTATCTGAAGCTGCTGCCCTCTTGGTATGGAGAGCACGTGTATGTGGCCGACCGCGATGGCCGCGTGATGGCGGTGGATGTGGCCACGGGCGAGAAAACTTGGGAAGAGCGCGACAAGAAACGCCTGATCTCGGGCGGCCCTGGCGCGGGCGAGGGCAAGGTGTTTGTCGGCACCTCAGAGGCCCAGGTGGTCGCGCGCGATGCCAAGACCGGCCAAAAAATCTGGATCGCCGAAGTTTCCAGCGAAGTCCTGGCCGCGCCGCGGGCGGGTGGCGGGGTGGTCTTGATCCGTACCGGCGATGGCAAACTCTACGCCCTAGACGCCGCCACCGGGGTCCAGAAATGGGTGTTCGACCGCACCATTCCCACGCTGACACTGCGCGGCTCGGCCGCCGCGGTCATCCACGAGGACAAAGTCTTAGCGGGTTTCGATAACGGCCGGTTCTCGGCCTTGGAGCTGGCAACGGGCAAAGAGCTATGGGAAACCCGGCTCGGCGAACCCAAGGGGCGTTCCGATTTGGAACGCCTGATAGACGTGGACTCCGAACCCGTCATCCTCGATAACACCGCCTACATCGACTGTTTCCAGGGGCGGGTGGCGGCCGTGTCGCTGGACAACGGTAGCCTAGAGTGGACGCGCCAAATTTCCTCCTACGAGGATTTGGCCGTCGATACAGACCACGTTTATGTCACCGACGAACACAGCGTAGTGTGGGCGCTCAAACGCAGCGACGGCGCCACCGTATGGCGACAAAAAGGTCTCAAAAATCGCCGCGCGACCGGGCCCACGCTCTACGGCAAGGAAATTGTGGTGGGTGATTTCGAAGGCTATTTGCACTGGCTCGACGTCACCACCGGCGCGATCGTGGGCCGTGAACGCGTCGATAAGGAACGTATCATCACCCCGCCGCTCAACATCGGCGCCGCACTGGTGGGCTATAGCTCCTCGGGCGAAATGTCGGCGTGGCGCGTGGACTGAGTCCCGCGACCCGCGGCGCGCAAGCCCGCCGGTCGACCTCAGCCCACCCAACTCCCATGGCCTTCGAAATTCGCAATCAAGTTAAACCGGCGTTCGCCATCCTTGGCCGTCCCAACGTCGGCAAATCCACGCTCTTCAATCGCATCACGCGTACGCGCAACGCGCTGGTGGCCGATGTCCCCGGGGTCACCCGCGATGTCCAACTGGGTATCGGCCGGGTCGGCCGGGCCGGCTATTTAGTGGTCGACACCGGTGGCATCGCGGCAGATTTGGGGGAACTGGGCGAATTAGTGAGCGCGCAGGCCATGCTCGCGCTAGAAGAATGCGTGGCCGGGGTGTTTGTCGTGGATGCGCGCGAAGGCTTGAACGCCATCGACGAGGGGCTGGCGCGGGCTTTGCGCCGCAGCGGCAAGCCGTTGTTCCTGGCGGTCAACAAGGCGGAAGACGGCGACCTCCCAGCGCTCCGCGCCGAGTACTCGAGCTTGGGTCTGGGGATGCCCTACCCGGTGTCTGCCGCCCACGGTCAGGGCATCGAGGCGCTGGTGGCAGCGGTCACCGCGGATTGGCCGGCGCTGGACGAACAAGCGCTCACCGGCGGCATTCGGGTGGCGATCGTGGGCCGCCCCAACGTGGGCAAATCGACGCTGACCAACCGCATGCTCGGCGAAGAGCGCATGATCACCTGCGACATGCCGGGCACTACCCACGACAGCGTAGCGGTGCCGCTCAACCGTCACGGCCGCGAGTACACCTTAATCGATACGGCGGGGATACGGCGGCGCAGTCGCGTCATCGACGTGGTCGAAAAATTTAGCGCCGTGAAAACCCTGCAGGCCATCGACCTAGCCCAAGTGGTCGTGGTGGTGATGGATGCGCGCGACTCCCTGACCGAACAGGACCTCAGCGTCTTGGGGGCAGTGCTGGAAGTGGGCCGTTCGCTGGTCATTGCGGTCAACAAATGGGACGGCCTAGCCCCCGAACTGCGCGCCGAGATGCAGCGCCAGCTGGACCGCCGTTTAGATTTTGTCGATTTTGCCGAAGTGCGCATCATCTCGGCGCTGCACGGCACCGGCGTCGGGGAGCTGTTTGCCTCTATCGATGCCGCCTATACCTCCTCACAAATAGAGGTGCCCACTAGCCTGCTAACGGATTTGCTCTACAAAGCGTTAGAGGCGCACAACCCACCGTTGGTGCATGGGCGTCGCATCAAGCTGCGCTATGCCCACATGGGCGGCCGCAACCCGCCCACCATCGTGATCCACGGCAACCAGACCGATTCGGTGCCGGGCAGCTATAAACGCTATTTAGCCAATTTCTTTCGCAAGGCGCTCAAATTAACCGGCACGCCGGTGATGATAGAACTGCGTCAAGGCGAAAACCCCTTTGAGGGACGCCGCAATCAGCTCACCGCGCGCCAGCTCAAAAAACGCAATCGGCTGCGCGACCACATCCAGAAAAAGAAATAAGCGGGGGCGGCTAGACCTCAAACCACGGCAGCACCGCGTCTTGGCGGGCGATTTCAACCACCACCCCCGGCAGGCAGTGGGCTAGGCAGTCGGCCACGAGCGCGGGCCGATTGGTCCGCTCGCTCAGATGCGCCGCTACCAAACGCTGCAGCCGCGAGGTATCCAACTGCGCCAGGAACGCCCGCGATTGGGCGTTACTAAGATGCCCGTAGGCGCTCGCAACCCGCGTTTTCAAAGCGGGGGGATAGGCGCTTTCCCCCAACAAAGTCGGGTCGTGATTGAACTCTAGTATCAGCGCATCGCACGCGGCATAGGCCGCCAAAACATGCGGCGTCACGCTCCCCAAATCGGTGAGCAGGCCCAGCTGCACGCCGCCATGACGGAATACAAACTGCGTGGGTTCGCGCGCATCGTGGGGCACGGCGACGGGCTGAATGTCGATGTCGCCGATGACAAACGACGCGTGGGGAGAGAATTCGTGGGTGGCTGGCCGCGCGCCCGGCCCTACGCTCGCCGCCAGACTGGTACCACGCGACCAGTACACCGGGAGGGCGTATTTTCTGGCCAGCGGCAGCACCCCGCCGAGGTGGTCTGCATGCTCGTGCGTGACCAGAATGGCGTCCAAGCTGGCCGGCTCAAAGGCGAGTTGCGAGGCGCGCGCTTCAAAGGCTTTGATGGAGTAGCCGCAGTCCACCAGCAGGCGGGTATCGCCGCCCGTCACCAGCAGCGCGTTACCCGCACTGCCGCTGCCAATCAGCGCGCAGCGCATCGCCACAGTTTACGTTCAGCCGCCAGCGTGCGCCTCTAGTCCCTGCTCCACCCCTTGCAGCACCTTGTGCGCGATCTCGCCGGTTTCCCAGCGCCCATCGGGGTCGAGCAAGACGGCTTCGGTCTTATTACCGACGCCCGTGAGATTCAGCTGCAGGCGATTGTCCTCATCTTTGCCCCAGAATTTTAGTTTGGAGAGCAGGCCGGTGGGCTTGGTCGCCCCGGCGCTGGGCGGCAGGCGCAGGTAGTACACACCCCCCGCTTTATCAGCCTGATCCACGGCGAAACCCGCGCGCTCAAGCGCCACGCCGGTCTGGGTCCACGCGTCCGCTAACGGGAGCCGAATTGAGAGATAGATTTTTTCACCACCGGCGCCGAGGATCTCGGCCACGCCGCCTTCCGTCGCGGTGACGGCGGCCGCAGCGGTGGTGGCGAGCGCCGCGGTGGCGAGCGCGGCAGGCGCGGCGTCAGCGGCAGCGGCAGGTGCGGCGGCAGCGGCAGGTGCAGCGGCGGTCGCGGCCGGCGGCCGCAGCGTTGCCGGGTCAACGGCCGGGGTCCGCACGCCCACTAAGAAGCTTTGCAAGCGCGTGACCATGTCCAGTTCTTGCGCGGCGTCGCTGGGGGCGGTCTGCCACATCCGCTCGTTGTCGTCCTTCGCCGTAAACACCTCGGCGCGCTCCGAAACATAGAGCTGGGTGGTATCGGGGGCAGTGCCGGCCTGAATAAAGATTTTGAATTTTTGGCGGGTCAGCGCCGGGGCGTCTTCGTCCCACACGGTCTCGATCACGCCCAAGGCTTCGTCATTCAGTTCGAGCTTATAGCCGCTCTCGGTGACAAATTTTTGCAGCTGCAACCAGACCGTCGCCGGCGTGCCCTGCACCAACAGCGTGTGTTCGCCGTCCACCACCTTAATGGCATCCGTGCCAGAACGCTGCGCGGCGGCCTGCTGCTTGCGCTCCGCGGTCCGCTCTTGGTAGGTCGAGTACGTGGCCGTCTCGCCGCCTTGCGGAATTGCCATGCGGTCACGAATGGCGTCGCTGGTGAGATCCGGCGGCACATCGAGGTCGGGCATGGTGCGGCTCTTACGGTATTCCTGCCGATTGTCCGGCAGGACTTTGTCGAGTGCGGGCATGAACCAGGCGCAGCCCGCGAGCAAGCTCAGGCTAATCAGGAACAAAAAACGTTTAGTCATAGCAGGCAATAACCTCGACGCGGGTTTGATTCGGCGTGCGGCAGGATGAAAAAAGGGCGGACTGCGAAAGGCGCGGCGATTTCCTAAATCAAATTCACGCCGCCGTCTCGATACCCGCCGCTTGGAGGGCAGCGCGTAGCTTGGGCTCGGCCGCACTCGACAGCCACGTCAGCGGCAAACGGATGCCGACATCAATCAGTCCCACAGCATGGAGACACCATTTCACAGGAATCGGATTCGACTCACAAAAAAGATCGCGATGCAGCGCGGCCAAGGGCGCGTCGGCGCGGCGCGCGCCGGCGGCGTCGTGCGCCCGTGCGGCCACACAAAGTTCGTGCATGGCGCGCGGCGCCACGTTGGCGGTGACCGAGATCACCCCGTTGCCGCCGGCCAGCAAAAAATCGCGGGCGGTGGCGTCATCGCCGCTGAAAAGTAAGAAATCTTCGCCGCAGCAGGCCCGTAGCATCGCCACCCGGCCAACCTCGCCGGTTGCTTCCTTCACGCCGATAATGTTGGGCAGGCGCGCCAGCCGCCCCACGGTGGCCGGCAGCATGTCGCAGGCCGTGCGGCCCGGCACGTTATACAGAATTTGCGGGATCGCCACGGCCTCGGCGATCGCCTTGAAATGCAGGTACAAGCCTTCCTGGGTCGGCTTGTTGTAGTAGGGAGTGACCAACAGGCAGGCATCAGCCCCAACGTCTTGGGCGCGGCGGGTCAGGCGGATGGCTTCGGTCGTGGAATTAGCACCGGTGCCGGCAATGACGGGGACGCGGCCGGCGACCAGAGCGACCGTGCGGCGGATGGCTTCGCAATGTTCGTCTTCGTCCAGGGTGGCGGATTCGCCCGTGGTACCCACCGCCACGATGCCATCCGTACCCTGGTCGATATGGAACTCCACCAGCGCTGCCAGACGCTCCCACTCGAGCCGTGCAGTCGCTGCCACACCGCCGCTCATGGGCGTAACTATCGCAACGAAGCTGCCATGAAAATCGACCATACCCAGACCCTACCCAAACGGTCGTGCATGGTAGCGTCCCAGATACCCTTACTTCAAGCCACTGAACGGCTGCCAAAACCAGCGCCGGTTGCGGCCCCGTGGCCTGTCCATGCACAATGGAGGGGTCCATGAAATCCAGCATCCGGCCTCCCTCAGAACCCTTACAGAACCATATCGCGGTCTCCGTGATGGGCGGGAACCGGCTCGGCTTGCTCGAAGCCCTGACCAAAGCTGTTAAAGACTGCGGCTGCAGCGTGGGCGACAGCCGCATGACGGTGCTAGGGGATCGCTTCACCCTGATGCTCATGCTTTCCGGCAGCTGGGACGCCATTGCTAAAATCGAAAGCATGCTGCCGCGGTTAGAAAACCAACTTCAGGTTAAAACACTCGCGCAGCGCACCGAGCCCCGGCGGCGCGAGGGCGACCTCATGCCCTACGCCATCGAAGTGGTGTCGGTAGACCAACTGGGGATCGTCCACGACATCACCCAGTTCTTCGCCCAGCGCGATATCGGGATCGAAGAAATGTTCTCCGGCTCCTACGCCGCCGCCCACACCGCCACGCCGATGTTTTCCTTGCACATGACGATCAGCGTGCCGACCAATTTGTCGATCGCGGGCTTACGCGGAGAATTCATGGATTTCTGCGATCATCTCAATCTCGACGCCATCATGGAGCCGGTCAAGTAACTCACCGGCTTGCGTGACCCCGGCCCACCCCTTGATCTTTAGCTAGCCGCGCGGGGCACACCTTCTAATGCCGTCAACCAGCAAGAAGAAATCCGGCCTGCGAATCTTCGTACTCGATACCAACGTTTTGCTGCACGACCCCACGGCCGTGTTTCGCTTCAACGAACACGATATTTTTATCCCGATGATGGTGCTGGAGGAACTGGACGCCGCCAAAAAGGGGGTCTCGGAGGTCGCGAGGAATGCGCGCCAAGTTAGCCGCTTGCTCGACGACCTCATCGGCGCCGCCGACCGCACCCGCATCGAGGCGGGCCTCCCGTTGCCCGCGCCCGGCAACGGCACCAGCGCGCGGCCGCCTAGCGGCAAGCTGTTTCTGCAAACCAGCCCGCTAGACTTTGCGATGCCGGCGGGACTCCCCGGCAACACCCCCGATAACAGTATTCTGGGCACCGCCTTCGCGTTGGGCGCGGGCCACCCGCACCGTGCCGTCACGCTGGTTTCTAAAGACATCAACCTGCGCATCAAGGCACGGGTAATCGGCGTGTCGGCCGAGGACTATTACAACGACAAAGTGCTCGACGACATCGCGCTGCTGTACACCGGAACCCGCGAGATGGCGGCAGATTTTTGGGCTAACCAAGGCGCGGCGCTGGAATGCTGGCAGGCTGAGGCGAAAACGTTTTATGTGCTGCCGGCCGCCAGCTACCCCCACTTCTACCCCAATGAGTTCATCTATGGGCCCAATCCCGAAAGCCCCGAACTACGCGCGCGGCGGCTGGCAGAAGGCCGCGTCGTGTTTGAAGGCACGCGCAACTTTCGGGAAGCGCGGCACGCGGTATGGGGCTTGGTGGCCCGCAACCGAGAACAAAGTTTCGCCCTCAATTTGCTGCTGGATCCGGACATCGATTTCGTCACCCTGCTCGGGGCAGCCGGGACCGGTAAAACCCTGCTGGCACTCGCTGCCGGCCTGTCGCAGTCGCTCGATTTGAAGCGCTACCGGGAAATCGTGGTCACCCGCGAGACCGTGCCACTGGGCGAGAATATCGGTTTTTTGCCGGGCACCGAGGAGGAGAAAATGACCCCCTGGATGGGGGCCTTGATGGACAATCTGGAAGCGTTGGCAGAAACCAAAGAAGGCGGCGAATGGGGCCGCGCGGCCACCGCCGACCTGCTGACGACGCGGGTCAAAATTCGCTCCATGAATTTCATGCGCGGGCGGACCTTCCTGAATCGCTACATCATTATCGACGAAGCCCAAAACCTCACCGCCAAACAAATGCGCACCCTCATCACGCGGGCCGGGCCCGGTTCGAAAATCGTCTGCTGCGGCAATCTGGCCCAAATCGACACGCCCTACCTGAGCGAAACCACCTCCGGATTAACTTACATCGTTGACCGCTTCAAAATTTGGCCCCACAGTGGGCACATCACATTAGTGCGGGGCGAGCGTTCGCGCTTGGCTGACTTCGCCGTCCAGAATCTCTAGGCCGAACCCGCAGTAGCCACCGACAGGCCTGTCCCAGCGGCGTCTACTACGTCGCTCCTGCACCAGTTCCTCAACCGTTCGCGGCCCGCGCTGCGCCACCGGGAGTCCCGCGTTGAAACTCCACTTCGAACCTGCTGCCGGAGTTGACGTGCCGCAGCTGGTGGACGCCCTTTGCGCCCAATCGGGCGTCCTGTCCGAGGGGTGGAATACCGAGCGGCGGTGGTATCTCGAGACCTTCGACGGTCGTCTGGCGGCCGCCAAACAAGTGCTGAGCGTCGTCAAGCGGCCGCGCCTCGGCACGGAAATCCAGTTGCGAACCCTGGCCGGCGAAACCACCGAACAACTCACTAGCGAACTGGCCATGCCGCAATTTGCCAGTCAATTCAGGCCCGGACGCATGCAATTACGCCTCGCCCAAATCACGCTCGGGCGCGCCCTGCTGCCGCGGGCGGTCGGCCAGCTAAAAGTGCTCCGTTGCCAGTGCCAAGACGCCACCGGCAAACTCCTCGCGGGTCTGCAGCTTGAGGTCGGCCGCGGGCGGCAGCCGCGGGTCGTCCTGCGGGTGTGTCCGGCGCGCGGCTTTGAGCGCGCCACGCAGCGCGTGTTGCGGCCCTTCTTGGCCCTGGGTCTCGTGGTGCCGCTCAAGGCCGATGCGGCGGCTCCTCTCCTGCAGCACGCGGGCTTGGCACGGTGCGCTTACACCTGCAAGCCGCTGATCCGGCTGCGCCCCCAACTCGCGGCCGCGCCCGCGGTGGCGCAGGTGCTCAGCGCCTATACCCATAGTCTGCGCGCCAACGAAGGGGGCATAGTGGCCGACCTCGACGGGGAGTTCCTGCATGACTATCGCGTGGTCCTGCGCTGTCTGCGCGCCTGGTTGGGCGACCTCAAACCCTGCATGGCGCAGCCACCGCTGCGGGCGCTGCGCGCCGGACTAACCACCCTCAACCGCCTGACAGGTAAACTGCGCGATCTCGACGTCCTCACCCGCCAACTGGATGCCTACTTGGCGCAAGGCGACGGTATGACACCCACGATCCCACTCCGAGAACGGCTGGCAACGTGCCGCGCGCAGGCTCACACCGAGCTCGCCGCCCATTTAAAAAGCCCCGTCTACCGCAGTTTCCAACGGCAATGGACGGGTTTTCTAGCCGCGTTGACGGCGGGCAAACACCCCGGTAGAGGCAGCCACTTGCCCATTCGGGACCTCGTGCGGCGCGCCATTGGCAAACGGCGGGCGCGCGTTCTAGCGTTCGACCCGGCCCTCGCCCAGACCAATCCCAGTGCGCTCCACGAACTGCGCAAAAACTGCAAAAGGCTGCGCTACCTGCTGGAAGGCTTTGCGCTGCTGTTCGCGCGCGGCCCCCTGCGTCTAGCCGTGGAGGAACTGAAAAACCTGCAGCGCACGCTGGGCGAAACCTGGGATTTACACGTCCATCTGGGGCTGTTGACCCGGCTGTGCGCAGAAGTGCCCGGTGGTGCCCCACTGGTCGTCGTGCTGGGCGCGCGCCTGTGCTCACTGGAAGCCCAACAAGTGGTGCTGGTAGTGGCGGCTATCGGCCACTTTCGCAGCCCGCAGGCACAACGCCCCTACGCGGATCTTCTGGCGCGCGCAGCATGATGACCTTCGCGACCTACAACCTCAAAGGGGGAGTAGGGAAAACTGCCGCGGCGGTCAATCTCAGCTATCTGGCGAGTCTGGGCGGTCATAAAACGCTGCTCTGGGATTTGGACCCGCAGGGCGCTGCCAGCTTTTATTTCCGCATCGAACCGACGGCCACCAAAAATTCCGCCACTTTGCTCGAGCGCAAACGCGGGCTCGGGCCTGCCGTGCGGGGCACCAACTATCCGGCTCTGGAGATCATTCCAGCCGACCTTGGGTATCGCGATATGGACCTCGCGCTCGGCGAACTTCGCAAACCAAACGAGCGACTTGGCAAACTTTTAGCGCCGCTCGCCGCGGACTACGATTTGGCTTTCATCGACTGCGCGCCCCATTTGTCGCTGACATCCGAAAACGTTTTCGACCTAGCGCACTGGCTGCTGGTGCCCGTCATTCCAACGCCCCTCGCCGTGCGCGCGTATACGCAACTGCGCGAGTTCTGTGAACGCGGCAAGCTTGCCCATAAAAAGTTGCTGCCGTTCTTCTCGATGGTCGACCGCCGCCGTCAACTGCACTGCAAAGTGGTCACCCAATTTGCCCAGGAACATCCGGAAGTACTGCACAGCTTTGTTCCCTACACCAGCCAAGTGGAAAAAATGGGCGAGCAGCGTGCACCCGTGCAGACCTTCGCCCCGAGCAGTCCGGGCGCGCGCGCATTTGTCGCGCTGTGGGCGGCGATCTGCGCACGGGTTGGGCTGCCAAACGGCCCCTAAGACGGCGATGAGACTCGACCCGGTGGCGCTGGCGGCTAAACTCAAAGTCTGGGGCGCAGAGCTCGGCTTTGGGCAAATTGGCATCACTGGGATCGACCTCGCGCGCGACGAACAACGTCTGCGCGATTGGCTGGGTCGTCAGTACCACGGCGAGATGGCTTGGTTGGCGGCCCACGGCAATAAGCGCAGCCGGCCCGCTGAACTCGTGCCTGACACCCTGTCCGTGATCTGCGCCCGCCTCGATTACCTGCCGGAATCCGCCGCCCAGATGCAGGCGCAAATCGATGATCCCAACGCGGCGTACATCTCGCGCTATGCGCTCGGGCGCGACTATCACAAGGTGATGCGCGGACGCCTGCGCCGCCTCGCGCGGCGCTTGGAAGACCTCATCGGCCCCTTCGGGCACCGGGTCTTTAGCGACAGCGCGCCGGTACTGGAGAAGCCTCTGGCGCGGAACGCCGGGTTAGGCTGGATCGGCAAACACACCAATCTCATCAACCGTGACGACGGTTCGTGGTTTTTCCTGGGCGAGATTTACACCGATATCGCCCTACCCGCCGATGCACCGCTGACCACTGAGCACTGCGGCAGCTGCACGCGCTGCATCGAGGTGTGTCCCACGGCCGCCATCATCGCCCCCTTTGTGCTGGATGCGCGGCGCTGCATCAGCTACCTGACCATCGAATTGAAAACCGCCATTCCCGTCGAACTCCGGCCGCTCATCGGCAACCGCATCTACGGCTGCGACGACTGCCAAATCCACTGTCCGTGGAATCGCTACGCCCGACTCAGCGTCGAGCCAGATTTCCAAGCCCGGCACGGCCTGCAACGAGCCTCCTTGCTCAGCCTCTTTGCGTGGGATGAACAGACTTTCCAAGCCCACACCGAAGGCTCGGCCCTGCGCCGCGCGAGCTTCGAACAATGGCAGCGAAACCTAGCGGTGGCCTTGGGCAACGCGCCGCCGGCGAAGGCCGTCATCCGGGCGCTAGAGGGCCGCCGCGAACAGGCCACCCCGCTGGTGCGCGAACACATCGACTGGGCGCTCGCGCGGCAGCGCGCCGGGCTGCTTGAGAATTTAGGGTAGCGGTCAAGCCACTGCGGCCACCACACGAGGCGCGGTCGGATGCCAGCCTGAGCACACCGGCAACGGCGCACGCCCGCGCTTTCCGTCGCGCGCGGGTCGGGCGGCGCTGGTGCTTAAGAAGCCAGCGGCGGCTTGCGTCCGGGCGGCGGGGGGGGGCGCGGGAGGTGGTCTAGCCAGCCGCGCAGACGCTGGGCCAGTTCGGTTTCTGCCCCCTGAAAATAACGATCCACACCGTCCATCGTAACCTGCCGATGGGGCGGCGCGTCGGCTGGCTGGGGCGCACTCGCGCGGCGGGCGGCCAAGACCTGCGCTTGGCGATCCAGACCCGGGATAAACTCGATGCTCGGGACCCGCAAATCCGCCAGCCGACCCTGCCAGCGGCCCACCGCCGCAAACGCCTTGATATCGGCCGGCAGGCCAGTGCTAAAACACGCCAGCGCCGCATCGGCGCTGCCACTTTCCGCCACCAGTGCAATGAGAGGCGGGGCAGCTTGCACCGCTAAGGCTAGGGTCGCGGTGAGCCGCTCGCACAAGGGCGTCGAGGGCGTGATGGGACTGGTATCCACCCCGGTAGCCGTAATCGTGGTCGGGGCTGGCGGTGGGCTGGCCCCGGCCGGCGGACTCAACGGCACTTGCAGCGCGAAAGTGAGATAGCCCCCGGGGACCGGCAGTTCGCGCAAAGTCCGGCTAAGCGCCCACTGGTCGATGAAAGCCTGCGCGCTGGGCACCAGCACAATGGCGCCGCGCAAGGTCTGTGCGCGCTTAGGCGCTCGGCGCAAAACCACAAAGCGCCCGCTCGGCGCGGTGAGCCACACCGCTTCCTCCTCACCGGTCAGCCGCGGCAAACGCGAGGCGATCTCGCCTTCGCGGCCCGGCGGCAGCGCGTCGCCTCCCCCGGCCGGCGGCGTCCCGGCGGCGGGCGCCCCGGCGGCGGGCGCCCCGGCGGCGGACGTCCCGGCGGCGGACGTCCCGGCGGTCGGCGCCCCGGCGGCGGGCGTCC
>SHZJ01000063.1 GCA_009692365.1 Gammaproteobacteria bacterium
TGGGCCACCCGATCGTCGGCATCCCAGGGGTGATAAAGCCCCCCGTTGAGCCCGCCCCAGGCGTTAAAAATCCAGTCGACCGCGCGCACTTCACCGCGCGGGTGGCGCACGAACGTTGGACCGATGTCGCGCATCCAGGCGTCGTCACTGGGAATGTCGATGAGGCGCACGGCGGCACTCAGCAAACTGCGCGCGCGCGCCAGCTGCGGGCCGCTGGCCGTCATGCTGACGGGTTGGTGTTCGGCAATGGTGTTCGCCACGCGCGCAAACGCGCGCTGCGCAGGCGCGGCATTAGCGCGCCAGTTGTCGGGTCGCACCGGCCAGGCTAGCCAAGTTTGGGCTTGGGGCGCCCATTCGGCGGGCATGGCAAAACCATCTTGGCGGGGGCAGGAGGTCATTGTTGGGGGCATGGTGGGCTCCACGGGGTGGGCCTTGATTCTCGACGCAAGGGCGCTTGGGAGGAAGTACCGTGCAACCCCACAAACTGTTCTCGCAGGTGTTCCACGCCGGTGCTGGCCCGGTCTATCCTAGGCCCATGACCATGCCAGACGACGCCCCCACCAGGCACTTTTCGCCCGCCATTGTCAGCGCGCTTTATGCGCGTGAGGCGGCGCAGTTTCGGGTCCGACATCCGCGTTCCGCGGCGCTGGCCGCGCGCAGCACGCACTGGTTTGCCGGCACGCCCCTGCATTGGATGCAGGATTGGCCATTACCGTTCCCGCTGTACGTCGCGCGCGCGCAGGGCGCACGCGTGACGGATGTCGATGGACTGCCGTATGCGGATTTCTGCTTGGGCGATACCGCGGCGATGTTTGGCCACAGCCCCCCGGCCTTGGCCGAGGCCTTGCGTGCGCAGGTCGCACTGGGGTTGTCAGCCATGCTGCCCGCTGCGGCCAGCGCGGAGGTGGGCGAATTGCTGGCCGCAAGGTTTGGGCTCGCGCAGTGGCAAATTGCGACCACGGCCTCGGACGCCAATCGTTTTCTGCTGCGCTGGGTGCGGGCCGCCACCGGGCGCAACACCCTCGTGGTGTTTGATGGTTGCTACCACGGGGCGCTGGATGACACTCAGGTAATGCTCGTGAACGGCCGCACGCAACTCGCACCGGGACTTTTGGGCGCGACTAACGATGTCACCCAGACCACTCGCGTGGTGGAATTTAACGACGAACTGGCGCTCGCCGCCGCGTTAGCGCCCGGCGATGTGGCGGCCGTGCTCTGCGAGCCCGCGCTCACCAATTGCGGCATGGTGTTGCCGAGCGCGGGTTTTCTGGCGCGCCTGCGGGCGCTCACCCGTGCCCATGGCACGCAGTTAATCCTCGACGAGACCCATACCCTGTCTGCGGGGCCGCAGGGTTATGCGCTGGCGGAGGGTCTGGTCCCCGATGCACTGGTCGTTGGTAAAGCCATTGCCGGCGGCTTGGCCTGCGCCGTTTATGGTGTCAGCAACGAACTGGCCGCGCGCATGCAATCGGCCTGGAAGCGAGCCGGGGCGGGCCGCACCGGGATTGGCACGACGCTGTCGGGCAACCTGCTGCAAATAGCCGCCCTGCGCGCCACGCTCACCACCCTCATGAGCACTGAAAATTATGCCCACATGGTGGGGCTCGCCACGCGCTACGCGGCCCGCCTGCGGCAGGTGCTGGCGGGGCACCAGTTAAGCTGGCACGTGACCCAACTCGGCGCGCGTACTCAATTGCAATTCAGCGCCCGCCCGCCGCGCACCGCCCGTGCAGCGGCCGCCAGCTTCGATGCAGCGCTGGACCGGCTGTTGCAGCTATATCTGCTCAACCGAGGCCTGCTGGTGACGCCGTTCCACAGCATGGCGCTCATGTGTCCAACCACTACCCTCGACGAGGTCGAGGCGCTCGTCGAGGGTATGGACGCTTGCCTTGCGGAACTGGCAGCTGCCGGCGTGCCGCAGCCGCCGGGCGGCTAATTTGGGATCGGCCCAAGGCTTGAACGCCGGGTCGGGTGCATACTGCCCACTCATTCCCGGAGCCTTTTTTATGTTCGATCACCGTGCCCCCCTCGCTGAAGCGCAAGCGTTTCTCGCTCGTAACCCCGACATCCGCCATATCCAGATGCTGCACACCGACAACAACGGTATTTTGCGCGGTAAATCCTTGCGACCCGCCGAGCTGCCAGCGCTCTACGAACACGGCCGGCCGCTGCCCAGTTCCAGTGCTGCGCTAACCGTGCATGGCGAGGATGTGGCAGGTACGGGCCTGTTGTGGGAAGTGGGGGATATGGACTGCCTGCTGTTTCCGGTGCCCGGGACCTTGGTGCGTTGCCCCTGGTTACCCGGCCCCACGGCCCAAGTACTGGTGATGCTGGACCCCGAACTGGGCATGCCTTCTGCGGTGACGGACCCCAGGCTTGCCGCGCGGCGAGTGGTGGCGCGCTACCGGGCGTTGGGGCTGACCCCCGTGATGGCCGTAGAACTCGAGTTTTATCTGCTCCAGGCCGACAGCGCCACCCGCCGACCACCGCTGCCGGTAACCCCCCGCGGGGTGCATCCGCATGTGTATTGTCTGGAAGAAATCGAGGCCTTGGCGCCGTTTCTGGACGATCTTTACCGCGCCTGCGACGAACAAGGCCTGCCGGCGGAAAGCGCCATTTCGGAATTTGGTCCGGGTCAATTAGAAATCACGCTGGTCCATCGCACGGACACCATGCGGGCCCTAGATGAGGCCATCGCCTACCGGCGCTTGGTCAAAGGAGTCGCGCAAAAACACGGGTATTTAGCCTGTTTTATGGCCAAACCTTTCGCCAAGGCCTCGGGCTCCGGCATGCATCTCCACCTCAGCGTGAACGATGCCGAGGGCCAGAATATTTTCGCCTCCGAGGACCCCGCCGGGCCTGCCGCGCTGCGCCACGCGATCGGCGGGATGGCGGCAACGGCGGCCGATTTCATGGCCGTATTCGCCCCGCACGCGAATTCCTACCGGCGCTTTTGCGCCAACAGCTATGCGCCGCTGCGGCCCACTTGGGGGGTCAATAATCGCACCGTCGCCTTGCGGATCCCCACGGGCCCCGCCGCTGGCCGTCATGTGGAACATCGCATTTGCGGTGCGGATGCCAACTGTTATCTGGCCGCCGCCGCCGTGCTCGCGGGCGTCCTGCACGGGATGACGCAGCGCATCGATCCCGGTCCGCCGGTCAGCGGCGATGGCTATCAAGCCACCGCAGTCGCGCCGTTGCCCGCCTACTGGCACGAGGCGATCGAGCGCTTCGCCGCCTCGACGCTGGCTAAAGAGTATTTGACGCCGCGCATGGTGGAAGTTTTCAGCGCGGTAAAGCGCACCGAATGCCAGCGTTTTTTGGGCGAGGTCACGACCCAAGACTACGACTGGTATTTGCAAACCGTCTAGCAAGGGCGGCGTGCCGACGTCCTCGGCCACTCAACCTGCTGGTTCACTGGGACCAACACCCACGCTTTGCGTGGGCCGCCGGGCCCGGTCAGCGTTACCCGTTGGTTGCGCGCCGCGGGCAGACTCAGCCACGTGGGCAGGCGCTGTTTTGAGGTGAGTCAAACCACCTGCCCAGCGCAGGGATGCCCCCCGTGGCGCGCGCTGGGCTCGCCACGGGGTTATCTCAGGGCGCGAGGTTCTGCTTGCGCGCCTCGCGGCGGATGTAATGCCGCACGGCCTCGAGATCATCTTTATTGATGCTCTTGAACTTGGGCATGCCCCGTTCGCGCAGAGCGCCATCGAATATGACGCTGTGCAGGGCTTTTTCGTCTAACAGCACGGTGGACGCGCGCAGATCGGGGGCGTAGCCACCGGCGGTGCCAGCCGGCCCATGGCACATACCGCAGGACTGACTCCACACATGGCTGCCGCGCTCGGCCAGTTCTGGGTAAACCGTGAACTCGGGCGCGTTGAGCGGCTTGGCGAAAGCGGGCGCTGGCAAGGGGGGCAGCACCACCTGACCGTCGAGCGCGAATACCACCAGACGGCGCGGCTGTGCGCCGTAAGCCCAGCCGTGCTGGGCGGCTATGGAACCACCCGTGGCGGTCATGGAACCGCCCCAGCCGACGAGCTGCGCGAGGTACTGCTTGCCATCCACGGTGTAGGTTACGGGCGGCGCGGAAATACCCAGGCCTAGGGGCTTTTGCCACAGCACTTTGCCAGTGTCGGCGGCATACGCAGCTAGCACCCCATCGGCTCGCCCCTGGATGACCAGATTGCCTTTGGTGGTCAGAGTGCCGGCATTCCAGACGCCGGGCAGCGGTGCTTCCCAACGCAGTTTTTGGGTGACGGGGTCCCAAGCCCGCAGAAACGACGTGCCCCAGTCGGCCGGCCCATCCTCACGCAAGAAATCTACGCCCGGATCAAATTTGAAGCTCGGCGATTGCCAGGCTTTGGGCTTGGTATATTTGTCGCTGAACATCCCGGCCATCTCAATGACAGGGATATAAACCAGCCCAGTGCCCGGGTGGTAGGACATCGCCGGCCAATTGTGGCTGCCGAACGGACCCGGCCAGACTAATTCCTCGCCGTCTTCGTAACGTGCGCCTTTACGCTCCACCGGGCGGCCGGTCGCCATGTCGATTTTCTCGGCCCAGTCGGCGTGGGCAAATTTCTCCGCCGAAATAAGTTTGCCAGTGGCGCGATCGATCACGTAGAAAAAGCCGTTTTTCGGCGCGTGCATGAGCGCCTTTACCGGCTTGCCCGCGAGCGTGAGGTCAGCGAGCACGATGTCCATATTAGAGTTGTAGTCCCAAGTCTCACCGGGCGTGGTTTGGTAATGCCACACGTATTTGCCGGTGTTGGCATCCAACGCGACGATGGAGCACAGGAAGAGATTATCGCCGCCGCCGGTGCTGCGCATTTTCTGATTCCACGGCGAGCCGTTGCCGGTACCAATATAGATGCGATTGAATTCGGGGTCGTAGGTCAGACCGTGCCACGATGTGCCACCGCCACCGTGCTTCCACCATTCGCCGGTCCATGTTTTGGCCGCCATCGCCTGGGTTTCGTCTTCGAAGCCGTCAGCCGGGTTGCCGGGCACGGTGTAGAAGCGCCACATCTGCTTGCCGGTGGCGGTGTCGTAAGCGGTAACATAGCCCCGCGCTGGGCCCCACTCGGTGCCACCATTGCCGATAATGACTTTGTCGCGAAAAACGGCTGGCGCCCCGGAAATAAACAGGGCGTTTTTCGGATCGATGGTAGCCACGCTCCAGACTTCTTTGCCGGTTTTGGCGTCCACCGCAATCAAGCGACCGTCCACCGTGGCGAGGTATACCCGCCCTTTCCAGAAGGCGATGCCACGATTCCAGTCCCACATGATGGTGGCGCGATCGCCAGCATGGTCGACGGACTTCGGGTTGTACTCCCACAGCACTTTGTGGGTGCGCAGATCCACCGCCCGCACGACATTAAAGCTGCCGTTGAAATACATCACGCCGTCGACGATCAAGGGGGTGCCGGTCAGCGAGCGGTCGTTGGGGAGTTCCAGAGACCAGTCAACGCCGAGCTTGGCGACGTTGCCCGCGTTGATTTGCTCCAGTGGACTGTAGCGTTGCTGGGACTGGGTGCGGCCGTAGCCCAACCAGTTTTCAGATTGCTTTTCGTCGGCCAGTGATTTGTCATCGACCTGTGTTTCGGCGTTGGCCAGTGTCGTCATTGACCCTAGCAGAAGGGCTGCGCAAGCCGCGGTGATGGTGTGTTTCATGGGGCCTCCTGGGCGGAGTGATCGGGGTTGAAGCTACGTTCGAAATCTTCTACCCACTGTTTGACCACGTGGTATTGGTGGCGCAGGCCGATTTCGTGGTCGTGGTAGAGCATTTCTGTGATGAGTCCTTGGTCGAGCGAGACTTGAATTCTCTCCAGCGTGTTGCAGTCTTCTAGCACCGCGTCGCGCAGTTCTACCATGGCGTTTTCTTGGCCGAAGCGCTGCGCCGCGTTACTGGCGGGGCGCAGAAAGCCGCGCATTTGCCACACCACTTTATTGGCACTCAGTGGCCACATTTGGTGGGTGAAGTACATGCCGCTGCCCATCACGATGAGCCAGTTAGGAAAGAATACGGCGACATCCAACGACCAGTTTGGCGCGCGGGTTTCGTTCAGCCCTTTGGGCAGCACGGCGCGCTCATCGCGCACCCCGCTGGTGACCGCCGGCCCCGGCGAGTATTGCCAAGCTAGGCCCTGCACCGGATTGGGCGTGTAGGCCATATTGCCCCACACCGACATCGTGCGATGCGGCCCTTTGAGCCGGCAATCGATGAGCCGGCCATAGGGATTATCCGGGCCGGCCAGGGTCTCTTTCACCGAGTGCTTGTGGAGGATGGGCACATGGTAGGTCTCGCAGAACGAGTCGATCATGCACTTCCAATTGCACTCGATAGTGCCCTCGTACTCAAACACTGCGGTGCCTCCATCAAAGGCATAACCGGCCAAATCACGCCCTTGTTCGCCCATGGCCGCGGCCAGTGTTTGGCTGGGTGCGGGGTCGATATTCACGAAAATGAAGCCTTCCCATACGTCCAGCGCAAGCTGGCGCAAACCCAACTGGCTTTTGTCCAAAGCAAAAAAACCGCTGGCGTCGGGCACGCCCACCAGCTTGCCGTCCAAGCCGTAGGTCCACCCATGGAAGGGACAGGTGAACGCCACGCAATGGCCGCTCTGGCGCAGTTCTACATGGTTGCCGCGATGGTGGCAGACGTTGAAGAACGCCCGTAGTTTCTGATCTTTGGCGCGCGCGATAATGACGGCGAAACCGAAGGTGGGGAGGTCTTTTTGGAAAAAATCTCCCACTTTGGGGGCCTGCTCCACGCGCCCCACGCACAACCAAGTGCGGCGAAAAATGCCCGTGAGTTCGCGCTCGTAAAACTGCGGATCGCAGTAAATGTCGGTCGACACTGGCCCGGTCCCCAATTCGGGATGGCGCCCAGTCAGGCTTTGCGCCGCGATTTTCTGCTTGGCGTTCATGCGGGAATCCTTTGAGTCTGGTTATCGGGCATCTGTGCAACGAGGCGGAAGCGGCGGGCGTCAAACCCATCGAGGGTTTCGCCTTTGCCGTACCACTCCACCGCGGGGCCCATTTCCGCCAAGCTAAGGAGGAGTTTTAGCAGGCGTTCTTCGGCGGCGTCTAACGCGCCGAGTTGCCGGGTGGCCAGATAGGCCAACGCCGGGGGTGCTTGCGCCAGCATTGCGTCGTAGAAAGCCCGAATGCGGTCGGCGGGCGTGGTAATGCGTTTTTCGAGGCGGGCCCTAGAATCGGCTAAGACCCACTCGGCCACCCACGGCTCGAGCTGTTTAAATCCTTTGGGTAACAGCGATTTTTCACCGCGTTCGGCTTTCGGCATGAAGGTCTCCCCAGCGTTTTTTTGAGTGTTCCAGCGCGTCGGACTTTTCTATTATTTATAAGCTGATCACCCATGGAACGCAAAAACGCCAAGGGTTTCAGGTGTTCAATTAGCGAGTAGCCGCCCGTATAAATCTGGCCGCCGGTCACGAAATAACCCCCATGCTGCCCGCCGTGCTCGCAGTGCGGTGAGATCAAAACTGGCCGTAATGATGCCCGGCGCCGCGCGCGTAGCTTGCGCCAGCAGTGCGCCGGTCTCATCGGTGATGAACGATCCGCCATAGAAAGTAATGGCGCTACCCGCCAGTTGTTCGACCCCGATGCGGTTACTCGCCACCACGGGGAGCATATTGGCCGCCGCATGGCCTTGCATGACGCGCTGCCAGTGTGCCTGGCTGTCGTAGTTTGAGTCTTGCGGTTCCGAGCCAATGGCGCTGGGGTAACATAAAATTTCCGCGCCCAGCAGCGCCATTACGCGCGCCGCTTCGGGGAACCACTGGTCCCAACAAATGGCCGCCCCGACGCGACCATAGCGGGTGTCCCAAACCTGAAACCCCGTGTCGCCCGGTGAAAAATAATATTTTTCCTGATAGCCGGGGCCCTGTGGCAAGTGAGCTTTTCGGTATAGCCCCAGTTCCCGGCCATCGGCGTCGATCATCATCAGGGAGTTGAAATAGGCTTGCTGGTGGCGCTCAAAAAAACTTACCGGCAGCACCACCGCCAGCTCCTGTGCCAGCGCTCGCAGGCCCGCCAGCAGCGGGCTGTGGTCGGCCACTTGCGCCAGCGCGAAATGGCGGGGGTGTTGCTCCTGGCAAAAATAAGGCGTGGAAAAGAGTTCTTGCAGCACAATAATCTGCGCGCCGGCGGCCTGTGCCTGACGGACCATGCCGGTGGCCCGGGCGAGGTTTTCCAACACATCGGGACCGCAGGCCATTTGGGTCGCCGCCACCATCGTCAGACTCACACAAAGCTCCTTGCGTTGCCCGCGACAACGGCAGGCTTAGGATGGGAAACTTACCCGCAAGATGCCCGACCCTTCAAGCATGCGCGCTATCTATACCCTCGGGCACAGCAATCTGGCGTTTGCGACCTTCGCCGATCTGCTCGATGCGCAGGCCGTTGAGGTGCTGGTGGATGTGCGGGCCGTCCCGTGGTCGCGGCGCTATCCACAGTTTAGCCGCCCGGCGTTGGCGGCGGGTTTGGCCGCGCGTAACATCCGCTACCGCTGGCTGGGCGACGCCCTGGGAGGGCGGCGGGCGCCCAGTGGCACCACGCCGCATCTGGCCATCGAGGCCCCGGGCTTTCAGGCCTATGCCGAACATATGCGCAGTGAGGTGTTCAACGAGACCTTAAGTCGGGTGTGTCGCGATGCTACCCGCCACACCGTGGCGCTGATGTGCGCCGAGGCCGACCACACGCAGTGCCACCGGCAATTTATCGCCGATGCGCTGCTGGTGCGGGGGGCAGTGGTGCAGCATCTGCACTCGGTGAGACTGCTGGAACCCCATGTTTTACACCCCGGCCTACGGCGGGTGGGAACCCGCCTTATCTACGATCGTCAGGCGCAGGGCGGGTTATTCAACGAGGAGACCGACGGATGTCCCTGAGGCACTTGGCCGCGAGTATGCTGGGTTTGCTGCTCCTGGCGCGCCCCGCGCTGGCAAGCTTGCCCGCGGCGCTAGAGCAAGTGCTGCGCGACACCTCGTTGCCCAGCAGCGCGGTGAGTTTGCTGGTGCAGGACGTGGCGTCGCCCACCCCCCTGGTCGCGCTAAATCTGGAGGTGCCGCGCAATCCCGCCTCCACCATTAAGCTCGTCACCAGCTTTGTCGCGCTCGACGTTTTGGGGCCGCTCCATCGCTGGCCCACGGAAGTGTATTTGCTGGGCCCACTTGAGCACGGCGTGCTCCACGGCGATGTGCTGCTGCGCGGGCGCGGGGATCCCTATCTGATTGAACAGGAGCTGTGGCGATTTGCCGGGGAATTACGCCGCTTAGGTTTGCGCGAGATAACCGGACAACTGCTCATCGACGACAGTTATTTTGCGCCTGCGCCGCGCGCCGCCGACGCCTTTGACGGCCAACCGCTGCGTCTGTACAACGTGCAACCCAACGCGCTGATGGTGAATTTTAAGGCGTTCAGTTTTCACTTCGCGCCCGCGGCGAACGGCCGCGAGGTGCTGATCACGGCCGACCCGGCGCTGCCTAATCTGCTCATCGACAACCAGCTACGCCCCGCGACCGGGCCCTGCCACGGCGTACTGGCGCACGTCAAAATGGCGGTGCTGGACCCCGTAATCGCTAACCCCGTGGTGTTCACCGGTGACTACCCCCATGCGTGCGGCGCGCAGACGCTGCCGCGCACGGCCCTGACCCCCGAGGCCTATGCCTACGGCTTGTTCAAAAACGTGTGGGCGCAGTGGGGCGGCACGCTCGCCGGCGGGGTGGCGCGCGGGCTGCGGCCGGTAGGGCAAAAGCCCTACTATGTTTGGTATTCGCCGCCGCTGGCGGAACTCATCCGGCCGCTCAACAAGTGGAGCAATAACGTGATGGCGGACGCGCTGCTGTACGCGCTGGCGGACCCTACACACGCCCCGCCGCTGCAGCCGCAGGACGGGGCGCGGGAAATTGAGCGCTGGCTTGACGCGCAGGGCATCAGCACGCAGGGGCTGGTGATCGAAAACGGCTCGGGGCTGTCGCGTCAAACGCGGGTCACCGCCAGCACGCTGGGCGGGCTGCTGGGCCACGCCTGGGCCAGCCCGTGGATGCCGGAATACCTCGCCTCGCTCGCCCTCGTAGGGATGGACGGCACGGCGCGTAAACACCTGCGCAAAGCGCCGGAAACCGGCCGCATGCACCTCAAAACCGGGCATCTGGGTGACGTCGCGGCGGTGGCCGGCTATGTGCTGGCGCGCAGCGGCCGCACCTATGCGGTCACGCTGCTGATGAACCACCCCACGGTGAATCAGGGCAGCGGCAATGTGTTTATGGATGCGGTGCTGAAGTGGACTTTCCAACACTGAGCAGCGCGCGGTCCATGCGGGTGAGAATGGCCTCAAGGATAACGGGTGAGGTGGCGAAGTTCAGCCGTACAAAACCGTGCCCATCCACGCCGAAGTCCGGTCCTTGGCCCAGGGCGACCCCCGATTCGCGCAGGAAAAAACGCCAAGGCTCCTCGCTCAAGCCCACAGCGCGGCAGTCTAGCCACGCCAGATAAGTCGCCTCCGGCGGCGTGTGTCGCACGGCGGGCCAACGCGCCGCCACAAAACTGGCGAGATAATCGCGGTTAGCCCGCAGTTGCGCCAAGACGGTGTTGAGCCAAGGATCGCCGGCGCGCCAGGCGGCGCTGGTCGCCACCATGCCCAGTGCGCTGCGCCCACCGCGCACGTGGCCCGGCAGTTGATCGAAACGGCGTTTTAGATCGGGCGAACCAAACACGGCGCAGGCCACGCACAGGCCAGCAATATTGAACGCCTTGCTAGCGGAAGTCAGGGTGATGGTGCGCGCGGCGAGGTCGTCGGCCAAACTCGCGAACGGAATATGGGCGCGCTCGTCCAGCATGATGTCGGCGTGAATTTCGTCGGATATCACCAGCAAATCGTGGCGCCGCACGATCTCTCCCAGCGCCGCCAGTTCAGCGCGCCTGAACGCCCGGCCACTGGGGTTATGCGGATGGCACAGCAGTAATAGGCGGGGGCCCGCCTCGCAGGCCGCCTCGAGCGCCGCAAAATCGATGGCGTAGCCGTGGTTACCTGGCACTAAAGGACACAGCACGGCGCGCCGCCCGGTCTGCGCGACCGATTGTAAAAATGGGGGGTAGATGGGCGTTTGGATAATCACCCCCGCCCCGGCGTCGGTGAGGGTCAGCAGGGCGAGGTAGATCATTTGCACCACATCGCTGAAGAACTCGACTTGGTTCGGCTCAATCGACCATTGGTAGCGCGCCGCGGCGCGTTCGGCGAAGAGTTCGGTCAGACCCGCCGCCGGGTACATCATGGGATAGCCCAAATCGTGGCGGGCGATGCGCGCGTCCAACGCCGCCCGGATGGGCGGGGCGAGCGCAAAATCCATGTCTGCGATCCAAGCTGGCAGGACCTCGGGGCCGTAGGCCGTCCACTTGGCGCTTTGTTTGGCCCGCAGGGCCGCCTCCGTGAGGAGAAAAGAGCTGGGTTCAGACATGCCGGGTCTAAGCTCCGAGGCAGAGGAATCTGCGTGTCAATCTAGCGCAAGCGGACCTGTGAGGCGTAGCGCGTAGGCGCTACTGCGCAACTTTAATGATGGCTGTGTTGCAGCGTGAGCATGAGCAGCACACCCACCCCAATCCAAAATATTTGGGCCGCGGTTTCCTGCAAAGTGACGCCGCGATGCAGGCTCGGAATGAGGTCGGCGATCGAAATATAGAGGAAGCTGGCCGCGGTGAAAGCTAAGGTGAAGGCGAGATGCTGCTGCAGCAGGTCAAATTGCCACCACGCAAGCAGCGCCCCTGCCACCATGGCCAGGCTGGAAATGCCGTTCAAGGCAAAGGTCTGCCAGCGGGAGAAACCGCTCTCCAACATAATGGCGAAATCTCCCACTTCTTGGGGAATTTCGTGGGCGATGATGGCGATTCCGGTCGCCACCCCAAGTTTGGGATCCGCGACAAAGGCGGCGGTGAGCAGCACGCCATCGAGAAAATTGTGGAAGGTATCCCCCACCATGACCAGCGGGCCGGCGTAGCGCAAGCCGTGGTGGTACACATGGCCGTGCGAATCCACCCCGTGCGCGTGGCGCCAGATCAGCGCCTTCTCCAGCACGAAAAACAGCAAGATGCCGCCCAGCACGCTCGCAAACACCAGGTGGCGCTCGCCAACCCGCGCGTGGGCTACGGCTTCGGGCAGGAGTTCCATGAACGCAACGCTCAGCAACGTGCCCGTCGCGAGGCTAATGAGGTGTGCTACCGTCTGGCGACGCCAGTGTTCGGGGAGCAACAGGTAAACCGCTCCCGCCGCCAGGCTCAGCGCGGCACCCAGCAGCGTGAAGGCGATAATCGAGACCAGCAGATTAGGGTCGGGCGAGGCCATGTCGGTTGTTCTCTGGAGGCTCAGGCACCTTGGGATCCTCGCGAGGTTCCCCAAGGGCGGCGGCTCGCATACTAACCACTAAGGTTACTCAATAACAAATTGTTGCCCAGCGACAGGAAGCAAAACGCACGATGACCATCGCCAAGCAGACCGTTTTAAAAAGCTTCGCTGCCGTCGTCCACGACCATGGACGCTGCGTGACCACCGCGCTGGCCAAAGCCGAGACCGCTTGTGCGACGGCGGGCAAGCGGCTCACGCCCTTACGGCGGCGGGTACTAGAACTCGTGTGGGGCAGTCATTTGCCGGTGAAAGCCTACGACCTGCTGGCCATCCTGGGGCGCGAACGCGAGCAGGCCGCCCCACCCACGGTGTACCGCGCCCTGGATTTTTTACAACAGGTGGGGCTGGTGCACCGCATCGCGTCGCTCAACGCCTTTGTGGGTTGCGGTGAACCGCTGCAAGGTCACGTGAGCCAGTTCCTCATTTGCACGCAGTGCGGCACGGTGGCCGAGCTGGCGAATCTCGGTCTATCCACCAGCATTAGCGCCAGCGCTGAGGCACTCGGTTTTCAGGCTACGCGCCAGACCATCGAAGTCGAAGGCATCTGCAAGCATTGCCGCAAGCGTGGCGCACAGGCAGTCCAATGAAGCATTTCACCAGCCTCGTGGTGGCCATCGAGGACGGCGTCGCGCGGGTCGAATTTAACCGCTCCGAGCGCGCTAATGCCTTTAACCGCACGGCATGGGCAGAACTCGGGGCTGTCATGCAAACGCTGGACGCCCGGCCGAGCGTGCGGGCGGTGGCGCTGAGTGGCCGGGGCCGTCATTTCACCGCGGGCATCGATGTGGAATTTCTGCAGGCGATCCAAGCGGCGCTAGCACCCCTCGACCCTGCGCAACGTTCGGCGCATTGCTTGGAGGTGATCCTGTGGCTACAAGCGCAAGTCACGGCCATCGAGGCGTGCCGCAAGCCGGTCATTGCGGCGATTCACGGGGCCTGTCTGGGGGGTGGGATCGACATTAGCAGTGCTTGTGATTTCCGCTACGCGGTGGCGGATGCGCGCTTCGCGGTGAAGGAAATTGATCGGGCTATCAGTGCTGACCTTGGCACGCTGCAACGGCTGCCGCGCATCGTCGGCGAGGGCGTGGCGCGCGAGCTCATTTTGACCGGGCGTGAGTTTGGCGCCGCGGAAGCCGAGCGGCGTGGCTTTCTCAACGCCGTTTTCCCCGACGTAGAGGCCCTTATGGCGGCGGCTTTGGCCACCGCTCAAGTGTTGGCCAGCAAGTCCCCACTGGCCGTGCGCGGCACGAAGGCCGCGCTGAATTTCAGCCGCGAGCACACTCTGGCAGACGCCCTACACGAGGTGGCTGAGCGCAATATCCCGCTCCTGTGTGGGCCGGGGGTCGCCGAAGCCCTGGCCGCCCAGCGCGAAGGTCGCCCGCCGCGCTACGCCGATTGAGGCTCACGCCCGCGGCGCACGGGCGTCCGTGACCGAACGCCCGCGGCTGTGGCTCCGCGCCGGCTTGTTGGGGCTGCAAGCGCTCGCCACCGATCTTTATCTGCCCTCGATAATCTCGCTCACTGCCACCTTGGCTGATGCTAGCTGCAAGCGCTCGCCACCGATCTTTATCGGCCCTCCCTACCGCACCTCAGCGACTACTTCGGCCCCAGGGTGGCCAGCGCGCAGGCCACCGTGTGGATAGTTGTGACCGGCTTTGGGCTGGCGCAGCTCCTCGCCGGACCGCTGTCTGATCGCTATGGTCGCCGCCCGCTGAGCATTGCCGGTGGTGTCATTTACGCGCTGGCCAGTGCGCTGCGGCGTCGGCGCTCAGTGTGCCCATCGTGGGGCGCTTATTCCAAGCCATCGGCGGTTGTGCGACGGTCGTGGCGGCGCGTTCGGTGGTGCGCGACCGCTACGCGCCGGCGGCGGGCGCGCTGGTTTTAGCGCGCGCCAGCAGCCTGCTCGCTTGGGTGCCGTTGCTGGGACCGATGCTGGGTGCTATCGCCACGTGTGGCTGGGCTGGCGGGCGGCGTTTGCCGTCCACGCACTGTTGGGGACCGGGTTTGGGTTCGTCTGCTGGCGCGGGTTAACCGAATCTAAGCTGGCGATTGACCCGCTGGCGCTGCAGCCGCGGCGTGTGCGCAAGACCTACCGCGAGGTGTTAGCGCAGCCTGAGTTTCGCGCCTATGCCTGCCTGTCGCGTTGACCTACGGGTCGATTTTTATCTTTATCGCCGGTTCATCTTGCGCGTTCAGCGAGGCGCTGGGCGTGCCCACCCAACGCTATGGCCTGTATTTTGGGGTGGGCGTGAGTGGCTATCTGGTCGGCACGTTGGGCACACGTCGGGCACTCGGCAGGTGGC
>SHZJ01000002.1 GCA_009692365.1 Gammaproteobacteria bacterium
TTCTACCGGCTGCCCGAGCGGGGGGCCCACACCGCACTGGGTGACGTAACCACGGTGGTTGACCTCTTAATTCAGGTCCTGCGGCCGCTGGCCGAGCGCCTTGGCTTAAAGACCTGGGCCCAGTTAACCGCATACGCGGCGGCGCCGTGGTTCCCTTCGCGCATTGCCTTCGGCAAATATAAAGGCCGCCTGTTCCAAGAGGCGCGGGGGGATGCCGCGCTGCGGGGCTGGCTCGACTGGTTGGCCGGCAGCACCAATACGCGCACCGCTGCAATGGGCGCTTGGTATCTGGCGCAACTCGCCGCACCGGCGCCCCCAGAGCCCCACCCGGGCACGGGGGTTATGGTTTTCAGCGATCCGGCGGTCGCCGCGCTCAAAAGATTGATCGCGGCCGCCCGCGCCCACTTGGCCGAGGTGGAAACCCAGTACACCGCCGAACGGCACGCGGTAGAGGTTACCCAAGCCGTGCTGTTTGGTTTGCTGCACGCGCATTACCAGCAACGCGACCGCCTACAGCTTGTCGTGGCGTACCGCCAGAAATATCTGGGGGTGGTGGTGCGGGTGGGTGAAGAGGAGGCCGAAGCCGTCGTTGCGCAGTATGAGGAGGCCAAGCGGCGCGCGGCTAATGAATACGCGGAGGGTGCCGCGCAGGCGGCGGGGCGCAAAACCTTAAATGCAGCGCAAACGCTGGAGCTGCAAGGCCTGTGGAAAAAACTGGTGCGGCTGTACCACCCAGACCGCTTTGCAGCCGACCCCGAGAAACTCGCAAGCTATACCCAACTCACCGGCGCAATAAACAGCGCCCGCGACAGTGGCGACCTCGAGCGTCTGCGCGAGATTGCCAACGATCCCAGTGGCTACCTACAAAAGCGCGGATTGGGCGCGTTAAATTTTGGGGACGCTGAGGAACTCTCGAGCCTCAACAAGCTGCTCGATACCTTGCGCCTAGAAATAGTGGCGACCCTGGAGGCCGCCAACCAACTGCGGGAAGATCCGAGCTATGAACTGCACGTGCTGGCAACCAAACAGCCCGGCTACCTAGAGGAAGTGGCGCGCGACATCCTTGCTCGGCTGGACGAGGAGATTGCGCAACTCCGCACCCAAGCGCTGCAGCTGGAAGAAGAAATCCATGCGCTCGTGGGCGGCGGCGGGCCAGCAGAATAACGGGGAGGTTTTGCCCCCCCCGACCGCAGGCCCTCAAGGCTCGCCCAAAGTTGTTATAGCGTCACTTGGCAGAATCGAGGATGCCGCCATGGGAGGCCCGCTCAATCTGCCCCCCCACATGCGCCCGCGCTATACCGATGAAGCGCTGTGGGATCAATTATTGAATGAAATGGCCCATGGCAAAGCCTTCACCAGCGCGCTGCGCGATTGTGCAGGCGCGCCGTCCTACCCGGTCGCGAAACGCATGCTGGCGGCAGATCCTGCCTTGCCGGTCAGATATCGCGCTGCCCTCGAAGACCGCGCCGATTCACTGCGCGACCCATTGCTTGATCTTGCCGACGCGCCAATCCCAGACACTCTAGAAGGTGCCGAAAAATCCGCTTGGCTAGCGCCCCTGAAAAGCCGCCTGAACACCCGCCGCTATCTGGCCTCAAAACTTTTCCCGCGCCAATATGGCGAGCGGCTGGAGGTTGGTGTGATGCATCAAATATCCATTCTCGCAGCGTTAGATGCCGCCAACGGCCGCGCTGGGATTGCTCGCGAGGGCTAGGGGCAGGCCCGCCCAAGGGCACGCGGGTAATCCGCACTGCTAGAGGTTGGCGCGCGTCATCGCGGCCAAGGGGCTTGGCCTTGGCGAGTGCTAAATCGACGGGCGCTGCTGGGGTGGGGTGGCCCGGCCGGACAATATCGCCACGCCAAACTTGGCGCGGATAGTTTCTTGCGTAGCCGGGGTCGCATTACTGTAGTTTGGGTCGAGCGGCGCGTGTTGTTCAAAGATAGCCTGTTTGGTCGCATCCTCGGCGTTGACGTAGCCAGGGTCTTTAATGATCGCGGCGAGCGAGGTTGCCCTATTTTTATCTTACTTTAACAACGGATTGTTCCAGTCCACGCCACCAGCCCCAGCAGGCGGGGGTGCGGCGCCAGCCACCGCTGTGGCTGGTGCCGGCGCGGCAGAATTCGTCACCACTTCGCAGCGTGTTTTCTCACACCAATAAAGCCCACCCAGCGCGGTATCGCGCCGCAGGAAAGTGCCCGCCTTTGGCATCCACGACGGTGACCGCATCGCGCGTACAGCCAACCAAGCCCGCCAC
The DNA here is from genome assembly GCA_009692365.1 of Gammaproteobacteria bacterium. Taxonomy (GTDB): domain Bacteria; phylum Pseudomonadota; class Gammaproteobacteria. The sequence goes on from SHZJ01000002.1 coordinate 2,256, forward strand.
GACTAACAGCATCGCAATCTTGAACAGGCTGACCTCCGGGTGGGTTGGGGGGGGGCTAGTCGCAGTCCTTGTAATTCGACGCAAGACAGCGCTTCGCCATGGCCTGCGCCTCAGCTCACTGGGGGCCGGCATTAGCCGCCCAACAATTTGTGCACAAAAGACCCAGACCAAGCCAGCAGAACCCCGGTTGCCCAAATTAGAACCGCCAAGCCTTTTATCAACCAAGCAAGCAGATTAATCCCAGCGTAGGGTGAACCGGCAACACCCTCTTTTCGTGTGTTGATAGCCAGTTCCCGTAGTGTCAAAGGAAGTTCTGCGCACCTCCAAATGATAAGGCCGATGAAGCCAAAGCCCAGAATAGTCCCTAGCCCGACAACAATACGAAGGCGAAGTGGATCTCCTGCCCTCGCCGCAGCTGCTTTCTCCGGCGCAGCCGCTTTCTCCGCCTCCGCTTTCTCCGCCGCAGCCAACAGCTGCTTCGTCTCAGCGAGGTTGTACTGCACCTCGGCAACGCCCTGCTCGGCACTTAGCGTGAGCCAATGCGCTGCCGCTTCGTAATCCTTTGGGACGCCTTGGCCTTTGGCGTACATCTTGCCCAGGTTGAACTGCGCCACAGCATTGCCCTGCTCGGCACTTAGCGTGTACCAGCGGATCGTGGCTTTGTGATCTTTCGGCACGCCTTCGCCGAACAAGTACATGTTGCCTAAGTTGTACTGCGCAATGGCATAGCCCTGCTCGGCACTTAGCGTGAGCCAATGCACCGCCGCTTTATCATCTTGCGGGACGCCTCGGCCGTTGTCGTATTTGAGGGCCAAGCTGTACTGCGCCTCGGCAACGCCCTGCTCGGCACTTAGCGTGAGCCAATGCACCGCCGCTTTATCATCTTGCGGAACGCCGCGGCCGTTGTCGTACTTGAGGGCTAAGTTGTACTGCGCCACAGCATTGCCCCGCTCGGCACTTAGCGTGTACCAATGCACCGCCGCTTTACCATCTTGCGGGACGCCTCGGCCGAAGTCGTACATGTTGCCTAGGTTGAACTGCGCCAAGGCATTGCCGTGCTTGGCACTTAGCTGGATCCAATGCACTGCCGCTTTATCATCTACCGGGACGTCTCGGCCGTTGTCGTACTTGAGGGATAAGTGGTTCTGCGCCTCGGCAACGCCCTGCTCGGCACTTAGCGTAAGCCAATGCACTGCCGCTTCGTAATCCTGTGGGACGCCTTGGCCTTTGGCGTACATGTTGCCTAGGCTGAACTGCGCCAAGGCATTGCCCTGCTCGGCACTTAGCGTGAGCCAATGCACCGCCGCTTTATCATCTTGCGGGACGCCTCGGCCGAAGTCATACAGGTTGCCTAGGTTGAACTGCGCCAAGGCATTGCCCTGCTTGGCGCATTCACTTAGCGGCTCGAGTGCTGCCGCATAGTCTTGCCGGTCGTAGGCATCGAATCCGCAATTAGCGGCCCGCGCGCGAGCGTTCGGGGGCGACGGTGTACATCGCCAGTTGTCGTAAGCATCGAATCCGCAATCAGCGGCCCGAACGGGCAGGGCGCCAAGCAGCAGTAGGGCCAGCAGAATTGGTTTAAGCAGGAGACTAGCCTCGATTTATTGAGTGGCCAGTGTGCGCTGCCCCTCAGGACACCACCAGAGCAGCGCAGCAGCGCGCTAGTTCGAAGGCCCATAGGCAGCGCGGGCACTGGGTGGGTGCGGGCACCCAGAAGCTAGCGCCCGGCAGCGCGGGCGACACGAAGCCCTCACCGGCTAGAAACGTAGCCCCACAACTCGCGCAGCGAGATTCGCACAGCGACCCTGCCGTAGTGGAGCCGGCAGCGTTTTGGAGAACTTGGTAGCCAGCCAGAATTGCCAGACTGAAAATTTAGCAGCGCCAGCAGGGGCGGGCTGACGCACTAGGCGCGGCGGGAAATTGTCCCGAGGGAACTCGGGCATTTGGCTGATGCCGTTGCGATGCGCACCAAAATCAGTGGCCCCGCAAAAAAATGTTCGCGGGGCCACTGTCACAGTTACAGGTAACGCTAGGGCCCTGCCCGCCCGCCTTGGCTTTCGTTTTGACGGCGCCAGACAGAACGAATGTCCGTACGAATTCCGTACGGCAGCGGGGATCCGTCTCTGCGGTCTTGCCAGGCGATAGCTTGGAAATATCTTTTTGGCGCGCTCGACAGGATTCGAACCTGTGACCCCTGCCTTCGGAGGGCAGTACTCTATCCAGCTGAGCTACGAGCGCGGGGATGAGGGGGCATATCGTAGCCAAAAACACCCGCGGGGCATACCGCGCTGGTGGCACCGGTCGGCGAGCGCCTCGTCAAGGGGCTCAGGTCGTGATCCGTCGATAGATATCCGCGACTTTCCACGGCAGCTTCATGACGTCATCCACCATCGTAAAATTGGCCAGACCGTACATATGGGGTAGGTAGTCTTGCGCCTCGCGGTCGATGGTGATGCAGAAGGGGTGAATGCCATCGCGTTTTATTTCCAGCAGCGCGTGCCGCGTGTCTTCGATGCCGTAGCGGCCGCGGTAGCTGCCGTAGTCTTCGGGCTTGCCGTCAGACAGCGTAATGAGCAGACGGGTGCGCGCGGGGGTCTGCGCCAATAACTTGCCCAAATGCCGGATCGCAACCCCCATGCGGGTATAGGACTTGGCGCTGATCCCACTGATGCGGCGCTCGACGGCGAGCGAGAAAGGTTCGGTGAAAGTCTTGACGCGATACACCTCACAGCGGCGGTTGGTGCGCCCAGAGAAACCATAAATCGCGTAGGTGTCGCCGAGGGTCTCCAAGGCCCCGCACAGCAGAATGAGCGACTCACGCTCGGCGTCGTTGATCCAACCCTTGGTAGAGCCGCTCATATCCACCATAAACATTACCGCGACGCTGCGCTGGGCTTTGTGAAAGTGGGTGTAGAGGCGATCGGACATTTCATGGCCGCGCAGGTGGTCGACGTGGGCCTCGATCAGGGCGTCAAGATCTAGTTCATCGCCATGCGGCTGACGGCGCTGGCGCTGGGTTTCGGTGAGAATGGCCTCGAATACGCGTTGGATGGATTTCGCCAACCCGCGATATTTGTGGCGGGTCCGGGCCACAAAAGCGTCGTCGCCCGCGGGGACGACCTGCTCGGTTAGGGCGCAAAAGTCGGGCCGAAAATATTGCCGCCGGTAGTCCCACTCGGGGTACAGAAATACCTCGCCAGGCCCGCTCAGGACCTCACCGGCACCGGCGGCGCCCGGCGATCCTTGCTCATCGCGAGGATCGATGCCGGCGGCTCCGGATGGCGAGAGATGCTCCTCACTCAACTCGCCCAAATCCTGCAGGATCGACTGGAGCAGCGCGTCGAGTTCGGCGGTGAGGGCTACTTTCTGACCGTCGTAGCGCAGTTCGTATTGCGGCTCGCCCGCCGCGTTGGGTGCGGTCTGCGCCAGCGAGTAGCGATTGCCGGCGGCACCTTCCGCGGCCACCTCGGGCGGCGTTTCTTCGGGGTGGTCTGGGTCTTTTTCCGCGGCGTCGGGCGTGAGGCTCGCGAGCGCCTGCCGCAGGGCGTCCTTCTCGCGTGGCACCCGGCGCGCGATAGCCTCCGCGACCTTTTGCGGCAGCATCTCGCCCTGATATTGCCGCGGCGGCGGCAGCGCCAACGCACGGCAGGCCGCGACCAGCGCGAGGCTGTCCTGGGCGCTGGCGTGTGGCGCCTCGAGCGCCTGGGCGGCGGCACTAAAATTGCCCCAGGCGCGGCGCGCGGCGGCGTCGGCGTACGCCACGCTGTCCATTTCGCGCCCAAGACCCGGCAGTTCACGCCCGATGCAGGCCATAATTCGCACGCTTTCCAGGCGCTGAAACACCTGCCAGCCCAGCACATCCAACTGCGTAATCGCCTGCCCCACGGTGCCGTAGCGCCACGTGCCAAAACGGTTCTGCGCCCATAAATACACCGCCATGCACTTCAGCAGACGGGCATTACCCGCAGGCTCGGGGAGGGTGATCAGCAGGGCCGGCAGATAAATTTTATCCGTATCGGTGTAGGTCAGCGGGTCGCTGACGATGGCCAGCGGACGGCCGCCCAGCGCCCGGATGAAATGCCGCAGAAAACCCGCGATTTGATCCAGCGTGCAGCCCGTGCGGGCGAGCGTCTGGGCGGCGACGCACGCGGGCAAGTCCTGCAGAACCTCCAGGGCAACGGCCAGACCGCGCTGGTCAAAAGCATCCATCGCCCTGAGGAGCCAGCCCTCGATCGCCGGCTGCTCCAGCACCGCCAAAGCGTCCGGCACCTGCGCCAGAAAGTGGGCGGCCAAATCTTGCTGCAACCAGGCCAGCGTTTCGGCCCAGTGATGGATAAATTCTTGGGCGGCGTGGTCAAGTTCAGCGATCGCCGTCAGTAGGGCCGACAAGTGCGGCTGACTAACGCCCGCGGCCTCGGCAATTTGGCTGAGGTCTTGCTGAATTTGCGCGGGGCTTAAACCCTGCGCGCGTGCGGGGTGGCCGAGGCTAACCCGGCCCACCGCGGCGGTTACCGGCACTTAGAACACCGCGCTGGCGAGTTCGTGCACCGTTTGCAGCAGTTCGGCGTCATCGGTGAGGGCATGGGCCACGGCGCTCGCGCAGGCCACGCCCGGCGCGACGCCGCTGCCGATGAGCTTCGCGGCGTTCACCAGCAGCCGCGTGCTGGCGCCTTCTTCCAGCCCCGCACCCTTCAAATTACGGGTGTGCGCGCCAAATTTGACCAGCCGAGCCGCCATCTCTGGCCCCACACGGCCCTCGATTTCCACAATGCGCCGCTCTAGATCGGGCTGCGGATAGTCGAACTCCAAGGCCACAAAACGCTGCCGCGTGCTTTGCTTTAAGTCTTTCAACACGCTCTGATAGCCCGGATTGTAGGACACCACCAGGCAGAATTCGGGCGGCACCTGCAGCAGTTCTCCCAGTTTGTCGAGGGGCAGGATGCGCCGGTCATCACACAGCGGATGGATGACCACCGAGGTGTCTTTACGTGCCTCCACCACCTCATCGAGGTAGCAAATGGCGCCCATCCGTACCGCTTGGGCAAGCGGGCCATCCAGCCATTCGGTCTGTCCCCCCTTCACCAAATAGCGGCCGATGAGGTCGGCTGCGGTGAGGTCGTCGTGGCAGGCAACGGTCACCAAGGGTCGTTTTAGGTGCCACGCCATGTGGTGCACGAAACGAGTTTTGCCGCAGCCTGTGGGGCCTTTCAGCAACACCGGCAACTGGTTGCGGTAGGCCGCCGTAAAGACCTCGCGCTCGTTGCCCAGCACCTCGTAATAAGGCTCTTCAAAAATCATGCGCTCAGCGGCGCTTTCTGCTGACAACAAGGGTGGCCTCATTAGGAATGACTGGCGGGCGGTTGCAACGAGTACGGGTTGGGTCGCCGCCATTGAATACGATAGGCGAGCGTGCCGGCAAGTGGCCCGTGCGGGGGCCGCCCAATTCGCTAGTGTGGAGATGCAAAATGACTATAATGCCGCCGACTCGCAAGACCATTTTTCTCCAATCGCCACGAAGCTGCCCGATTAGGCGGCGAGAGATCCGCACCATGGACCAGCATCAGGGCAACGAGCCTCAGAACAACGCAGAACAGGACGCCGTATTCGTCCGCAATTTCGGCCACCTGTTAGCGCTCCTCACTGTCATTGGCATCGGCGTCTATGTCCTTGCCATCGATATCTACAGTGATTTTCTCCTCAGTCAGGAACCCGCAAACGCCGTCGCGGACCGGCTGACGCCGGTGGGCACCGCCAACACCAGCGGCGCGCCGATCGCGGTGGGTGGCTCGCCAGCTGCCGCAGCTGCCGCGGCGGCACCCGCTGCCGCAGCACCGGCCGCCACGGCGGTGGCAGCTAGTGCTAATCCCGGGCAAACGGCCTACGACAGCGTGTGTTTTGCTTGCCACGCCACCGGGGCGGGTGGGGCACCCAAACTTGGCGACGTCGCCGCCTGGGCGCCACGCATCGCGCAGGGCAAAGAAACGCTCTACACCCACGCCATCAATGGCTACGTGGGCAAGGCCGGGATGATGCCGGCCAAAGGCGGCCGCCCGGATATGAGCGACGACACCATCAAGGCGGCGGTCGACTACATGGTTGCCAAGAATCAGTAGCCCACGTCCACGCGCTCGCCAGCTGGCAAGCTAAAGCTGGTGCCGCGCCGCGTCCTAGCACAGCGCGCGCAAGGGGATACTCGGGACGCCGGACTAGAGTCCGCCGCAGGTTGCAGGTCCCGCGCGCGACCCACCTCGCGGGTGCACCGGGCCAGCGGCGGATTGCCCTGCGGTGGCCAAACTCAGCAAATTTCCAAACCTGCGTAGGCTGCCACCAGCCACTTCATGCCGCTCGCGGCAAAATTCACCTGCACGCGGGTGTGCGCGCCACGCCCTTCTAAATGCAACACCACGCCTTCGCCGAAAGTTCGGTGCTGCACCTGCTGCCCCAAACGCAAACCATAGCCACCGCTGTCTTCCAACACAGGGGAGCGCTGCGCTGAAACCTGCCCACCCAGCCGCACTTCCTGCACTAGTTCGGCGGGGATTTCCCGCAGGAATCGCGAGGCTTGGGGATAGTAATCGCTGCCATGGAGACGGCGGGATTCCGCATAAGTGAAGGTGAGCTGACGCATGGCGCGGGTAATCCCGACGTAACACAGCCGCCGTTCTTCTTCGAGCTGGGCCGGATCGCTCACCGAGCGCTGGTGCGGGAATAGCCCTTCCTCCAAGCCCACCAGAAAAACATTGCCGAATTCCAGCCCTTTCGCTGAGTGCAGGGTCATCAATTGCACGCTGTCTTCAAACGCCGCCGCCTGCCCCTCGCCCGATTCCAGCGCGGCGTGGCTGAGAAACGCCGAGACCAGCGGCAGTTCCGCATCCTCTTGCGAGGGTTTGAAATCGCGCGCGGCGCTGACGAGTTCTTCCAAGTTCTCGATCCGATCCAGACCCCGCTCGCCCTTCTCCTTGCGGTAGTGGTCAACCAGCCCGCTGCTGGCTACCACCAGCTCGATCACCGACCCTAGCGCGCGCCCTTCCAAGGCCGCTGCCAGCTCATCGATGAGCCGCAAGAAGTGCCCCAAGGCACCCGCCGCGCGGGCGCTGAGTTCGCGGTTGGTAATCAGGCGTTGGGCGGCTTCCCACAAACTGATGCGCTCCAGCCGCGCGGTCTGCCGCAGGTCTTCCAGTGTCTTATTACCGATGCCGCGCACTGGGGTATTCACCACCCGTTCGAAAGCCGGGTCGTCACCGCGATGATTCGCCAGCCGCAGATACGCCAGCGCATCACGAATTTCGGCGCGCTCGTAAAACTTAAAACCGCCGTGCACGCGGTAAGGAATGTCCGCCTGCCGCAGGGCGTCTTCGAGGACGCGCGATTGCGCGCTAGTGCGATAAAGCAGGGCGCTGTCGTCATAACGACCGCCCTGCGCGTGCCAGTCCCGCAGGCGCTCCACACAGTAGCGGGCTTCTTCTAAATCGTTGAACGCGGCATACAGCCGAATGAGATCGCCACGCTCGCCGGCGGTCCAAAGTTTCTTGCCTAAGCGGGCGGTATTGTTGCCAATGAGCGCATTAGCGGCCTCCAGAATGCTCCCAGTGGAGCGATAATTTTGTTCTAGTCGCACGATTTGGTGGCGCGGGTAATCCTGGCGAAACTGCTGCATGTTCGCTACTCGTGCGCCCCGCCAGCTATAAATAGATTGGTCGTCGTCGCCCACCGCAAACACGTTGGCGCGTTCGCCAGCCACTAGCTTCAGCCACGCGTATTGAATGGCGTTGGTGTCTTGAAATTCGTCCACCAGCACCTGCTGAAAACGCGCTTGGTAATGGCGCAGCAGCCCGGGAGTATCGCGCACGATTTCGTAGGCGCGCAGCAGGAGCTCGGCGAAATCCACCAGCCCCGTGCGGTGGCAGGTTTCTTCGTAGGCACGATAAATATCGACCATGGTGGCGAGCGCCGGGTCGCCTGCGGTATCGATGTGCGAGGGCCGCTCGCCTTCATCCTTGCGGCCGTTGATGAACCACTGCGATTCTTTGGGCTGCCACTGCGCGTCGTCGAGATTTAGGCCCCGGATAATGCGTCGCACGAGCTTGTGCTGGTCGTCGTTGTCCATAATCTGAAACTGCTCGGGCAGTTTCGCTTCGCGCCAGTGGGCGCGCAGCAAGCGATGCGCGATGTTGTGAAAAGTGCCGACCCACATCCCGCTGGTGGGGCGCCCCAGCAGTGACTCGATGCGCCCACGCATTTCCGCCGCCGCTTTGTTGGTGAAAGTCACCGCCAGAATGCCCGAGGGCGCGGCCAGACCGTTTTCCAAACAATAGGCAATGCGGTGCACCAGCACCCGCGTTTTGCCGCTACCGGCACCCGCCAGCACGAGGGTGTGGGGGGCGCCGCTGGCGACCGCCGCGCGTTGGGCCGCATTGAGCGGCCCGAGAATATCGGTGTGTTCCATCACGCGATTCTAACCCAGTGCCGGCTCGGCCTCGCCATGCGCACGGCAAAGGGACAGCATCAGCTACACTGCAAGCCCCTATTTGGAAAGCGGCCACGCCATGGATCAGCCACTCATCTCCAACGACTACGCCCTAGACGTCGCCGCCCTCGCCATCGCCGCGGCCGTGCGCGCGGACTGCCAGGCCGCCGTGTCCGTCAGTGCCGGCAATGGCTTGTCGATCGCCGTGCGCAAGGGCGAAGTGGAGGTGCTGGAGCAGCAGCGCGATAAAACGCTGTCCGTGACCGTGTATCAAGGGCTGCGCAAAGGCAGCGCCACCACGACCGACTTTACCCGGGCGGCGGTAGAAGACACCGTGAGCGCCGCCGTGCGCATCGCCGCCGCCGCCGAGCCCGATCCTTACGCGGGGCTGGTCGACCCGGCGGCACTCGCCCGTGAATATCCGGATCTCGACCTCGACCACCCCTGGTCGCTCGAGGCTACCGCCGCCATCGAACTCGCGCTGGAAGCCGAGTCCGCCGCGCGCGAGGCGCATCCAGAAGTGCAACAAGTGGATGAGGCCGCCGTGAGTCGCTATGCGGGGCTGCGGGCTTACGCCGACAGCCAAGGTTTTCGTGGCGCCTACCGTGCCACCCGCCATGGGTTAAGCTGCACCGTGGTGGCGGCCCGCGCGGGCGCCATGCAGCGCGGCTACTGGTTCACCACGGCCCGCCACGCAGCGGCCTTGGAGGCCCCGGCCGACATTGGTCGCCTCGCCACACAACGCGCCATCGCCAAACTGGGCGCGCGCAAAATCACCACCCGCAAAGCGCCGGTCATTTTTGAAAACCGGATCGCGACTGGCCTCATCGGCCAACTGGTCGCGGCGGTGTCCGGGGGTAATCTTTACCGCGAGGCGAGCTTTTTGCGCGGGGCGGCCGGCACCCAAATTTTTCCTGATTTTCTGTCCATCGACGAGCAGCCGCACGTGCCGCGTGGGCTGGGCAGCGCCCCGTTTGACAGTGAAGGGGTGAGTACCCGCGCCCGCCCTTTGGTGGCCGCCGGGGTGCTCACTGGCTATGTGCTGGATAGCTACTCGGCGCGCCGATTAGGCTTCGCGCCCACTGGCCACGCGGGGGGAGTTCATAACCTGCGGGTGAGCGACCAAGGGCAGGATCTGGCGGCCCTTTTGCGGCAGATGGACACCGGCCTGCTGGTCACCGACCTTATGGGCTTTGGAGTCAACCTGCTGACCGGCGACTATTCGCGGGGCGCCAGCGGCTTGTGGGTCGAGCGCGGGGAAATCTGTTTCCCGGTGGAAGAAATCACCATTGCCGGTAACTTGCGCGACATGTTCCGCACGCTGGTCGCCAGCGGCAACGACCTGGAACGGCGCGGCAGCGTGCACTGCGGCTCTTTGTTACTCGCCCAAATGACGCTCGCCGGCGATTGAACGCCACGGGTTACCCCAGTCTGCCGCCCAGAGACGCGAAGTCGGTGCCCATGACAGCCTTGTCTCCCGCTACTGCCCGCGACCAAATGCAACGACTGATCGACGCCGTGGGTCAGGTGTTGGTGGGCAAAACTCACGCGATCGAACTCGCACTGACAGGTCTTGTCGCGGGTGGCCATCTCTTGCTGGAAGACCTGCCTGGGGTCGGCAAAACCACCTTGGCACTGGCGCTGGCGCGCTTGCTGGGACTGTCGTATCAACGCCTCCAGTGCACCAGCGATTTGCTGCCGGCAGACGTCATCGGGGTGTCGGTCTACGACCGCCGCGACGGGTCATTCCGTTTCCATCAGGGGCCGGTGTTCACGCAAATCCTGTTGGCAGACGAAATCAACCGCGCCACGCCGCGTGCGCAAAGCGCTTTGCTAGAGGCGATGGAGGAGCGACAAGTCAGCGTGGAGGGGCGCACGCTGGCGTTGCCCTCGCCATTCTTTGTCCTCGCCACACAAAATCCTCTTGAGCAAGTGGGCACTTACCCACTGCCTGAATCTCAACTTGACCGGTTCTTGATGCGGGTGTCGCTGGGCTACCCCGCGCGCGCCGCCGAACGCGAACTACTGCGGGGGCGCGACCGGCGCGAACTCCTGAGTGAATTGACGCCCGTGCTCAGCCTCGAGGTGCTCCAGCAATTGCAGGCTAGCGTAGCCACGGTGCACGTCTCCGAACCGTGGCTGGACTATCTCCAGCACCTCATCGCGCGCACCCGCGAACTACCGACACTCGTCCATGGACTGTCCCCGCGTGCGGGTCTGGCCGTGCAGAGCGCAGCGCGGGCATGGGCGCTGCTGCACGGGCGCGGGCATGTGGTGCCCGAGGACCTCAAAGCCGTGTTCCCCGCAGTGGTAGGGCATCGGTTGCGGCTGCGCAACGACGCCGATTCGGCGGCGAGCGTCGTGGCCGCTCTCCTGCGTGAGGTACCCGTGCCCTGAACCCGCCCAACGCGCCGCCGCCGGACGTACTAGACCGACGCCGGGTCTATATTTTCCCCTCGCGCCCCGGCCTGCTGTTGTTTGGCGTGATCGGTCTGGTGCTCATCGGCGCCACCAATTACGACAACGCGCTCGCGTTCGTTTTGTGCTTTCTCCTACTCGCCTTGAGTTTCTCCGCCATGCTGCGAACTTGGCGCAATCTCGCGGGGCTAGCCTTAGAAACGCGGGGCGTTCGGTCCGTCTACGCCGGCCAGCCGGCGTGCTTCGAATTAACCCTCCACGACACCCAGCAGCGCGTCCGTTACAGCTTTGTCCTGCGTCGGCTGCAGCCCAAAAAGTCGCTGTGGTGGTGGCGACCAAAGCGCGAGGGCCACGGCGAGTGCCCCGTCATCGACACCGGCACCGCCCCCGTAACCCTGCACGTGCCCACCCACCAACGTGGCTGGTTGGCACTCGGACGGGTGGAGATTGCCAGTCGCTATCCCTTGGGCTTGTTTCATAGCTGGGCTTATTTTCGGCCCGAGCTCCGCTGTTTGGTCTATCCCGTGCCGCGCGGGGCGTTGGCGCTACCGGGCGCGGATTTCGCGGACCGCCACGCGCAGGGCAGTGCCGGCGCGGGCATGGACGACTTTGCCGAACTGCGCGCCTATGTGGTGGGAGATTCGCTGCGCAGCGTCCATTGGAAAGCCTCGGCGCGCAGCGAGGGCCTGCTGGTGAAAAAAATGCAGGGTGGGGGGCCCGGTGACTGCTGGTTGCGCTGGCGCGATACGGCGAGTCTGGGTGACCCCGAGGCCCGAATCTCCCAGCTGGCCGGTTGGAGCGTGGCGGCCGAGCGGGCCGGCCTGCGTTATGGCTTGGAGATTCCTGGCCTAGAACTCGCGCCAGACGCTGGTCTGGCCCACCGCGAACGCGCGCTGCGGGCGCTGGCGCTGCTGCCCGCATGACCGCCGCCGCCCCCCTGGGACGCGCGCAATTATGGTGGGTAATAGCGGTCGTGAGCTTGGCCGTGGCACCCCATGCGCCACGTCTCCCGCTGGCGCTGCCGCTGTGTTTTGTTGCATTTGCCGGTTGGCGGATGCTGGGCGCCTACGGGCGCGTGGCGTTGCCCGATGCCGCCAACCGCGCGCTGTGGTGGCTGTTGCAGGGCGTGGCCGTGCTCACCTTCGCGCTCATTTATGACCACTATCAGGGCCAGCTGGGCCGTGACGCGGGCGTGGCCCTGCTCACCACTCTGCTCGGTTTGAAGCTGGTGGAACTGCGCACGCCGCGGGATTTCTACGTCACCTGCCTGCTGACCTATTTTTTGGTCGCCACCAACTTCTTTTTTTCGCAAGCGATCCCCACGGCGCTCTACCTCTTGGGCGTCACCGTCCTCACCACCGCCGCACTCGCCCGGGCGAACACCCCCCCCGGCGTGTCGGGGCCGGCCTGTGGGTGGCTGGCGGTGCGCATGGTGGCGGAAAGCGTGCCGCTGATGATCGTGTGTTTCGTCATTTTCCCGCGGCTGCCGGGCCCGCTCTGGGGGGTGCCGACAGACTCTAGCCAGGCCATCACTGGACTCTCGGATGAAATGACGATCGGGCGCATCGCGCGGCTGGGCACCTCGGACGAGGTGGCGTTTCGGGTGGACTTCGACGGCGTCCGGCCGCGCGCACGGTATTTGTACTGGCGGGGACCGGTGCTGTGGCAAACCGATGGCCGCACTTGGCGCGCCGGACCGCAGGCCCTCAGCGAACCGCCGCCGGTGATAGCCCGGGGCACTCGCTATCGCTACGAGGTCTCGCTAGAGGCGCACGGACAACGCTGGCTGCCCGCCCTGGATGCGCTCACCTCCACCAGCGCCGTTGGCAGCCTTGGCCGTGCGCGCGAGCTCATCTCGACCCAGTTGGTCAAGCGGCCCGTGCGCTATACCGTGGAATCCGCGGTCGATTACAGCATTCTGGAAATCTCCCCCGCTGACCGCGCCGCGGCCCTCGCCCTGCCCCCGGGGGCACATCCGAAAACCCGGGCGTTGGCGCAGAGTTGGCGCACGCGCGACCCGGCCCCGGGCGTGCTCATCGACACCGCGCTGGCGCTGTTCGCGCAAGACCCGTTTACCTACACGCTGCTGCCGCCGCTGCTCAAGGGCGACCCGATCGACGGCTTTCTGTTCGCGACGCGCGCGGGTTTCTGCGAGCATTTTGCCGCTGCTTTCGTGGTGCTGATGCGGGCCGCCGGGGTCCCGGCACGGGTAGTCACCGGCTATCAGGGCGGCGAGTACAACAGCCTGAGTGATTATTTCTTGGTGCGCCAAAGCGATGCGCATGCGTGGGCGGAGGTCTATCTGGCGCCACGCGGCTGGGTCCGAGTGGACCCCACCGCCGCGGTCGCGCCGGAGCGGGTGTCGTTAGGCATCGGCTCCTTTACGGAGCGGGACGGCGCGCTGCGCTTACTCGACGACAAGGGTATGGCGATGGCGCTTTGGCGCAGTACCCGTCAGCTCTGGGACTCGGCAAATTATCAATGGAGCCGGTGGGTGCTCGGCTACGACGTCGAGCGCCAGCGCGGATTGCTGGAATCCTTGGGTCTGCAAGACCTGTCGCCAGCGGCCTTGGCCGCCTGGCTGGGTGGCTTGATGAGCGTACCCTTGGTCGTGCTTGCGCTGCTTGTGCTGCGCTCGCCCGCGCCGCGCAAGACCCCCGCCGGGCGGGCCTATGCGCGTTTTTGCCAGCGGTTGGCGCGCGTCGGCCTCGTCCGCGCGCCCCACGAGGGGCCGCTAGAATTTGCCGAACGCATCGCCCTGACGCACCCAGATCTCGCGCTCCAGACCCGCCATATCGCCCAGCTCTACGCGCTAGTGCACTACGGCGACCGCGGCGCGGCGCTGCACGGGTTGGTGCAGGCCGTGCGAGATTTTCGGCCTCGGCGGCGCTAAACCTGGGTGCCGTGGGCGCAGCCTAAGACCTGGCCGGGGCGGTGGCGGCATCGCGCTCGTCGCGAAGTTGCGTTGTGCCGTTATGATAGCGGGGCTGACATCGGCCCCACGCTTTGAGGAGAGCTTTCACCCATGAAATCGCTGCGACGCATACTGGTCGGTCTAGGTCTGGGTGCACTATCGATGCTCGCGGTGGCCGCGACCCCGCTGGCCTACATTGTCCTGCCCCCCAACGGGGCGGTGGTGAAGAGCCCGGTGACGGTGGTCTTTGGTTTGCGCCAGCCGTGGGGGGTAGCGCCCGCGGGGGTGGCGATGGAGAAAACCGGGCACCATCATCTGCTGGTCGATGTGCCGTTGCCCGACCTCGGCAAGCCCGTACCTAAAGACGCCCAGCACCTCCATTTCGGCACGGGCCAGACCGAAACCACGCTAGAGCTGGCGCCCGGCAAGCACACGCTACAGCTGCTGTTAGGCGACTACGCCCACCTGCCGCAGCAACCCCCGGTGCTCTCGGAGGTCATTACGATCACGGTGGAATAGCCCTCGCACGGGCGGTTGCTCAAGCTTCTTCGATGACGACGAAGGTCACCTCTAGGGCGGTATTGCGCAGCGGAATCAACGCCTGATACGCCGGGGAGTGAAACCAAGCATGCGCGGATTTGGCGTCTGGAAACTTCACGATGAGCGCCGACTGCGCCGTGTGGCTGCCGGCTAACACCTCAACCACTTTGCCACGCGCCAGCGGCGCACCGCCAAAGGGTGCGAAAGTGGCCGCCGCAGCCGTTGCGTATTCCGGCAAGTTCGCCGCGTTTATCACCGTCGCATGGGCAATCAGATAGGCAGCCATTTTTGTATACTCCGTCGTTTAAAGAGAGATCGGATCAAGGTCGCACCTTAGCGACCTCACGCCCGCGGGGCAAACCCAAGACCCCCAGCAGCCGGGGGGTCCGGAAAACCGCGACCCGCAGACGAGCGCAGCAACAGGAGTAGTGCATGAGTGGGCCATTGGATGGGGTACGGATTATCGATTTAACCACCGTCTTAATGGGTCCCTTCGCGACCCAATTGCTGGGGGATTACGGCGCCGACGTCATCAAGGTAGAGCCGCCGACGGGCGACACCAGCCGCGGCATCGTGCCGGCGCTGCACCTCGGCATGGCGGCGGCGTTTCTGCACGTCAATCGCAACAAACGCGCGCTGGTGCTAGACCTCAAACTCCCCGCGGGGCTGGCGGCGCTGCTGCGCCTCATCGAAAGCGCAGATGTGCTCATTTACAACGTTCGCCCACAGGCCATGGCGCGTCTGGGTCTGTCCTGGGAAGCGGTATCGGCGGTCAATCCTCGGCTCGTGTACGCCGGGGTTTTCGGCTATGGCCAAGCCGGCCCCTACGGCGCCAAACCCGCTTACGACGACCTCATCCAGGGTGCGCTGGGCATTCCCTCGATGGTCGCCACCGTGGGCGACGGCGTACCGCGCTATGTCCCCGTGGCGATGATCGACCGCACGGTTGGCATGGCAGCGGTGGCGGCGGTTTCCGCGGCGCTGTATCGGCGAGAAAAATCCGGCGTGGGGCAAGCCATCGACATCCCGATGTTCGAGACCATGGTGCCCTTTGTCTTGGGCGAGCACATGTGCGGCCAGACCTACCGGCCAGCCACCGGCTCGGTGGGATATCCACGCCTGCTGGCGCGTGAGCGCGCCCCGTTTGCGACCCGCGACGGCTATTTGTGCGCGCTGATTTATAACGACAAGCACTGGCGCTCGTTCTACCGCCTGCTGGGCCGCGAAGACGAACTCGCACTCGACCCTCGCTTGCGCACCATCGGCTCGCGCACCGAGCATGTGCAGGCGATCTACGCGATGGTGGCGGACATCCTGCTGACCCGCACCACCGAGGAATGGCTGACGCTATTCAACGGCGCGGACATTCCGGCCATGCCGCTCAGCACGCTGGACTCCCTCATGGACGACCCGCATCTGCGCGCAATTGGCTACTTTGAGCCCATGGAGCACCCCAGCGAAGGCCCCATCTGGCAAATGCGACCCGCCGCGACGTGGTCGGAATCGCCCCCTGATATTCGGCGCCTCGCCCCGCGCTTGGGTGAGCACAGCGCGGAGGTTTTGCGCGAAGCCGGCTACTCCAGCGCCGACATCGCGCAGCTTGCGGCCGCGGGCGTGACCCTCCTGGGCTAAACCCTCGGCCTCAGCCCACGCGGTCGAAACTGTCCAGGTTGGGTTGCGCCATCGCCTCGAAAAAAGCGCTGCGCGACCATGGCCAACTGGCAGGCACGCCGTTTTTATCGAGGTACCAGCTTTTGCAGCCCGTAGACCAAATGGACTTGCGCACCGCCGTTTGGCGCGTTTGCTCGAACGCCGCACTGACCTGCGCGTTCGCGCTGATTTCTCGACAGCGCCCGCCACGCACCTCCTCCAGCAACTGCAGGATATAGGCGACCTGCGCTTCGGCTATCTGGATCAACGAGAAATTCCCCACCGGCCCATTGGGACCGTTGAGCATGAAGAAGTTAGGGAATTCTGGGATCGAGATCGACAAATAGGCCGCCGGCGCCTCCGCCCACACGTCATCGAGATTTTTCCCGTCGCGACCCAGTACGGTGGTCGGGCGGATAAAACTATCGGCGCGGAAACCGGTGGCGATGACGAGCACGTCGAGTTCCCGCAATTCGCCCTCGCTGGTGCGCACCCCGCCCGGTTCGATGCCCGCGATTCCAGCGGTAATGAGGTGGGCATTAGGCTGCTGGATCGCGGCATAAAAATCGGCAGAGAAAATCAGTCGCTTGCAGCCAGCGCGATAGTCGGGCCGCAGTTGCTCCCGCAGCACGGGATCGTGAACCTGGCTTTCCAGATTCGCCAGGCAGGCGTCTTCTATTTCCTTCATTTCGGCGGACTCGGCGTCGATCACCGCGTTCGAGAAATGTTGAAAATAGCCATTTACCTCAACTTTGAGGGCTGCGAGCTTCGCCGGATTATCCGCAAATTCGGCTTTTTCGGCCTCGCTATACGGCACATTTTCGATGGGCATGATCCACTGCGCCGTGCGCTGGAATAGATCGTAGCGCGCGACCCGATGGGCTAAGGCAGAGGTGATTTGGATGGCGGTGGAGCCGGTGCCGATGACCCCCACCCGCTGGCCCGCCAACGGCACGCTGTGGTCCCACGTCGCGCTATGGAAACACGCCCCGGCGAAGGTCTCGAGCCCGTGGATAGCGGCCGTGTGCGGATGATGCAGCACGCCGGTCGCGGCGATGACAAAATCGGCAACGTCCGCGCGGCCCAGCGAGGTGCGCAGCTGCCAGCGACCCGCCTTGAATTCGCAATGCGGCACCGACTCATTAAAGCGGATGCTCTGCGTTACCCCATATTTCTGCGCAATACGCTCGAAGTAGGCGTGAATTTCAGGGCCGGGCGCGAAGGTCTGGCTCCAACTGGGGTTGGGCTCGAACGAGTAGGTATACAGGTGCGCCGGCACATCGCAGGCGATCCCGGGGTAGGTGTTATCGCGCCAAGTACCGCCCACGCGGTCGGACTTCTCGTAAATCACATAATCTTCGTAGCCGGCTTCGCGCAGCTTGATGGCCGTGAGGATGCCGGCCATGCCAGCGCCAATAATAACAATGCGCGGCTGGGCGCGCGGTAACTGGGCGGTAGTCATAAAGTAGCTCTCCGGCGCTTTCGCGCAGCACTTAAAAAGCGTTAATTCGTGCGTCCGTAAGGCCACGGGCGGCAGCTTCGCGCCGCCTCGCTCGGGCGACGTGGCCGTGGCTGTGTAGCCGGCTAAGAATAAGCCACTCTGGGCGTAAAACTGAAACGCTATTGCCAACACCTGCCGGGCACCGCACCAAACCAGACGGCGCTAGTGGCCAGCGTCAAACGACGAGGACCCCGCAGGGGCCAGCACTGCACGCTTTTTGCTCTGCGCAACGGCCGGGTGCGGCGTCTGTCGATGGTCGTGCGCGTCCCGGGTGCCCGCTGGGATGGGCCGATGCCGGCACGCCGCGCGGGCAAGCTGTGCGCGGCGTAAAACGGAGCGTGGCTGAGCGCGGCGCGAGGGTGCTCGCGGTGGTGCCGGGGGTGCTCACTGGACGCGATTTCGAAGGGCTGGGTGGCGGCTGTGCGCAACGCGCTCAGCGCCGCGGCCAATCCTCGTGATTTACGGTTGTCAAGAGTCGCGAGACTCTGGCAATCTGCCGTCCACCCGCGCCGACAGCGCCAGACCGGCCACCGCGGGAACCCCGTGCCCGTGCCGGCCCCCGGACGGCGGGCGTAAAAGCCACCTCTACCGGCGACCAGCGGAGGGATTCTCGATGTTGTTGAGAGATACGTTTGACCTCGTCATGACGGCCGAGGACGCCACCGCCGTGGCCCACTACAACCGGGCACTGAACAAGCTGCTGACGCTCAACAAAGACCCCTTAGAGGCCGTGAACGCGGCGCTTGCGCGCGACCCCAACCTGGTGATGGGTCAGGTCTTGCGGGGGTTGTTATACGCCCTGAGCACCGAGCGGGCGCAGCTGCCCGATGCGCGGGCAGCGCTCGCGGCGGGGCAGGCCCTCGCGGCCGGGGCAACCCCGCGCGAGCAGGCGCACTTGGCCGCGCTGACGGCGTGGAGCGAGGGCCGGCTGCAGGCGGCGTGCGCCCACTGGGAAGACATTTTGGTGGCCCATCCCAACGATGCGCTGGCGATGTTCGCGGCCCATCAGGGCGATTTTTTCCTCGGTCAGACCAGCGAACTGCGCGACCGGGTGGCCCGGCGTCTACCGCAGACAGAGCCCGACAGCGCGCTGGCCGGCTATTACTTAGGCATGCTGGCGTTCGGTTACGAAGAAATGGGGGACTATGCTCGCGCCGAGGACGCCGGCCGGCGCTCGGTGCTGAGCGACCGGCGAAATACTTGGGCGCTGCACGCGGTGGCCCATGTGATGGAGATGACGCATCGGCTGGACGAGGGCGTCGAGTGGCTGGTCTCGCGTGCCCCCGACTGGTCCAAAGACAGTTTTTTTGCCGTGCACAACTGGTGGCATCTCGCGCTTTTTTATCTCGAAGGCGAGCAATGGAGTGCCGCACTGGCACTCTACGACGAGCACATCCGGGGCACGGATTCCAGTGTCATTCTGGAACTCATCGACGCCAGCGCACTGCTCTGGCGGCTGCGCCTACAGGGGGTCGACGTGGGCGACCGCTGGCAGCAGCTGGCCGCCATCTGGCTGCAGCGCGGCGAGGCTGGCTGGTATGCCTTCAACGATGTCCACGCCATGCTGGCCTACGCTGGCGCGGGCTTGGCGGGGCCGGCCACCCAACTGCTGGTGCACTTGGAAACCACGGCGCTAGGGGTTGGCGATAACGCGACCATGACCCGCGAGGTGGGACTGCCGCTGGCGCGCGCGCTGTGGGCCTGCGCCCAAGACCGCCACGCCGAGGCGGTTACCTTGCTGTTGCCGGTCAAAGCCATCAGCGTGCGCGCCGGGGGTTCGCACGCGCAGCGCGACCTCGTGTCCCAGACCCTCCTGCGCGCGGCGGAAAACGCCGGCCAGCGCGCGCTCGCCAGAGCCTTGCTCAACGAGCGGCTGGCGCTCAAACCGCAATCTCGGCTCAGCCGGGCGTGGTTGGAGCGAGTGGACGCCTAAGCGGCGCGCGCAGCGCCCGCGGCGGCCCCCCTCTTAGCGCTCCTCTAAAACCCCACCTGCGCGCACTCAGCCCCCTCGTCCGGCACGCAGAGGGCTACGCCGGGTGGGCTTCGATGGGTGTCCCAGACGCCGCCCCAGACGCCGCCAGACGCCGGACTTCGCTGGGCTTGCCCGCAGGCAACTCACCATCGTCATCGGCGTGTCACTTTCAACGCAGACCCTGCGTTGACTATCAATAGCATCAAGCGTCAAGCCCGCTACGGGAAGAACTCATGGCGCGATCAGTATACGGCTTAGCTCTGGTTGCCTTGGTCAACCTCAGCCTCCCAGCACAGGCAGCGTCAGTTAGCGCTGACTATAAACTCGCGCCCAGCCATGCTGGCGATGAGGACCTCGTGGCGGCCTTCGAATTGTATGATTTAGCCGTGGGCGCCTCGGTTATTACGGCGCTTGCCGGCAATATAGGGACCGCGACGGCACCCGTGGTCGGCGATAAGTTCACCGGCTATTTTCAGTCCTAGGTGGCCGCCCACCAACTCGGTGGCGCCACCCAACTGGCCGCCAACTTGAACACCATTGGCAGCGGCGCGGGTTACGAATTAACCTTGGTCGCGCAGTTCAGTGAAGAAATAACCGCTGTCAGCGCGTTTAATTTCACCTCGAAAATGACCGGCGGTAGCGCCTTGCTGTTTTTCGACACCACACCCGATCACAGTTTTCTGACCGACTCCGGCTTTAACGATGGTGATCTTTTACTCACCGGGACTATCGGCAGTGGCGGCGCAGTCTCGGTGCCGTCGCTCTTTGCGGGCTTCGCGCAGATAGACGTGCAGGTAAGCTCTCTGAATCCCGCCGTTTTCACGCCCAAAATCAACGGGGTAAACGGCGTGTTCACGCTGGATTTGCGCAGCACAGCGGTCAACGGGGTGAGCTCGGTGGGCGGCCACTTCCCGGGCACCGGCGGCTTAATCTTGGGTTCAGACGGCGCGCTCACGCTGCGCGCCGCACCGACACCGATCCCACTGCCCGCCGCCGCGTGGCTGTTAGGCAGCGCCCTCAGCGTTGTGCCCATCTTGCGGCGGCGGCGCGTCCCGCGCGCTCCCGCAACGCGCTGAGGCGCGGGTCCGTCGCCGGCCCTTGCGCTCGCCGCGCTTGACCAGCGCACTCGCGCGCGCTGCGGTCCGTGCTTCAGGTCACGATGGGATGCTCCTCGCTCAACAGAATCACCAAACTGGAGGCGGTCGCCGTGGCGCCGGCGCGCGCGTACTGACCCTGCGGGGTATCGAACACGGCGTCCATCGCCGCGCGGGTTTCAAACCATACCTCGGCCACGCCATCGAATGGCTGGTCGGGGGTGGTACACAGGTTGATGGTGTATTTGACGAGCCCTGGCCACTGCTTGACCTTGGGCGCGTGCTCCGTGAGCCACCACGTTTTGAAGGCGTCGAAGTCCATACCGAGCGGGCGTTTGATGATGCCGATGACCTTGAACATATGGGCAGCTCCTAACGGGTAGATGGAGCGCCGAAGGATGCGCGGTAGAGGCCCCCCGGGCAATCGCGTGTTGCGACTGCAACGCGGCGTTCTGCGCGCGCCGCGTGCGCCCGAGCCCACAGCGCCGGCGGATTGTCGCGGCGGGGTGTCCCAGACTTAACGCTCGAATGCGTGGGTGTCCCAGACTCACCCCCGCGAATGAGGGGGTGTCCCAGACTCACCCCCGCGAATGAGTGGGTGTCCCAGACTTAGCATCCAGACTCACTCTCCACCGCGAATGAGTGGGTGTCCCAGACTTAGCCCGCAAATGAGGGGGTGTCCCAGACTTAGCACTCGAATGAGGGGGTGTCCCAGACTTACACGCGAATGAGTGGGTGTCCCAGACTTAACGCTCAGACTCACCCCAGACTTACACTCGAATGAGTGGGTGTCCCAGACTTACACGCGAATGAGTGGGTGTCCCAGACTTACACGAATGAGTGGGTGTCCCAGACTTAACGCTCAGACTCACCCCCGACTTAGCATCCGGTAAATGAGTGGGTGTCCCAGACTTACACGCCGTAAATGAGTGGGTGTCCCAGACTTACACGGTAGATGAGTGGGTGTCCCAGACTTACACCGGTAAATGAGTGGGTGTCCCAGACTTACACGCCGTAAATGAGTGGGTGTCCCAGACTTACAGTAAATGAGTGGGTGTCCCAGACTTACACTCGAATGAGTGGGTGTCCCAGACTTACACGCAGACTTACACGCACGCAGACTTACACGCAGACTTACACCCGGCGGGGTGTCCCAGACTTACACGCGGGTCGTGCTCGTTTCGATTTGCCGGCAAATAGTGGACGATCGGCGCTTCGCACTACCGCAACGTCGCCGGCTGGGACCGAACGCTCGCTTGAAACAGGTCATTTTCAAAGCCGACGACTTTGGGCTGTCGCCGGCGGTCAATGCCGCCATTGAACTGGCCCACCGCGAAGGTGTGCTGGACGGGGCGAGCCTGATGGTGGGCGCGCGGTTTGCGGCCGACGCTGTGGCGCGCGCGCGTCGCCTGCCAACGTTGCGGGTGGGTCTGCATCTGGTGGTGGTGGCCGGACGGCCGGTACTGCCGGCGAGCGCGCTGCCCGCGTTGGTGGGCACGACGGGAGAATTCAGCCAGCACTTGGCGCGCACCGGCCTGCGGTATTTTTTTCTACCCGCCGCACGGCGTCAGCTGGCGGCAGAAATCCGCGCGCAGTTTGAGGCCTTCCGTGCCACGGGCCTGCCGCTCGACCACCTCGACGCCCACCATCATCTGCACTTGCACCCAACCGTGCTGGGCTTGCTCATCCGCATCGGCCGCGAATACGGCCTGCGGGCGGTGCGCGTGCCGCACGAGCCGCCGGGGTTGGGGCGGCTCGCCGGCGAGCCGGGGCGTTGGGGGCGTTGGCTCGGCGCCCTGCTGCTGGCGCCGTGGATCGCCTTGGTGAAGTACCGGCTGCGCGCTGCGGGCCTGCGCACCACTGACCGCGTCGTCGGGCTCCACGACACCGGCCGCATGACCACCACTCGGCTCCTCAAAGTGCTGCGTGCGCTACCGGCCGGCAGCACGGAGATTTTCTGCCATCCCGCGCTCAGCGACGCCGAAGGGCCGTGGCCGCTGGCGGTAGCGGCGAGCCGCGCGGAACTCGACGCCTTACTCGACCCCGAAGTGCGTGCGTTGCTCACCGGCCTGCGCATTCCCCACGGCGGATTCTGCGATCTGCCCCGCCCCAATTCCTAGCAGCCCGGTTCCTAGGCCTAGCGCCCGGTGGCCTAGCCTGCGGGGCCTGCTGCGCGTCGCGGCGCTGCTGGGCGTGGCCTTGCTCGGCTACCTCCTGTGGCAGCACGGTGCTGGGGTGGCGCGCGCGCTCGGCGCGGTGGGCTGGCTGCTGGTGCCCATTGTGCTGATTCACCTAGGGCAAATCTGGCTCTCGGGCGCGGCGTGGCACGCGGTGGCGGCCACCGCCGAGCCGTTGCCCTGCGCCACCTACGTGTGGACTCGCTGGATTCGTGAGGCCGTGGGTGGTCTGCTCCCGCTGGCGCAAATTGGGGGGGAAGTGGTAGGGGGGCGGCTGCTGGTTCTCGCCGGGGCTACCCCGGCGGAAGCCGCCGCCAGCATCGCGGTCGACCTCACCTTGGAGGCCTTGACGCTCGGGGTGTTCATCGCGCTGGGCCTTGGTTATGTGTGGCTGAGCGGCACCGGCCAAGGCTTGATTGGCTACACGCTGCTGGGGCTCGCCGTACTGGGGCCCGCGGTGTTGGCACTGTTGGCGCTGCAACGGCTGCGCCTAGAGGGACGGGTAGCACGCTGGTGTCAGCGGCTCACCCGCCGCTGGCCGCGCTTGCGTATGCAGGGCTTGGAAGATTTGTGCCACGCCATCCAAGCCAGCCACCGCCAGCCCGGGGCGCTCGCGCGCGGCTTTGCCTACCATTTATTGGGCTGGCTGGGCGGGGTGATTGAAATCTATGTCGTGGCGCAGGCGATCGCTTTGCCGGTCTCGCTGGGCCAAGGGTTAGTCATCGAGAGTCTGGGTCAAGCGGCCCGTAGCGCGGCATTTTTTGTGCCCGCCGGACTGGGCGTGCAAGAGGGTAGCCTGCTGCTGCTAGCGAGCGAACTCGGCCTGCCGGCCGTCACCGGGCTGTCGCTGTCGCTCGTGAAACGCCTGCGCGAAGTGGTGCTGGGACTACCCGCCCTGCTCGCTTGGCAGGCCATTGAAAGCGGCCGCTGGGCGCGTTTTAGATGCCGCTCCGCGGCCGCACCCCCTAGTGCGTGATGTGCGGTGCCACCCGCCGAGCAGGCACGCTAGCAACGGGGGCAAGCTCTGGGCGGCAAGAAGCCACAAGCGGCGGGCCGCAGCGTGGCGTTTTTGCCAGCAGGGCTGGCCAGTTTTTTCAGACCGGGCGCGCCTTGCCGCGACCCCACCGGGTGAACGGACAACCCCCAATGAGACGGCGCTCGCCTGCAGGTTTTTCGAAGCCGCGTCGTGGCGACCCGCAGCAACATTCCCTGGCCAAAATACGACCTAGCCCCTGTTGGCGACCGCCCTAGCCCCCGCGCGCCTCAAGTGAAATAGTGCCCTTAATTTTTTGGCGCCCGGGCTTCGGCCCCGCGCGCGCGCCGACCGTTGGGGCTTAACGCCCCTCAGGGCTTGACACCACGGCGGGCTACACGCCGCATTGCGGATTCATCCGCCGCTGTCCCCGTTGGCTTGTTTGGCTGATTGGCGCGCAGCACTCGGGGCCAGCGGCGCCGCGCCCGTGCGCCGAGGCGCTTGCCCCGATCAAAACGGGCCTTACCCGCTGCGCACTTTCGCCCCGTTATTCACCTATATAATCCCACCGTTGCGCACGCGCCGGCGGCAGCGGGCGCGGCACCCGCTGCCGCCGACTTCGAGGCGCTGCCCGCTGTCAACCCGAGGGCCACCGTGGACTTACTGCTAAGCCTGTATTTATGCGCCACCAGCGTTTATGTGCTGTGCGCCGTCGCGTGTCTGGCGGCTCGCCGCCCCCTGCGCGCAGCCGCCGCCGGCGCGCGGCCGCCGATTACGTTAATCAAGCCCCTGCACGGCGACGAACCCGAGCTATACGTCAACCTATTGTCATTCTGCCAGCAGGACTATGCAGCTTTTCAGGTCATTTTCGGGGTGGCCAGCGGACACGATGCGGCGGCCGACATTGCCCGACAGGTCATCGCCGCCTGTCCGGGCGTCGATGCGAGTCTGGTGATCAACGATCGCTCGATCGGCAGCAATCGCAAAATTAGCAACGTGGCGAACTGCCACGAATTCTCCAAGCACGACCTGCTGGTCATCGCCGACAGCGACATGCGGGCGCCGGTGGATTACCTGCAGCACATCGCCAACACCTTCAGCGATCCTGACGTGATGGCCGGCACCTGCCTGTATCGTGGGCGCGCGGTCGGTGGGTTAGCCTCTTGGCTGGGCGCGGCTTTCATCAACGAATGGTTTCTGCCCTCCGTGCTGGTGGCGATGAAACTGCGGCCACTGCATTTTTGTTTTGGCGCCACGATGGCCATCCGCCGCGCCACCTTGCAGGCGCTTGGCGGCTTCGAGCGGCTGGCGAACGAACTTGCGGACGACTTCCGGTTGGGCGATTGGGTCGCGGCCCAGTATGGCCGGGTGGCGTTGATCCCTTGCTTGGTTGAAAACACAGTCCATGAGCGCTCACTTCGCACCTTGCTTAAGCATGAACTGCGCTGGGCCCGCACGGTGCGGTCCGTGCAGCCCCTCGGCTATGCCCTGTCTTTCCTGACCTACTGCGTGCCCGCCGCGCTGGCGCTGGCCGCCAACATCGGCAGCACCCGTCCCGTACTCGGCGTGCTGGTGGTGGTGTGGGCGGTGGGTTTGCGCGCCCTGGTGCACGAGATGGTGCGCATTTGCCTCGCCCCGGCCCAGCCAACGGCCTACCTGCTCAGCGTGCTGCGGGATATTTTGTGTTTTGGCGTGTGGGCCATGAGCTTTTTCGGCCGCGAGGTCGAATGGCAGGGCTATGCCTACGCCGTGGACCAGCAGGGTCAGCTAGATTTGAAAGGCACCATCGAGCGCGCATGAAAACCCTATTTCTCAACCCGCCCTCCTTCGAGGGCTTCGATGGTGGGGCGGGTTCGCGCTATCAGGCGCGGCGCGAAATTCGCTCTTTCTGGTACCCCACATGGCTGGCGCAGCCAGCCGCCATGGTGCCCAACAGCCGGTTGGTGGATGCCCCGGCGAATGGCCTGTCGGTGGAGAGCGTGGTGGCGCTAGCACCGGACTACGAACTCTGCGTCCTGCATACCAGCACGCCCTCGTTCGATAACGATATCAACATTGCCCACGCGCTCAAGGCGGCTAATCCCAAGCTCATCATCGGTTTGGTGGGTGCCCATGTCGCGGTCAATCCCGACCCCAGTATCCGCGCCGCGACGGCCTGCGATTTCGTCGCCAATGGGGAATTTGACTACACCATTCAGGAAATCGCTGCCGGCCGGCCGCTGGCGGAAGTCGCCGGCATTACCTATCGCGACGGCGAGCGCTACGTGCGCACCGCCGAGCGCCCGGTGATTGAAGACATGGACGCGCTGCCCTCGGTCATCGACGTCTACCGACGCGACTTGGTGCTTGAAGACTATTTCATCGGCTACCTGCAGCACCCCTATCTGTCGTTCTATACGGGCCGTGGCTGCAAGTCGCGCTGCACTTTCTGCCTGTGGCCGCAGACCATTGCCGGCCACCGCTATCGCACGCGCAGCCCGGTGGTGGTGGCGGCGGAAGTCCGCCAAGCGCAGGCATACTTTCCCCAGGTGAAGGAATTTTTCTTCGACGACGACACCTTCACCGACGACCTGCCCCGCGTGGCAGAAACGGCCCGTCTGCTCGGCAAACTGGGGGTGACGTGGTCGTGTAACGCCAAGGCCAACGTGCCCTACGAAACCCTGAAAATCATGAAAGAAAACGGGCTGCGCCTGTTGCTGGTGGGCTACGAGAGCGGCAATCGGCAAATTCTGCTGAATATCAAAAAAGGCGTGAGCACCGACATGGCGCGCCGCTTCACGGCCGACTGTCACCGGCTGGGCATTACTATTCACGGCACTTTTATCGTGGGCCTGCCGGGGGAAACCAAGGCGACGATCGAGGAAACCATCCGCTACGCGCGCGAGATCAATCCCCACACGATCCAGGTCTCGCTGGCTGCCGCCTACCCGGGCACCAGCCTGTACGCCCAAGCGCAGCGCGAACAATGGCTGCGGCGGCCGGCCGGCGACGTCGTGGCCGACAACGGGTTGCAAATAAGCTCGCTGGAATACCCGCATCTGTCGCACGCGGAAATCTTCGAGGCGCTCGCCATCTTCTACAAGCGCTTTTATTTTCGCCCGCGAAAAATTGGTGAAATCTGTTGGGAGATGCTCAAAAGCTGGACGCTCTTGAAGCGTCGGCTGCGCGAAGGCGTGGAGTTCTTCCAGTTCCTCCGCCAGCGTAACGCCGGGGGATAAGCGGGCGTCACTCGCCCCGGATCAACGCCATCAGGTCTTCGGTAGCGGGCAGGAGCGCGCTATCCCCATCGGCCAAGATGCTATCCGCGAGGGCGCGTTTGTCGTGGTGGAGGTCCACGATGCGCTCCTCGATGGTGCCCTTGCTCACCAGTCGATAGACCGTCACCGGCCGCAGTTGGCCCATTCGGTGGGCGCGGCCCATGGCCTGATCTTCGGCGGCCGGGTTCCACCAGGGATCGGTAATCACGACGTAATCGGCGGCCGTGAGATTCAGCCCAAAGCCGCCGGCCTTGAGGCTGATCAAAAAAAGCTCGCCCTCACCCGCCTGAAACGCCGCCACCCGCTTGGTGCGGTCGGCCGCGGAGGTTGCGCCATCCAAGTACTGATAGCGAATGCCAGCGGCGTCCAGCGGCGCGCGCAAAATGCGGAGAAAATCCACAAATTGGCTGAAAACGAGCGCTTTATGGCCGTTGGCCGTCAGTTCTGCGGCCAGCTCGGCGAACGCCCTCACTTTCGCGCCGACGCCCTCATAGGCCGGCGTGCCCAACCGGGGGTCGCAGGCGGCGCGGCGCAGCTTGGTGAGTTGGGCGAGGATATTGAAGCGGGCCGGGCCCCCTGCCGAGCCGCCCGGCTGCTGCTCTAGCGCACTGATTTCGCGCGCTGCCTGCCGGCGCAAGGCCTCGTAATGGGCGGCCTCCTCGGCCTCTGGCACCACGCTGAGCAGCAGTTCCACGCGCGGCGGCAAGTCGTCGAGCACCTGCGTTTTAGTGCGGCGCAAGACGAAGGGACCGATGAGCCGCTTCAGCACGTGC
Source organism: Gammaproteobacteria bacterium (assembly GCA_009692365.1). GTDB lineage: Bacteria > Pseudomonadota > Gammaproteobacteria. The sequence continues at coordinate 29,992 of SHZJ01000002.1, forward strand.
TGCGCTTCCCGGTCGCGGTTGCGCTCGATCGGCCCGACGAAGCGCTCGTTAAACCGGCCGATGGTGCCGAGCAGCCCGGGATTGACGAAGCACATGATCGACCACAGTTCGGCCAAGCGGTTCTCGACCGGCGTGCCCGACAACGCCAGGCGAAAATCTGCGCTCAAGTCGAACGCCGCCTGCGAGCGCTTCGCGGTGGCGTTTTTGATCGCCTGCGCTTCATCGGCGATTACCGTGTGCCATTCCCGCGCCCCAAACCGCGCCTGACCGAGTTGCAAGAGCGTGTAGGAGACGACGATCACATCCTGCGGGCCGGCCGCAGCGACCCATTGCGCCTGCTCGGCGTCGCTCGCCTCGCTGTAAATCCACACTTGGAGGCTGGGCGCGAAACGCCGCGCTTCGGCCAACCAGTTCCCGCACACCGAGGTCGGCGCGATGACCAAGGCCGCACCACCGCCGGCGCGCGCCAGTAATACCGCCAGGGCCTGCACGGTTTTACCCAAGCCCATGTCGTCCGCCAGACAGCCGCCCATGCCAGCGGCGGCCAGGCGCATGGCCCACTGGTAGCCTTCTTCTTGATAGGGCCGTAGTTCGGCCTGTAAGGCTTTGGGCAAGCTTGGCGTGAGCAACCGGGCGGCGCTGAGCCGCTCGATGGCGAGGCGGAAGTCCGTCCCCGGCGCGACCGCCATGCCGTCCAGAATTTCATCCAGCCACACGGCCGCGACTTGCGGTACTTTCCGTCCCTGTTTGTCGGACTCGGCAACCGCGGCCAGATCGCGTAGTTTTTGCTTGAGCGAACGGGTTAGCGCGGCGTACACGCCACCGCCCATCGGCACGAACCGGCTTTTGCTGTGCGCGGCGGCCAGCAGGGTTTCGAGGTGCATGACCAGCCCCGCATCGAGCTCGATTTGGGCGTCCACCCGAAACCAATCGCGCTCGCGACTCACGCTAATGCCCAGCTGGCTCGGGTCGAGCGTGACCACCCGTACGCGCTGACCTTTGGGCCATTCGACGGCCACGAGCGCGGGCAGGCCGGGCAGGACTTCAACCAGTTCCAGGGCTTGTTCAGGGTCGTCGATCAGCCAATCGTCGCTCGCTGAGCGTTCGTCCAGAAACGCGCAGGCGTGGAGCACCGCGTCCAGATGGGCCTGCTCGGCGGCGAGGTCGCGCGCCGTGCCGAGCGTTTCCGCCCCGATCGCCGCCATCAGCCGCTGACGGCCACGGGCGGGGGAGAGTCGTGGCCCCTCGGGTCCCAGCGGGGTCACCACCAAGCGCAGGGACAGCGCCTCGCCCACCGGTGCCAGTTCCGCCCGCAGCCGGGACTCTGGCGGCACCTGCCGCGAAGCCTGCGCCGCATCCGCCTGAACCTGAAAATGACCGGCCAAGGCGTGCAGGGTTTTAGTGAGTTCGGCCTGTGCGCTCGGCGCGCTGGCCGGCACGCTAAAACGGCCGGACACCAGTTGCGCCACCCGCCGATGGGCGGGGGTATAGCGCACCAAACGCACCCGCTGGGGAGAATCTTGCAGCAGGGTGATTTGGCGCAGCGCCTCACGGTCGCGGCGCTGCTCGGCGTCTAGGTAATACGGGTGCGCTGGCTCTGGGCGCGGCGGCGGATTGAGCTGCAGCTGAAAACTATCGCCCACCCGCACCACCTCGAGTTCCGGGGGGCTGTCGAGCAAATCTATTAGCTGCTCCGGCGCGGCAACCAGCACCAGCACGGGATGCCCCACCAGCGCGGCAATGGCGCCCGCCAAGTCCAAGGTGTAGCGGGTGGCGTGGTGCCGGTTGGGGCGCACGCAGCGCAGCACTTTGGCGTCCCAGGGCGGCAACCCCTCGCGGGTCATCAGCTTGCCCAAACTCACGGGCTTCGGCCGACCCCAGCCGCGGGCGCTGCGCTTTTGCTCACAGGGGCTGATTTGGGTCAACTCGCCCTCGGCGCTGATCGCCAACTGCCACTGCAAGCGCGCCGGCTCGACCTCGGCGCGTTTGCCCGGCTCCGCCTCGCCTAGGGCCTGCAGCGCGCACAGCACCTCGCGCCAGGCGTCACCCCGGGCGCGGATAAAAAAACCGGCGGGCGGCGGTTCCCCCCCCAGCACGGCCTGCGCGCCGCTGAGCAAGCCACTCAACGCCACGAGCCCGAAATCCCGGAACCGGCGCGCCAAACCACCCACGGCGTCTGCCGCGGGGGTGGGCGACGCCGGCGGGTAAAACGGGGCGGCCCCGAGGACGTCGGGCCCCAGCCAGGCCGCCAGCAACACTTTCCACAGCAGTCCCAGCGAAGGCCGTTCCCGCGCATGGTCGTGGAGCGCAAACGCGCCGGGGACGAGCGGCGTATGGCCCAGACGCGAATCGATCGCGTTCACCCACTGCCCCCAAGTGTCGTAGGCGTCCGGGTCGCGTTTACCCGCCTCGCCCAGACAGAACTTACGGGCCAGTTCGAGGTGTTTGGGGGTTGCCTGCGCCAGCAACGCCAGCGGATATAACCAGGCGATGCTAGCCGGGAAAATTCGCTTGCGCAGTTTGGTTTCGGTTTGGCGCTGCTTGATTGCCGCCTCGAAGCCCGTCTGGGCGGCCGCCCACTGCCCCGCAAAGACCAGCACCCCGGCGCGCAGCGCGGTGGCCGAGGCGCGGTCGACGCCCTGCAAGAGTTGCTCGACGAGCGCCCAATCCCCCCGCTGGAGGGCGATATCGGCGAGCGCCAGTCGCACCAGGCTCGGCAATGCGGCTGGCTGCGCTGCAAATTGAGCAAACGCCCAGTGGATGACCGGCCCCAGGCTTTGGGTCCAGCGTAGCGCGACTTCGCTCGCGGCCTCCACCACGCACCGCCAGCGCCACTCAGGACACACGCCCGCGAAGCTTTGGGCGTCGAAGGGTTCGAGGATGGCCTCGGCAATCAGCACGGACCATTCGTGGCCCGTCTCAAGCGTGGCCCGATAAGCCTGAATTTCGGGGGCCCGGGCACCGCCCAACACCCGCGCGCGCAGCAGTGCCACGACCTGCGCCCGCTCGCCGTAGGCAAAAACCTGACTCAGCGACAGGCGGCGCAGCCCCCCGCAGGTCACCAGCAGGTTAGCCAGCTCGGTGCCGGTGGTCGTCGCCAGCCATTGTCGGTACAGCGCGACGCGCAGGGCATCGACCAGACGGAAGTAGCCGGGACGCTGGAGGTCCTCGACCAGCAGGTGTTGGGCGTGAATTTCCTGAATGGCGTCTTTGAGATTCTCACCGGTGTAGGGCCGCCCGCCTGCGTTGAGCAGCCCCAGATGGCTGGCCATCTCCTGTAATTCAGCGCGGCTGCGGAAGGTCCACAGCAACGCGCTGGCGCAGGCGAGCCGATGGGCTTGGGGCGACAAGCCGTTGGTCTGCGGGGTGGCGAGAATGGGGAAGAACATGGGGCGCTGGTGATCTGGGCTAGGGTTCGGGCTGCGTGGCCTATGGCGCGCGGGGCAGGTGCCCCCGGTCATGGGGCCGCGCGAGTGCTGCGGCGTAGTCTAGGGGTCCGCGCGGAATGATCCCGGTGGGATTGAGGCCGGGGATGGCGTAGTACCCACGGATGAAATGCGCCACGTTGACGCTCTGCGCTACCGCCGGAATCTGGTAGAGCTCGCGCAGATAGGGCGCCAAATTGGGGTAACTCGCGAGCGTCCGCTGATTACATTTAAACAAACCGTGATAGACCAAATCGAACCGCAACAGGCTGGGTAGCAGCCGCCAATCGGCCTCGGTAAGCTGCCCGCCCACCAAGTAGCGCTGGGTGGCCAGGCGCGCATCCAGCCAGTCCAGTGTTTCGAACAGCAAATCAAAAGCCTCGTCGTAGGCCGCTTGAGTCTTGGCCAGTCCGCACCGGTACACGCCGTTGTTCACCCCGTGATAAACCCGCTCGTTCACCGCATCGATGGCCGCGCGCAACGGTAGGGGATAGAAATCGTCCCGCACCGGCGTGTAGGCGTCAAACGCTTGGTTGAGCATGCGGATGATGTCGGGGGACTCATTGTTGACGATGGTGTGGGTCTGCGTGTCCCACAAAACCGGCACCGATACCGTGCCGGAATAATCGGGACGCGCGGCGGTGTAAGCCTGATGCAGATGGGTGAAACCGTTGACCCGGTCGGGCGTGCAACCACCGGGGTAATCGCCAAAAATCCAGCCTTCGCGGCGGTCGTTAGGAATGGCGATGGTCATGGAAATCACCGGCTCGAGCTGCTTCAAGGTGCGATACAGCAGCGTGCGCCAGGCCCACGGGCAGTGATAGGCCACATACAGGTGATAGCGCCCGGGCTGCGCCTGAAACCCCGAGGAACCATCGGCGGTGATGACGTTTCTGAACGCCGCAGGCTCGCGGATGAAGCGCCCCTCACTCACCGCGAGCATGGTGGCGCTGGCGTCCCACTGCCCGTTAATCAACAGCCCCATAGCGACCTCGTTTGTCGATTCGATTGGCGCCGACCGGCCGGTGCGCGCCCCGTACTGGGAAGCTAGTGCTCGCCCCAGCGCTCGCGGTAGGTCACCTCCGCCACTGGCAAACGCTGCGCGGGATGCAAATCCCCGCCCGTCAGCCACGCCACCGGCAGCAACGCCGCCTGCGTGACGTTGGCCGGGATCCCCAACAGCGTCGAGATTTCCTGCTCGTACAACAAGTGCAGCGTCGTCCAAGCGCTGGCCAGTCGCCGGGCGCGCAGGGCGAGCATCAAAGACCAAGTGGCCGGCAGGATCGAACCCCACATCGAGGCTTGGGTAAACACATCGTCTTGTTCAAAACGGCCTTCGATGCAGGGGATGATCATGACCGGCACGCGCTGCAGGTGCTCCATCAAAAAACCGCCCGACTTCAGCAGCGCGGCCCGCTGCTGCTGGCGCAGGTCGTCTGCGGCATATTCACGCATCATCGTCACCCCGGTGCGCGAGAGTGCGGTGCGGCCTTCCACATAAGCTTGGGCGGCGCGACGATAGCAATCGGCTATTTGGCCTTTGACCGCGGGGTCGGTAATGACCAGAAAGCGCCACGTTTGCGTGTTGGCGCCGGTGGGCGCTTGGAGCGCTATATTCAGCGCCTCGTCGATCAGGGCCGTGGGCACCGGACGTTCCAGGTCCAGCCGCTGGCGCACGCTGCGCGTGGTGTTGAGGACCCAGTCGATGCTCGTCAGGTCCAGTGCTTGGACGGATTCTTTGCTCATGCTCTCGCTCCTGCGCGGCCGCCGGTCAACGCGACGCGGGTGCCGCTTGGGTGTTTTACTAGGGTGGACTCAGCTTGTCGGGGCCTGAGCTTACCGTCCGCGGGGGGCGCAATGGCCAGCCGCGAACGCGCGTTCTGGACGTTAAACAGCTCGCCGAGCGGGGCGGCGTTCCGGGTCGTCCCGTGGCCCCGGCGCGGGGTCAGCCCCGCGCTGGCCGTCCGTGCTGGCCTCAACGCCCAGTAGGTCGCCCCACTGGGCGCGGGCCGTCCCGTGGCGGCTAGACCGCTCGCCAGCTGGTCAAAAGGCATCTGGCGATCCCCGGGGCTTTAACCCAGACCAAGCTTAGGCTTGACCCACGCCGCCAGTTTGCCAATGGCCTCGTCGGCTTCCGGCGCGCGACCCGCCATAAACTGAAACACGTGTTGCATTTCGGGGAACACCTCGCAGGTGCACTCCACCCCGGCCGCCTGCATGCGCGCGGCACCCCGCAGGGCGTCGTCTACCAGGGCTTCATAGCCGCCCACTTGGATGTAGGTGGGGGGGTAGCCGGTAAAATCGGCATGTAGCACATTGGCCAGCGGGTCCCGCGGCGAGGCGCCACCTAGAAACATCGCCGACATATTGAGCGACATCTCGCGCGACACTAGGCGTTCCACTTTGGCGTTGCGCTCGAAAGACGCACCGGTGGCCTCCATGTCGTACCACGGCGAGAGCGGCATTACCGCCGCCGGCAGCGGCAAACCGCGCTCGCGCAGCGCCAAGACCAGCGTGGTGCACAAATTACCGCCCGCCGAATCCCCCACGCTGGCGATATGACCGGGCTTGATGCCCTGCGCCAGTAGCCAGGCGTAGACTTTTACGCTTTCGTTTACCTGTGCCGGATGGGTTTGCTCGGGGGCGCGCTGGTAATCCACTATGAGCGCCCGACACCCTACCGCCTTGGCGATGTGAGCAAATAGTTTGCGGTGCGAGAAACGCGTGCCCGTGACGCAGCCGCCGCCGTGGAGCGCGATCAGCACGCGGTCCTCGGCGCAGCCATGCGGGACCGCCCACAGGCAGGGCGTACCTTCCACGTTGACGTCCAGATAATCCACCTCACCCGGATCACTCGCGAGGTCGCCACATTTTTCGAGCATGTCGCGAAGTCCGTCCAAGGACATCCCGGGGTCGGCGGCTAAGGCGGCGAGGAAACTGTCAAATAGGTGATCGATTGCGGCGGCTTGCGGACTGGCCATGGTGCTCCCCTTGTCGGTTATTAGTGTTTTGTCAGCGCCGGAATGAAACGCGCTCGCAGGGCCTAATCTAGGCGCTCGCCGGCAGAATGTCTCGCGCACGCGGCGGGCCCCAAGGGGGGTCGGCGTCGGCGTTGACGCCGCGTCCTCGCGGGGCAGGGTTGTTCTTGCCCCGCGGGGGCGGGCCGGTGGTGTTTTGGTGCGCGCGCCCTAGGCCCGCGCGGCGCGCGTGGCCGCGGCCCAGTCGGCGAAGGCGTCCATGGCCATGGGCTTGGCAAAGTAATAGCCCTGCCCTAGGTCGCAGCCCATCGCCCGCAACCCCTCCGCTGCCACCCCATCCTCAATGCCTTCGGCTATCGATCGCATGCCCAAGGTCCGCGCCAGCGTCAAGGCAGATTTGACGATGTGATAGCTGCGTTCGGAACTCGCCATTTGTTTGACGAAACTCATGTCGATTTTGATGCAGGAAAACGGCAGCGCCTGCAGATAGTCCAGACCGGCATAGCCGGTACCAAAATCGTCCAGCGCCACGCCGATGCCGATGGCCCGCAGTTGGGTCATCACCTCGGCGAGGTTCGCAAAACCACCCACGAGGCTGGTTTCTGTCAGTTCTACGTGCAACTCCTCCGGGGCCATGGCGTTGGCCATCAGCGCGGCGAGGATCGACTCCACGATGCCTAATGTGCACAGTTCGGGGGCCGCAAAATTAATGCTGAGAAACGGTCGGGCCGTGGCGCTGGCGTCGCAGAATTCACGCATCCGGGTCCAGTCGGCGGTCGCCTGCAGTAACACCCAGCGCCCAATCTCATGGATAAGCCCGGTTTTTTCCGCCAGCGGAATGAACTCCGCCGGACTCGCGGCGCCTTCGGTGGGGTGACGCCAGCGCACCAACGCTTCCACCCCAGCGATGCGCGCATCGTTCAAATCCAGGAGCGGTTGGTAGGCCAGCGTCAATTGTCCGGTGCGGATGGCTAGCGCTAAATCACTGCTGAGCGACAGGGTTCGCAGGGCCGCAGCTTCCATGTCCACTCGGTGGTTGGCCTGAGCGTCGTCTTGCTCGGCGTTTGATTCAGGCGCTGGGCCTTGGGCGTAACGGAAGCGCGCCAGCAGCAGATGCACCAGATGCTGCACCACGGGGTCGGACGCTTGCAGCAGGCTCTCCACCTGCTGGCGTTCGATGCGGAGCAGTCGGGTTGGCAGGAGGGTGCGGACCGTGGCCGTGCGCCGCTCACGGTCGAGCAGCGCCACTTCGCCAAACATGCCGCCGGCGGCCAGCACGGCGATGCGTTCCCAGCCACGCCCCCGCGCGCGCAACACCTCGACGCAGCCGTCCTCGACGACGTAAGCAGAATTCCCAAACTCGCCGGCGGTGAAAACGCTGGTGTGCGCAGGCAGTGTTTGGCGGGAAAATGTGTGCATATTGAAACCCTCCCGGTAGCCGCAGCGCCCTGATCTTGCGGGCTTTGTCGGCTACGGGTCAAGCCGCACTAAGGCCTGGCTCCGCAGTCTCTACCTTCACCAGCCGGCGCTGCCCGCGCGCCCTTTGCAGGGACCCACGATCTCCGCGGTGATCCAGCCGCCATAAAAGCCGCCCGCCTGCGGCTGGACCCCCTCGCCGTCGACAAAACAGGCGACCCGCCCGGGATAGAACCCATAGTAGCCGCGCAGGGCGGCGTAGCGCGGCGCAGGCGCTGGATAAGACCACGCGACCACCGTCCAAACGCCCGCCAGCAGCACGGAGAAATAGGCGGCCGCGCCCTTCCACTCGCAAACCGAGCGCCCTTCCGCGGCGCGCAGCCGGGTGAGATCGATATCCTGCGGCGGCAGATAAAAACTGGGCGGGCTAGCGGTTTCCAGTAGCCGCAGCGCGCGCGTGGTGGTGGCGATGACCACCCCATCGGCGATGACTTCGACCCGGCGTGCGTCCGGCGCCAGGCGCGGCGGTCGGGGGTAATCCCAGACCGATTCTTGCCCCGGCGCCGGGGCCAAGGCGAAGGGCGGCCGTTCGCTGCCGCTATAAACCCACATCTCAAGCAACGCCTTCGGCGAGGGCAAGATCGCCACGCTCGCGCTGCAAACTATGCAGCCGGGCATACGCGCCCCCGCGCTCGAGCAGCGCTGCGTGCGTGCCCTCTTCCACGATCCGACCCTGTTCGATGACCACGATGCGGTCGCAGGCTTCGATGGTGGAGAGCCGGTGCGCCACGATAAGGCAGGTGCGCCCTTGGCGTAGCACGCCCAGAGCCTGCTGGATGCGCCGCTCGGATTGCGCGTCCAGCGCGGAGGTGGCCTCATCGAGGATGAGAATGGGGGCGTCTTTGAGCAGTGCGCGGGCGATCGCCAAGCGTTGCCGCTGCCCCCCCGACAGGCGCAGCCCGTCATCGCCAATCAGCGTATCGAAGCCCTCGGGCAAGCTGCGCACAAACTCGCTGACGAAGGCCGCATCCGCCGCCGCCTCGATTTGTTGGCCCGAGTGTTCTCGCAGCGCGCCATAGGCGATGTTGTTCTGTACCGTATCGTTGAAGAGCACCACATGCTGCCCGACATAGGCGATGGCGGCGCGCAGCGACGTGAGGTTCAGGTCGTCTAGCGTATGCCCGTCAATCAGTATTCGACCCGTCTGGGGCACGTAAAAACGTGGCACGAGATTCACTAAACTGGTCTTGCCACCCCCCGACGGGCCGACCAGCGCCACCGACTCGCCGGCTCGAATGGTGAGGTTGATGTCCTCGAGGACGATGCGCTCGTCGTAGGCCAGCGTGACCCCCTCGAAGCAAATTTCGCCGCGCACCTGCGCGGGCAAAACCCCACTGCCAGAGGCCTCCGGCGCTTCGTCGATGAGCGCAAAAATACTCTCGGCCGCCGCCAACCCGCGTTGGATGTATTCGTTGACGCTCGTCATGCGGCGAACCGGGGCGAGCAGCATGGCGGTCGCCGCCACGAACGAGACAAACTCACCGCGCGACAACGCGCCGGCGGCGGCCTCGCGCAGAGCAAACGCCATCATAAGGCCCAAGCTCAGCGCGATAATGACCTGCAGTACGGGATCGGTGGCCGCCGCAGTCCCGATGACTTTCATCTGCAGCTTGCGGGCGTTATTAATGGCCCGCTGAAAACGCGCCGCCTCGTACTGTTCGCCGCCAAACACTTTGACATCGCGATGCCCGCCGATGGCTTCTTCGGCCACGATGGTCACCTCGCCCATGGTGTTCTGCAGCCGCCGACTGCTCGCCCGCAAGCGGGCCGAAACCCGTGCGATGAGCAACGCAATGGGTGGCCCCATGACGAGCAAAAACAAGGCCAAGCGCCAGTTCATGTAAAGCATGTACGCGATCAGCGCGAGCATCAGCACGGTGTCTTTGACGACGACCGTGACGCAATGGGTGGCCGCCTGCGCGACCTGGGCCACATCGAAAGCAAACCGTGAGAGCAACTCGCCCGCCGCCCGTTGGTCGAAAAACCGCGTCGGCAGCGCCAGCAGATTGCGAAACATCTGCGCGCGCAAGTCCATCATCACGTGTTGCGCCACCGACGCCACCCCGACGCTAGAAACATAGCCCAGCGCGCCGCGCAGCGCGAGCAAGGTCATCATCACCAGTGGGATAAAGAGAAAATGCAGGCTGCGATCGCTGCCAAATTCGTGGTCGACGAGGTAGCGCAGAAACGCCGGCAACACCCATTCCGTGGCGCCGAGCGCCACCATGCCCAGCAGCGACCATAAAAAAATAAGTCGATGGGGATAGGCGTAGGAGACAAGGCGCAGGTAGAGTCGGGCGCTGCCGGTCGCGGGGTGCATCGCGTTACTATGCCCAAGGTAGGGCCGATTTGCATCCGCCGCGCCCGCGCAGTGACACTTGCCACGCACCCTCAAACTTGGCCGGTGCGCGCTATCGCGATCTTACCCAAAGGGTTTTCAGCCGTGAGTGTATTGCACCCCATCGTGGCGGTAACCGGCTCCTCGGGCGCCGGCACCAGCAGTGTGACGACCGCCTTTCAGCACATCTTCAAGCGGGAGGGTTTGGCGCCCGCGTGGATCGAGGGTGACAGCTTTCATCGTTACGACCGGGACACCATGGCCAGCGAAGTTGAAAGCGCCGCCCAGGCCGGTCGCACGCTGACCCATTTTGGTCCCGAAGGTAATTTATTTGACGCGCTCACGACGCTGTTCAGTGACTACGGGGCGCGGGGCGCGGGGCGGTCTCGTCACTACGTGCATACGGCCGCTGACGCCCACCACTACGGCGCCGCGCCGGGCAGCTTCACGCGGTGGGAACCCCTGCCAACGGCCACCGATTTACTGTTCTATGAGGGCCTGCACGGCGGGCTGGTCACCCCGGAATACAATCTGGCGCAGCACGTAGACCTACTGATCGGCGTAGTGCCGATTATCAATTTGGAGTGGATTCAGAAAATTCATCGCGACCATGCGGTGCGTGGTTACAGTCCAGAAACCGCCACCCAGATGATTTTGCGGCGCATGCCGGACTATGTGCACTACATCTGCCCGCAGTTCTCGCGCACCGACATCAATTTTCAGCGCATCCCGACCATCGACACGTCCAACCCGTTCACCGCCCTCGACATCCCCAGCAACGACGAAAGTCTGGTGGTTATCCATATCGCCAACCGGCAGAAAATCAGCCCCGATTTCCGGGCGTTGTTAGAGATGCTCCAGGGTTCGTTTATGTCGCGGCCCGATACTTTGGTGGTGCCGGCGGGTAAGAACGGGTTTGCCATGGAGCTTTTGCTAACCCCGGTCGTGGCACGCCTGAAAGAACAACGCAACCGGGCGCGGGGCTAGCCGCCAGCACCGCGGTTGGGCACCGCCTGCTCTAGCCTGCCCACCAGCGAGCCGCTGCGCCCCGCACCCTGGGGCGTCGCCGTGGCGCACTCCAGACCCAAAGCGCGTTGGCGTTGCGCCAGCGCGGGCTCACCTAGCCCGTCGCAAACTTCCGCCAGCAAGCGGTAACCGGCCGCGACGGGACGCAGCGCGAGACTCTCCTCGAGATAAGCACGCGCCTTCCCCCACAGCTGCTCGGTGGCGCACAACCGGCCCAGCGCGAGCAGCAACACCGGGTCGTCGCGGTGGTCGACCAGCCAGCGCTCGGCGCGCGCCAACGCGCCCTTCGCCGGCGCGCCCTGCAGCTCGCCGTACAGCGCCACCAGCCGCCCGTCCCACTGGGCGGCGAGCGCCTTGCGTAAGATTTCTTCCGCAAGCGCAGCGGCGTGGCCGTCGAGCAGCGCGCGCGCGTAGGCCGCCGCCACCGCGGGCACGGCGCGCGTGGTTTTTGGCAGGTCCGACCAGAGCCGACTGAGGCTGGCCACATCCGCCACGGCCGCCCCCAGACAACGCACCGCCACCTCGGCTTCCAGTACCGCAAGGCGCTCGGCCGGATACACTTTCCGCCGGCGCAATAGGGGCAGCAGCGCTTGCAACTCGGGGTGGCGAGCGAGCCGGTCGAGCACGCGATGGCGCAGCAGCAGCACCTGCCGCTGCTCGCCGTAGCGCGCCAGCAACGGCATCAGGGTTTGTTCGGCGGCGAGCGCATCATCGTCGTCGAGTTGCATTTCCGCGCGTCGCACACCGAGCGCCAGGGCGACTTCGCCGGTACCCTCACCGGCCAACGCCAACAACGTATCGCGCCGCCCACGGGCCTGCTGGGCGTGGGCGGCCTGCGCCGCGGCGAGGTAGTGCAGCGGGCTCCCCGTGCCCCGCCCGAGCTGGCGCTCGGCCCGTGCGTAATCGCCCACGGCCAGCGCGAGCAGGCCGCCCTCCAGACGCTGCAGGGCGTTCTGACGGTGCCTGCGGGCGCGCCAGCGGCGCAGGCGTGAGCGCAGGGTGAGCAGACGATAAACGCTGGTCAGCACCCAGCTCAACAGCAGCGCGCCCAGCGTCCCCGCGACCACAAATAAGGCGAGACTCAGCCGGATAATTTGGCCGTCCACGCTGATGGCGACCACCCCCGGATGGGCGGAAATCAGCTGTCCGAGGCCCACTGCGCCGGCCAGCGCGGCGAGCAGCAGCAGCAGCAGTTTCACGGGGCGGCCGCCGCGCGGGCCGCGGCGAGCGCGGTGAGGCTGGCTTGCAGCGTGGGGATTGGGGGCGCGAGTTCCAGGTTAGCCAGCGCCTCTAGCCGGCGTTGGCAGGCGCTAACCTGCGGGTCCCCGGTGGCAAAGCCGGCCATTAACACCGCGCGCGCGGCCTCAATACCGGCCGTTCTGGCGGGGGCGTCACGGGCCAGCACCGCCAACTGCACCACCCCCAGTTCTACCGCCAACTGGCGCCGCAGAAGCGCCGCACCCAAGGGGTCCAGCAACGGGTCGAGCGCCGGGCCGGCGGGGCGAATCTCAACCAATTGCCGCAGATCGCCCCACATCGCCAGCAGCACGCCGCGCGCCGTGGGGGTCGCCGCCGGGACGGACGCCACCGGTGCCAGCGTGCCCCCAGCGAGCGGCCACTGCGCGCTGACGCGGGCGAAAACCGCGAGTTCCGCCGCCACTCCCGCTAAATCTGCGTCTTGAAAGGCGGCGAGGCGGGCCATGTCGGCGGCCAGCGCACCGGCGGCGCGCGGCGCCTGCACCGCGATGCGCGCTTGCGCCAGCCCCAGCGCGGCCGCGGCGCCGGCCACATCACGCGCCAGCAATAGGCGCTGCTCGGCCAGCGCCACCAGGGCCGTGGCTTCGGCCAGCGCAAGGGTATCGAACGCCAGAGGCACCGACTGGGGCTGGGCGTCGAGCGTGCGCGTCACGGCATCTAGCCGCGCGTCGAGGCTCGCGAGATGGGTCGCGAGCGCCGTCAGCGCGGGATCAGGCACCGCCGGGAGCATGGCGGCAGGCACCGCCGGGAGCATGGCGGCAGGCACCGCCGGGAGCGTGGCGGCAGGCACCGCCGGGAGCATGGCGGCGGGCACCGCCGGGAGCGTGGCGGCGGGCACCGCCGGGAGCGTGGCGGCGGGCACCGCCGGGAGCGTGGCGGCGGGCACCGCCGGGAGCGTGGCGGCGGGCACCGCCGGGAGCGTGGCGGCGGGCGGGGATGCCGCGTGCGCGGCCTGCTGGGCCTGAGCCAAACGGAGGAGGTCCTCACTGCGCGCGGCGCGCGCCGCCTGCTGCGCGTGCTCGCGTTGCCACAGCAGGGTCGCACCGGCGCCCGCAGCCAATAGCAGAACCACCGGCGAGACCCACCGCCACCAACGCCCCCGGCGCGCTGGGCTCGGTGCTGCGCCCGCGGCTACCGGCCGGGCGTCATTGTCCATCCAAGGCCCACCGTTCTAGCGCCGCCACCAGATTAGCGTCGCCCGGGGCATGCACCACCACGGGCGGCACGGTAAAGCCCAGGCGCTCGACTTCCTCGGCCGTGCGGGTGCCCGCCACCAGCAGCGGCAGGTCATAGAGCCGGTCAAGTTTTTCCTGCTCGATTTGGTCCGCCAGATTAGTCAGCGCTTCAGTGCTGGTGATAAGACCCACATCCAGCGTGGTGACGGCATGCGCTTTGAGCACACTCGCCAGGGGTTCGTGGGGCGCCGAGCGGGTATAAACCTCGCAATAGTCCACCACGGCGCCGCGCCCACGCAGCGTCTGCGCGAGCAGCTCCCGACCGCCCCCCCCGCGAACTACCAAGACGTTTTTGCCGCCAATTTCGCGCGCCGATAAGCCGGGCATCTTGAGCAGTCCCTCCGAATTAAACTCACCCCTAGGGGTATGCACCCGCGCCACGCCCAGCGCCAACAAACGCTCGGCGCTACCCCCACCCACCGCGTAGACCTCGCAGTGGGCCAAGGAATGGGGCGGCGCATTCAGCATCTCGATGCCAAAGTCCGCGGCGTTGCGGCTCACGAAAATCACCGCCGCGTAGTGGGGCAAGCGCTGCCGCGCCGCGCGCAGGGTAGGACTGTCGGTTTGGCGTTGAATGAGGATCATGGGCGCGAACACCGCCAGCCCGCCCCGTTGCTCGATGTCCGCAATGAGCGCGCGCGCCTGCTCTTCCGGGCGCGTGACCAGCACGCACAAACTAGCCAGCGTGCTGGCGTGGGTGGGCGGGGATTTGCGCATGCTCGCAGGCGGTCGCGTGGGATTTCAGCACGCGCCGATTTCGGCCAGCAAACGGGCGGCACCGGCCGCCAGCAGTGCCTGCCCGACTGCCGCACCCAAGGCTGCCGCCGCACCACGCGGCCCCGTCCTCGCCGCCCGCACGATGCGTTGGCCATCGCTGCTGGCCACTAGCCCCGCAATTGAAATCATCTGCTCCTCCACGATGGCATGTCCGGCGACTGGCACCTGACAGCCCCCATCCAAGGCGGCGTTCAGCGCCCGTTCGGCGCAGATGGCATCGTGGGCGCAGGGGTCGTCCAGCCCCGCGATGAGCGCCTCGATGCGCGCGTCGCCGCGCCGGCATTCAATCCCAATCACCCCCTGTCCCACTGCAGGCAGCATCTCGTGGGGCTCGAAACAAGCCGCCACCCCGGCGGTGAGCCCCAGCCGCCGCAGGCCCGCATGCGCCAGCACGATACCATCGAAATCTCCCCGCGCCAGTTTCTCCAAGCGGGTGGTGACGTTGCCCCGCAGGTCGCGCAGGACCAGATCAGGGCGCAGCGCCAACAATTGACTACGGCGACGCAAACTCGAGGTGCCCACCACCGCCCCCAGTGGCAAGGCGTGCAGCGGGTGCGCGGCGACCAGACAGTCGCGGGGGTCTTCGCGCGCCAACACCACCGGGATATGCAGCGCCGCGGGCAGCGCTACCGGCACGTCTTTCATGGAATGGACCGCGAGGTCGGCCAAACCGTCCAGCAGCGCCTGTTCTAATTCTTTGATGAACAGCCCCTTGCCCCCAATCTTGGCCAATGGGGTGTCGAGCATGCGGTCGCCGGTGGTGGTGATGACGACCAGTTCGATGGTCAGTGCTGGGTGTGCCAGCAGCAGCAGCGCGCGGACGTGATCGGCTTGCCACACCGCGAGCTGGCTGCCGCGGGTCGCGATTCGGACCGTCCGGGAGGTCAACGGCGGGGGGGTCGTCATCGGTACTTGGCGCCTGCGGGTTCAGCGGTAAACGGCCCGTATGCTAAGGTGCGACCCTGTCCACAGCAACCCACGGCAACCGGAAAGCGCGGCCTTCATGACAATAAAACTTGGTGTGATCATGGACCCCATCTCGGGGATCAACCCCAAAAAAGACACCACCTTGGGGTTGCTGCTCGCCGCCCAGGCCCAAGGTTTCGAACTTCATTACCTAGAAATGGCCGACCTATCGCTGCGCGACGGCCAAGCCAGCGGGCTCATGCGGCCCCTGGCGGTGCACGAATCCACCAGCCACTGGCATGACTTTACCGGCCCGGCGACCCACCGGCCGCTGGCCGATCTGGATGTGATCCTCATGCGCAAGGACCCACCCTTTGATACGGAGTACATCTACGCTACCTATTTGCTCGAACGCGCGCAGGCGGCCGGCGCGCTGGTGGTGAACGACCCGCGCAGCCTGCGCGATGCCAACGAAAAGCTCTTTACCGCGTGGTTCGCCGATGTCTGCCCACCCACGCTGGTGGCCCGCCGAATGGCGAGGATCCGAGAATTTCTGGCCGAGCACGAGGACATCGTGGTCAAACCGCTAGACGGCATGGGTGGCGCCTCGATCTTTCGCATCCAGCGTGGTGACGCCAACGCCAGCGTGATCATGGAAACGCTCACCGCCTACGAAACCCGCTTTTGTATGGCGCAGCGCTACTTGCCGGCGATACTCGACGGCGACAAACGCATCCTATTGATCGACGGCGAGCCCGTGCCTTACGCCTTGGCGCGCATTCCGGCGGCCGGCGAGCTGCGGGGCAATCTGGCGGCGGGCGGGCGGGGCGTGGGACGCCCGCTGACCGCCCGTGACCGTGAAATTTGTGCCCGCGTTGGCCCAGAACTCCGCGCCCGTGGCCTCATCTTCGTGGGGCTAGACGTCATCGGCGATTACCTCACGGAAATCAACGTCACCAGCCCGACCTGCGCGCGCGAGCTCGAAGCCCAGTTCCCGGTGCGCATCGGTGAGAGCCTGCTGCACGCCATCGTGGCGCGGCTGGGCCGGTCGCACTGAACCGCGGCCCGCAGGCATGGTGAGTGCGGTGCTCACGCGGCCCGCGATCCCGGCCGCCGATCGTCTGGCGCTGGCGGTGTGTATCGCCATCGCCGTGCACGCGATGCTCATTCTGGGCGTGAGCTTCAAGCCCGACACGCCGGTGCCGCCGCCCCCTAATCGTCTGGAAATCACCTTGGTGGCGGCGCGCTCTAACACCCCACCCCCACAGGCCGAGGCCTTGGCCCAAAGTAATTCACTCGGCGGTGGCGAGCGCGCGGAGCGCGTGCGCCCCGCCGCACCCTGGCTGGCACCCCAAACCACTGAGGGCGCCACCCGCGTCACCCCGCCGCCGCCGGCGGGCGCGCCGTCACCCCCCGCCGTCGCGGACGCCAAAGCGCCGAAGCCCCCCGTGCAACCGACGCGCACAGCGCCGCTGGCAGCGCCCCCCCGCAGCGCCGGACGCATGGCCACACCCGCGGCCGGCGCGGCCGCTAGCGAGGCCCCCACCGCCGCGCCAACACCCACACCGACCTACGGCGCCGCCAACCCGGCGCTACCCACCGCCGCCCAGCTCATCACCCGCTCTTTCGCGCTCGCCAGCATGAATGCTGAACTGCAGGACCGCATGGAAACCCGCGCGCACCGGCCACGGCAGAAATTTATCTCCGCGAGCACGCAGGAATATCGCTACGCGGCGTACATGGAAGCTTGGCGCGCCAAAGTCGAGCGGATTGGCAACATCAATTACCCCGACGAAGCCAGACAGCACGAACTCTCGGGCTCGCTGCTGCTGGATGTCGCCATTCGGCCCGACGGTTCGGTCATTGAAATCGTGGTGCGCAAAACCTCTGGTCACAAAGTGCTGGATGATGCGGCGGTGCGTATCGTGGAACTGGCGGCGCCGTTCGCGCCATTTCCGAGCGATATCGCGCGCGAGGTCGATATTCTGCATGTCACGCGCACTTGGCGCTTCGTTAATAATGCCGATTTTACCGCCCAGTAGCGCCCGCAGTGGCTTGTCAGACGCCGCGGTCGGGGGCAATACTAAGCGCCATGTTGCTCGACCTCACTAACCATTTCCTGATTGCCATGCCCGCGCTCGAAGACCCTAATTTCGTGCGCACCGTGACCTACGTCTGCGCCCACAATCAGGATGGGGCGATGGGCATCGTGATCAATCGCCCGTTGGAATTTGACTTGGGCGAAGTGCTGCAACAGCTCAAACTAGAAAGCACCGTCGCCGACATCAATACCCAAATTGTCTATCAAGGCGGGCCGGTGCACCGCGACCGCGGCTTTATCATTCATCGGCCAGCGCTCGATTATGGCTCCACGATTTTGGTCAGCGACGAAGTAGCGGTCTCGACATCGCGCGAAATGCTCGCCGCCATTGCGCGCGGCGAAGGTCCTCCAGACACCTTGGTGGCACTGGGTTATGCCGGCTGGTCGGCGGGCCAACTCGAACAAGAAATCCTCCAGAACGCCTGGCTGAGTGGGCCGGCCGCGCTGGAGGTCATGTTTCACGCTCCGGCCGAGCAGCGTTGGACGCAGGCGGCGGCCTGTTTGGGGGTTGATGTTTACCGGCTGTCGGGCGATGTTGGGCACGCGTGATCGTGGCGGTACCGCGCACGGCACTGGGCTTTGATTACGGCGAAAAACGCATTGGGGTGGCAGTGGGCCAGACCGTCACTCGCACGGCCAGCCCGCTCGTCACCCTGCCAGCACGGCATGGCCAGCCGGACTGGCTGGTATTGGGCAAACTGATCGACGACTGGCGTCCGGACTGTCTGGTGGTTGGCCTGCCCAGCACCAACGAGGGCGGGGTCCATCCGCTGGCGAGCGCCATTGAACGCTTCGCGGGCCGGCTCGAGGGTCGTTACCATCGGCCGGTGGCGTTCATTGATGAACGGCTGTCATCGCACGCGGCGGCAGCGCTCAGGCGCGGCACGCGGCACACCCTAGACGCCCTCGCCGCGCAACAAATTTTAGAAACTTGGCTGCTGGAAGCGGCGCAAAGCCCGGAGCAAAAATGAGCGTGCAGTTTGATATCGAGACCTTAATGGCGCAGATGGCGACCACCCTGCGTCAGCAACTGCACGCGGCTGGCATCACGGAGCCGGCGCTGATTGGCGTGCGCACGGGCGGGGTGTGGGTGGCCGAAAAGCTCGGCCAATTGTTGGGCATCACCGCGCCGCTCGGCGAACTCAATATTGCGTTCTATCGCGATGACTTTAGTCGCATCGGCATCCATCCCACCGTCGCGCCCTCCATGCTGCCCTTCGATGTCACCAACCGCGATCTGGTGCTAGTGGACGACATTCTCTACACCGGGCGCACGGTGCGCGCGGCGATGAACGAAATTTTCGACTACGGCCGGCCGCGTTCCGTGCGGCTGGTCGTCCTGTTTGACCGCGGCGGGCGCGAACTGCCCATCGCCGCCGAGGTGGTGGGCGCGCACCTGAACTTAGCGCCCGGCGAGCATGCTAAACTCACCGGGCCTGCTCCAATGAGCCTCGAAATTTGTCGCCAGCGCCCAGTCGCGAGCGCGGCCTGAGGTCCCCAGCGCGAAGGGCTAGACGCCGTCGCAGGACGGCCGCACACGGTCGGTAATCTGGCGCAGTAAGGAGCAGCGATGAGCGCGGCGGATGTCCAACTCGATGCCCAAGGCCGCCTCCGCCATTTTATCGCGATCGAAGGCCTATCGCGCAGTCTGTTAGAGCAAATCCTCGACAACGCCGAGCGCTTTGCGCCCCTCGGCGACCGGGCCGTGAAAAAAGTCCCGCTGCTGCGCGGCCGCACCGTCGCCAATCTCTTCTTCGAGCCCAGCACCCGCACCCGAACCACCTTCGACCTCGCCGCCAAACGGCTGTCGGCCGATGTGTTGAACATCAACATCGAAGCCAGTTCGACTAGAAAGGGCGAATCCCTCGCCGACACGCTGCGTAACCTCGAGGCCATGCAGTGCGATATGTTTGTGGTGCGCCATCACATCAGCGGCGCCGCCGACTTCATCGCCCGGCAAGTGGCCCCGCACATCAGCGTCATCAACGGCGGTGACGGTCGGCACGAACATCCGACCCAGGGCATGCTCGACGCGTTCACCATTCGCCGCCACAAGAAACGCTTCGATCATCTCACGGTCGCTATCGTGGGCGACGTCGCCCACTCGCGGGTGGCGCGTTCCAATATCCAGGCCCTGAAAATTTTAGGGGTCCCCGACCTGCGCGTGGTGGGGCCTAAAACCCTCATTCCAGCGGGGGTTGAAGCCCTCGGGGTGACGGTTTACGACGATCTGGATGAGGGGATCCGGGGCGCCGACGTCGTCATCATGTTGCGCCTCCAGCAAGAGCGCATGCAGAGCGCGCTACTGCCCAGCGCGCACGAATATTTTCGCGAATATGGGCTTACGACCCAGCGCCTGCGGCTGGCGGCAGCCGATGCCATCGTGATGCACCCGGGTCCGATCAACCGCGGGGTAGAGATCGACTCCGCCGTGGCCGACGGCGTGCAGTCGGTCATTCTGCAGCAGGTCACTTATGGCATCGCCGTGCGCATGGCGGTGATGGCTATGGTGATGGGCAATCAGGCCTTGGCGGGGGCACACTGAGATGCGTTGGCGCATCCACGGCGGGCGGGTCATCGACCCGGCGAGCGGCCTGGACGAGTGCGCGGAAGTCTGGATAGAAGACCAGCTCATTCTCGCCGTCGGACGGGCGCCGCGCGGCCTTAAAGCCGACCACAGCATCGATGCGCACGGACTCATCGTCACGCCCGGCTTGGTCGATTTGGGCAGCCACCTGCGCGAACCCGGCTTTGAGCGCAAGGCGAGCATCGCCAGCGAAGCGCGGGCGGCGGCAGCGGGGGGGTTCACCACGGTGTGTTGCACACCCGACACCTCACCGGTCATCGATAACCCCACGGTGGTCGAACACATCACCCAAAGCGCCGCGGCGGCGGGCGGCGCGCAAGTGCTGTGCCTAGGTGCCTTAACGGTGGGTCTGGAGGGCGAAGTCCTGGCCGAAATGCACGCCCTCAAGCGCGCTGGCGTGGTGGGGGTCACCAATTTGGAACGGGCGATCAAGGACACCGCCGTCCTCAGGCACGCGCTGGCCTACGCCGCGAGTGCAGAACTCACCGTCTTTTTGCGCTCCGAGGACTATTGGCTAAGCCGCGATGGGCTGGTCCATGAAGGCCCGGTGAGTGCGCGCCTGGGGCTCAACGGCATTCCCGCTGCCGCCGAAGTCATCGCCGTTTACCGCGACCTCACGCTGGCGACGGCGGCTGGCGCGCGCGCGCATTTCTGTAAGCTCTCCGCCGCACAGTCCATCAAGGTCATCGCCCAAGCACGCGCACGCGGCCTGCCGGTGAGCGCCGACGTCAGTCTCGCTAATCTGTGTTTCACGGAAGAGAACTTGGGAAATTTCGACCCTAACTTCCATTTGCGGCCCCCCTTGCGCGCCACCAGCGACCGCAACGCCCTGCGCCGGGGCATAAAAACCGGCGCCATCGACGCGATTAGCGCCTCCCACGAGCCCCACGACGCAGACGCCAAGGCCGCGCCTTTTGGCCTGACCGAGCCCGGCATCTCCAGCGTGGACACCTTCCTGCCCGCGCTGCTGGGTTTGGTGGCCGCGGGGGCCTTTGATCTGTCCACGGCCATTGCCGCCGCGAGTTTGCGGCCACACCGCATTCTGGGCCGCGCGGGCGGCGAAATAACCCCCGGCGCGCCCGCCGATTTATGTGTGTTCGACCCAACGCAACGCTGGCAGGCCACCGCCGCCGAACTCGCGAGCGCCGGCAAAAACACGCCCTATCTGAATACCGAACTGACCGGCAGGGTCGTGTTCACGATGGTCGGCGGGCGCGTGGCGCACCGCTTGGCGCGCTGCGGATGAACGACGCCACCAAACCGCAGCGCGGGACCATCGTCCAAGAAGCGGCCGAAGTCCTGAGCAACGAGGCCCACCCCGGTGGGCAATACATCTTGCAGCTGCGGGCGCCAGAGATTGCCCGACGAGCCCAACCCGGTGCTTTCGTCCATTTGCGCTGCGCGCCCAGCCTCGCCCTGCGGCGTCCGATGTCGATCATGCGGGCTAACCCTCGGGCCGGCACCATCGATATGCTGTTCAAGGCCCACGGGGTGGGCACCGCCGAATTGGCGCAGCGCGCGCCGGGCGAGTCTATCAGCGCACTAGGGCCGATAGGCGTGCCCTTCAAGCTGGCGGGTTATCGCAAACGGCCTTTGTTAATCGGCGGCGGCGTGGGCATGCCCCCGATGGTGTATTTGGCCGATCACCTGCGCCGCAGCACGGGCAGCGTGCCGTTTGTGGTGCTGGGGTCGGAGCTTCCTTTCCCGTTCAAACTGCGCCCCTCGGCCATCCTGGTGCCCGGCATGCCGCCCGGCGTCATCGGCACCATGCCGCTGCTGGAAGACTGGGGGATTGCCGCCCGGCTCGCGAGTCGCCAAGGCTATGTGGGCTGCTTTGAAGGGCTGGTGACCGAACTGGCCGCCGCGTGGATTCAAGCCATGGGCGTCGCGGCGCTCCCCGAAATAGAAATCTTCGCCTGCGGCCCCACGCCAATGCTCAAAGCCGTGCAAAGCTTGGCCGCACGCTACGGGCTACCGGCGCAGATTTCGCTGGAGGAATACATGGCCTGCGCGGTGGGTGGCTGTGCCGGCTGCACGGTGCGCGTCCACACGCCGAGCGGGCCGGCGATGAAGCGAGTGTGTGTGGACGGCCCGGTGTTCGAGGCCAGTACGGTGGAATTTAGCTAGGCTCGCAACGAGCCTAGCCAGCTCCGCCGACCGGCGCGAGCGCCGTTGCGCCTGCCGCCTTAGCCTTTGGCCCGCAGCCGGGTCACGTTGCTGGTACCGATGGCATCGGTGAACTCCGGCCATACTTTCTCGGTGAGCAGTTCCAGACTCTTCATGCACTGCGCGTGGGGCATGTGGTTGTAGATGAACATCCAGAAATAGTCGACCGGCAGTTCCTTGAAGAGCTTCGCCAGCTTGCGCTTCACGGTGTCGGGGCTGCCGTGGATCACGAGACCGCGCTCGGAGAGGGTCTCGAAGGTCGGCGCCATGTCGAAGGGGCCTTCCCCCGGGCCGGCGATGGCGGCGTTAAAGCCGAACGGTACAAAGAAGTTGTTCCAAATGAAGGAACCGGCTTCACGCGCAATCGCTTCGGCTTCGGCATCGGTATCGGCCACGATGAGTTCGCGGCTCATTGCCATACCTTGGCCGTATTTTAGATCCCGACCCGCTTTTTGCGCCGCACGCTGACCGGCTTCAAAGTGACCCTTGACCACTTCGGGGTGGGTCATGATGGTCACCGGTACGACGCCGCGCTCCATGCCCCAGACGATCGAGCGCTCGGAGGTGGCGAACGGCATGAACATATCCGGCACCTGTTTGTTGAAGGTCGGCGGGGCGATGCCAATTTCCACGATGTCGTTGTTCTCGTTGAGACCCTGGCCGTACTTCGCGGCCACCTCGTGGGCCAGCCACTTGATGGGTTTACCCGGGATCTGCCAGTGTTTGCCTTGGAAGCTGAAGGTGTCGTGGGTCCAGGCCTTGAGCAGAATTTCGAAATGCTCTTCAAACAACGAGCGCTTGAGCTCTTCGTAGTCGGCCCCTTCGCCTGGCTCTTGCAGACCTACCTGCTGACCCAGCACGTTGACCCAGCGCGGCTGATAACCACGCGCAAAGCCGGCAAAAGTCCGGCCCTGCAGCATCTGGGAAATCATCGCGATGTTTTCGGCCAAGTTGATAGGGTTCTGCGAGGGCAGCACGTTGCCCAGCTGGCCGAACTTCATGTTCTTGGTCTGCATGCCAAAATACAGGTCGAGGATCACCGGGTTGGTCGAGACTTCCTCGCCCTCGATGTGAAAGTGATGCTCGGTAAAGCCAGCGCCGTAGTAGCCCTGGCCGTCCATGTAGATGACCTGCTCGCCGATTTCTTTGAGCATCCGCTGGTATAAATCGGTCCGCTTGCCGGCCATGCCCTTCAGAATTTCTTCTTTGGTGCCAACGGACGGCAGATAAAATGCGCCAACTTCCATCTTCTTCTCCTCCAAATTTCTACGCGGCGCGTCTGCGGTCGGGCGGCGCGCCAGCCATTTTAAAGTGATCCCAAGCCTAAGCATGCTACGGCGGCGGGGAAATTTCGAGCGTTAGTAAGCCAAAGCACGACCCAGCGCGCACTTAGCGGGTGCGCTTGACGTTGATTGTCGCATTCTGAGACAGTTAGGCTCACCGTCGCGGGCTCGCGCCCGCGCCAGATTTAAGCACAGCACACGGCACCCTCGCCCCCATGGATATTCACAGCTTTGGCCGGACTCCCCGCGAAGCCGACCGGGTTTACCGCAAACAAGTCGAGCGCGCCTGGCTGGCCCTGGTGGAACGCGGCGGCGTCATCGACCCCGGCGTGCGCGATTTTATCCGCGACTCCTGGACCCGCTGCCTGTCGCTGGGCGTGGAGCCCGTGGCCCAGCGGCCCACGCTGCAAGGCGCGGGCGCGGCTTTAGAGCGGTTGTGCGACAGCAACCGGGAGCTGCTGCAGGCGTTTCAAAATACTTGGCGGGTGCTGGGTGATATTTTGGCCGGCACCCAAAGTTGTCTGGTGGTCGCGGACGCCACCGGCACGCTGCTGGAGGTGTGCGGCAGCCCGGTAGTGGTCGACCGCGGCGCCCGCGATTGCCTAAGCCCCGGCTACCACTGGAGCGAGTTGAGCGGCGGCACCAACGCCATCGGCACGGCGATCGCGCTCAACAGCCCGGCGGAAGTGCACAGCGCCGAGCACCTACTCGCGGTGGCGAAAATCTGGAGCTGCTCGGCCGCGCCGGTGCGCGACCACGTGGATGGCCACTTGGTCGGGGTGGTGGACGTCACCAGTTTTGGCGACAGTCATCAACAACACTGCCTCGCCTTGGCCGTGACTGCAGCCCATCAGATTGAAGCAACCCTGCGCTCTCGCGAGCTCGCACGCGCCGTGCAGCTACTCCATTGGTATCAATCACAGGCCTCGCGCTGGCCCCATCAGGCCGCGGTGCTGCTCGACCACCAGGGGCGGGTGCTGAGTGCCAACGCGCTCGCCCGCACGCTTTTCGGGGATGGTCGCGACCACACCCCGCTGGAACGCGGGCGCCCCTTCATGGTGGTGCGCGGTGAGCCGACGCTGGCCCACTGCACCGCCGCTCTCCCGCGCGGCATGCGGGCCGTCGCGTTGGAAGCCCATGCGGGGCGCGAGTGCGCGTGGGACGGTGGCGTGTTGGTCGTGGAACCGCTGCGTGGGCGCCGCCGCGCGGCCGCGCAGCCCGTCACGCCCGCGCCAGACCCGTTCCCGGGGATAGTGGGCAATCACCCCGCGCTGGTGGAAATCAAGCGCCAAGCGGCGTGCGTGGCGCAGGCGCTCGCACCGGTCTTGCTGCTGGGGGAAGCGGGCGTCGGCAAAACCCTGTGGGCGCACCACATTCATCAGGCATCCCCGGCCGCCAACGGGCCTTGGGTCGTGGTCAACTGCGCGCAGCTGCCGCACGCGCTAGCCGCCGGCGAACTGTTCGGTGATGAAGCAGGGCCGGGCGGGCGGGCGGGTAAATTTGAGCAAGCTAACGGCGGCACACTATTGCTCGCGCAGATTGACGAATTGCCTGTGGAAGTTCAGGCGGGGGTGCTCAGGTTGGTGCAAGAAAACGTCGTGGTGCGCGTGGGTGGCCAGCGGGAGCGCCCTCTCCGGGTCCGCCTAATCGCCACCAGCCGTCACGACTTAGACCACGCCGTGGCGGCGGGGCGCTGCCGGCAGGATTTGCTAGAGCGCCTCCGAGTGCTCAGCCTGCGACTCCCCGCCCTGCGCGACCACCCGGAGGATTTACCCGCGCTGGTCCGCCATCTGCTGACGCAAATCGAGGTGACCTACGGCTTGGGCACACGCCACGCCGGTCCAGAGCTCCTCACCGTCTTGGCCGGCGCGCCGTGGCCGGGCAATGCGCGCGAGTTGCGCCGATTACTCGAGCGCCTGTATGTGCTGAGCGAGCACGCCCTGCTGACGCTGCAGCATCTGCCGGCAGACTTCCCCCGCCAACCGCCGCCCGCGGGCGCCCAACGCCCGGCCCGTGCGCCCCAGCTCATCAGCACTTTGGAGCGCAAAGCCATCGAGGCTGCGCTCGCGAGTCACGGTCGCAACCTCTCGGACGTCGCCCGCCGGCTGGGGATCTCGCGCAGCACGCTGTACCGGAAAATGCAGCGCTACGACGCGGGCTAGCGCGGCGCCGCTGCGTAGGCGCGATGCGCGCGCCGCTGACGACCCAGCCAAAGCCTCACCAGCCCCCGCCCAGCGCGCGAATCAGCGCCACGCTCGCCAGCACTCGCGCGCCGCTAATTTGCTGGGTCTGACGTTCCACCAGCAGCGTGAGTCGCTGGGCTTGGAGAACTTCCAGGTAACTCGTGGCACCGGCATCGAAGCGCTGCTGCGCAAGCTGCTGGGCGCGCGTGGCCGCGGCTAGCGTATTGGCCACCGTATCGTGCTGCTCCGCCAGCGTGCGCAACGCGACCAGCGCGTCTTCCACTTCGCGCACGGCGTTCAATATTTGCTGACGATAGAGCGCCGTTTCTTCTCTTAGCGCGGCTTGCGCGCGCTCCAGATTGGCGGCGTTGCGGCCGCCGTCAAAGATTGGCTGTACCAGCAGCAAGCCGGCGAGCGGCCCCAAGGCCCAAGTGCGGGCCGACCAGGCAAACAGTTTGCCGATGTCGTCCGCCACAAAAGAGGCATCTGCGGTGAGGTCGAGCAGCGGATAAAAAGCCGCTTTGGCGACCCCGATGCGCGCGTTGGCGGCTTCCATCCGCCGTTCAGCCGCGGCGATATCCGGGCGTCGCTCCAGCAAAGTGGAGGGCAGGCCCGGCGGCACTCGGGGTGGGGTGGCGGCGAGCGGGGCGGGCGTCAGCGCGAACGCGGCGGGGGCGCGCGCCAGTAAAATTGCCAGCGCGTGTTCGTCCTGTGCCCGCGTGCGCTCCACCCCGATGAGCTCGGTGCGCAGGGCTTGGAGTTCGGCTACGGCGCGCACCAGGTCGACATCGCTCACTTCCCCGGCGAGCGCCCGGCGGGCGTCCAGTGCGAGGGTGTCGCGGCGCAGGTGCAGGGCGGTGTTCAGTACCGCGAGTTCGGCATCGGCAAGACGAATGAGAAAATAGGTGCGCGCGACTTCCGCTTGGAGGGCGAGCAGAAAAGATTGGTACAGGGCTTGCTGCCCACTGAAATCAGCGTCCGCCGCGCGCACGCTGTCGCGCACCCGCCCAAAGAGGTCCACCTCATAGCTCAGCGCCGCGCCGAAAGTGTAGCGGTCGTAAGGCGCCAAGTCGGGGTCGCCGCGCAAACCCGGGCCCACGTTGGCGGACTTACCGGCGGCGGCCCCGGCGCCAAAATCGACGCGTGGCAGCTGCGCGGCCGCCGCCGTTTTCACCAGCGTCCGGCTTTGCTCGACGCGGGCGGCGGCGGCGGCCAGGTCGAAGTTCGCGCTAGTGGCATCGCGCAGCAGCGCGCTGAGCACCGGATCGGCGAAAACCTCCCACCACGCCCCACGCGACAATGCGTCGGCGGGATCGGCGGGCGTCCACTGACCCTCAATGGCGGGGCTGGCTTCTTTCCAGTTCTCGGGCACGCCGCTCGCCGGGCGTTCCAACGGTGGCGCGAGCGAGCAGGCGCCTAGCGCGAGCACCACCCCACACCAAGCCAGTTTCATACACCCGGCTCCGCCGAGGCCGTGACGCTCGGCGCGCTGGGGCGCCGCGCCAGCAGCACGTAGAACACCGGGGTCAGGAGCAGGCCAAACAGCGTCACCCCCAACATGCCGGAAAACACTGCAACCCCCATCGCACGGCGCATCTCGGCGCCAGCTCCCGTTGAGAGCACCAGCGGCAAGACGCCCATGATGAAAGAAATAGACGTCATCAGGATGGGGCGAAAACGCAGCCGACAGGCCTCGAGCGCGGCCTTTACCGGACCGATGTCGGGCTCGTGAATTTCCCGATCGCGGGCAAATTCTACGATTAGGATGGCGTTTTTACAGGCCAGCCCCATCAAGACGAACATCGCGATTTGGGTAAAAATATTGCGGTCGCCGCCGGTATAAAGCACCCCGCCGATGGCGAACAGCAGGCACAGCGGCACGATTAAAATAATCGCCAGCGGCAAGCGAAAACTCTCGTACAGCGCGGCCAGCACCAACAGCACGAGCAGCACACACAGGGGATACACCAGCAGCGCGGTGTCGCCGGTGAGCAATTCTTGGTAGGTCAGCTCGGTCCATTCGTAGGCAATGCCACGCGGCAGAGTCTCGTTGAGGATGTTCTCCAAGATGGCCCGCGCCTGGCCCGAGCTGACCCCAGGCGCCGGTGCGCCGTTGATGTCGGCCGAGGGAAACGCGTTGTAGCGAATGGCGCGGTCCGGCCCAAAGGCGTGCAGCACATCGAGTAACGCCCCCAACGGCACCATTTCGCCGCTTTCATTGCGGGTTTTGAGCCGTGCGATATCCTCGAGGCTCGCGCGCTGGGGGGCGTCGGCCTGCACCACGACCCGGTAAGTTTTGCCGAAACGATTGAAGTCGTTGACGTACAACGACCCCAAATACACCTGCAGCGTGGCGAACAGGTCGTTGAGGTTGACCCCCATCTGTTTGGCTTTTTCGCGATCGATTGCGGCATTGAGCTGCGGCACATTGATTTGGTAGCTCGAGAACATGCCCACCAACTGCGGGGTTTGCCAAGCCCGCATGAGCACCGCCTGCAGCGCGTTGTACAGCACCTCGTCGCCCAAGCCGGCCTGGTCCTCCAGCTGCAGCTTAAAGCCGCCAATGGAGCCCAGCCCATCCACCGGCGGGGGCGTGAAAAACGCGATGAAAGCCCCCTGCACGGCCCCAAACTCTTGGTTGAGCTTGCCCGCAATCGCCCTGGCCGAGAGCTCGGGCGCACGCCTGGCTTCAAACTCATCGAGATTGAGAAAAAGCAGGGCGGCGTTGGAGGCGTTCACAAAGCCGTTGATCGACAGCCCGGGGAAACCGACCACGTTCGCCACCCCCGGCGTCTTCAGAGCCAGCGCGGTCATCTGGCGCACGATTTTGTCTGTGCGGTCGAGCGACGCACCGTCAGGCAGCTGCGCAAAGCCGATGAGGTACTGCTTGTCGGGGCTGGGGATAAAGCCACCGGGCACCAACAAAAAGGCTTGCCAGGTCACCCAGAGCAAGCCGATGTAGACGACCACCAGCAGCGCCTTGATCCGCATGAAGCGCGCGATAACCCAAGCGTAGCTGCGGGCACCGAGGTGAAAAAGATAGTCAAAAACGCGAAAAAACCAGCCGAACAGCTGGTCCATCAATTTGGTGAGCCCGTCTTTTGGCTCATCGTGACCGCGCAACAAGAGCGCCGCCAGCGCGGGCGACAGCGTGAGTGAATTGATGGCGGAGATCACCGCGGAGATCGCAATGGTCAGTGAGAACTGGCGGTAGAACTGGCCGGTCAAACCGCTGATGAACGCGATCGGCACAAACACCGCGCACAGCGTGAGCGCGATGGCGATGATGGGCCCGCTGACTTCCTGCATCGCCCGATAGCTGGCCGCCTTGGGCGCCAGACCCAGAGCGATGTTGCGCTCGACGTTTTCCACCACGACGATGGCGTCGTCGACCACGATGCCGATCGACAGCACCAGACCAAACAGCGTGAGCGTGTTGATGGAAAAGCCGGCCACCAGCATCACGCCAAACGTGCCGATGACGGAGACGGGCACAGCGGCGAGCGGAATGATCGACGCACGCCAAGTCTTCAAGAAAACGATGACCACCAGCGCGACCAGCAGCACGGCTTCGACCAGGGTGGTAATGACCGCCTTGATGGACTTCTGCACAAAACGCGTGGGGTCGTAAACAATCTTGTATTCGACTGCCTGCGGAAAGTCTTTTTTGGCTTCCTCCATCGCCGCACGCACCGCGTTGGAAAGCGCGATGGCGTTCGACAACGGCGCCTGAAAGGCCACTAGAGCAACCGCTGGGCTATCGTCTAACTGACTGCGCAGCGAGTAGTCGCTGGCGGCGAGTTCGATGCGCGCCACATCCCGCAGGCGCAGTACCCCGCCACGGGCAGAGGTTTTGAGAATAATCCCACCGAACTCCGCCTCGGTCGTGAGCCGGCCCTGGGTGTTAACGGGCAGCTGAAACTGGATCGCGGTGGGTGCCGGCGAGCCGCCAATCAGACCCGCGGCCACCTGCTGATTTTGTTCCCGGATGGCGGTGACCACATCGGTCGCGGTGAGTTCGCGGGCGGCAAGTTTTTGCGGGTCGAGCCAAATTCGCATCGCGTAGTCGCCGGCACCAAAGACCATCACCTCACCCATGCCCTCGATGCGCCGCAGCTTGTCGCGGAGATTCAGCACCGCATAGTTGCGCAGGTACAGTTCATCGTAATGGCCGTCGGTGGACAGTAAATGCACCACCATCGTAAGGTTGGGCGACTGCTTTTGGGTGACCACACCAATCTGGCGGACCTCCGGGGGCAGGCGCGGCAGCGCGCGCTGCACCCGGTTTTGCACCTGGGTCTCGGCGAGGTCGGGATTGGTGCCTATTTTGAAGGTCACCGTGAGATTCAACATCCCATCGGTGGTGGCCTGCGAGGACATGTAGAGCATGTCTTCAACGCCGTTGATTTGTTCTTCCAGCGGCGCTGCGACCGTCTCCGCAATAACCTTCGGATTGGCCCCCGGATAGTTGGCCGTGACGACGATCGATGGTGGCACGACGTCGGGATATTCCGATACCGGCAGCAGCGGGATGGCAATCAGCCCGCCGACGAAAATCGCGATCGACAGCACCGCCGCGAAAACGGGCCGGTCAATAAAAGTCCGTGACAGGCTCATGCTAGCGGGGAAGACACAAAAATGGACAAGTCAACGTGCCAATGCCGCCAGCGACCGCACCGAACGAGGCCAAGGCTGGGTGCTGCCGCGCAGTGCCGCCGGCAAAGCGGTGGCGGCGGTCTGCGCGCTGGCCAGAGTCGGATAGTGTCCGTAGAGCAGGACGTACCAAATTTGGCCGTCGCGCCGGGTCGCCAGCACGGCAGCCTGGCCGGCGAGCCCGTGACGGGCGAGGAATTTTTCAGCCGCCGGCCGCGTCGTCACGCCTAAAATCTGGAGCGCCCAGCTAGTGGGCGCCTGCTGGAGCAACCACGCGCTGGAATAGCCCACGACCGGGGACGCCGCCGGGGCCGCGGGGCTGGCGGCAACCGGGGCGGGGGTGAGCGCCGGGGCCGCGGGGCTGGCGGCAACCGGGGCGGGGGTGAGCGCCGGGGCCGCAGGGCTGACGGCAACCGGGGCGGGGGTGAGCGCCGGGGCCGCAGGGCTGGCGGCGAGGTCTGGCACCATGCTGACCAGTTCGGGCTTCACGACGGAGCCGGGCCGCACGCGCTGCAAACCGTTCACGACGATCTTCTCGCCGACGGCCAGCCCGCTCTCGATCACCCGCAGACCCTCGAAGGCGCGGCCAATCTGCACTGCCCGGTACTGAGCTTTATTAGCCGCATCGACAACCAAGACGTAGCGTTTGGTCTGGTCCGTGCCAATCGCGCCATCAAGGACCATCACCGCGCGCCGCGCGGCGCTGCTGCTGGCCAGCAGCACCCGGGCGAACAAGCCGGGCGTAAAGCGCCGCTCGGGGTTGGGTAGCTCCGCGCGCAGGCGCACCGTGCCGCTGCCAACGTCGATCTGGTTGTCGATAAACACCACTTTCGCCACGTGTGGCGCGCCCGTTTCGTTGGCGAGTCCCACGTGGACGTTCAAGCTGGCCGCGCGCCCATTGCGAATATATTTAAGGTAGGTGCGCTCGTCGGCCTCAAAACTGACATAAATAGGGTCCAACGCCAGCAGGGTTGAGAGTACCGGGGAGTCCGGCGCATCCCCGCGAACCAGATTGCCGATGGTCACTTCGTCCTTACCCATACGCCCGGCCACGGGTGCCACGATGCGGGTGTAGGACAAATCGACCCGCGCGAGGGTGACGCGGGCGGCAGCGACTCGGCTGGCGGCGTCGAGCGTGGCAACCGCGGCGGCGGCGGCGTCGAACTCGCGCCGAGAAGTGGCCCGGTCGGGGAGCATTTTTTGTTGCCTGGCGAGTTCGATCCGCGCCAGCGCCAACTGCGCGGCAGTCTCGCCGACCGCCGCCTCGGCTTCCGCCAGACGGGCCGCAAAGGGCGCGGGGTCGATCAGAAACAACGGGTCGCCGGCGGCGACGTCAGCACCCGGGGTAAAATAAATAGCCTTCAGATACCCACCCACCCGAACCCGTAAATCCACCCGCTGCGTGGCTTCGAAACGACCGGCAAATTCATCCGTTTCGATGAT
Organism: Gammaproteobacteria bacterium; assembly: GCA_009692365.1. Lineage (GTDB taxonomy): Bacteria > Pseudomonadota > Gammaproteobacteria. The sequence continues at coordinate 61,826 of SHZJ01000002.1, forward strand.
GTCGCGCTCAATCGCGGCCGCCGCGGTGATCGGCGGTGGGCCGGCGGGTGCTGCCCCAGGACCACCCGCCGACGGGGGTGCCTTGCCGCACGCGGCGAGGATTACGGCCAGCAGCAAGACCACCCAACGGGCGCGTGCTGGCCGGCGCTCCTGCGTCACACGGGTCATCATCATGGGTAGGGGACCTTTGAGTCGGTGGCTTGCTCGTGGCTCTTGTGGCCCGCCGCGACCCGCCCGCCCCGCGCGGCACCCGCGGAGCTTTTGGCGAGCACGGGCTCATCGCGTGGGAGTATGGGATAGGTTCTGCGATTTAACTAGATTGTCTTACCGACGCCCGCGCCAAATGAACAATTGGACCGCAGACGACCCCGTCATGACGGCCAGCGTGCTGAACGAGGGGGAGGATCCTTCGGCGTGCCGCTAGAATTTTTACGGTTTGCGGGTGCGCTGTCGTTGGTGGTGGCGAGAGGCCATCACCACCCCGGCAGATCGCGCTGGCGCTGGCACCGGGCGGCTACGACGGGGGCGTGCGGGACTATGCGGTGGGTTGTGGCGGGTCAACGCGGTGGCGGGCGCGAGCGCCGGGGTGGCGCGCTCGAATCGGGATGCCGAAACCCGCGCCGTAGGACTGTGATGAGGTCAGGGCTGGCCCGTCGTGCCGACCGATGCCGTGGTCTTTGCGGTCCTCATAGCGACCATGGGCGGGATCCCAAACAGGCCGCACCTGGCGCCCGCCACCACCCCTGGGCGAGCACGTCGCTGAGAGCTAAACCCCTGCCGCCCGGAAAATTTTTTGCTGGATAGCAGAAAAGAGTTGCACGCAGTACCCTTAATGTGCGCAGCCAACCGGAATGGGCCGCCCGCCACAGCGGGTTCAAAAGGAATTTTTCTCATGCGACTCATCTACTTCGATTTTCCGGGTCGCGGTGCGGCGATTCGTGATGCCCTGCGCCTGGGTGGGGTTCCCTTCGAAGACGTCCGCATCAGCTACCCCGATTTTTGTGCCCGACGGGCAGCGGGCGAATTGCCCTGGGACACCCTGCCGGTCGTGGAATTGCCGGACGGCACCCGCCTCGGACAAAGCAATGCCATTCTGCGTTGGGCTGGCGCGCTGGCGGGGCTGACTCCGCCCAACCCTAGCGATGCGTTGCGGGTAGACGACCTCCTCGACAATATCGAGGACTACGGCGCACGGGTGAGCGTGAGCATTCGGGTGGTGAGCGATGAAGTACGAGCGCAACTGCGCGCGGAGTTGGCGCAACGCTGGCTGCCCGAATGGTTCGCGCTCTTGGAGCGGCGGCTCGCGGCGGCCGGGCAGGGTTGGCTGGCGGGCGCGGCGTTGAGTGTTGCTGACTTAAAAGCGATGCACTTAATCGACAAACTCATCAACGGCAGCCTGTCTGGGCTGCAGCCCGATGCCTTAGCCGCTTTCCCAACGCTGAGCGCATGGCACCTGCGAGTTCACGCACTGCGGGTCCACCGGCACCTCGAGTGACCGCACGGCCCAGCGCGAAAGTCGATGGAAACTGGCGAACTGGGCCTCGCTACCAGCGTGAGGAACACGCCGACCGCTTGATCCTCGACGACCTAGAACGTCAGCTTGCGGGTCTCACGCTAATCGACACCCCGGTGTGGTTGTTCGATACCGAACGCTGTCAGTGCCTATGGGCGAACCCGGCAGGGCTCGAAGTATGGCAGGCCGAAAACGTCGCCCTGCTGCAGGCCAGAGACGTCGCGGCCACGCAGTCTGAGGCGGTCTATACGCTCCTGAACGACTACCTGCAGCGGGTAGAGAAGGGCGAGAAAATTGGGGCCTGGGTCACCCTAGACCCCCGCGGTAGGACTCGCCGGTTCTACCAGACCCACCATCTCGTCACTCTCTTGGATGGCCGTCGGGCGCTGCTCGTCGAGGCGCAGGCCGAGCCACCCGCGGAGGAACTGCTAGCGCTGGCGTCGAACTACGCGCTCACCATAGGCTTGTACGAAATGGATGGCGGCTTCGTGAGCGGCAATCCAGCATTTAGCAACATTGCCGCCCACCAATCGCTCGCCACGCTCACCGACATCCTGCCGCGCGAGGCCGCATTTGAGCACTGGGCCACCACGATCTCCCAGCAGAGCGCACTGCTGTTTGAAACCGGGTTGCTCACCGCGCGCGGCCACCGCGTCTTCCGCGGCGAATTACGCCAGGTGCTGACCGCCACGCGCCTACCGCGTGTCCTGCTGACGCTCTATGACCTTACCGAGCAACGCATCGCGGAATCCGAAGCGGCGCTCCGAGATAATCAGGCACGCACCGAGCGCACACTAGACCACGCGGAGGTGGCGACCTTTGTCTGGGACATCGCGAACCAAAAGGTGTGGGTAGACCGTCGCTGGTGGGCGATGATGGGCTATGCGCAGGACGAAATCCGGCTCGACGCGGCGGTTTGGTCCTCTCTCGTACACCCGGAGGACCTAACCCGGCTAGGCCCACAATTCGCGCAGGTGCTCGCCGGCGAAGTTGGGACGTGGGACCACGAGTATCGCGTCAAGACCAAGCAGGACGGCTGGTTATGGATACTCGATCGAGGCCTCATCACCCGGCGGGATGAGCAAGGACTGCCGCTGGAAGCGAGCGGTATTCATCTGGATATCCAGCGGCATAAAACCGCCCAACTGGCGCTCGCGGCGAGCGAATTGCGCCATCGAACAATCCTCTCAGTGTTGCCCGACCTCATCGTCATCCACGATGCCGAGGGCGAGTTTACCGACGTGCACGCCGCCCGCTTGGCAGACTGGGGGTTCCCAGCGGGTTCCCCACTCGGGTTGGGCATCGCCAAGGTGCTGCCACCAGAACTCGCGGCGACTTTTTTTCAAGTCCAAAAGAAAGTGCTCTCACGACAGCAGATGCTGCAAGGCGAATACCGCTTGGTCGACCCCCAGTTGGGACCGGTGTTTCGAGAGTTCCGCATGGTGCCCCATGGGCCACATCACACGCTCACGATGATTCGCGACGTGACCCAGCAAAAGGCGACACAAGCGGCGCATTTGCAGGTCGTCAGGCAGCTTCAGCAAGCCCAGAAAATGGATGCCTTGGGGCAATTCACCGGCGGCGTCGCGCACGATTTCAATAACATTCTGGCCAGCATTCTGGGCTACACCTGGCTCGCCTTGCAGCAGACGAGCCAAGCCCGCGACCCCAAACTGACCCAATACCTCGAGGTCATCACTCGCGCCGGCGAGCGTGGTCGCGATCTCGTGCAGAAATTGCTGGTCTTTAGTCGTCGCTCCAACGACGGGCCTACCCGCGCGCAAGACCCCCTGCCGTCCTTGAGAGAGAGTTTCCAAATCCTGCGGGCCCTGATCCCCTCCAGCATCTCACTCGCCTTAGAACTGCCCGACACCTGTCCAGCGCTGGGAATCGACCCCACCGAACTGCATCAGGTGGTGGTTAATATGGCGCTCAATAGTCGCGACGCTTTACAGGGGCGCGGCCAAATTGTGATTGCGCTGCGCCCGCTTGCGCAGTATCAGCGCATTTGCGCGAGCTGCCATCGAGCGACCTCAGAGCGCTATGTCGCCCTCAGCGTCCGGGACGACGGGAGCGGTATTAGTAACGCGCTGCTGGACCGCATTTTTGATCCTTTTTTCACGACCAAACCGATCGGCTCGGGCACCGGCATCGGACTGGCCGTGGTAGAAGGTGTTATCCATCGCCTCGGTGGGCATATTTTGGTGGACACCGAGGAGGGCCGCGGCACCGAAATGCAGTTGCTGTTGCCGGCGGCGGCCAGCGGCGCGCCGAGCCTCGCAGAGAACCCGGTGCTAGCTTCAGCTACTTGGAGCGTCACCAACGGCGGTAACCTCATGGTGGTGGATGACGAAATATTGATTGGCAATTTTTTGCGCGACCTCTTGCAGGATGACGGCTATTCCGTGAGCGTCTTCGACGACAGCCGCGCCGCGTTCGAGGCCTTCGAGGCCACCCCCGATGCCTATGTGGCGGTCATCACCGACCTAACGATGCCCCATCTGAGCGGCCTCGAACTCGCCGCGAAGATACACGCCCGCAACTCGCACGTGCCCATCTTGTTGTGCACCGGCAACGGTGAAAGCTTACGCCCCACGCAGTTGCATGCGACGGGCATCGTGCGGGTTCTGCCGAAACCCATTCCGATCGCCGAACTGCGCGCCCTGCTGTCCAGCGTCATCGCCCGCGCGCCTTGACCTGCAGACGGGACGCCACATCCGGGCCCGTGGGTCAGGGCCACGCCGGCGTTGGCACGGCTCAAGTCGCGGCCCGCGGTGCACCGCAGGCCGCGCGGGCCAGACGGTCGTGGATCCCCCGCCAGGCGCCACTCGAAGGAGGCAGTTCGACAATAATTTCCGCGCACGCTGCGCCATCCAGCTCGCGCAGGCTGGCATATAGCACGCGGGCATAAGCGCTAGCCGTGGCGGGCGCCACTAGCCCCACCACCGCACCCGGGGCCGCTATTTTGGCCAAGGTCGTGGCACTGACAAACAGGGCGGGGCGGGCCTGCCGCGCCAGCAAAGCGACGGCCCGCTCGACACACGCCGAAGCCAGCCCCAGCACCAGCGGTGTGCGCGGCGCGTAGTGCGCCGGCAGCGCGCCCGGCACGCGCGGTGCCGGCGCGTCGGCCGCGCCCAAGGCGTTACCCACAATGCGCGCAACCTGCGCCTCATCAAGCATGCCGGGGCGCAGCACCCGCGGAATCGCGCCCACGACGTCGACGATGGTGGATTCAATCCCCACCGCGCACGCCCCCCCATCCAGCACGATCTCGAGCGCCGCACCAAACTCTGCGTGCACGTGCGCCGCCTGCGTAGGACTAATTCGCCCAAAGCGATTGGCCGAAGGGGCCACGAGTCCGTAAATTCCGCGCGCAGCACAAGCTGCCAGCAAGGCCTGCGCCAGCGGGTGGGCGGGACAGCGAACTGCCACGGTGTCTTGTCCTCCGGTCACCGCGTCCAGCACGTGCCGGGCGCGCGGCAACACCAGGGTGAGCGGCCCGGGCCAGCACGCGGCCACCAAGGCGCGGGCGGGGGGAGAAATCTCGCGCACCCAGTGGGCGAGCCCCGCCGGGTGCACGATGTGGACGATCACCGGATGGTCTGACGGCCGGCCCTTGAGCGCATAAAGCCGCGCGATGGCCGCTGGGTTCGCGGCATCGGCACCCAAGCCGTAGACGGTCTCGGTGGGGAAAGCCACCAGTTCGCCGCGCGCCAACGCCGCGACGGCCCGCCGGATCAAGGCCGCAGGCGCGCTCATTTCAAGGGACCACCACCGCGCCATCCCAAGCAAAAACCTGTCCGCTGTCGGCCACGCGCAGACTTTCGCACACCGCCAGTAGGTGCTGCGCGGCAGACTCGCCGGTGAACAGGCTAGGCGGCGGCACATGGGCTTGAAAGGGTCGCGACAACCCGGTGTCCACCGTGCCCGGGTGCAGACCCACGCAAATGGCGGGTGGGTTACGCCGGCTCAGTTCCAGCGCTAAGGTCTTCAGCAACATGTTCAACGCCGCCTTAGACGCGCGATAGCCATACCAGCCACCGCTGCGATTATCACCAATGCTACCCACCCGCGCGGAGAGCGCCGCGAAAACGGCTTTCTGATCCCGCCGCAGCAACGGCAGAAAATGCTTGGCGCACAGGGCCGGGCCGATGGTGTTCACCGCGAACAGCCGGGCCAGCACGATTGGGTCCAATGCTTCCCAGCGCTGCTCTGGGCGCAGCGTGCCGTCGTGCAGCAGCCCGCTGGCCACCAGCACCAGGTCCAAAGGGCCGTCGTGGGCTATCTCGCGCGCGGCCTGCGCCACACTGGCTTCATCGGTGAGGTCTAGGGTTAGGGGGACCATGCGCGCGACCGGCGGCGGCGCGAGGCGCGCCAACGCATAGAGCGTGGCGACTTCCGGGTGGGCGAGCAGCGCGCTGCACAGGGCGGCCCCCAGACCGCCCCGCGCGCCGACCACCGCGCAGCGCAGGGGTGAATGAAAACTGTGGAACACCGTCATAGCAGCGCCATCCTACGCGATGCAGCCCCGGGGAGATCAGGGCCGCGGCAAACACCACGAGCGCCCGTTTCAGGGTGGCACGCAGTAGACTAGGCGCTCCTCAATCACGGGACACCCCCATGCGCAAAGTGCTCAGCCTGACCCTGTCAGCGGCCGTATTTCTGACCCTGTCCAACGCGTGGGCAGTGGATGACGAAGAAGACAGCGTACAACCCCGCGATGGTCGCCCCGTGGTCCACACCAGCTCACCTCAGGACATCTACGATGCCAAGGTCAGCATGCTGGAAGCGCGCGTGGAAGCTAAACGCAACTACTGCAAAGCCACGGGGTCCAAAGGCTTGGACTACTGTTCCAAAGAGGCCGACCAGATGGAGCGTGAGGGCCAGTACCGGCTCAAGGCCGAACTCAAGGCCGCGCTCGCGAAACAGCCAGCGCCCTAGGCTTCGGGTGTTAAGCGGCACTGAGGATGGCGGCGAAAGTGGCCGCATCCACGTTGCCGCCGCTCAACACCACGCCCACCGGCCGGCCTTCATAACGGGCGCGCTCCTGCAGCAAACCGGCTAGGCCAGCTGCGCCCGCGCCCTCGGCGAGGTTGTGCGTGTCGGTGTAGTAGGCCCGCATCGCGTGGGTGATCTCCGCTTCGCTCACTTGGACTAGCCGCGCCGCGCCGGCGCGCAGCAGCGCCACGGCCGCCGGCGCCGGCGTGCGGCAGGCCAGACCGTCGGCCAGCGTCTCGGCGCGCGGCGTGCACACGATCTCCCCGGCGCTGAAAGACAGCGCGTAGGCGGGCGCCCCGGCAGCCACCACCCCCACGATGTCGGTCGCAAGCCCCAAGGCATCGCGGGCGGCGATTAGGCCACAGGCACCCGAACCCATCCCCACCCCGACGTATACCGCCGCCAGCGGTGGACTATGGCGAAAAAACTCCAGCCCGTAGGTCGCCACCCCACACACCAGTTCGGGCTCAAAGGGCGACACGAACCTCAGACCCTCGGTGCGCGCGAGTTCGTCGGCGACCTGCCGGGCGTCCTCAAAATCATTGCCGGCTTCGATGAGTCGCGCCCCTAGCGCGCGCATCGCCGCGTTTTTCTCGCGACTGTTGCCGTGGGGCACGACTATCGTCACCGGGCGTGCAAAAATCCGACCGGCCAACGCCAGACTCTGCCCATGATTACCCCGGGTCGCGCTCACCAAGCCCGCGCAAGCAACCCCCGCCGCCCGCAGGCAATGCAAATAATACAGGCCACCGCGAAGCTTGAACGCCCCGATGGGGGTGTGATTCTCGTGTTTGACCCAGACCTCGCGGCCGGCACGCGCGGCGAGCAGCGGCCAGGCGTATTGCGGGGTGGGTGGGCAGTGGGGCCGAATCACCGCGGCGGCGGCTTCGATCTCTGGCAGCGTGGGCAATGGCATTGGGGACTCCTAGCGACCTTAGCGTTCCAGCGAGCGATACAGCGCCAGATATTCCCCGGCGCTACGCGCCCATGAAAAATCTTCGGCCATCCCGGCCCGTTGCATGGCTTGCCAGTGCGCCGGCTGGCGCCACACGGCGGCGACCCGCCGCAGCGCCGCCAGCAGCGCCTCTGGACTGGCTTGCCCAAACACAAAGCCGGTGCGCCCATCGTCCACGCTGTCGCCCAGCCCGCCGGTGCGGCGCACGACCGGCAGCGCGCCGTAGCGCTGGCTGTAGAGTTGCGATAGGCCGCAGGGTTCGAAGCGTGAGGGCATCACAAAAGCATCGACCCCGGCAAAAATCTGATGGGCCAGCTCGGCGTCGTAGCCAAAACGCACGGCGATGGCCTGCGGATACCGCCCGGCTAGCGCACCCGCTGCGGCTTCGAGTGCCGGCTCGCCGCCGCCCAACATCACACATTGGAAACCCTCTCCCACCGCCACCGGCAGGGCCGCCAGGAGCAAATCAAGACCCTTCTGCTCGGTCAGCCGGCTCACCACGCCCAACAGAGGCGCCGCCGGCGCGCAGGGTAATCCGAAGCGCGCCTGCAGCGTCGCCTTATTGGGCGCGCGGGCCGCCAACTCAGTCGCGCTGAAACGCGCCGCCAACAGCGGATCGGTGGCGGGATTCCAAATCTCGGTATCGATACCGTTGAGGATCCCGCGCAACGCCCGGGCCCGATGCCGCAGCAGGCCGTCCAGACCCTGCCCCAACGCCGGGCTTAGAATTTCTTGGGCGTAAGTGGGGCTGACTGTGGTCAAACGCTCGGCAAACGCAACGCCACCCTTGAGGAACGAGCAGCTGCCATGAAATTCCAAACGCTCGTAGTGCCACCACGTCGGCGGCAGTTGCAGCTGCTCGAAGGTATTACGGTCGCACAGACCCGCGAACGCGAGATTGTGGATGGTGAACACGCAGGGCGGGGCCTGCGGACGCGCTGAGAGCAGCGCTGGCACCAGTCCGGTAGGCCAATCGTTGCAATGAACGACGTCCGGCCGCCAGGCGGGATCTTCGGCGAGCACGGCGACCGCGCGGGCAAAGCAGGCAAAACGATGCGGATTATCGTGCCACTCGCGCCCCGCGGCGTCGGCATACGGGCCACCGGGCCGGTCGAAAAACAGCGGCGCGTCCACCAGCCACAGGTCGAGGCGTGGGGCGAGCGGCAAACTCAATACCGCACAGTCCCCCGGATAACCCAGCAGCTGCAGCGTGCGGTAGACGGAGAGATGGGGATAGGCGGCCTTGACGGCCCCATAAGCGGGCAGCACGAGTTTCACCTCGCACCCAGCTTGCGCAAGACTCTTGGGCAAACTGCCGCAAACCTCTCCCAGGCCGCCGGTCTGCGCGAAGGGGGTGGCTTCGCTGGTGACGAAAAGCACGCGTGTCATGGCCAAATGATACCCAGAAATAGCCGCGTGCCGGCTGCTAGCGACGCCCCCCTTGCGTAGACTGCTGGCAACTCACTCGGATGACGGCCCGCCACTGGCGCGCAAGATGCCGGCACCGCGGCCGTCGACCGCCAGATTTAAAGACGAGATTAAAGACCATGCAGCACCGCCCGCCCACCTGTTTTGAGTTTGAAATTCAGCCCGTGCTCCCAAGCTCGCTGGCGCGTCTGGGCGTGCTGGCCGACGACCTCTCCTACACCTGGGACCGGCGTATTCAAGACCTCTTTGCTAATCTTGACCGCGAACTCTGGAACGCATGTGGCCACAACCCCAAAATTTTTCTGCGCCGGGTCTCCCCCGAACGACTAGCCGCCGCGGCCTCCAGCCCGGTCTTTCTGCAGGATTACGAGGCCGTGCTATCGGCCTACGGTCGCTATCGACAGAAACCCGGCGATGCACGGGTCCTCAAGCATTTGAACCCCGAGCAGGATCTGGTGGCCTATTTCTGCGCCGAATATGGCCTGCACGAAAGCCTGCCGCTGTACGCCGGCGGCCTGGGCGTACTGGCCGGCGACCACTGCAAGGCGGCCAGCGATCTGCGGCTGCCGTTTGTGGCGGTGGGCTTGTTTTACCGCGCCGGCTATCTGCGACAGGAAATCGACGCGGAGGGTCGGCAGCGCATGCAATATCTGCCGGTGCAGGGCCAGGATCTGGCCTTTGCCGAGGCCTTGGACTCCGCCGGCGTACCGCTGCGTCTACACGTGGACCTGCTGGGGCGGCACGTCGCCATCCGCGCCTGGATCGGCCGCCTGGACGAACTACGACTCATCCTCCTCGACACCGACTTGGACACTAATTCTGCCGAGGACCGCCATATCACCCACGAGCTCTACGGTGGCGAAAAGGAGATGCGCATTGCCCAGGAGATTGTGCTGGGCATGGGCGGTGTGCGCGCGCTGCGGGCGCTGGGCCTCAGCCCCAGCGTGTGGCACATCAACGAAGGTCACGCAGCCTTCATGGTGCTGGAACGGCTGCGCGAATTAGTCAGGACGGGGGTCGATTTTGACAGCGCGCTAGAGGTGGTGGCCGCGGCCACGGTCTTCACCACCCACACGCCCGTCCCGGCCGGTCACGATGTTTTCTCGCACGACCTCATGCGGCGCTATTTTCCCACGCTCATCGAAGATTTAGGCATCGGTGAACAAGGCATCTTTGCGTTGGGCGAGACCCCGCTCGACGTGGGCGGCTTCAACCAGACCTCGCTGGCCATCCGCGGTTCGCGCTTTCACAACGGGGTCAGCGCCGTCCACGGCACCGTGGCCTCGCGCAACGAATCCTTCATTTGGCCGGAAATCAGCCCGCCGGAAAATCCCATCTCCCATGTGACCAACGGTGTCCACACGCACACTTTTCTTGCCCCTTCGTGGATGCACCTGTTCGACCTGCGGTTTGGTCGTCAGTGGCGCAACGAACTGTGCAACACAGAATTCTGGCACCGCATCGACGAACTCCCCGACCACACCTGGTGGAGCGTGCGGCAACTACTGAAGCTCGACTTGATGGAGGACTTACGCGAGCGGCTGACCCGCCAGTACACCCGCTACGGGCTGGCCCCGGCCAATATCGCGCAACGCTTGCAGCGGCTATCGCCCGCCCACGACCCGCTGCTGGTCGGTTTTGCGCGGCGCTTCGCGACCTACAAACGCGCCACGCTGCTGCTCACAGATCCAGAGCGTCTGGCGCGCCTGCTCGACGATGAGAATCGGCCCGTCATTTTGCTGTTTGCGGGCAAAGCGCATCCGCGTGATACCGGCGGCCAGGAACTGATCCGCGCGCTCCACGAATTCTCCCTGCAGCCGCGTTTCAGCGGCCGCTTATTTCTGATTGAAAACTACGACATCGCGCTGGCGCGGCGCTTGGTAACCGGCGTGGACATCTGGCTCAACAACCCCGAATACCCGCTGGAAGCCAGCGGCACCTCGGGCATGAAAGCCGCCATGAACGGGGCGGTGCATCTGTCGATCCTCGATGGCTGGTGGGCCGAAGGCTACACGGGGGATAACGGTTACGGCATCGCGCCGATGGGCCACCAGTTAGCCGAACAAGAACGGAACCGGCTAGAGGCCGAGGAAATCTGTCGGACTCTGTTCGAGGTCGCCAAGCCCTGCTATTTCGAGCGCGGTGGGCGGGGTTATTCAGAATCTTGGGTCCGCTTGGCCAAAGCCTCACAACGCACTGTGCTGCCGCGTTTCAACGCCGAGCGCCAAGTGCTCCAGTACACCGAGAATTTCTATGCGCCGGCGGCGCGCCACGCCCGCTCGCTGGCAGCCAATGATTACGCTGCAGCGCGGGTGCTGGGCGCCTGGAAGCAGCGCGTGCGCGCGGCGTGGCCGGTGGTGACCCTCCGCCTGGTGGCAGGGCCACCGGCCGTCCTGTCCGCGGGAGGGGCGTTCAAGCTGACCGTCGCGGTGAGTCTGGCGCAGCTCCACGCCGAGGATGTAGAGCTTGAATGCCAACTCGGCAATCTCGCCCCAGACGGCGAATTTAGGGTGCTGGAAAGCCATCGCCTAACGCCCATGGGCAGCGCGGAGGGGGCCGAAATATGCTACGGGCTGACGCTGCATCCGAAGCTCGCGGGCCTGGCAGCCCTGCGCTTGCGCGCCTTCCCGACCCATCCCGGCTTAGCCCATCGCTTCGAAATGGGCTGCATGCGCTGGCTGTAAGTCAGCGCACCAAATGCCGAGCCTGACCGAGCGACTCGGGGGTTACCAGCACTACCCCCTCGGGGCTCACATGGAAGTGCTTCGCATCGCGCTCGAGGTCGAAACCAATGCGCGTGTCGGCGGCGATGTCGCAGCCCCGGTCGATAATCGCCCGTCGAATACGACAACCGGCCGCGATCCGCACGTCTGGCATGACCACGCAGCCCTGAAGTTCGCTGCCTAGCTCAACCCGCACGTTGGAAAACAGCAGCGATTGCACCACGTGGGCGCCCGAAATAATGCAGCCACCCGCCACCATGGAGTCCACCGCGTGGCCGCGCCGGCCATCATCGTTAAACACAAATTTCGCCGGCGGCACCTGCTCCTGGCAGGTCCAGATAGGCCAATCCCGGTCGTAGAGGTCCAGCGGCGGCGTGACCGCGAGCAACTCCATATTGGCGCGGTAATAGGCGTCGACGGTGCCTACATCGCGCCAGTAGGCCGTACCGTCATCGGCCGGGTTGTGAAAAGGATAGGCGACCACCCGATAGCGGCCGATCACCGCCGGGATGATGTCTTTGCCAAAATCATGGCTGGAGCGTGGAGTATCGCGATCCTTGACCAGTTGTTCGTAGAGAAACTGGGTGTTGAAGACATAAATGCCCATGGACGCCAGCGCCACGTCACTGCGTCCCGGCAGCGTTTTGGGGTGCGGCGGTTTTTCGGCGAACTCGCGGACCCGGTAGCCGTCATCGATGGTCATCACCCCGAACGCCGAGGCCTCCTCCACCGGCACTTCAATGCAGCCGATGGTCATGTCGGCCTGTTGCTCGTAATGGAAGGCGATCATCTGCCCGTAATCCATTTTGTAGACGTGGTCGCCCGCCAGCACCAGCACGTAGGTCGGGCCGTGGGCCCGCAGAATGTCGATGTTTTGGTAGACCGCGTCCGCCGTACCCGCGTACCACTCGTTGTCGATGCGCTGGGAGGCGGGGAGAACTTCGACAAATTCGTCTAGCTCGCTGCGCAGAAAACCCCAACCCCGGTACAGATGGCGCAATAGCGAGTGCGCTTTGTACTGCGTCAGCACCCCAATGCGACGAACCCCTGAGTTGACGCAGTTGGACAGTGGAAAATCGATGATTCGAAACTTGCCACCGAAGGGCACGGCGGGCTTCGCACGCCAGCGGGTAAGCCCTTGCAGGCGATCGCCGCGCCCGCCGGCCAGAATGAGCGCCAGCGTGTCGCGGGTAAGACGGCTGACATAACGCTTGTCGTTTGGCGTGTCCATGCGATTCATCGGCAGCTACTCGGGCGCGCCCCTGACACAGAACGCTGCGGGGGGACGGCGCAACTGATTAGGTCGCATTATTGCCTTAGCTGCGGCCTACAAGCCAAAGAAAAGGCCGCGGAGGACAAAAAGAAAACGCCGCGGAGGACAAAAAGAAAACGCCGCGCCGGCACCTGACTGCCGCCCGCGCGGCGAAGGCGAAGGGGGCGATGCCGTGCTTCAGGCGGCCCGCTGCAGCTCGCTTTGGGGCTGGGGGTCGGCGCTAGAGAGGGGCTGGGGCGCCGTGGCCCGTCGTTGGTCGAATTTCGGGGCCGCGAGCAAAATGCCCACCAGTTGCACTAGGCGGGCGATGGCGAGGGCCACGAGCGCGAGCACGAAGCTGGTGGTGAAAATCTGCAGCGCGACGGCCTCGGGCAGCCCGACAAAGCCCACCGAGGCTTCAACTAGGGCCAGCCCGCTGCCCGCGCCCGCGATGCCACCGATGGCATCGAGCGTGCGGAAAACAATTTTATGTGGGGTCATTTATCTTTACTGTCGCATCGGGGTTCGAGAAGTCACTAGGAACTTTTGCGGTGGGCTTCGTACCACCCTGCGATATGCATACTAGGGGGCCAGAGCGAACAAACTGTGACGTGTTCCACAAAAACGCACGGCAAATCGAAGAATTAACAAATGTTCACATTTGCCGCCGAGAAACAGCGCCAAGAACGCCCTGGCGAGCCCTGACGCCATAGGGCGCACCACGGCCAGCCGCCTCCGGGCAGCCTTTTTGGCGCGCCATCGGCGTGCGAATGGGTGGCCGAGGCCACCCCAAATTGCGTCTGGGTAGCACCGCCCAACCGGGTCGCCGTGCCGCCGAGAGTCCGGCGGGAGAACCCAGCCGCCTGCCGGGCGGTGGGCCCAGCAGTGCTCACCGGCGGCAGGCGCAGGGCGCGGCGGCGCGGCTAGCCCGGCGCCGATCTGCAACGCCGGGGGAGGCCTACGAGCGCCCGCGCGCGCCCAAAAAATCCCCAATCCGCGCTCACCGGGTGGCTTTCAGGTCAACCCAAAACCGCCGCCCGCTGGCCGTCAGACCCAGCCCCAATCCGCCCTAATTGGGCGCGCCGCGCACGGCACCGGGCCGCGGCTATGGGCGCGGCGGCTGGCAGGTTGGGGGACACGGCGCAGGCGGCAGCAGCAGCCCGGGGCAACGGCAGCGGAGCGCAGGCCGGGCACGCTGGACTGGCCGCCAGGGCCGCGAGCAGCGGCGCCGGGGTGGGGCGCGCTGTCGCGCCGTGACGTCGCTGAACTGGGTGACAGGCTCGATTTAAATGGCCGTGAACGGGCCGCCGCGCGCGCCCGCTCACCCCCCAGCGCGCCCGGGGGACGTCTCAGCCTTGGCGTCGCCGCTCCTCGCGCTCGCGCCGTTTTGCACGGTCTTGGTCTAGTCGATTGAGGTCTCTTTCCAGCTCCTCCAGGCGGGCATCCAAGCGCAGGCGCTGATAGTGGGTTAGACCGGGCACTACCTGCCCCAAACGCAATTGCTCGGCGGCCAGCTCGATCTCGCCCAGGCCGCGGTAATACTCGGCGAGGTCGTAATGGGAGTTGGCCCGTTCGCCGAGGATGAGTTCGGCCTCCGCCAGCAGCTTATAGAACCGGGGTTCGCGCTGCTCGGTGCTCCCAAAACTGCGCAAGAGTTCTTTTGCCGCTAATCCGTTACGCGTGTGGATAAGCAGCGCGGCATAGCTATAGGCAGCGGCTCGACTCTTAGGGTCTAGCTCGTGCAACTTACGGTAGAGTTCTAAGGCGAGCCGGCGATTGCCGGCGCGTTCCTCGATGCGTGCCTCGGCCATCCGGAAGGCGGTGAGATTGGGATTCTCGCGCAGGAGTCCAGCCAGTTCGCGGCGCGCGCGCACGAATTCGCTGCCCTCGATCAGCGCCAGCACATAACCGTAGCGCGCCACGGCTTCGTTGGTGTAATTGCGGTCGCGCAACACGGCTTCGTAATAATTTCTGGCCTGCGCCGGGTCGGACATGCTCATCACATTGAGCTTCTGCCAGATGAGCAGAAAATCGTAACTGTCCTCGCGCACCACTTTGGAAGGCAAGCGTTCGGCGCGCTCGCGCGCCTCGGCGATCCGGTTGACGGTGACCGGGTGGGTCCGGAGAAATTCCGGGATCATGCGGGGGTCTGAGTAGCGGTTGGCGAGTTGCAGACGCTCAAAAAAATCGGCCATGGAGAGCGTACGAAAACCCGATTTGCTCAACAGCTCGATGCCGATACGGTCGGCCTCTTTCTCGTTGGCCCGTGTGAAATCGATTTGATACTGCTGCTGGGCAGCGGCCACCCCCGCGATCGCACCCAAGCCGGCCTGCGGCACGACCGCCGCCAGCACGATGGCCCCGATAAAGGCGGCCATCGTCGGAATGCTCATGTTTTTCGCCGCCTCGATCATCCGAGCACCATGCCGCTGGGTGAGATGGGAAATCTCATGGGCCAACACCGAGGCGACTTCGCTTTCGCTTTTGGAACCCAGAATCAGCCCAGAATGCAGGCCGACATAGCCGCCCGGCACCGCGAAAGCATTGACCACGTCGCTTTGAATGACAAAAAAATGGAAATCGCCGTAGTAGTGACTCTTGTCGCCGAGCTCCATCCCGAGCTTCTGGATGTAGTCCTCTACTTCTTCATCGGTGATCACCGGCGCATAGCGGCGCAATTCGCGCATGGTCGCCAAGCCCAGCTGACTTTCCTGCTCGGGCGAAATAACCGCACCGGCGGAATCGCCAAAATCGGGCAGGTCTTCCAGCTCATCGGCCGGTGCGGCGGCAGCGCAGGTAAGCCCGAGCAGCGCGCCGAAAACCCTGCCACGCCAAGCCTGGCGCGGCCGCTGGACAGTAGGAAAATGGCTAAACATCATAGGTGCCCGGATTCTAACAGGGGAATTTAGCGGCCCGCGAGCGAGGGGTCTTGTACTGCGACCGCGTGCCGGGCGTTCAGTTCGCCGGGTCGGTCTTTCCCAGACCTTAACCCGCGCCTTAAGATGCGCACAGATTTGATTATTCCCACGGGGCCGCCCATGAGCAGCAAAAATGCGTTTTACGCCCAGTCCGGCGGGGTGACCGCGGTCATCAACGCCTCTGCCTGCGGGTTAATCGAGACCGCACGCCAGCACCCGCAGCAGATCGGCCGGGTGCTGGCCGGCCGCAACGGCATTATCGGCGCGCTGACCGAGGACCTCATCGATACCAGCCAGGAATCGCCCGCGGCGATCGCGGCCCTGCGCCACACCCCGGCGGGCGCTTTTGGCTCGTGTCGCTACAAGCTGAAAGACTTTGCAGAAAATCCCGCCGAGTACGCGCGCCTGATCGAGGTTTTCCGCGCCCACGATATTGGCTATTTTTTCTACAACGGGGGGGGGGACTCGGCCGACACCTGTCTGAAAGTCTCGCAACTCTCTGCCACCCTGGGCTACCCCGTGCAGGCAATTCACGTGCCCAAAACCGTGGACAACGACCTGCCGTTCACCGACGTCTGCCCGGGCTTTGGCTCGGTTGCCAAGTACGTCGCGGTGTCGGTGCGCGAAGCCAGCTTTGATGTGGCCTCGATGGCGAAAACCTCGACCAAGGTCTTTGTGCTGGAAGTCATGGGCCGCCATGCGGGCTGGATTGCCGCCGCCGGCGGTCTGGCCAGCGACGCCGGATGTCCGCTACCGCTCATCATTTTATTCCCGGAACTGCCCTTCGAACCCGCGCGCTTCCTGGCCCGGGTGAACGAGCTGGTGGCCGCCCACGGCTATTGTTCGGTGGTGGTGTCAGAGGGGGTAAAAAGCGCAGACGGTCAGTTTCTGGCCGACCAAGGCCTGCGCGATGCCTTTGGCCACGCCCAACTGGGCGGCGTCGCACCGGTTATCGCCAATTTGATCCGGACCGAGCTGAAGCTCAAATACCACTGGGCGGTGGCGGACTATCTGCAGCGCGCGGCGCGCCATATCGCCGCCAAAACCGACGTTGATCAGGCCTATGCACTGGGTCGGGCAGCCGTTGAACTGGCGGTGGCGGGGCGTAATGCGGTGATGCCGATCATCGTGCGACACGCCGATGAGCCCTATACTTGGAGCGTTGGTGAGGTGGCCTTGGCGGACGTCGCTAATCAGGAGCGCAAGCTGCCTCGGGAGTTCCTTAGCGCAGATGGATTTGGTATTTCCGAAGCCGGGCGTCGTTACCTGCTGCCGCTGATCCAGGGCGAAGACTACCCGCCTTATCACGCGGGTCTGCCCGCCTATGTCAGGCTGCGCAACCTCGGCGTACCACGCCGAACGGCAACAACGTTTGCACTCAGGTAGCGAGCCAGTAGAATCCCCCCCTTTAGCAGCGCCCCGGCCGGTGGTCGTGCCTCCCGTAACGGCTGTCCGATGCGCGAGCCGCAGCTAAAAAGAAGCTCGAAGACGGCCCATTGCTTTGGCGTCCGTCAGCCAGTGTCGGCACTGCCGGCATCCAACATCAAGAGAGGAAATTTATAATGTCGGTGCATCTCATCCTTGCATTGGGCTGCGCGCTCTTCGCAATTGCCTATGGGCTGTGGTCTCGCAGCTGGATCCTTAGCCAGCCGCAAGGCAACGAGCGCATGCGCGAAATCGCTGCAGCTATCCAGCAAGGGGCCTCGGCGTATCTCAATCGCCAATACCGGACCATCGCCATCGTTGGCGTCATCCTGACCACTATCATCGCCGTGTTTCTCGACCTCAACACCGCGCTCGGCTTTGTGCTCGGCGCAGTGCTCTCAGGTGCGGCGGGCTTTATCGGGATGAATATCTCCGTGCGGGCCAATTTACGCACCGCCGAAGCTGCTCGGAACGGCCTCAACGCCGCCCTGCAGGTTGCCTTTCGCGGTGGCTCCATCACCGGCATGCTGGTGGTTGGTCTAGGGCTGATGGGCGTTACCGGTTACTACGCCTACCTCACCTCCATCACGCCCGTCGGGGAATCGGTGAACTTGCACCCGTTGGTGGGACTGGCGTTCGGTAGCTCGCTAATCTCCATTTTTGCCCGTCTGGGCGGTGGTATTTTCACCAAAGGTGCGGACGTTGGCGCCGACCTCGTGGGTAAAGTCGAAGCCGGCATTCCGGAGGATGACCCGCGCAACCCGGCCGTTATCGCCGACAACGTGGGTGACAACGTGGGCGACTGCGCTGGCATGGCCGCCGACCTGTTCGAAACCTACGCGGTAACCATCATCGCCACCATGCTCTTGGGCGACTTGGTGATGAAAAACGTGGGCGTGAACGCGGTGCTCTATCCATTGGTGCTGGGCGGGGTGTCCATCATCGCCTCGGTCGTCGGTTCGCTGTTCGTGAAAGCCTCCGATGGCGGCAAAATCATGAACGCCCTGTACCGCGGCCTCATCGTGGCGGGCGTGATCGCCGGGGCGGCTTTCTATCCGGTCACCAACTGGATGTTCGGTGGCATTGAAGGCGTTTCGGTCATGAACATCTTTGGCTGCGCGCTCGTGGGCCTGGGCCTCACGGCAGCCTTGGTGTGGATCACCGAGTACTACACCGGCACAGAATTCAAGCCGGTACGGTATGTGGCCGCCGCCTCCGAAACGGGGCACGCCACCAATATCATTGCCGGCATCGCCGTGTCGATGAAATCTACCGCTTGGCCGGTGCTGTTCGTGTGCGTCGCCATCTGGGCGTCCTTTACCTTAAACGGACTATTTGGCATTGCGGTTGCGGCCACCTCCATGCTGTCCATGGCGGGCATCATCGTGGCGCTAGACGCCTACGGCCCGATTACCGACAACGCCGGCGGCATCGCTGAAATGGCGGAACTAGGCCCGGAAATCCGCAATATCACCGACCCGCTAGACGCCGTGGGGAACACCACCAAGGCCGTCACCAAGGGCTACGCCATTGGGTCTGCTGGTCTGGCGGCCCTCGTGCTGTTTGCCGACTTCACCCACAGCCTGGATGCGCAGGGCAAACTCGTGACCTTCGGTCTCGACCAGCCGGCGGTAATCATCGGCTTGTTCGTGGGCGGTCTCATCCCGTATCTCTTCGCCGCCATGGCGATGGAGGCGGTGGGTCGCGCAGCGGGTTCGGTGGTGGTGGAAGTGCGGCGTCAGTTTCGTGAGATCAAAGGGATCATGGAGGGTACGACCAAGCCGGATTACAGCCGCGCCGTCGACCTGCTGACCCAATCTGCGATCCGCGAAATGATCGTCCCCTCCATCCTGCCCGTGCTCACGCCAGTGGCGCTGGCTTACGTCATGCGTTTCGCGATGGGCCCTGAGGCTGCGCGGATGGCCCTCGGCGGGATGTTGATGGGCACTATCGTGACCGGCCTGTTTGTGGCCATCTCGATGTGCACCGGCGGCGGGGCATGGGATAACGCCAAAAAATACATTGAGGAAGGCCACCACGGCGGCAAGGGCTCTGACGCCCACAAAGCCGCGGTAACCGGCGACACCGTTGGCGATCCCTACAAGGACACCGCCGGCCCAGCCATCAATCCGCTGATCAAAATCATCAATATCGTGGCGCTGCTGTTGGTGCCACTGCTCTAAGCGTCCCGTGCTCAGCGCAAACCTTCAAAGCCCGGCCCTGTGCGGGGCTTTTTTTGCGTTACCCGTGCGACCATTACCTAGGCGCGAGACGCCCAAAATGCTAGCGTCGCGCCACTACCGCGTAGCGGCTCACCCTCCCCTTCCGATGTTTCATTGAGGCAGAAAAACCTATGACTGCGCTGCACTCTGCGATCGACCCCGGCGGCCTGCTCGAATATTCAGTCGTCTACACCGACCGTGCGATGAATCACATGTCGCGCAATTTTCAGGGAGTGATGCAAGAAGTCTCACGCGTACTCAAGGCGGTTTATCACGCCCACAGTGCGGTGGTGGTGCCGGGCAGCGGGACTTTTGGTATGGAGGCCGTGGCGCGCCAGTTCGCCACCGGGCGCCGCTGTCTCGTGATCCGCAACGGCTGGTTCAGCTATCGCTGGACGCAGATTTTTGAACTGGGAAATATCCCGGCGGCCTGCAGTGTGCTCAAGGCCCGGCAGGTCGGTGCCGGTGGGACACGCGCACCGTTCGCCCCGCCCCCTATCGAGGAGGTGGTGGCCGCCATCCACGCGCAAAAACCCGAAATCGTGTGCGCACCACACGTCGAAACATCGGCCGGCATGTTGCTGCCGCCTGAGTATCTGCAGGCGGTGGGCACCGCCGTACGCGAAGTGGGCGGTTTGTTTGTGTTGGATTGCATCGCCTCCGGCGCGTTGTGGATCGACATGGTGGCGTGCGCCGTGGATGTCCTCATCAGCGCGCCGCAAAAAGGCTGGAGCAGCACGCCCTGTGCGGCGCTCGTGATGTTGAGCGAGCGCGCACGCGCACGGATCGACGACACCACCAGCACCAGTTACGCCTGCGATCTCCGCAAATGGCTGGCCATCATGGAAACCTACGAGAACGGCGGCCACGCCTACCATGCCACCCTGCCCACCGACGGGCTGCGGCAGTTAGCGGCGGCCATGCACGAGGCCGAGGTTTACGGTTTTGAGCGCTTAAAAACCCAACAGCTGGCGCTGGGCGAGCGCGTGCGGGCACTGATCGAGAGCCAAGGCTACGCCAGCGTGGCGGCCCCCGGCTTTCAAGCGCCTTGCGTGGTGGTGAGCTACACCGAGGATCCAGACATCCACAATGGCAAAAAATTTATGGCCACGGGTCTGCAAATTGCCGCCGGGGTCCCGCTGCAACTTGACGAGCCGGCTGATTTCCGCAGTTTTCGGATTGGTCTGTTTGGCCTCGACAAGCTGCAGGATGTCGAACGCACGCTCGCCAGCTTGGCAGACTCGCTGCGCCAGCTGACCTGAACGAAGTGGCGTCGCGCGGTCGCGCGCGAGCGCTTGTTTAAGGGCCGCTGGCGGCTAGCTAGACCACCGCCAGCGGCACGCGCCCCGGTCAGCGAAATGCCGGCATGACGTACTCCGCAAAATCTCGCAGCACTTTGCGCTCGCAATCCATCGGTGGCCACAGGTCTAGTTCTTTGATGCCGCCAGCTTCCAGGCGTTGGATGTGTTCGATGAGTTCGTCTGGCTCGCCGACCAACGCGCTCGCTTGGATGGCAGCCGGCGTGATAAAGCGCCGTTCGGCCGGGTTCAAGTACACCAAATGGCCATCATGAATCTGCCGGAAACGCGCATTTTCCGGCAGGCTCATGGCCTGCACGTGCGCGAGGTACTCGGGCCAGATCCCCTGAAAATGCGGCGGAATGATGGCATCGTTACAGCCGTTGTCTTTCCAGACCTCATAGAAAAAGTGCAACTCGCAGGCAACCCAACTGCCGGTTTCATCGATGATGCGCTCGTCACTCAGGCGGTCGCCCGGCCGCAGCACGCAACTCGTGGCGATGAACGCGGTGTGAAAATCAGGCGGTAGCGTGCGGCCCGCTTTGGCGGCGCCGCGCTCGATGGCCGCGAGCTTGGGCTCGACGACCTCCGGCTCGCCGCCGACCGTGATCCAGCCATCGCCAAAAGCGCCGGTGGCTTCTAGGGCTTTCGGCCCGTTGGCCGCGACGTAAATGGGGATCCGGTTGTCCAAATCGATGAAGCGCCGCTCGCGGTGCAGAAACTGAATTTCGCGCGTTTCGCCGTGATAGGTGTAGTTCACGGCCTCGCCGTCCAGCAGCGCCCGCACCACGCGCAGATATTCGCGGAATTCCCCGACCCGCATCGGGTCTTGGCCCATCACCCGCATCGCCGTATGCCCGGTGCCCAGACCTAGGAATACCCGTCCCGGCGCCAGCGCGTTGATGCTGGCGATGGAATGCGCTGTCACCGGTGCGATGCGCGTACCCGTGATAGAAACCCCGGTACCAATGGCGATGCGCCGGGTGTGGTGCGCCGCGAGCGCCATGGTGGCGTAGCAATCCGACCAGAGCATTTGGGAATCGCCCACCCATGCCCGGTCGTAGCCGAGTTCTTCCGCGTAGCGAATGATGTCCCAGTTGTTGATGTGCGTGCTGACGCCGAGGCCAAATTGCATAAAACCTCCGTGCTTTCTCGTGCTGCATTGTGGGCGCGCACCGTGTTGCAAAACCCGGCAACAGGCGCGACGGTCCGTGCAGCTTGCGGGTGATTGCGGGCGCGGGCAAGCTGGCTGGCATCGCGCAGCGGCCACGCCAAAACCCCATGAGAGTGCTCTTGATTAGCCGCGCCCGTGCCCCCGGGGTGGGCGGGATCGAAAACCACAACCACGCGCTGTCCGTGTAGCTGCCGCACTATGCCGCCGAGAGGACGCTCGCTAATCGCCGGGGCAAACGGGCGCTGCCCTGGTTCCTACCGTTCGCCACACTCTTTGCGCTAGTTGCCCGGCCACGTTACGACGTCGTGTTGCTCGGCGACGGCGTGCTGGCCATTACCGGCTGGATTATCAAGCGCCTACAACCACGCCAAAAGGTCGTGTGCGTGGTCCACGGGCTAGATTTGATCTGGCCTGCGCGCTGGTATCAGCGCCTGTGGGTGCGGCGTTTTCTGCCGGCCCTAGATGGACTCATCGCGGTCAGCGCACCAACGCGCCACCACGCGTTGGCGCACGGCTTGGCCGCCGCCGCGATAACGGTGATCCCGAACGGAATCGAGACCGAAACGCTGGCCGGCAGCGACGCGCGCGAAGACTTGGCCCGGTGCTTGGGTCGAGATGTTGCGCACACGCACGTGCTATTGACTGCCGGACGGCTGGCGCGACGCAAAGGCGCGGCGTGGTTCATCCGTGAAGTGCTCCCCCAACTAGCGCCCAATACGCTGTATGTCCTCGCCGGTGCCGGCCCGGCCTTCGCCGAGATTCAGAGCGCCATCCGTGATACCAACCTCCAAGGCCGGGTGCTCCTGCTTGGGCCAGTGAGTGACGCCACGCGCAACCTCCTCCTCAACACCGTGGATGTGTTCGTGCAGCCCAACATTCCGGTGCCTGGGGACATGGAAGGTTTTGGGATTGCCGTGCTCGAAGCCGCGGGGTGTGGTCGCCCGGTGGTGGCGGCGGCGTTGGAGGGTTTACTCGACGCCATTACCCCCAACGAGAACGGCTTGTTGGTCGCCCCCGCGGCCGCGCGCTGGATCGCGACCCTCAACGCACTGCTGGCCGATCCGCAGGCGCGTCACGACTTGGGGGCACACGCCGCGCAGTACACCCATCAGCACTACCACTGGCACGGGATCGCAGGCGCGTCACGACTTGGGGGCACACGGCGCGCAGTACACCCATCAGCACTACCACTGGCACGGGATCGCAGCGCGTCACGACTTGGGGGCACGCGGCGCGCAGTACACCCATCAGCACTACCACTGGCACGGGATCGCAGCGCGTCACGCCGCGGCGCTCGCAGACATCTGACGCCCGCCCGCGCCGGGGCACGCGCCGCGCGACGACGCTCACGGCTGGCGGCGAACCACGCCGCAATGGTCTATTTTGCACCGTGGACGAAGCGCCCCCCGCGACCCGCTCCGACCTCTTTTTATCACCCCCTCAGGCGCTTAAGATTGGGCCCGCGGGGCGCCGGTTCTCGTTAAACAATCCAAGCAAAACGAGCAGACGGGTAGTCTGCACTAGCGGGAGCGGGTGGATATGCGTGAAAGGATGGCGATTGTGTCGCCTGCGGAGGTCACCCCGGCGTGGCTCACTCAGGCGCTGCAACAAAGGGGCATCGACGCGCGCGTAAGCCGCCTCGACAGCGAGAACGTGGGCACCGGACAGCTCGGCGAAACGCGGCGTTTTTTTCTGCACTACCACGGAACTGTGCCACCCGATGCACCCGCCACGCTGGTGGGTAAATTTGCGTCGCCCAACGAAGTGGCCCGCAAATCCGGCCGTGAAATGGGCTTTTACAAAGCCGAGGTCATGTTTTACCGCGAACTCGCGCATCGCGCCGGCATTCGCACGCCGGCGGTGTATGTCGCAGAGCTCGATCCGGTGAGCAACGATTTCACCCTGCTGTTAGAGGATTTGGCCCCGGCCCAACAGGGTGACCAAATGCGCGGCTGCACGCTGGCCGAGGCGCGCGCCGCCTTGAGCGAAGCCGCCAGACTCCACGCCTCGTTCTGGAATGACACCCAGCTCAGCCAACAAGACTGGTGCTACGTGCCTGCCGGGGCGCAAGGCTATTACACCACCGAACTCATCGAACAAAGCTGGGACCACGTCCAGAAAAACTACCCGGGCTGGCTGAGTCCTGAGGTCATGGCGGTGTGTGCCAAGTATGTGCGCAACCACGCGTGGTGGAACCGCCCACGCGAATTCCCGAAATGTTTCTCGCATAACGATTTTCGACCCGACAACATGATGTTCAGCACCACCGGCGAACGCGTGGCGGTGGTGGACTGGCAGACCTGCGGCTTTCTCGGCACGGGCATGGATTTGGCGTATTTCCTCGGCGGGGCGCTGCCACGCGAGCTGCGCGTGCAACATGAGGAGGTGCTGCTGCGCGAGTATCACACCGAACTACTGGCCCGGGGGGTCGAGCACTACACCTTCGAGCATCTGCTAAATGACTATCGCCACTACAGCTTTGCGGCGATCGCCGTGGCCCTCGCCGCCACGCTCATCGTCAAGCGCACCGACCGTGGCGACGCCATGCTGATGCACATGACCATTGGCGCCGCGCTGCAGGCGCTGGACACCCACGCCGTCGATTTTCTGCCAGATTAGGAGGCCTGCCGATGAAACTTGCCAAACAACATCTCGACCTTGGGTTGTTTACCGCAGATATCAACGCCCAGCGCACTTTTTGGGGCGAGGTCGTGGGCCTGCGCTTAGACCACGAACTGACCTTACGGGAAGGCTGGGTGCAGCATCGCTACGATGCGCACAACTCGGTCATCAAAGTGAATCACTTTGAAGGTGCCCTGCCCGACTGGCCGGCCTCGGGCTACGTCGGGGTCACCATTGCACGCGCCGAGCAAACCCCCTGGGAAGGTCGGCATCCCGGTGGTGGTCGCGTGCGCTTGGTGCCCACGGGCAGCGAGGGCGTGGTGGGTATCGCCATCACGGTGAGCACCCCGGAGCCCGCACGGATGCTGGATTTTTATCTGCATGCGATGGAATTTGAGGAGGCCGGACCGAATACCGCGCGCTGCGGGGATACCCTGCTGGTCATCGAGAAGGGG
Organism: Gammaproteobacteria bacterium; assembly: GCA_009692365.1. Classification (GTDB taxonomy): domain Bacteria; phylum Pseudomonadota; class Gammaproteobacteria. The sequence continues at coordinate 86,809 of SHZJ01000002.1, forward strand.
CCGGGTGGGCAGCCGTTCAACGACTTCATCGCCCCCGGCTATCGCTATCTCACGGTGCAGATTTTTGATGCCGATGAGGCCTGCGCGGGCATCGTGGCGCGCGGCGGGCGCTTGGTGCAGGCCCCGGTGAGCTTGGGGACGGTCGCGCGCTACGCCTTCGTGGCCGACCCAGACGGCAATTGGTTTGAAATCTCCGCGCGGGCCTCGCTGACCGGCGTCCTGCCGATCCCCAACGCCTAGCGCCCGGGCGAGGGACTTGGGTCAAGCGCGTGGGCAACCCCCGCGGCGGTCAAGAGCTGTAGGGTTTCGGCCAGCGGCAGACCCACGACGTTGGAATAGCTGCCCTCGATCCGATCGACCAACGCCCCACCCAGACCTTGAATGCCATACGCGCCGGCTTTGTCCGCCGGCTCGCCGCTGGCCCAATAGGCCTCAATGTCTTGCTGGCGCAGCGCCCGAAAGCGCACGCGGGTTGCCACGGTGCAGGCGTAGGGGGCGCCTACCGGTGGCCGCAGCACCACCGCCGTGTACACCTCGTGCCAAACGCCCGCGAGCCGGCTGAGCATGCGCAGACCGTCCGGCCGGTCCAGCGGTTTACCGAGAATTTCGCCGCCGACCACCACCGTCGTATCCGCGGCCAGCACCCGGGCACCGGGCGCTGCGGCACGCTGCCCGGCCAGCGCCTTCGCCTGCGCCAAGCGCGCCACATAGACCGGCGCGGCTTCGCCCAACCGTCGCGACTCGTCTACCTCGCCGTCGATAATCTGGAAAGACACCCCCAGCGTGCGCAGTAACTCGGCCCGCCGTGGCGAACGCGAGGCGAGGCACAGCGCCACCCCGCTCATGCGCGGTGATAGGGGTGATGATTGAGCACGGTCCATGCCCGGTAGAGTTGTTCCAGCACGATGACCCGCACCAGTGCGTGGGGCAAGGTGAGCTTGGAGAGTGACCAAACTTCGTGCGCCGCCGCGCGCAGGGTCGGTGCGTGACCTTCCGCACCACCAATGGCCAACACCACCTCGCCACCGCGCGCCCGCCAAGCCTCCAGCCGCGCCGCCAGTTGCACCGTCGACCAGTCGGCGCCACGTTCGTCCAGCGCCACCAGCCAGGCCTCGCTGGGCAGCGCTTTGAGCACGGCTTGGCCTTCTCGTTCGCGTTGCTGGTCCACGCCTGCGGCCCCGGTGTGCGGGGTGAAGTCGCGCGTGCGGATGGTGAGGGCGCCGGTTAGACGTTTGAGGTATTCCGCGCCGGCCTGCGTGGCCCACGCCGGTGGCTTTCGCGCCACGCAGTACACCTGCACACGCATGCTGCGGGGCCGGCGTTTAGGCCGCCGGCGGCTCGGTGGCGCGCAGCCGCTTGGGGATTTCCCACAGCTTTTCCAGCTGGTAGAAGCCGCGGGTTTCTGGCTGCATGAGGTGGACGATGACATCGCCCAAATCGACCAGCACCCACTCGGAGGTTTCTTCGCCTTCGGTGCCGATGGGCCGTACTTTGCGTTTACGCGCAGCTTCCACCACGCGGTCGGCCAGTGCCTTCACCTGGCGCGAGGAGCGGCCGGTGGCAACGACCATGAAGTCGGCGATCGAGGTGAGTTTACGGACGTCGAGGACTTTGACGTCCTCGGCCTTGCCATCGTCCAGCGCAGCTGTGACGACATCGAGAAGTTTTCGGGGTGTTACTGCCATCGGCCGCATTGTGGCCGTCAGCGCCGCCGCACACAACCGCGGCGCACACTTATGGCGCCAGATAAAGCCCCTGAGCCGTAATAAACGCCACCACTGCGGGCGGTGTGAGGGCATCCAAACACTGACCGGCCCGGCGACGCGCGCGCAGATCGGTGGCGGAGATGGGCAACAACGGGATGGACAACCAGCCTACGCAGCCGGCCGGGGTCGTCGTTAATCGGCCAAAATCGGTGGTCTGCGCGCGCGCCAATTCGGGGATTGCGCCCAGACTCACGCCCGGCCGGGTCGCCACCACCAAATGCGCGTAGTCCAATAATTCTCGCCAGCGATGCCACAGCGGCAGCGCATTCCAGGCGTCCGCACCCAAAATGAAACACAGCGGGCTGGTGGGAAACTGCTGCCGCAGGGAAATCAGGGTGTCGATCGTATAGCTGCACCCGCCCCGTGCTAGCTCCCGAGCGTCCACCACCAAGCCCGGCACAACGGCTCGTTCCAGCATCGCCAAACGCTGCTCGGCGCGGGCCACGGCCGTGGCGCGCAGGTGGCTGCTCGCGGTAGGAATGAGCCGTACTTCGGCGAGCCCCAGCGCCTCGCGCACCTCGAGCGCCAAACGCAGGTGGCCGTGGTGCACCGGGTCGAAGGTCCCACCCAGAATGCCGATGGCCGAGTTCAGCGCGCCCGCGACGCGCTCAGGTGCGCACGTGACCATCGCCAATCACCACCCATTTTTGCGAGGTCAGGCCCTCTAGGCCCACCGGTCCGCGCGCGTGAAATTTATCGGTGCTGATCCCAATTTCGGCCCCGAGGCCGTATTCAAAACCATCGGCAAAGCGGGTGGAGGCGTTGACCATCACCGAACTGGAGTCGACTTCCGCGATGAAACGCCGCGCCCGCGAGACGTGCTCGGTCACGATGGCATCGGTGTGCTGGGAGCCATATTGCCGAATGTGGGCGATGGCTTGGTCTAGCCCCTCGACGAGGCGGATCGCGAGGATGGGTGCCAAATATTCCTCGTACCAGTCTTGTTCGGTGGCGATGAGCACCTGGCCGTCGATTGCCCGCGTCGCGGCACAGCCACGTAATTCAACCCCCGACGCCCGGTAGCGTGCCAGCAGCGGCGGCAACACCCGGGCGGCGATGGCTCGGTCGACCAGCAAGGTCTCCATGGTGTTGCACGTGCCGTAGCGCTGGCACTTCGCGTTGTGGGCGATGGCGATGGCTTTGTCGATATCGGCGTCGGCGTCGATGTAAACGTGACACACGCCATCCAGGTGTTTGATGACCGGCATGCGCGCCTCGCGCGTGACTCGCTCGATGAGTCCTTTGCCGCCGCGCGGGACGATGACGTCGATGTATTCGGGATGCGCCAACATCTCGCCCACGGCTGCGCGGTCGGTCGTTGCGATCACTTGCACCGCGGTGGGCGGCAAACCCACGTCCGCCAGCCCCGCCTGCACGCAGGCCGCGATCGCCTGATTCGCGTGATAGGCCTCTGAACCGCCGCGCAATATCGCGGCGTTACCGGACTTCAAGCACAGCGCCGCGGCATCAGCGGTCACATTGGGTCGCGCCTCGTAGATTATCCCCACCACCCCGAGCGGCACCCGCATCCGCCCTACCTGAATCCCACTGGGGCGATAGGCGAGGTCGGTCAGGGTGCCGATGGGGTCGGCCAGTGCCGCCACTTCACGCAGGCCCAAGGCCATCGCCGCCACCCGCGCGGGCGTCAGCGTCAGACGGTCCAGCAGCGCGGCGTCCAGCGCGGCGGCGGCCGCTAAATCGCGCTCATTCGCCGCCAGAATGCCGGCGGCTTCCGCTTCGATGCGCACGGCGATCGCCAACAGGGCGGCGTTTTTAGCGGCGGTGGCGGCATTCGCCAGGGTCACGGCGGCGGCGCGCGCCGCCGCACCGACCTCGCGCAGATACCCGGCGATGAGTGATTCATCCATCATTGTGCGTTACCTCGCAGTCCTCAGCGTGTCACCCAGTGCGCCCAGCCACGGTCCGCCGGCCAGCGCAATCAACAGGGACTCCAGTTCCTCCCAAGGCTCACCGGTGTCCATCCCCTTGACCATCCAATCGATGCGCACGCTGTCGCGCAGCAGCGTTTGCACTTGCCGCGGCGACAGCCGTTGCAGCGCTCGGCGCAAAAGTGCTTGTCTGGTTTGCCAGACCCGCTCGGTCGCGAAACCGGCCTCCACGCTGGACGCCGACTGCACGCGCGACAGCAGGCGCAGTTCACGCCCCGCCGACCAACTAATGACCACCGGTTCAGCGCCTTCCTCACGCACCCCACGCAGCATGCGCACCGCGCGGGCCGCGTCACCCGCCAGCGCGCTGTCCACGACCTTGTAAACATCATAGCGGGCACTGTCTGTTACCGCCGCCAGCGCATGCTCCAAGGTGATCACCGGCGCGTCGACCAACAACAGCAGCAAGTCGATTTCCTGCGCGGCGGCCAGCAGATTACCCTCGGTGCGGGCCGCGAGTAGGTCGGCGGCAGGGGCCGCGAGTTCGCGGCCGTGGGCGCGCGCGCGCGCGTCCAGCCAGTGGTGGAACGCTGCCCCTTCGGGGAGGCGGCAAGGCACCACCACGCCGCGGGCAGCGAGCCCTGCAAACCAGTCTTTTTTTTCATCATCGCGGCTCAGCGCTTCGGCGCTGATGATGAAAATGTCTTCCCCCTCGGGGGCACTGGCGAGGGCTTTGAGAAAACTCTCGGCGGGCGCATCGGGTTTTTTTTTGCCCAGTTCAATTTCAATCACGCGCCGCGCACAGAATAAGGACAAGCTCTGGGTTTCCGCGTGGAGAGCGTCCCAATTGATCCCGGTCACGGCATCAAAGCGCAAGCGCTCCTCGGCGCCGGCGGCCCGGGCGGCGAGGCGGATGGCGTCTGCGCTTTCGATGCGTTGCAGCGGCTCCTCGCCAAAAATCAAAAACAGCGGCGCGAGGGGCGGACGCGCCAGCGCCGCCGCGAGGCGCTCCGGTTTAATGATCAACCGGGGACGCCTTGAATTTAAGGGTCTCCATCCGGAGCGCGAGGGAACGCGAAGCGTCTTTTTCCAGCTGGATGCGGGAGTTCAGTTCCACCTCTTCGGTGCCCAGAACCGAGAATTCGTCGAAGACGAAATCCTGATACCAAGTGAATTTTTCGGGCGCCAAAAGCAGCGAGCCGTCGCCAGCGCGGACCTCTAGCTGCACCTGCAGACCCAGTTCGATTTCGCGAACCTTACCCGTACTAGGGTCGACGGACAGCGTGCGGCGGTCGAAGGATTCGTGGGAGAGGGTCACGATGGCATCGGCCTGCGCGGCGTCCCCCACGATGCTAATGCCCACGTAAGTGAGTTCCGACACGAAATAGCTATACAGATAGCCCGAGGGCAGGGGTGTCACGAAGAAGCGTTTGCCGGTGAGGGCGGTCTTGCGGACACCGCGCAAATACCAGCCACCACACCCCGCGAGCCAGGTGGCCGCACTCGCGCCCAAGCCTAGCTTCAGCAGTTGGCGACGCGTCGGCACCGACCCTAGCTCGCCACCACGTTGACCAAACGCCCGGGGACCACAATGACCTTACGCACGGTTTGGCCCACCAAGAAGCGCGCGACGTTCTCCTCGGCCAGCGCAGTGTGTTCGGCCAGTTCGTTGCTGGCATCCACCGGCAAGGTAATGTTGGCGCGCTTGCGGCCATTCACCTGCACGACCACCTCGACCGCCGCGCGCACCAAGGCGGCCGGGTCGGCCACCGGCCACGGCGCGGTGGCCAGTGCGTCAGCGTGGCCTAGCGCGGCCCACAGGCTTTCTGTGCAATGCGGCACGATGGGTGCGAGCAGCAGCGTGCAGGCCTCCAGCCCCTCTTGCATCACGCGGCGCGCGCCCGGCGTTGCGTGGCCGCTTTTCACCAGCGCGTTGACCAACTCCATGACCGCGGCGATCGCGGTATTGAACTTGTAGCGGCGCGCGACGTCGTCGGTCACTTTGGCGATGGTTTCGTGAATTTTGCGGCGCAGGGTTTGCAGTTCAGGCGTTAGCGCCCCCGCTGCCACCGGCACCACGGGGCCAAAATTCACGTGTTCATAGGTCAGCCGCCACAGGCCGCGCAAAAAGCGGAAGGCGCCTTCCACCGCGCTGTCTGACCATTCCAGACTCTGCTCGGGCGGGGCTGCAAACATCGTGTAGAGGCGCACGGTGTCCGCGCCATAGCGATCAATTAGCGTTTGCGGATCGATGCCGTTGTTTTTGGATTTCGACATCTTCTCGACCGGTCCAATCTCAACCGGCTGGCCGTCGGTCAGCAACTTCGCGCGCAGCGCGCGGCCCTTATCGTCGGTTTCGACGTCCACCGATTCGGGGTTGTAGTAGGTCTTCGTGCCGTTCGTCGCCTCGCGGAAGTAAGTCTCTTTGCACACCATGCCCTGCGTGAGCAGACGCTTAAAAGGCTCGTCTGCCACGGCCAGCCCGCTATCGCGCATCAGCTTATGGAAAAAACGGGCGTACAGCAGATGCAGCACGGCGTGTTCAATGCCACCGATGTAAAGGTCTACCGGCATCCAGTAGCGGGCGCGCTCGTCCACCATGGCGTTCTCGCTGTCCGGGCAGCAGAACCGCGCGAAATACCAAGAGGACTCGAAAAAAGTATCGAAGGTATCGGTCTCGCGCGCCGCCGGGAGGCCGGAGTCTGGCAGGCTCGCCGCCATAAAAGCCGGCATGTGCTTGAGTGGCGAGCTCACGCCGCGCCAGTCCACGTCTTCGGGCAGGCGCACCGGCAAGCGGGCGTCGGTTTCTGGGGTGAGGCTGCCGTCGGGCGAGTAGAGCACGGGAATCGGGCAACCCCAGTAGCGCTGGCGGGATACCAGCCAGTCGCGCAGGCGGTACTGAACATGACGCTCGGCGCGTCCCTCGGCCACCAAGCGCGTCGCGATGGCGTTGAAGGCGCCCGCGAAATCCAGGCCGTCGTATTCCCCGCTGTGGCAGAGCACGCCTTTCTCCGGATAGGCGGCGCTCTCCAGACTAATCACCCGGCCATCGGCGGGTTGGATGACCTGGGTGATGGGTAGGTCATAGCGGTGGGCGAATTCAAAGTCGCGATCGTCGTGTCCGGGCACGGACATCACCGCACCGGTGCCGTAGCTCATCAGCACAAAATTAGCGACCCACACCGGCAATTGCGCGCCGGTTAGCGGGTGCAGTACTGCCACGCCAAGTGGCATGCCACGTTTGTCCAACTTCTCGAGGACTGCTTCGGACGTGGACATCTGCGCGCACGACGCCAGAAACTCCGCCAGCGCCGGGTTACCAAGCGCCGCCCGGCGCGCCACCGGGTGTTCGGGTGCAACCGCCATATAGGTCGCGCCAAGGAGGGTATCTGGGCGGGTAGTAAACACCTCAAGATCGCCGCTGCCATCGGCGAGTGCGAAGCGAATTTGCAGCCCTTCGGAGCGCCCAATCCAGTTCCGCTGCATGGTCTTGACGGCCTCTGGCCATTCTTCCAGCCGATCCAGATCGCGCAGCAGTTCTTCCGCATAGGCGGTGATGCGCACAAACCACTGCGGAATTTCGCGGCGCTCTACCAGCGCCCCGGAGCGCCAGCCGCGGCCATCGATGACCTGCTCGTTGGCCAATACCGTGTGGTCAATTGGGTCCCAGTTGACCACCGCCGTTTTGCGATACACCAAATCGCGCGCGTAAAGCCGCAGGAAAAACCATTGTTCCCAGCGGTAATAATCGGGATCGCAGGTGGCCAGTTCACGGTCCCAGTCGTAGGAAAATCCCAACCGCTGGAGTTGCGCGCGCATGTAGTCGATGTTGGAGCGGGTCCAACGCGCGGGCGGGATATTGTTTTCGATGGCGGCGTTTTCCGCCGGCAAGCCAAACGCGTCCCAGCCCATGGGATGCAAGACGTTCTTGCCCAACATGCGCTGATAGCGGGCAATGACATCCCCGATGGTGTAATTGCGCACGTGCCCCATATGCAGGCGACCACTGGGGTAGGGAAACATGCACAGGCAGTAGAATTTCTCGCGCGTGGGGTCCTCGAGCGCCGCAAACACGCGACCCTCGGCCCAGCGGGCTTGGGCTTGTGGCTCGAGTTCAACGGGGTTGTATCGTTCTTGCATGGCAACCGACTGAGTGACGCACACTAGGCCTTCGGCCAGCGTCGCGTTTAAATAAGGATAGGTAGCTGATTTTTTTGCGAAATCGTGAGCGGCCCGAGAATACCGTAGGCACTGCTCAAGCGCAAAAAAAGCCGGCCACGGAGAGCCCGGGCCGGCGTGAGCGCGAATCCGCGCTAGGCCGCTGCGCTTACTTGGCGGGCGCCGCTACGGTGAGCTTTTCACGGTTTTTATCGAGGGTGGCCTCACCGATGCCCTTGATTAAGGCTAGGTCGTCCACGCTCTTAAACGGGCCGTTTTCTTTACGGTAGGCGACGATGGCTTCGGCTTTCGCCGGGCCGACGCCCGTCATGGTGTCGGCGAGCACCTGTGCGTCCGCCGAGTTGATGTCGATAGGGTCGGCCACCGCCCCGTTGAGGACGCAACCCAGTAGCAGGGCGCCCAGATATTGGGTCAACTTTTGCATAGTCATTCTCCATGTTGATTTACTGTTTCTTCCTTGAACACCTGCCGCCAGCCCAGCGACAGGCTAAAAAGAGCTTACAAGAGCCCTCTGGGCGTCGCCATGGCGGACTCAGGCCGCCGGCTTGCTTGCCATCAGGAATTTCTCCTGACGTTAAAAACTAGCGTGGCTCAGCCGGGCGAATTTCACGGACTTGTCATATTCATGTTGCTTACTGGCTGGCGTGTCATCCGGACGTAGGATATACATTCGTCATGAGCGGCCAAATTCTGATCGTCGATGATGAGCCGGGCATCCGCCAGATGCTCTGCTTCACGCTCGCCGGCGACGGCTACACCTGCGTGGAAGCCGCCGACATTGAGGCGGCGCAAAAAGCCTTGAACCTGCGGCGCCCCGACCTCATTCTTCTCGACTGGATGCTGCCCGGCATCAGTGGCCTAGACTTCGCTCGCCGCCTGAAACGCGACCCCCGCACCAACGAGATCCCCGTGATCATGCTCACGGCAAGGGCCGAGGAGCCCGAAAAAATCAAAGGGCTCGACAGCGGGGCCGACGACTACATCACCAAACCGTTTTCTACCCGCGAGCTTCTGGCGCGTGTGCGCGCCCTGCTGCGCCGGGTCAACCTCACCAAAGAGTCCGATATAATAGCGGTGAATGCGCTGCGTCTGGACCGCGAGACCCATCGGGTGAGCGTTGCCGGCCAGCCGCTGGAACTGAGCCCCACGGAATTTCGGCTGTTGCTGTTTTTCACGACGCATCCCGAGCGGGTCTATTCGCGCAGCCAACTGCTGGATGCCGTGTGGGGCAACGAGAACTACATCGAAGAACGCACGGTGGATGTGCATATTCGGCGACTGCGTAAAATTCTTGAACCCGTGGGTTACGATGAACTCATCCAAACGGTACGCAGCGTAGGTTACCGCTTCTCTACTCAGGCACCCTGAAGGCCGGCCCCACGCGCTGCAGGGTCAGGACGTTAAACCGAGGACAATACCTATTCATCGCGTGTGGAGGTTTAAGCCATGACCCGCGGGGACATTGGGCGGTTGTCGCTGCTCTTGCTCCTGGCCGTTGTGGTGGGACTGCTGGTCGGACAATTCTGGGCCACGCTCGCGGTGTGCCTGCTCGGCTACATCGGCTGGCTGCATCGGCATCTCTACCAACTGCTCGTCTGGCTGCGCCACAGCAAAAACCACGAACCCCCGGAACCGGCGGGCGTTTTCCTAGAATTGGCGCGGGAAATTGACTACCTCCGCGAGCGCCATAAAAAACGCAAAAAGAAGCTGGCTAACTATCTGCGACAATTCCAACAGGCCACCCGTGCCCTCCCCGACGCCACCGTGGTGCTGGATTTGAGCGGTGCGGTGATGTGGGCCAACGAGGCTTCGGCCCAGGCTTTGGGCATCCGCTGGCCGGAGGACATGAACCAACGCATTACGAACCTCCTGCGTTTACCGAAGTTACAGGAGTTCGTGCTCGGTCAAACCCCGGGGAGAACGGTCGAGATTTCCTCGCCTACCGAGGAAAACCACACCCTCAGCGTGCTGCTCGCCCCTTACGGCAAAGACCGCTGGCTGTTCGTTGCACGCGACGTCACGCAACTGCAGCGGGCCGCCCAAATCCGCAGCGACTTTGTGGCCAATGTATCGCACGAGCTGCGCACGCCCATCACGGTCATCAAGGGTTTTCTCGAGGCCCTGCTCGACCAGCGAGAATTAGCGCCGCCGAGATGGATTCCGGCGTTAGAACAAATCAGCACCCATGCCGATCGCATGCACGCCCTCATCGAAGAACTCCTGTGGCTTGCCAAGCTCGAACACGAGGACCTCACTGCAGATCCCAGCCCAGTGGCGGTGAGCGAACTATTGGCTGGCATCGTGGAACAGGCCCGGACGCTCAGCGGTGCGCGCGAACATCGTTTTAGCTTAGAGACTGATGGGCGGCTGCAAATCGCTGGCACCCACGCCGAGCTGGCCAGCGCCTTTTCCAATCTGGTGTTCAACGCGGTGAACTACACCCCGGCGAAGGGGCTCATCGAGATCCGTTGGTTCGCCGATGTGGCCGGCGCGCACCTTGAGGTTGCAGACAACGGCCTGGGGATCGGCCCAGAACACATAGACCGCGTCACGGAGCGTTTTTACCGGGCGGACGCAGGCCGTGCCCGTGAAGAGGGCGGCGTTGGGCTGGGGCTCGCAATCGTTAAACACGTACTGCTGCGCCACACCGCCAAGTTGAGCATCACGAGCACCTTGGGCAAGGGCAGTCTATTTCGCTGCGATTTTCCGCCGGCGGTAGTGATTGCCGCGCCCACCGCCGCGCCAGAGGGCTCGCCGGAGCAACCGTCTCCCGCTGCCGCGAGCAGCCCAATTTAGGCTTCCTCGGCGCTCCCGAGATTCAGTTCCTGGGCTATTTGGTCTAGCGCCACGTGCCGCACGTCTTTGCCTTCCACCAGATAAATAGCTTTCTCACAGATATTGGCGGCGTGGTCGCCAATGCGCTCAAAAGCACGCACGGCGACTACCGCATCCAGCACCCCGCGGATAGCACGGGGGTCCTCCATCATGTAAGTAATGAGCTGGCGCATCACGGCTTCCGTCTCGCGGTCTACTTCAGGGTCCTCGCGGGAGGCCGCCAGCGCGGCCCGAGAATTCATGCGTGCAAAGGCGTCCAGCGCGGCCCGCAGCGAGCGTTTGACATGATGGCCGAGGGACAACACCCCGAGGTAATAAGAACGCGGACTACCGGTGTTGATCATGTTGATGATCACCCGGGCGACTTTCTTGGTCTCGTCGCCAATGCGCTCAAGATCGGTAATCACTTTGCTGATCGCTAACACCAGCCTGAGGTCACCGGCTGCCGGCTGGCGGCGCATCAGGATGGAGGTGCACTCGGCGTCGATTTTCACCTCCAGCGCGTTGACCACCGCATCGGCTTCTACCACCTGTTCGGCCAGTTCAAGATTCGGATGCGTGATGGCTTCCAGCACCTTCGACAGCTGTTCTTCGACCAGCCCGCCCATCGCTAAGACATGCGCGCGAAGGTCCTCCAGCTCTTTATCGAACTGCTGCGAGATGTGTTGGGTGTGACTCATAGCCATCGCGCTACTCCCATGCTTGTGTTGGCGAGTGGCCTCATCCGTAACGGCCAGTGATGTAGTCTTCAGTCTGCCTCGTCTTGGGGGCAGTAAAAATGTCTTTCGTTAAACCGAACTCCACGAGACTCCCCATAAACATGAAGGCCGTGTGATCCGATATCCGCGCGGCCTGCTGCATGTTGTGGGTCACGATGACGATAGTGTAGCTCGCCTTCAGCTGGTAGATGAGTTCTTCGATTTTCAGCGTTGAGATGGGGTCGAGAGCCGAAGCGGGTTCATCGAGCAGAAGGACCTCGGGCTCGATCGCGATCGCGCGGGCGATGACCAAGCGCTGCTGCTGACCGCCCGAAAGACCCAGCGCATTGTCATGTAACCGGTCGCGTACTTCATCCCATAGCGCGGCCCTGCGCAGCGCCTCTTCCACCGCGCGGTCGATCAGACGCCGGTTTTTAATCCCCTGGATGCGCAGGCCGTAAGCCACATTTTCGTAAATTGATTTCGGAAACGGATTCGGTTTCTGAAACACCATGCCAACTCGCCGCCGCAGGTTTGAAATATCGGTGCCGCGCGCGTAGATATCCGCGCCCCGCAGTTTCACCTGACCCTCGGTACGCACACCGTGGATGAGTTCATTGAGTCGGTTACAGCAGCGCAGCAGCGTAGACTTGCCGCAACCGCTAGGGCCGATAAAGGCGGTGACCTGCTTCTCCGGGATACTCAGACTGACATCAAAAAGCGCCTGCTTATCACCATAGAACAACGAGAGATGCTCGATGCCCAAACACTCCGGCGTGGGGAGCGTCACCGCGGGCGCGAGCGCGCCTAATATCGACTTTGCCTCATCTCGCCCCGACGTCCCCGCTCCAACGGCCGGGCGCGGGCTGGTGGGGACGGCAGCTGGCCGCTCGCTACTCTGCCGCATGGTACTTCTCCCGTAAGCTGTTTCGGAGCCGAATGGCAGCAAGGTTCAACGACATGACGAGAATGATCAGCAGCAAAGCGGTGCAATACACCAGCGGGCGCGCTGCTTCAACATTGGGGCTCTGGAATCCTACGTCGTAAATATGGAAGCCAAGATGCATGAATTTGCGTTCCAGATGCAAAAACGGGAAATTGCCATCCAGCGGCAGCGTCGGCGCAAGTTTCACCACCCCCACCAGCATCAGAGGCGCTACTTCACCGGCCGCCCGGGCCACCGCCAAAATTAGCCCCGTCATCATCGCGGGCGTGGCCATCGGCAAAACCATCCGCCAGAGCGTCTCGGCCTTGGTGGCGCCCAGCGCGAGGCTGCCTTCGCGCAGCGCTCGCGGAATGCGGCTGAGTCCTTCTTCGGTCGTCACGATCACCACCGGGACGGTGAGTAAACTGAGCGTCAGCGCCGACCACAAAATACCCGGCGTACCGAAAGTGGGGGAGGGTAGGGCATCGGCAAAAAAAGCGCGGTCCACCGAACCGCCCACGAGATAGACAAAGAAGCCAAAACCAAATACCCCGTAAACCACCGAGGGCACGCCGGCAAGATTGTTGACCGCGATGCGAATAACGCTCGTCACGGGGCCGGGTTTCGCGTACTCGTGGAGGTAGACGGCCGTGATCACCCCCAAAGGAGTGATGAAAACAGACATCATAATGACCATCAACACGGTGCCAAAAATAGCCGGGAAAACCCCGCCTTCCGTATTGGCCTCGCGCGGCTGGGCGCTGATGAATTCCCACAGCTTCGCGCCGTAGTGGCTCAGGCGTTCGCGCAGAGACAGGTGATTGGGCGCATAGAGCCGTACCACCTTCGCCAGCGGGACCTCCCGAGTTTCTCCCGTGACGGTTTCGAGCAATAGATGGTCACGCGAAAGCGCGGTAATGCTGGCCTGTAACTCGGTCGTGAGCACCTCATAGCGGGCGCGCAGTGCCTGTTCCTCGGCCGCGAGCACGCTCTGTGAGCCCGGTGGAGTGCCCGCTTTACGTTCGGCTTTCTGGCGGCGATGCACGGCGTCGAGGGCGTAGTTCGCCGCGCCGATGGAGACCCGCTGAAGGCGGTCGATGCCGGCCCGCAGCTCGGCCGCGCGGGCGAGGCGGGCGGAGAGTTCGGCGAGCGGCACCTCCGTGCGGCCCTCACGCAGGGCTTTAATTCGGCCGTAGAGATTGCCCCATTCCAGGCGCTCTACCGTGTAGGCATCCGCCGGGTAGTCGATGATTTGAATATCGGGCACGTTGACCCAACGGAAATCCTCACCACCAATATCGCGGTTGCCGCGCTTGATGAGAAGGCGATCAACCCGCGTGGCGCCCGCCGGCACCCGCCCCCCGGATTCGCGCGCACGCGCGGCCGTTACGCTCTCGCGATCAGCGATTTCTCCCAGCAGCGGCTCGCCGGCACCCGGGTTGAAGGTGATCTGGGCCACCGCAGCCGGCCAGAAATGCCGTAGGCCATTGCTGGCGATTAACAGAAGGACTCCGAAGACCATGACCAAGCTTAGGCTGACCGCGCCGGCCGCCAGCCACACCCAGGGGCTGCCGCTCCCAACCCAGGTCTTGATCGAACTGCTCACCGAGCCGTCACTAGAGGTTGCCATAGCGCCGACGCAGTCGCTGGCGGACTATTTCCGCCAGGGTGTTAAAGAAAAAAGTGGTCGTGAACAACACGAAACCGGCCAGAAACAGGACCCGAAAGTGCGTGCCGTTGAGCTCTGATTCCGGCATTTCCACCGCAATATTGGCCGACAGCGCACGAAACCCCTGAAAAATACTGAAATCCATCACCGGCGTATTGCCGGTAGACATCAGGACGATCATGGTTTCGCCCACCGCGCGGCCCAGGCCGATCATCACGGCAGCAAAGATACCGGAACTCGCCGTCAGCATTACCACCCGGCTGAGGGTCTGCCAGAGGGTGGCGCCCAACGCGAGTGAGCCGGTCGTCAGGGCGCGCGGCACGGCAAAGATAGCGTCCTCGCTGATGGAAAAAATATTGGGGATGACGGCAAAGCCCATCGCAATCCCGACCACCAGTGAGTTGCGCTGCTCGTAGGTAAAGCCAAACTCACGGTTGAGCCAACGGGGCAAGCTGCCCCCAAACCAGAGCGCTTCTAGGGGCTGGCTGGCGGCCATGGAGAGCGCCAGCACCGCGCAAATCAGCGGGACCAGCAGCAGCACTTCGTAGCCTGGGCGCAAGAGCGCGCGCAGCCGTGCGGGGCACCAGGTCCAGAGTAGCGAGGCGAGCAGTACGCTGAGCGGGAACAGCAGCGTTAACGCCAGCACCGCCAACAGATGGTTTTCGATGATCGGCGCCAACCACAAACCCGCCAAAAAACCCAGAATGACCGTGGGGAGCGCCGCCATGATTTCGATCGAGGGTTTGATGATCGTGCGCAGCCTGGGGTGCATGAAATAAGCGGTGTAGACCGCGGCCATGATGGCGATGGGAATGGCAAACAACAGGGAATAAAACGCTGCTTTCAGGGTCCCGAAAACCAGGGGCGTGAGGCTGAATTTGGGCTCGAAGTCGCTGCTCGCCGACGACGACTGCCAGATGTATTCCGGTTGCTGTCGCCCTTCGTACCAGACCTTCTCCCACAGCGAGTGCCACGAGACCTCGGGATGGCGATTGAGCACCTCCCACCGGCGGGTCTGGCCGAGGGTGTCAACGGCCGTTAGCGCGGACGCGCGGGGGGACATGGCCAGCCAGGCGATCTCGCCCAGACCTGTTGGCGCCAACAACAGGGTGCGCTCCGAGGTGGTGTGGTAGAAAGCCAGCTGACCCGCAAGGTCACTCGCCACGAAGCCCTTGCGAAAATACTCGGGCTCTATCCAGCTAATAGGCGTCGCAAAGGCCGTGAACGTGCGAATTAGCGTCAGATGCCGGGCGTTGGTCTGGTCGCGCGCCGGGAACCACTGTGACACCCAGCCCCGGCTATCGCCCACCAACAGGGAGTTGCCGCCCGCCAGCAGCCGTACATCGGTTACCGTCACAGCGCTCGGCACCACGCGGGTGGTCTCGACGAGGCGCGGCGCGGCCTTGTCGCGAATATCAAAAAAGCTCACCTCGCCGCGCGCGGTTATGGCATACAGTTCCTGCTGATCGGGGTCCACCAGCAAATGTGTTACCGGCCCCGACACTTTGCCGAGCAGCGTGAGCGTGGTTTCCAGCGGCACGTTGGCCGGGTCAAGCGCGAGTCCGGCGGCCGGGGCGAGATAGGCCATGCTTAATTCATCGTTCTCGCTAACCGCCGCAATCGTGGTGGAAGCGCCGCTCGTGGCTGCCGCGAGCGCCCGCAACTTCGCCCCCGCCGGCAGCACCGTGATGGGCTCGCGTCCGGCTGGGTAACTGAGCGACGGCGTAACGCCGGCAATGTTGTTGACGAAAGTTGAGCGGTAAGTGGGCGCTACCAACAACGCCCGCCCGTCGCTCAGGCCTAACGCCAGCACGCCGTGATTGCGGTAGCCCGTCAACCCTGGCACCGGCACTGCGCGACCCGGTGGCAGCAGCGAACCACTGGCGCGTTCAGCGCCCGTCGCGGCGGCTGCGAAACGGTAGCTGCCGTCGGCCGCGACCACGAATTCCAGATCGCCATATTCATTCAGGGAGCGGTGCAGGGCCGGCTCGACCCGCGCTGCGGGGGCTGCAAGCGGGATCAGGCTGGCCGGTGTGAAAAGCGGGAAAATCACCCACAGCAGAAAGAGAAAAAGCGCGAGGAGGGCCCCAATCACCGCGATGCCGCCCACCGCCATCGCCCAGCCGAACAGGCGGTCTTTCAGCATTCGCCACCCGCGCTGCGCGGTCGCGGCGCGACTGGCCACTGGCGGTGATGAGGCGCCCACGTCGCTAGCCGGCTCCGGCGCGCAGCCGGCTAGCGCTCGGGAGCCGGGTCATGGCGCCGGCGGGCCGACAATCGCGAGGCCTTTGTCGACGATGTTTAACGGCAGGGCAATGTACCCATCCTTCACGACCACTAGCTGTCCGGCCTTCGACAACACCATGCGCAAAAACTCGCCCTCCAGTGGGGCCAGCGGCGCGTTGGGATTTTTGTTCACGTAGACGTACAGATAGCGCGCCAGGGCATATTTGCCGGACAGCGCATTCTCGGTGGAGGGCTCGATAAATTCCCCGCCCGTTTTGCGGGCCAAGGGCAGGCTACGCACGCCGGAAGTGCGATAACCCGACCCCGAGTAGCCGATGCCGTTGAGCGATTTTGTCACGCCCTGCACAACCGATGCCGAGCCGGGTTGTTCGTTGACGGTGTTTTTAAAATCGCCCTTGCACAGGGCCATCTCCTTGAAATAACCGTAGGTGCCGGACACGGAATTTCGCCCAAACAGCTGGATGGGCTGCGTCGCCAGATCGCCCGAGACGCCAACTTCACCCCAAGTCTTGAGGTCTTGCTCATAGCCGCAGGCACGCGTGGCCGAGAACATCGCGTCGACCTGTGGCAGCGCTAGGCCGACGATCGGGTTGTCTTTGTGCACGTAGATGGCCAGCGCGTCCGCGGCCACTGGCACCGCGGTGGGCTTGTAGCCGTGCTTGCTTTCGAAAGCCTCGATTTCTTCGCTTTTCATCTGGCGGCTCATCGGCCCTAGGGTCGCCGTGCCTTCGGTCAGCGCCGGCGGCGCGGTGCTAGAGCCCGCCGCCTGAATTTGGATGTTCACGTTGGGATAGAACCGCTTGAATTCTTCGCCCCACAGGGTCATGAGGTTGGCGAGCGTGTCGGAGCCCACGCTGGACAGGCTGCCCGAAACACCGCTGGCTTTGACGTAATCGGGAATACCGCCGTCAATGGCATCGGCAGGCGTCTGGGCATAGACGTTCACGGCTAGCGCCAATAGGGGAGCCAGAAAATGGGGGGTGACTTTCATTGGAATTCTCCGCAAGGATTTCAGCGCTTGATTACGGCAGCTTATTGTGACGAATAGATGACGGTGCTGCTATTTCACGGCGGCTAGGTAGGCGAGCCATCCGGCATCGGCGGCGGCGGTCTCGGTGGGGGCAAATTGCCCATTGCCCTCCCCCGTTGCGGGGTCCCAACCCTGCCAATACACCAGCGTGCGCGAAAACCCGGCTTCCGCCAGCAATTCCTGCAGTTCGGGCAGCGTCCACAAGCGCCAGTCGTAGGCAAAGGCCCGCGGCAGCTTGGAGCCATCGCTAAAATTGAAATGGATGTGGCAAGTCAGATCCCCGGTGATGGGGTTGTAGCTCGCCTGCTCCCAAACGTAGGTAAAACCCGCCTGCTGGCGTCGCTCCCGCAGCACTTTGAAGGCGTCATAACCGCCATAACAGTCGATAAAAAACACCCCGTCGGCTTTTAAATTGCGGTGGACGGCGCGAAAATAATCACGGAGATTTTCGCGTCGTTTGAACAGCCAATAGCTGAAATTCATCGCCAGCAGAATGTCGACCGGGCGACCCCGGGTGCTCAGCACATCGCCTTCCAGCAGCCGCACGCGGGGGCGTTGGCTAGTTTTTAACCGCGCCACGTTGCGCGCCTGCGCCCACGCCAGTACCGCGGGATCGAGGTCAACCCCGACGGCGCGGTTATCGTCGCGCCGCTTGACCCAAGCGCAGGCCACCTTCGCCGTGCCGCAGAAATCTTCTCGCAGACTGCGTGCGTGCCGGCCACGCAGCTGGAGAAAGCTCGCATCGACGAAATCAATTTCGGCGCCGGCGTCTTGCACCGACTGCTCATAGAGCGCGTGCGGGTCTGCCTTGGCAGCCAAGGTGATCCGCTTGCGCGACCCGGCGGGGGAAGTTGCTGCTTTGCGCATGGAATGAGTTGCCGCATGCCGTACTGATGAAATAATCCGGTCGCACTTTAGCAGACCGCATGGTTAAGTACTGTCACCCCAGTCCCGGAGCAGTCCCATCATCGACGCGAACGCCATCGATCTCACCGACCCAAGGCTCTTCATCAACCGCGAGCTCTCGCTGCTCGAATTTAACCGGCGGGTGGTCGAGCAAGCTAAAGACCAGACCAATCCACTGCTCGAGCGTCTGCGCTTCCTGTGCATTGCCAGCAGCAATCTGGACGAATTTTTTGAGATTCGGGTCGCCGGCCTCAAGCAGCAGGTGAACTACAAGGCGGTCCAGCTGGGGCCAGACCAGCTCAGCGCGACAGAACAACTCCAGCGCATCAGCACGACCGCCCATCGGCTCGTGGCCGAGCAATATCGCATCCTAAATGAGGAATTGATCCCCGCTCTGAGCCACGAAGGCATCGGCTTGATGCATCAGGACCAGTGGAGCATGCGCCAGCGCAGTTGGGTGCGCCGCCATTTTTACGGCGAACTCATGCCCGTGCTCTCGCCGATCGGGCTTGATCCCTCCCATCCGTTTCCGCGCATCCTTAATAAGAGCCTAAATTTTTTAGTCTCACTGGAAGGCGCAGACGCCTTCGGTCGCAACAGCGGGATTGCCATCGTACAGGCGCCGCGAGCGCTGCCGCGCGTCATCGCCATGCCCACAGAACTGGCGAACGGGCGGCTGGAATTCGTCTTGCTGTCAGCGATAATTCAAGCCCATGTGGAGGACCTTTTCCCTGGCATGCGGGTGACCGGGTGTTATCAATTTCGCGTCACGCGCAACAGCGAACTCTTTGTCGAGGACGAAGAAGTAGAGGACCTGCTGCGGGCCCTGGAGGGTGAATTGCATCAGCGTCGTTTCGGTGACGCCGTTCGGCTGGAAGTGTCGGACGAATGCCCGGAGCAACTGACCCGCCTGCTACAAAATGAATTCGGGCTGGGCGAAGACGACATTTACCACTGCCAAGGCCCGGTCAATCTGCAACGTCTGATGACCGTGCCCGACTTCATTAGCCGCCCAGACCTCAAGTTTCCGGCGTTCATTCCCAGCCGCCACCGGCGAACCCCGATCAACGCCGACCTGTTCGATGTTGTGCGGCGTGGCGATTTGGTTTTGCATCACCCCTTCCAGTCCTTCGCGCCGGTGATCGAATTCGTGCGTCAGGCGGCCAGCGACCCCCATGTGCTCGTCATCCGGCAGACGCTTTATCGCAGCGGGGCAGACTCCCCCATCGTCAAGACGCTGGTGGAGGCCGCCCGCGCCGGCAAAGAAGTGACGGTCGTGGTTGAATTAAAAGCCCGCTTCGACGAGCAGGCCAATATCGAATTGGCCCACCAGCTGCAAGAAGCCGGGGCGCACGTCGTCTACGGGGTGGTGGGCTATAAAACGCACGCCAAAATGTTGCTGGTCGTGCGGCGCGAAGGCAAGCAACTGCGTCGCTATGCGCATCTGTCGACCGGCAATTACCACCCGCAAACCACCCGCAGTTACACGGACTTCGGCCTGTTTACCTGCAACAACACCATCGCGACCGACGTCCAGCGCATCTTCCAACAACTCACGGCACCCGGGCGCACGGGCCGCCTGAAAAAAATCTTGCAGTCGCCGTTCACTCTGCACAGCGGCATACTCGCACTCATCCAACGCGAGTTGGAGCACGCCCGCCAAGGACGGCCGGCGCGCATTGTCGCCAAGATGAACTCACTGGTCGAGGTCCAAATCATTACCGCGCTGTATGCCGCCTCTAACGCCGGGGTCAGCGTCGAGCTTATCGTGCGCGGCGTGTGTGCGTTGCGGCCCGGCCTCCCCGGGGTCTCGGAAAACATTCGGGTGCGCTCGATCGTGGGGCGCTTCTTGGAGCACTCACGGGTGTTTTATTTCCAGAATGACGATGCGCCGGAGGTTTATCTGTCGAGCGCAGATTGGATGGGGCGAAATTTCTTCAATCGGATCGAAACCTGCCTTCCCATCGAGGAGCGCCGCGAGCGCGAGCGGGTGATTAAAGAAGGGTTGGAGAGCTATCTTCTGGACAACACCCGCGCCTGGGAGCTGGGGAGCGAGGGCGCCTACACGCGGGTCGCAAGCGGTGGCAGCCCGCAGGATGCCCAGTTGCAACTGCTTGAGCAATTCCGCGAGGCGCAGCCCACTATTTGAACTTGAGTTTGTAGCCCGCGCCGAGGAGATAGTCCGCTTCTTGCGCCAAGTCGGCCGTGGTCAGCGCGTGCGCCGCCAACCAGCCGCGCGGGAAAGCGAGCCGCAACACGTGGTCTGCCGCCTTGAGGGTCACAGGCGGCGCCACCACCCCGCGCGCCCGATGCAGCACGACCGCCAGGCGTAGCAACAAGGCAAAGCGCAGCTGGTGCTGGGCCTCGGCACCCCCACCAAGCTCCGCCGTTGGGAGCTTTCGCCGATGGCCTCGCACCAGGTTGGCCAGCCGGGTTTGCTCGCCGCGCGAAAATCCGGGCATATCCAAGTGATGCAATAGATAAGCGCCGTGTTTCTGGTACTGGGAGTGAGAAATGGTGTGACCAATTTCGTGCAGGGCCGCAGCCCACGCCAACAGCTTGGCTGACTCCCCGTCGGCCGGCAGCCAGTCCGGGCCAACCTGCGCCAAAAACTGGGCACAGGTCACGGCAATGCGCGCGGCTTGCACCCGCTCAACGCCAAATCTCAGCATCAGGCTGCGCACGGTTTGCTCGCGCACATCTTCGTCGTTGATGCGTCCCAAGAGGTCGTAGAGCAGCCCCTCGCGCAGCGCGCTGTCGGAAACCCGCAGGCGCGAGATACCCAACTCTTCAAACAGCCCCAGGGCAATCGCTAGCCCCCCGGGCAGCACCAGCGCGCGGTCAGTAGAGACGCCAAGATCACCCAAGCGCTGCACGTGCCCGGCGGCTATTATCGCGGCCTGCAAACGCCGCAGCGCCGCGAGCGTAATGCCATCCTCGGCCCAGCCCTGGGCGGACAGCAAACGATTGATGGCTAACAGAGTGCCCGAAGTGCCGACCGCCACCTCCCAACCCGTCGCCGCAATTTCGGCTTCCACCGGCTCAAATTCCTGCCGGGCGGCGATCACCGCCGCGCGCATGCGGCGCGCGTCGATTACCCCATCGCTGAAAAAAGTCTGGCTGAGGCTAACGCAGCCCACGTGCAGGCTCTGCATGACTTGGGGCTCGAAGCGGCGCCCCACGATGAGTTCGGTGCTGCCGCCGCCGATATCTACCACCAGCCGCAGGTTGGCGTCATCGCCCAAACCATGAGACACCCCAAGGTAGATCAGCCGCGCCTCCTCATAGCCAGAGACCACATCGATCGAGTGCCCTAAGGCCTGCTCGGCGCTCCGCAGAAAGCGCTCGCTGTTACGCGCCATGCGAAACGCGTTGGTGCCCACCGCGCGCACGGCGTCCCGCGGGAGGTGGCGAATGCGCTGCCCAAACCGCTCGAGGCAGCGCAAAGCCCGCTCGCTCGCCTCGGGCGTGATGCGCTGCTGGGGATCAAGACCGGCGGCGAGACGGATGATTTCGCGCATCCGATCGACCACCTTAAAACGCCCGGCCTCGGGGTGGACCACCACCATATGAAAGCTATTGGAGCCCAGATCTAGGGCGGCAAGGGTGGCGGGGTCCTGTCGCTGCGGCATGGTGCTGATAGGGATGCTCGAGCTGAATCTCGGAGAAAAACGGGCTTCTAAAAACCCCCGGAGTATAACCAACAAGGGTCCACCCTAGGCGTGCAGTGCACCAACTGGGGTTTCCGTGCCTATAATGCACCCCCTTCTGACTCCGGCCCCCCCACAGTGATCGCTAATCTGCGCAATATCGCCATCATCGCCCACGTCGATCATGGCAAGACGACCCTCATCGACCAGCTCCTCAAACAATCCGGGACGTTTACCAGCCGCAAGGACATGGGCGAGCGGATCATGGACAGCAACGAACTTGAACGCGAACGCGGGATCACCATCCTGGCGAAAAACACCGCGATCATGTGGGGCGATTACCGCATCAATATCGTTGACACCCCTGGGCATGCCGACTTTGGGGGCGAGGTAGAACGCATTCTGTCGATGGTTGATTCGGTGTTGTTACTGGTCGACGCGGTGGAAGGCCCGATGCCGCAAACGCGCTTCGTCACGCAAAAAGCTTTCGCGCAGGGCTTAAAGCCGGTGGTGGTGATCAACAAGATCGACCGGCCCGGCTCGCGTCCCGCCTGGGTGCTCGACCAGACCTTCGACCTTTTCGACCGCCTTGGGGCCACCGAAGAGCAACTCGATTTTCCCGTGGTGTACACCTCCGCGACGCAGGGCTACGCACGACATAGCCCGGACGATAAAGACACCACGATGGACGTGCTGTTTCAGACTATTTTGTCCCACGTGCGCCCACCCGATGTGGACACCGAAGGCCCGTTCCAGATGCAGGTCAGTTCACTGGATTATTCCAGCTACGTGGGGGCTATCTGCGTGGGGCGCATCACCCGCGGCAGCGTAACGCCGGCGATGCAGATCACGGTTGTCAACCGTGACGGCGCCACTCGCAACGCGAGAGTCATGGAAGTACTGGGCTTTCACGGGCTCACCCGCGAGCCCCGCCAGATCGCCTCCGCCGGCGACATCATCGCGCTGAGCGGCATCGACGGGCCGCGAATTTCCGACACGCTGTGCGCGCCCGATGCCGTCGAGGCGATGCCCCCGCTATCGGTGGATGAACCCACGGTCAGCATGACCTTTGAAGTCTCGGACTCCCCGTTTGTGGGCCGGGATGGAAAATTTGTTACCAGCCGTCAAATTGCCGAGCGTCTGGAGCGCGAGCTAATTCATAACGTGGCGCTACGCGTCGACCCCACCGATGATCCGAAATGCTTTTCGGTTTCGGGGCGCGGCGAGCTCCATCTTTCCGTGCTGATAGAAACCATGCGGCGCGAGGGTTTCGAGCTATCCGTGGGGCGGCCGCAGGTGATTCTGAAAGAAATTGACGGCCAGACCTGCGAGCCTTTCGAACAACTCACCATCGATGTGCCGACCGATTATCAGGGTGCTGTGATGGAGCGCCTGGGCAATCGACGTGGCGCACTGAGCAATATGGCACCCGATGGACGCGGCCGCGTCCGTCTCGATTACTCGATCCCGGCGCGCGGGCTCATCGGCTTCCGCACGGAGTTTCTCACGGCCACCGCCGGCACCGGGTTGATCTATCACAGCTTCGATAAATACGCGCCCGTGAAGCCGGGGGCCATCGGCGGTCGGGTCAACGGGGTGCTGATCGCCAACGGGGTGGGCAAAGCGCTGGCCTACGCGCTGTTCAACCTGCAGGAGCGGGGCCGCTTGTTTATCGGTCACGCCGAAGAAGTCTACGAAGGGATGATTATTGGCATCCATTCGCGCGACAACGACCTCGTGGTCAATCCGCTCAAAGGCAAGCAGCTCACGAACGTGCGGGCCGCCGGCAACGATGAGAATCTGCTGTTGGTGCCGCCGATACGTTTTGATCTGGAACAGGCGTTGGAATTCATCGGCGACGACGAATTAGTCGAGGCCACGCCCACCGCCATCCGCATTCGCAAGCGCTCGCTGCGCGAAAACGACCGTAAGCGAGACTCGCGCCGCGAAGTAGGCTGACCGTGATCGCCCTGCTGCAACGGGTCAGCCGGGCAGCGGTCGCGGTGGATGACCTGAGCATCGGGGCGATCGAGCGGGGCCTACTGGTGCTGTTGGGTGTGCAACCGGCAGACACCGAGCGGGCGGCTTCGAGACTGCTGGAGCGCGTGCTGGGCTATCGCATTTTTCCCGACCCGGCAGGCCGCATGAACTTGAATCTGCGGGATATCCAAGGCGGCTTGCTGCTAGTGCCGCAGTTTACACTCGCCGCCGACACCACCCGTGGCCTGCGTCCGAGCTTTACCCAAGCGGCTGCGCCGGCCCTCGCCGAGCAGCTGTTTAATTATTTCGCGGCCCAGGCCGCCAGCCGGCACGGACCGATTGCGGCGGGTCGTTTCGGCGCAGATATGCAGGTGTCGCTCGTGAACGACGGTCCGGCGACTTTCTGGTTGGAGACTTAGCAAAACTCAGCCGAAGTTTACCCGCGCCTCTAAGTTGGTGCGCGAATCCGCATTGGTAAGGGCTTCTTCCAGATCGATACGCTCTTCTTTGTAGAGGTTGAACAGCGCCGCATCAAAGGTCTGCATACCCTTTGCCCCGCTGCCCTCCATCGCTTCCTTGATACTCCCGATCTGCCCTCTGAAAATCAAATCCGCGATGTGGGGCGTGTTGAGCATCACCTCGATGGCCGCCACCCGAAAGCCGTCGATGCCCTGCACCAGCCGCTGCGAGATGACCGCCCGCACGTTGAGCGACAGGTCGAGAAAAAGCTGCTTGTGGAGCGAGTGAGGGAACAGGTTGATCACCCGCTCCATCGCCTGATTGGCATTGTTGGCATGCAGAGTAGACAGGCACAAATGCCCCGTATTACAGAGTTCCAGCGCGGTTTCCATCGTTTCGCGGTCGCGAATCTCGCCCACCAGAATGACATCCGGCGCTTCGCGCAGCGCCGCCCGCAAGGCGGCGCGATAGGAGTTGGTATCCACCCCAATCTCGCGCTGGTTCACGATGGAGCGGAGGTTGGGATGCGAGAACTCGATGGGGTCTTCAATGGTCAGGATATGTCCTGACATTGTCTGGTTACGCTCGTTTACCATCGCCGCGAGGGTCGTAGATTTTCCCGAACCGGTCGCCCCCACCATGAGAATCAGCCCGCGCTTGTGCATCACCAGAGATTTTAAAATATCGGGCAGGCAGAGTTCTTCGATGGTTGGAATCTTCGCGGGAATTCGCCGGAGGACCATCGCGATCTCGCCCCGCTGACGAAACACATTCACGCGGAACCGCGCCGAACTGTCCCCCAGAGAAATTGCGAAGTCGCTCTCCATGGTCGCCTCAAAGCGCTCGAACACAGAGGGCGCCATGATGCCGATTGCCGCCGCCCGGATGTGTTCTCCGGTGAGCTGGGTTTTGCCCACCGAGCTCAGCTGACCTTCGATTTTTATTTTCACCGGCGCACCGGCCGTGAAAAAAAGATCGGAGCCCAGTTTGTCGCGCAGTAGCTTTAAGTACGGGGTGATATCCATAGTTGTTCTCACTCTTGACGACGCGCGCCGCTAGCGCATCAAAAGGCCTTTGTTTTCCTCGTCGCTCTCCAGACTGAGATGCTCCAAACCACCCAGCCGGTCCTGTGTTTTGGCGTGCTTGCCCTTTAACTTGATCTGCAGGCGCAGCTCGTTCATTGAGTCGGCGTTGCGCAGCGCATCCTCGTAGGAAATGAGATCCGCCTCATATAGGTCAAACAGCGCCTGGTCGAAAGTCTTCATACCGAGCTCGTTTGACTTACCCATAATCTCCTTGATGGTGTGAATTTCACCCTTGAGGATGAGGTCGGAAATCAGCGGGGAGTTCAACATGACCTCGATGGCGGCGGCGCGCCCGCGGCCATCTATTTTTTTTAGCAGCCGCTGCGAGATGATGGCTTTCATGTTGAGCGAGAGATCCATGAACAACTGCTGATGCCGTTCTTCGGGAAAGAAATTGATGATGCGGTCCAAGGCCTGATTAGCGCTGTTGGCGTGCAGCGTGGCCATCGCCAAATGGCCGGTTTCGGCGAACGACAGACCAAATTCCATCGTCGCGCGGTCGCGGATTTCGCCCAGCAAAATGACGTCGGGCGCCTGCCGGAGGGTGTTTTTCAGCGCAATGCCCCAGTCATCGGTGTCCACCCCTACTTCGCGTTGCGTCACCACGCAGTTGCGATGCGCGTGAATGAACTCAATTGGATCTTCGATGGTGATGATGTGGCCGAAGCTGTTTTCATTGCGGTGATTGAGCATCGCCGCCAGCGAGGTGGATTTACCCGAACCCGTTCCACCCACCATGATCACCAGCCCGCGCTTGCTCATGCAAATCTCTTTCAAAACGTCCGGCAGGCCGAGATTTTCCAGCGTCGGCACGGTGGTCTCGATCGCCCGCAACACCATCCCATTGTGGCCCTGTTGAATAAAAGCGTTCACCCTGAAACGGCCGATCCCGGCGGGGGAAATCGCGAAATTGCACTCTTTAGTGGCCTCGTATTCCTTGAGTTGGCGGTCGTTCATGATGGCGTAAGAGAGTGCCTTGGTGTTCTCGGCCGTCAACTTGGTCTTGGACACCGGCATCACCTTGCCGTCCATTTTGATGGCGGGGGGGAAGTCAACCGTGATGAAGAGGTCGGAACCCTTCTTGTCGACCATCAGCTTCAGCAGGTCGCGCATGTACTTGATGGCCTGTTCACGTTCCATAGGTGCTCTCCTGCTCGATGGTGGGGCGGTTCTGCGCGCTTGGAGGGTTCAAAATAGGTCTTTGTTCTGGGCTTTTATTTTGGCTTCGGTGCGGGAAATCTGGCCTTTCTGGACCATCTGTTGCAGACATTGGTCGAGGGTCTGCATGCCATGCTGTTGCCCGGTTTGGATGGCCGAGTACATTTGCGCGATCTTGTTTTCGCGAATGAGATTCCGAATCGCAGGCGTCCCCAGCATGATTTCATGGGCGGCGATCCGCCCCCCGCCGTTGCGCTTGAGCAGATTTTGCGAAATCACCGCCCGTAGCGACTCCGACAGCATCGCCCTGACCATGTCTTTTTCGTCGGCCGGGAAAACATCAACGATGCGATCGATGGTTTTGGCGGCGGAGCTGGTATGCAGCGTGCCAAAGACCAGATGCCCCGTCTCGGCGGCCGTAAGCGCCAGGCGGATGGTCTCTAGATCACGCATTTCGCCCACGAGTATGGTGTCTGGATCTTCGCGCAGGGCCGAGCGCAAGGCCTCATTGAAACCGAGCGTATCACGGTGCACCTCGCGTTGGTTGATCAGGCATTTCTTGCTTTGATGGACGAATTCGATGGGGTCCTCGATGGTCAGGATATGGCCGTATTCGGTCTCATTTTTATGGTTAACCATGGCCGCCAGGGTGGTCGATTTGCCGGATCCCGTGGGGCCGGTGACCAGCACTACGCCACGCGGAAAATCCGAAATGTCCTTGAAAATCGCGGGCGCTTTGAGGTCTTCCAACGACAGGATTTTGGACGGGATCGTGCGAAATACCGCACCCGAACCGCGATTGTGATTAAAGGCGTTGACCCGGAACCGCGCCAGACCGGGGATTTCGAAAGAGAAATCGCACTCGAGAAACTCCTCGTAATCCTTGCGCTGCTTGTCGTTCATGATGTCGTAGACCAGATCATGAACGTCCTTGTGCGGCATGGGCGGCACATTGATGCGTCGGATATCGCCGTCCACCCGAATCATCGGCGGCAGGCCGGCCGACAAGTGCAGGTCAGAAGCGCCGTTCTTGACGCTGAAAGCCAAGAGTTCGCCGATATCCATCAAAAGCTCCTTCGTTCGTTGGGGGTAATACTAGGCCTACCCCCGCTACAATGTTCGAGCGCCGCCGCCATGGCTAGCGCCAGCGCAAATTTAATCCACAATCTGGGGTCCTGGCCTGCCGCAGGACGGGGTCGGCCGGTGCAAGAATTTCGAGACGCCCATGAGTGAACCCAACCTGGCCTGGACCGGCGTGCTTGCGCGCATCGCGCAGGCGGCCGCGCACGCCAACCGCGCCACCACCCCGCCCCAGCTGCTGGCGGTGAGCAAACGACAGCCGGTCGCGGCTTTGCGCGCGCTCGCGGCTGCGGGGCAATCTGCATTCGGCGAGAATTATCTCCAAGAAGCGTTGCCTAAGATGGCGGCACTGGCCGAACTCAACTTAAGTTGGCATTTCATCGGCCGCATCCAACGCAATAAAACCCGCGACATCGCCGCCCATTTCGACTGGGTACATACGCTGGATCGGGCCGAAATTGCCCAACGCCTCTCGGCGCAAAGGCCCGCCACACGGCCGGCGCTGCGCTGTCTCATTGAAGTGAATATCAGCGGTGAGGCGTCGAAAGCCGGCGTGACCCCAGCTGGGTTGCCCGCACTGGTGGCGCTCGTGCGCAGCTTGCCGGGGTTGGCGCTCCGGGGTTTGATGTGCCTGCCGGCTCCAACGACCACCGAGCACGAGCAACGGCTGCCCTTCCGCCAGCTGCGCCAACTGCGCGATGCACTGGGTGACCTGGGGCTAGAGGAGCTCTCGATGGGCACCTCGGCCGATTTTCAAGCGGCCATCGCGGAGGGGTCCACGCTGGTGCGCATCGGCACGGCCTTGTTCGGCCCGCGCGACTCAAGCTGAGGCCGTAGCGAAAATGCTAGACTCCGTGCGTCGTCTCAGCCGGTAGCAATGAGTTATGAGTGACACCATCGCCTTGATAGGCGCCGGCAACATGGGTCTGGCGCTCGCCGGCGGCTTGGTCAAGGGTGGTCACACCCCGCGGGCCATCCGGGTTGCCGACACCGTGCAGGCGGCGTCTCGACGGCTGGGAGACACCCTCGGGGTGACGGTGTGCCGGGACAACGCGGCCGCCATAGCGGGCGCCTCGGTGCTGGTATTAGCGGTCAAACCACAGCAGATGCGTGCCCTGGCGCGCGAGCTCCGCGAGGTGCCCGGGCTCGGGCAGATGTTGGTGCTGTCGATCGCCGCTGGGATTACCACCACCACCCTCGCCGGTTGGCTAGGCCCGGCCATCGCCATCGTTCGCAGTATGCCGAACACCCCCGCGCTGATTCGCCGCGGCACCGCCGCGCTGTATGCCACGCCCGAGGTCAGCGCCAAACAGCGAGCACTGGCCACCACCATCATGGGCGCCGTTGGGCAAGTGCACTGGCTAGAGGACGAATCCCAGATGGACGCCGTCACGGCGCTCTCGGGCAGTGGTCCGGCCTACGTCTTTCGCCTGCTCGAATGTCTGGAAGAGGCGGGGGTCGAGTTGGGCCTGCCCGCGCCGCTGGCGCGTGCCTTGGCGTTGGAAACCGTGGGCGGCGCCGCCGCCCTAGCGCAGGGCTCACCGCTGTCCCCGACGGTCTTGCGCGTGCAGGTGACCTCCCCGGGTGGGACGACCGAACGCGCCCTCCAAGTCTTGGACGACGGCAATATAGAGGCGCTCTTCCGGCGCGCCCTGCGCGCGGCGTGCGAGCGCTCGCGAACCCTGGCCGAGGAATTTGGAGCCCCATGAGCGGCGGCTATGTCGCCGGCGCCGCTATTTTCGTGCTCGACACGATCTTCGGCCTATACGTCGGTTTGGTGCTGTTGCGGCTGTTGCTGCAGTGGGCGCGGGCCGATTTTTATAATCCGCTGTCGCAGGCCGTGGTCAAAATAACTAACCCCCTGCTGCGACCCCTGCGCCGCCACATCCCCGCCGTGGGCCGCATCGACAGCGCCAGCGTGGTGCTAGTGGTGGTGTTGCAGCTACTCAATATCGGGATTTCGGTGCAGCTCGTGGGCGGGAGTACACGACCTGCCGGGTTGCTGGTCGTGGCGCTGGCCGCGCTGCTGTCGAAAGTCATTTATCTCCTGATCTTCGCCATCCTGATTCAGGTCGTGGCGAGTTGGGTGGCACCAGGCAGCCGCAATCCCGTGCTGTATCTGGCGGATTCCATCACCGCACCGGTGCTCCAGCCGCTGCGCGACCGCTTGCCCGCGCTGGGCGGTCTGGATCTCTCGCCGATGGCCGCCCTGATGGGGCTGCAGCTGGCGGTCATGCTGGGGGTCACGCCGCTGCGCGATTTTGGGCTCTCGCTGCTCTGAATAGCGCCGACACCGCTTGGTGCGAACAACGGGCCGAGGGTCTTGTTCTGTCTTTACACCGACCGGCGCGCCGCCAGCAGGAGAACGTGGTGGCGCGCCACGCAGGACGGCTGAGGGTCCAGCGCAAGGCCCCAGCCACCGACGATAAAGCCACTGCTGCCCTGCTCTGCCGCCTCGCGCGCGAGTTCCAGGTGCCACGTCAGGCCAGCCACATCACCCACGGCGTACACCGCCAGCACAAAACCGTCAGCCTGCCGCGGCCGGCCACGCTGCCACCCTGGTTCAGCCAGCGGTGGCAGCGGTTGCGTGTCCCAAGCCCAGTCTTTAGACTCGGCTCCCCGCGCGCCGCAGTCTTCCGCAGATTTCATGTCAAACGCATTTCCCCCTGACAGCGTCGGACTGGTAAGCCCCCAGCGACGTGCCTTCCACGGGCCACTGGAGCTCGACAGCGGTGCCACGCTCGAGCATTACGAGCTGGTGTTCGAGACCTACGGCGAACTCAACGCCGCCCGCGACAACGCCGTGCTCATTTGTCATGCCCTGAGCGGTGACCATCACGCCGCGGGCTATCATCAGCCCGGACAGCGCCCGGGCTGGTGGGATAACCTCATCGGCCCCGGCAAGCCGCTAGACACCCGCCGCTTCTTCGTCGTGTCGCCCAATAATCTCGGGGGTTGCGCAGGCTCTACCGGGCCTTTGAGCATCAATCCGGCGACCGCCCAGGTGTATGGCCCAGATTTTCCTTTTGTCACCGTGCGTGACTGGGTGCAAACCCAAGCCCGACTGGCCGACACCTTGGGCATTGAATGCTGGGCGGCGGTCGTCGGTGGCAGCTTGGGCGGCATGCAGGCACTGCAGTGGGCGGTGGATTTCCCCCACCGCGTGCGGCACGCGCTGGTGATTGCTGCCGCCGCCAAACTCACCACCCAGAACATCGCGTTCAACGAGGTGGCGCGGCACGCCATCCGCTCGGACGCTAATTTCCACGGGGGACGCTATTACGAGCACGGGGTAGTGCCGGCACACGGCCTGATGTTGGCGCGCATGCTGGGGCACATCACGTACTTGTCAGACGATGTGCTGATGGCGCGCTTTGGCCGCGAGCTACGCGATGGCAAACTCAATTTCGGTTTCGACGTCGAGTTTGAAATCGAAAGCTACCTGCGACACCAGGGTGAAAGCTTCGCGAAACGTTTTGATGCCAATACCTACCTGCTGATGACCAAATCGCTAGACTACTTCGACCCCGCGGCGAAGGTCCCGGAGCACGACCTGCGTAAAGCGCTGGCCGGCGCCAGCGCCCGCTTTCTGGTGGTCTCGTTCAGCAGCGATTGGCGGTTTGCACCGGCGCGCTCGCGGGAAATTGTGGTCGCCCTGCTGGATGCCGACCGCGACGTCAGCTATGTCGAAATTGAGTCCGAACAGGGGCACGACTCCTTCTTGCTCGAAGTCCCGCTCTACCACCGGGTGCTGCGCACTTATTTTCAGCAAATGCCCATCACGGCTGACCCGGTATGACCATGCGCGAGGAGCAGACGCTGATTGCGCGGTGGATCCGCAACGGCAGTCGGGTGCTCGATCTGGGCTGTGGCGACGGCGCCCTGCTGGCGCATTTGCAAACAGCACGCAGGGTGTCCGGCTACGGCATCGAAATTGATGGCGAGAACATCGTGCGCTGCCTGGAAGCCGGGGTGAACGTCATTCAATCCGATTTGGACCGCGGGCTGTCCGATTTTGACGACGATTCCTTCGACTACGTCATCATGACGCAAACCCTGCAGGCCACCCGGTATCCCGACCGATTGCTCCGGGAGATGCTGCGGGTAGGGCGCGAGGCCATCGTGACCTTCCCTAATTTTGGGCATTGGAAATGTCGGCTGCAGGTGCTCGCCGGCCGCATGCCGGTCACCCGACACCTGCCCAGTACTTGGTACGACACGAGCAATATCCACATGTGCACCGTGCGGGATTTCGAAGCGCTGTGCGCGAGCGAGGGCTTGGAAATTCTGGAGCGCGAGGCGCTGGATAGCGCGCACCGCACCACCGCCGCGATGCGGCTGCTGCCCAATCTGCTGGCGGAAATCGCCCTGTATCGGTTCCGCCGTCGCTAGGCTAGGGCCGGCGAAAATCCTCGATCGCCCCGGCGTAGTCGATCGTCAACGGCGCGTGGTCAGAAAACCGCTCGCCGGTATAGATGGCGGCCGCCAGCACCCGCTCACGCAGTCCCGGACTCACTATGTGATAGTCGATGCGCCAACCCACGTTGTTTGCCCGGGCTTGGCCCCGGTTAGACCACCAGGTGTACTGGTCGGCCGCTTGATTCACCACGCGAAAAGCGTCCACGTAGCCGAGCTGGTCAAACAGGTGGTCTAGCCAGGCGCGCTCCGCCGGCAAAAAGCCAGAATTCTTCTGATTACTCCGCCAATTGCGCAGGTCGATTTCCCGATGGGCAATGTTCCAGTCACCGCACAGAATATAGTCTTGGGTGCTGGCCCGGCGGGCCGCCAGGACGGGCGTTAGGCGCGCCAGAAAATCGAATTTGGCGAGTTGGCGCGCGGCACTGGAGGAGCCCGAGGGCAGATACAGCGAGGCCACGCTGAGAGTGCCGAAATCGAGTTGCAGATAACGTCCTTCACGGTCAAAGTCCGGCCAATCTAGGCCCCGCACCACGCGGTCTGGCGGGTGGCGGCTGAACACCGCCACCCCGCTGTAGCCGGGTTTAACCGCGTCCTCAAACCAAGTGTGCCACCCCGGGGGTGCGCGCAGTGCCTCTTCGAGTTGCGCCAACTGAGCCTTGGTTTCCTGAAAACAAATGACGTCGGCGTCTTGCGCTGCCAGCCAAGTCAGCAAGCCCTTGCGGTGAGCAGAGCGGATCCCGTTGCAGTTGAGCGTGATGATGCGCATAAATTTTGCCTTGGAAAAGCGGTGTAGGCAGCCCCGCCGGTGGTGACTATGATAGCGCCACTTTCATCACACTCGGGCCCACCATGCAGGACTATCAGCGTGCGTTTATTGAATTTTCGCTGGCCCGGGGTGCCCTGCGCTTTGGCCGCTTCACGCTGAAATCGGGCCGCCTAAGCCCGTATTTTTTTAATACCGGGGTGTTCGACTCGGGCCACGCGTTGCGGGCGCTCGGGGAGTACTACGCCGCCGCCCTCAGCGCCGGCCAGCTGGAATTTGAGATGCTTTTCGGCCCCGCGTACAAGGGCATTCCCTTGGGTGCCGCCATTGCCATCGCACTGGACCGTGAGCACGGCCGCGATGTCCCTTTTTGCTTCAACCGCAAGGAGCTAAAAGACCACGGCGAGGGCGGCATGACGCTGGGCGCCCCGTTGGCAGGGCGGGTGGTCATTGTGGATGATGTGATCTCAGCTGGCACCTCCGTGAATGAATCGGTGACCATCATTCGGGCGGCTAACGCCACGCCCGCCGGGGTCCTGATTGCGCTGGATCGGCAAGAACGGGGTAGCGGTATGCTGTCGGCGGCCCAGGAAGTGCGCCAACAGCACGGCATCCCGGTGTTGTCTATCGTCAACCTCGCACATTTGGAGGTCTACCTCAGGGAGCGCCGCGAGGATGCCAACGCTTTAGCCGCCATCCAAGCTTATCGGGCCGAATACGGCGCTGAGGGGGCTTGAGCGACCGCCCGCCCGTGCCGCTATCCTTTTTTGCTTAGCCATCTGGCACACGATGAAGTTCCAATTCGGTAGAAGGTGAAAACAAAAATGGGCGACATCTGCAAATGCACTGGCTTGAGCTTGGTCCTCGCCGTCCTCAGCGCGCCGGTGGCCGGATCGGACATCAAGTGCTGGAAAAATTCTGACGGCGTGCGGGAGTGCGGCAACATCGTGCCGCCCGAATACGCCCAAACCGAGCATGTGGAAAAAAGTGACACCGGCATGACCCTGCGCACCCAGACGCCGGCCAAAACGCCCGAGCAGGTCGCCGCCGAGCGCCTCGCCAAAGAAACACAGATGAAAACTGACGCGGCCGCGAGCGCCGCGGACAAACAACGACTGGCCGCCGACCAAGTCTTGCTGGATACTTTTTCCACCGAAGAAGACATCCAGTTAGCGCTCAGCGGGCAACTCTCCAACATCGAATCCCAAATCAAGGTCAGCACCAGCCAAGCGGTGAAGCTGAACAAGGCGCTGGACCAACTGATCGCGCAGGCCGCCGACCATGAGCGCAGCGGCCGCCCGATACCCGAGGACATCCCACAGAGGATTGCCACGTTGCGGGAGCAGATTGTGAACGAGCAAGCCTTCGTTACCGCCAAACGCACGGAGCAAGCGATGATCAAGGAGAAGTTCGCGATCGCCGCGAGCCGTTTCCGCGAACTTCGAGCAGACCAATAAGCGCTTAGATAGCCGCGGGCGGCGCCCCGGGGTCGAGGCTGAAAACACCCCGCGCAAGCAACGGCCATTGCACGTCCCAGCCGGCGTAGGGTGAGACCCGATAACCGCTCCGCACAAACTGCCCCAGCCGCCCGCTAAGCGTGACCAACAGCAGATTGGCCGCGGGGTGGATCTCCGCGCGGTCGGGTTGGGGGTCGCCGGTGAGCACAGCCGCGCGCAAAATCTGCCGGAACTGGGTCTCCAGCCGGTCAAAAAACTGCGCGACCCGGGCGCGCAGACGCTCGTTTTCACCCACCAGAATATCGCCCATCAAGACCCGCGTGATGCCTGCGTTGCGCTCCGCGAACAGCAACACCACGCCGGCGATGCGCGCGCAGCGCGTCAACGCGTCGCGGTCTTCTTCCAGAATGCGGTTAACCAGACCAAACACCGCGTCCTCGGCGAAATCGATCAAGGCGTCGAACATTTTGGCCTTACTCGGAAAATGGCGATACAGCGCCGCCTCCGACACGCCCACCGCAGCCGCGAGGCTGGCGGTGGTAATGCGCAAGCCCGGCCGCGACTCTAATTCGCGGGCCAAGACTTCGAGGATCTCCTGCCGACGGCTGGTTTTCACCCGCGCTCGATCAAGGTGCCTATCCCACTGTCCGTGAACAGCTCCAACAGCACCGCATGCTCAATGCGGCCATCGATAATATGCGCCCGTGATACGCCCGCCTGCACGGCGTCGAGCACAGCATCCATTTTGGGCAGCATGCCGCCGCTGATCGTGCCGTCGGCCATCAGCGCCGCCACTTCGTCTGCCCGTAAACCGCTTAACAATTCGCCCTGCTTGTTGAGCAGGCCGCGGATATTAGTCAGCACGATGAGCTTCTCGGCCTGCATGACCTCGGCAATTTTGCCGGCCACCAAATCGGCGTTGATATTGTAGGAGGCACCGTCTGCGCCGACCCCAATGGGGGCAATTACCGGGATAAAATCGCCGCGCGTGAGGTAATCCAGCACCGGCTGATTGATCCCGCTGACTTCGCCGACTTGACCGAGGTCTACCGGCGTAGACTCGCTGCCGGCCGGCCCACGCTGCTTTAACACCAATTTCTGCGCGTAAATGAGCGGCCCGTCCTTGCCGGTGAGGCCAATCGCCCGCCCTCCGTGCGAATTGATGAGCGTGACGATTTGCTTATTCACCACCCCACCCAAGACCATTTCCACCGCTTCCATGGTTTCGGCATCGGTCACCCGCATGCCCTCGACGAAGCGGCTTTCTTTGCCCAAACGCTGGAGCAGCGCATCGATTTGCGGACCGCCGCCGTGCACGATAATCGGGTGGATGCCCACGAGTTTCATCAGCACTAGGTCGCGCGCAAAGGCGCTTTTCAGCGCCTCGTCCACCATCGCGTTGCCGCCGTACTTGATGACCATGCACTTGCCCTGATAACGCTGGATATAGGGCAGCGCTTGGGTCAGGACCTGGGCCGCAGCGCGCGCCTGCGCCGGCGCCAAGGGGGAAGCAGTGGGTTGCATGGGTTTAGGGTTCAGAACGGTAGCGTTAGGCTGGGGTCGAGGGTCGCAAGGAGCGCGCGGAATTCTGCCTGAATCGCCAGCAGCGCCGCGTGGTCGTCACCCTCAAAACGCAACACCAAACACGGCGTCGTGTTCGAGGGTCGAATGAGCCCCCAACGATTGGCGTAATCCACGCGCAGTCCATCGATGAGGGTGAGCTCGCCCGCCGCAAAATCAGCGCTCGCTAGCACGCGCGCCATAAATTCAGCGTGGTTGGCTTCCGGCATGTCGAGGTGCAGTTCGGGGGTGGCGTGGGTGTCTGGCAGCGCGGCGAAAACCGCTTCGGGTGGCCCGCCACTGTTGAGCAAGATTTCTAATAGCCGCGCCGCGGCGTACATCGCATCGTCGAAACCATACCAACGTTCAGCAAAAAACAGATGGCCGGTCATTTCGCCGCCCAAGAGCGCACCGGTTTCCTGCATGTGGGCTTTGATCTGCGAATGACCGCTTCTCCACATGATGGGCCGCCCGCCCGCCGCGCCAATGACCTCGCCCAGCTTGCGCGAACATTTGACGTCATAAACCACGGCCGCACCGGGTTTGCGGACCAGCAGGTCACGCGCAAAGAGCATCAACTGCCGGTCAGGCCAGATAATTTTACCCTGTCGGTCCACCACCCCTAGCCGGTCGCCGTCGCCGTCAAAGGCGAGGCCTAAGTCGGCGTGATGGTGCTTGACGGTGAGGATGAGGTCTTGGAGGTTTTCCGGTTGGCTGGGGTCAGGGTGATGGTTCGGGAAATCGCCGTCGAGTTCGCAATGCAGCTCAACCACCTCGTGGCCCAGGGCGCGCAGCACGTGCGGTACTACCAGCCCCGCGACGGCGTTGCCGCAGTCCACGACGACTTTCAGGGGATCGCTCAAAGACACCGGGATGTCCTCGCTGATGCGGCGGATGTACTCGCTGATGATGTCGAGGCGCTCGCAGGCGCCGGCGCCCGTGCTGAACGCCTGCGCCACAATGCGCTGCCGAATGGCCTGAATGGCGTCGCCTCCCAGCGTTGCGCCGTTGAGCACAATTTTTAGCCCGTTGTAGGTCGGCCCGTTATGGCTGCCGGTCAGCATCACCCCGGTGCGGGTGTCTAGGTAGTGGGTGGCGAAATACAGCACCGGCGTCGGCACAATGCCAATGTCCACCACATCGCACCCGGCAGCACATAAACCCGCCACGAGGGCTAGCTGTAATTCTGGGCTGGAACGCCGGCCATCGCGCCCCACCACCACCGTCTGCTGGCCCAGCGCGATGGCCTCAGAACCAATCGCCCGACCAATCTGCTGGACCGCGTGGGTCGTGAGCGTTACCCCGGCCACCCCGCGAATGTCGTAGCCCCGAAAGATGACCGGTGCGATGGCCTCGACCTCAGGGCTGCTCAGGACGGCCGCCGACCGCTCATCACTGGGCTCGCTGGGCTCGCTGGGCTCGCTGGGCTCGCTGGGCTCGCTGGGGGGCGGCACGTTGACCAACGAGAGCGGGGCACGCGTCGGGAGCGGGTTCGCGTTGCCCGATAAAAGCCCCTCGAGCCCGGGATATTCCCCGGCAAGGATGGCGCGCACGGCACCCGCGTAAACCGTGCCTCGGGCGTTGTGCGCTCTGGGGGCACGCCGGCGACGCCACAGCGCGGCGCCCACGCCCCCGGCCACCAAGACGCCCAGCAGCCCCAAGACCAGCGCACCCGAGCCCCGTTCGTCGCGCCCGCCGGCGGCGGGCGCGACGCGCAGGACCAGCTGCCAACGCGTGCCGGGGACTATTGCGCTGAGAAGGTCAGCGCTCGGCACGTCAACGGTGACGCGGCGCGCGATGATCAGTGGGGGCGCACCGGTCACTCCCTGGCGCAATTCCAGCGGCAGGGAGTCATCCAGGCTTGCGAATTTTTCGCGCACTGCCGCCGGCGATAGCGCGAGGTAGACAAAGCCGATGGGCGTGCCGACCGGCGGCACGCGGCGCACGATGGCGATGTGCTCGTCAGCCGTGCCACCGAGCTGCATTTCGACTTTAACCGGGCTTTGTTGGGCGCCCGCCCGCCGCAGCAGGTCGATCGATGCGTAGGTCAGCGGCGGGTGGGTGCTCGCGTCGGGCTCCACAGAGCCCGCCGCGAGCAGGCGCAGGCGCAGCGCCCCCGGCACGCCGGCGACGAGTTCCTCGCTGAGCGCCAGACGGGTCGCATCGGTCGCGCCGCTCAAGGCGGCGACCACCCGGGGGTCTTGGGCGTAACGCTCGAGGAGGTCCTGCGTTGGACGCAGCGTTTCAGCCAGCGCGCCGCTCAGTTGCTTGAGCCGTTCGCCCGCGGCCCGCGCCGCCGCAGCTGCCTGCGCAGTCCGATACTCGGAATAGCCCGTGCTCAACGTCATGCCCACACTGCCAACCACCGCCAGCAGCACGCCGCCCCACAGCACACTGCGCGGCAGCCGGCGCAGGGGCGCGCTCAGCCTATGCCAGTTTTGCACGGTAACGTTCGGCGATGAGCGCGATGAGGGTTCCGGCTAGCGCCTGTTTGGAAGCCGGCCCCAGTTGTCTTTCTCCCTGCCGCCAGAAAACGGACAGTTGATTCTCGTCGCTGTCGAACCCGATGCCCGGCACGCCTACTAAATTAGCGGCGATGAGGTCGAGCGATTTGGCCTCGAGCTTGGCGCGCGCGTGATGTTCGAGGCGTTCTGTTTCGGCGGCAAAGCCGACCGTGAACGGCGCGTCTGGGCGCGCCGCAACGTGGGCGAGTATGTCTTCAGTGGCCACCAGAGCCAGCGTCAGCGCGGCCGTGCTTTTCTTGATTTTGTGGGCGGCGGGAGTCGCGAGGGTGTAGTCGGCAACCGCCGCTGCGCCGATAAAGATGTCGCACTCGTGGACCCGCGCGACCACCGCCTCGAACATCTCCTGCGCGCGCTCGACGCACACCACCTCGCAGCCGGGGGGCGGCACGACGACGCTAGGACCTGCGACCAGCAGCACCCGGGCGCCGGCCGCGCGGGCGGCGGCGGCGAGCGCAAAGCCCATTTTGCCGGAACTGCGATTGGTCAGAAAACGCACGGGGTCGAGGGGTTCACGGGTCGGCCCGGCGGTAATTAGGACGGTGAGACCCGCCAATTCGCCGGCGCCCCCAAACTGCGCCGCGGCGGCGGCCACGATGTCGGCGGGTTCGGCCATCCGCCCGGGGCCAATTTCGCCGCAGGCCTGCGCACCCGACGCGGGGCCGCAGAAAGCGACGCCACGGGCCGCGAGCAACGCGGTATTGGCGCGGGTGGCTGGATTGGACCACATCAAGCGATTCATCGCGGGTGCCACCAGAATCGGCGCGGCCGTGGCGAGACACAGCGTGCTGGCCAGATCGTTGGCGAGCCCGTGCGCTAGCCGAGCGAGGAAATCCGCACTCGCGGGCGCCACCAGAATTAAATCGGCCCACCGCGCGAGTTCGATGTGGCCCATGGCCGCCTCCGCCGCACTGTCCAGCAAGTCCAGATGGACCGGCTCGCCGGAGATGGCTTGAAACGTGAGCGGTCGAATAAATTCTTGCGCGCCGGGCGTCATCACAACCCGTACCCGAGCGTCGGCCGCGCGCAGTTGTCGCACGATGTCGGGGGTCTTGTAGGCGGCGATGCCGCCGGTGACGACAACACAGATTTGTTTGTGCGCGAGCGAACTCATATGCTTTCAACTTGGAGGGCGCGCCTAAATTGTAACGCATGGAACGCGTTGCGGTGCGTCCCGCTAGCCGGGCCTTTTCTCGTCAACCAAACAAGGATGTTGAGATGACTCTCAAACACTTTCCGGCCGCCGAACGGCCCCGCGAACGCCTGCTCGCCCATG
Organism: Gammaproteobacteria bacterium; assembly: GCA_009692365.1. Classification (GTDB taxonomy): domain Bacteria; phylum Pseudomonadota; class Gammaproteobacteria. Next base: position 126,362 of record SHZJ01000002.1, read on the forward strand.
GTCCGCTACCGCTAACCGATGCCGAGCTGCTGGCGATCTTCTTACGCACCGGGACAGGGGGGCGCGATGCCCTGGCACTGGCGCGCGAACTGCTGGCCCGCACCGGCGGGCTGCGAGAATTGGTCGACCTGCCCTTGGTTGATTTCCTGACCCTGCCCGGACTGGGTCTGGCCCGTTATGCGGAACTCCAGGCCGCACTGGAGCTAACGCGCCGTTATTTCCGCACCAACCTCGAACGGCGACCGGCCATCAGCGGCCCCAACGGGGCTAAAGATTTTCTGGTCGCGCAGTTCAAGTCGCTGCGACGCGAAGTCTTCGCCTGCCTTTTCCTCGACACCCGGCACCAGCTAATTGCCTTCGAAGTGCTATTCTTCGGCACCCTAGATGCCACCACGGTGCACCCCCGCGAGGTGGTGAAGAGGGTGCTCGAGCTGAATGCCGCGGCCGTCATTCTGGCGCATAACCATCCCTCCGGGGTGGCAGAACCCAGCGCCGCAGACCAAGCGCTCACCCGTCGTTTGCGCGCAGCGCTGCTGCTGGTGGACGTGCGAGTGCTCGACCACATCGTGGCGGCAGACGGCTGTGCGGTCTCTTTTGCGGACCGTGGCTGGCTTTGAGGCACAAGCGACTTGGCGGGCTCGCTTAAAACGGCTAGACTCCGGCGCCCGCTTCGTCAATAACTATAGGCACGAGTGTCATGTCCCGAGTTTGTCAGGTCACCGGTAAAGGCCCCCTTTCCGGCAATAACGTTTCCCACGCGAACAACAAAACGCGCCGACGCTTTCTGCCGAATCTTCATTCGCGGCGGATTTGGGTCGAAACCGAAGAGCGCTTCGTCACCCTACGCATCAGCAGTCATGGGCTGCGGATTATCGACAAGCGTGGGATCGAGGTAGTGCTCAAAGAAATCCGCGCCCGCGGCATCCAAGTGTGAGGTGATCCATGCAAGAGAAAATTAAGCTCGTGTCGAGTGCCGGAACCGGCCACTTCTACACCACCACGAAAAACAAGCGTAACAACCCCGAAAAATTGAAACGCGAGAAGTTCGACCCCGTGGTGCGCAAGCACGTGCTGTACAACGAAGCCAAAATTAAATAAGGCCTCAGCGTGCAGCGAAGAAAAAGCCCGCAAGGCGGGCTTTTTTTGGATTGGGCCTCGCCGTTAGGCAGCCAGCCGGTAGCCCGCCAAGCGCTGCGCGAACTCACTCAGGGCCGCGATACCCGTTTCCTCTGCCTCTCGGCACCACTGCTGGAGCACGTGTAGCAACCGGTCTTGGCTGGCTTGTCTTTCGTTGAACAAGGCCACCAGCTGCCGGTACAAGTCGTAAACCGTCGTCAAGGCGCGGCTGTGCGTCAGGCCTAGCGCTAGGCACGCCCGTTCGTCGTCACCCAGCCGCCGCTCGGCCCGATAAATCAGGCGCTTCAACGGCCTGATCGCGCGCCGCGTATTCTGGGGTGCTAGCGCAATTTCGTCGCGATGCACCCGATGCACCACCCGCTGGGCGTAATCCGCCAGCACGTGCACGTGGCTGGCCACCACGGCGCGCAGGGTATCCAAATCGACGCTGGACTTCAGCGTATCGATGCGTGGTGGCGCGACCACCTTTTTCACGTTGGCCAGCCCCAGCCGCTCCAACACGCGGATATAAGCCCACCCAAGGTCGAACTCCCAAGGCTGGAGGGAGAACCGCGCAGAGCTGGCGAAAGCGTGGTGATTATTGTGCAACTCCTCACCACCGACCAGCAGACCCCACGGCGTGACGTTGGTGGAGCGGTCGGGCGTTTCGAAGTTACGATAACCCCACCAGTGGGCCAGACCGTTAATGACGCCGGCGGCAAAAATCGGAATCCACATCATTTGAACGGCCCACACCGTCAAACCAAGGCAGCCAAACAGCACGAGGTCGATCGCCAACATCAGACCAATCCCGTGCCACGCAAAACGCTCGTAGATTTGGCGTTCTAGCCAATCGTCGGGCGTGCCGTGGCTGTACTTGGCCAGCGTTTCCGCGTTGCTGGTTTCTTTTCGATACAGCTCCACGCCTTCGGTCAACACTTTGCGGATACCATAGATGCTGGGGCTATGCGGGTCCTGCGCGAGTTCCACGAAGGCGTGATGTTTGCGATGGACGGCCGTCCAGCCGCGTGTGCCCATGCCGGTCGTCAACCATAACCAAGCGCGAAAGAAATGCGCCACCGCGGGATGCAGGCTCAACGCGCGATGCGCCTGATGGCGATGCAAATAGATGGTGACGGCGATGATGGTGACATGCGTCAGGCCGAGCGTGGCGAGCAGGGCTCCCCACCACGGCAGGTTCAGGAGTCCATCGACGAAAGATAGAGAGAGCATGAGCAGACTCGGCAGCAAAACAGTGGCGAGGATTTTCCATCATGCGGGGCTACCGACGCAATCACGGGGCGGGCACTCGCCCCGCGCTGGCGCTGCGAAAGCGCCTTGGCAGGGGGGGCGCGCACGCCAATAATGGGGGCATGACACCCGATGTCCTCCTCGAAGCACGCGAAATATCCCGCCGCTATGGTGTCAGGCCGGCCGTCCATGGGCTGAACTTAACCCTCCGGCGGGGCGACTGCCTAGGCTTGCTGGGCCTCAACGGCGCGGGCAAATCGACCACTCTCAAAATGTTGGTGGGGGTGTTGGCACCACACGCGGGCCAGATCCTCATCTGCGGCGTCGACCTCGCCCGGCAGCCGCTGCTCGCCAAACGGGATTTAGGTTACCTGCCACAGACCCCGCCGCTGTTTCTGGATGCACGCGTGGATGACTATCTGGCGTTCTGCGCGGCCCTGCATCAGGCCCGCGATCCGGCCGTCCAAATTGCCCGCGCCAAACAACGCTGCGGTTTGAACGATGTTGGGCGACGGGTAATCGGCAACCTATCCAAGGGCTACCAGCAACGCATCGGTTTTGCGCAGGCCATCGTGCATCAACCCGCCGTGCTGGTACTCGACGAACCCACTGTCGGTCTCGACCCGCTGCAAATTCGCGAGATTCGCACCCTAATGCGCGAACTGGCGCGGGAGCACGCGGTCATTCTTTCCACCCATTTACTGGCCGAAGTGCAGCAGATTTGCACCCGCGTGGCGGTCTTGCATCAGGGCGTGCTGGTGCACGAGGGCGCATTGGTCGCCGCCGAACTGCGCCTGCAGCTGACCCTGCGCGAGGCCTACGACGACGCCGCCGCCCGGCTGCGTGAAATCGCGGGAGTGAGCACGCTCGACGTGCTCGCCGAGGGGGTTTTCCGGCTGGGCGTTGAGCACCCGGCGGTGGCAGAAGCCATTATCGCGCTGGCCGTGGCACACGGCTGGGGCGTGCGGGAGCTGCGCGGCGCCGACAGCGCGTTAGAGCAAACCTTTGTCGCGCTAACGGCTGGCGCCGCCGCATGAGCTTGGCGGTGGTGGTACGGCGGGAGGCGCAGAGTTTTTTTCAGGTCCCGTTCGCGTGGGTGATTCTCGCCGTGATGCAGTGCTTGATGGCCTTCCAGTTTCTGGCGCAGATCGAGTTATTTTTAATCGCGACCCCGCAGCTACAGCGCTTGCCGCAGCCGCCGGGCATTGGCGAGATGGTGGTCGCCCCCACCTTGGGAACCATCGCCCTGCTGGTACTGTTCGTGGTGCCTGCGTTGACCATGCACACCCTGGCGGGCGAGCGCCGCGCGGGGACCTTGGTGCTGTGGCTCAGCGCGCCGCTGGGCCTCGGCACCCTGGTGGTGGGCAAATTCCTCGGCATCCTGACGGTATTGGCGGTGTGGTGGCTGCTGACCGGCGCGATGTGTTTGTCGCTGGCAGGCGGCACCCAACTCGATTGGGGCGGGCTGGCCAGCGCGCTGCTGGGCTTGGCGCTGCTGATGATGACCACCACCGCTATCGGCGTCGCGTTCTCCTCCCTCACCCACCAGCCAGCGCTCGCGGCGACCGGCAGCTTCACCTGTCTGGTTTTTTTGTGGCTCTGCGACTGGTCCAGTGGCAGCAACGAGGGGCCGAGCGTTTTCACCCAAATCTCGCTGATGAATCACTACCAGCGCCTCCTGCGCGGACTGGTCGATACCGCCGATGTGGCCTATTTTTGCGTGCTCACCGCGGCGGCGCTGGCGCTCGCCGTGTGGCGCTTGGACGGGGAACGCCGTGCGCTCTAGCCCCTCGACGCGCGGCGCCCGCCTGCGGCACGCCGGGTGGGCGCTCGCCATTGTCGTGGCCGCGCTGGGGGCGCTAGCGCTCGCCGCACGCCACCGGATAGTCAGCGACTGGACGCAGGTTGGCCGGCATACGCTGGCCAACGCCAGCATCGCGGCGTTGGCGGCGGTGGCCGGGCCACTGGAGGTGAGCGTTTATCTGCCGGCGCGCCACCCGGGCCGCGAGGCCGCACAGGCCCTGGTGGGGCGGTATCAACGCTTCCGCCCGAACCTGCGCCTGCACTTCGTGCCACCCGCCGAGGTGCCCGAACTCCTGCGCAGCCAAAATTTGGCTGAAGGCGACCTCGTCATCGCCGCCGGCGAACGCCGGGAACACCTGCGGCAATACACCGAAACCGCGTTCACCAGCGCCTTGACCAGGCTCGCGCGCCAAGACGCGCAATGGCTGGCTTTCCTCACGGGTCACGGTGAACGCAGCCCGCTGCGCGGGGCGAATTTCGATGTCTCCGACTTCGCTGCGGCGCTCGCCCAGCGCGGCCTGAAGGCGCGCGAAATCAATCTGGCGGCGCAGCACGCCATCCCCCAGAACGCGGCCGCCTTGGTGATCGCAAGCCCGCAAACCGACTACCTCCCCGGCGAAATAGCCCTCATCGAGCAATACCTCGCCGAGGGCGGCGCGCTGCTCTGGCTGCGCGAACCCCCGCCAGCGCCCGCCCTTGCGACGCTGGCGCGCGCGCTGGGTGTGGTGGCGCACGCCATGACCGTGGTCGACCCCGGCACGCAGGCGGTCGGCATCGATAATCCGGCGCTGGTGCTCGTCACCCGATTTGGCCAGCACCCGGCGCTGGCGCAATTCAGCACGACGGTGGTCTTGCCCTACGCAACCCCGCTCATCGTCGCACCGCCAGCACCCTGGCAGCACCGCGTCTTGTTCGAATCCGCGCCTGGGGCGTGGGGCGAAACCGCCCCGATGTCGGGCGAGGTGGCCTACACCGAAGGCCCGGATTTGAAAGGACCGCTGCCGCTCGCGCAGGCGCTGACCCGGGGCACGCAGCGGGTCGTGGTGGTGGGCGACGGCGACTTTCTCTCCAACACCTACCTCGGCAATGGCGGCAATCGCGCCTTGGGCACCCGCCTGGTCGAATGGTTAGTGAGCGGCGATAACCTCATCACCATCGACCACACCCCCGCCGCCGACACCCAACTCAGTCTCGCACGTTGGCAGATCGGATTGTTGGGCGGTGGTTTTCTGTTGCTCTTGCCCGGCGCGTTCGCAGGGGTTGGTGGCTGGCTTTGGTGGCGTCGCCGACATGCCTGAATTACCCGAAGTTGAGACCACCCGGCGGGGTGTCGCACCCCACCTCGAGGGGCGCTGCGTCACCGGCGCGGTGGTACGCGAGCGCCGCTTGCGCCAACCGGTGCCGGTGGATCTGGCCCAGATTCTCCTAGGCCAGCGCCTCCTGCAGGTGGCGCGGCGCGCCAAGTACCTGCTCTTTGAGTTTTCCCAAGGCACCCTGCTCGTGCACTTGGGCATGTCCGGATCGCTGCGGATCACGACCCCCGGTACGCCGCCTAAACCGCATGACCATATCGACTTGGAGTTTGACGATAAGGTTTGTTTGCGCCTGCGCGACCCTCGCCGGTTTGGACTGATGCTGTGGACCTCGGAGGATCCCCTGCGGCACCGCTTGCTCGCCGGGCTGGGCCCAGAGCCTTGGGATCAGCGTTTTAGCGCTGAATATCTGGCCGAACTGGCCAGCGCGCGCCGCGTACCGGTCAAAAATTTCCTGATGGATGGGGCGGTGGTGGTGGGCGTTGGCAACATCTACGCCAGCGAATCGCTGCATCGTGCGGGCATCCACCCCGCGCGCCCCGCGCGGCGCATCGCGCTGCTGCGCTACGCGGGGCTGGTCGTGGCGGTGCGCGAAATCTTGGAGTCTGCCATCGGCTTCGGCGGCACCACCCTGCGCGATTTCACCCACAACGATGGTCAGCCTGGCTATTTCCGCAACGAACTGCAGGTCTATGGCCGCGCCGGCGCGCCCTGCCTGCGCTGCGGCACGGGGGCCATCTCACAACGTGTCATTGGCCAACGGGCGAGCTATTTCTGCCCGCGCTGCCAACGGTGAAGCGCGCCGCGCCCAGCCCTCTGGCCGCCACCCTGGCCGGCGGACTGCTGTTGGTGAGCACCATGGGCATTGGGCGCTTCGCCTACACCCCGTTGCTGCCGCGCCTGCGCGACGCCTTGGGTTGGAGCTTGGCGCAAGCGGGGACGTGGCCAGCGCCAACTTTGTGGGTTATCTGCTGGGCGCGCTGCTCGCGGGGCGTTTGGCCAGCCGGCCCCAGCGCGCAGGCTGGCTGTTCGCCGCGATGGTCCTCAGTGTGTTGACCACGCTGGCCGGCATGCTGCACTGGTCTTATCAGGGCTGGCTTGCGCTGCGCTTCGTGGCCGGGGTCGCGAGCGCCGTGACCATGGTCATCGGCTTGGCGCTGGTCATCGACTATGTTAGCCGGGCCGGTCGCCCGGACCTGTCCGTGGGGGCGTTCCCCGGGCTGGGGATAGGCATCATCGGATCGGTCATCATCATTGAAGCGGCCTAGGCCGGCGGCGCCTCGGTGGCCGGGCAGTGGGCCTGGCTCGGCGCGTGTGCAGATCTGTGCACGGCGGCGGCGCTGCCCATTCTGGCGCGCCTGCCCAATCTCGTCCCCCCAGCCGCAACGCCGCCCAGCGGGCCGGCGCGCGCGCGCTCCTCGGGACCGCTAAGGCGTTTAATCACCGCCTACGCGCTGCTGGGTTTTGGCTATGTGGTGACCGCTACTTTCATTGTCGCCATGGCGCGCCAGCAGAGCAGCGCGCCGTTCATCGACGCGCTGTGTTGGCTCGTCGTGGGCGCCACCGCAGCGCCCTCCGTGCCCCTAGGTCATTGGTTGGCCAAACGCTACGGCAGCCTGGCGGTGATGCGCGGCGCGTTTGGTCTGGAGGCGCTGGGGGTGCTATTGGCGGGCTGTGGTCACAGCACGCTCACGCTGATCGCCGGCGGGGCGTGCCTGGGGGCGACGTTTTTATCCATCACCGCCTTAATCATCACGCTCGCCCGCGACGCTGCGGGCCCGGCCGCGGATGCGACGGTGGGCTGGATGACTGCGGCCTTTGGCAGCGGCCAACTGCTGGGGCCTTTTGTCGCGGGGCGCGTAGCCCAGTGGTCCGGCGGGTTTGCGCTCCCCAGCGCGCTGGCGGCGGGCCTACTGTTAGTGGCGGCAGTGGTCTTGCCGCGCAACATGGCCCCGGCGGCCAGACCCGCCTAGCGCGGGCTAGCGGGGCACCACCCCGCGGCGACTGCAGCCTGGCTGCCGCTGGCCGCCGATAAAAATATGGGCTAAGCCGATAGCAATCGCTTACCTGCAGCCCCTGTCTGTGCGCCGCGCTGTGGGTGCAGCCGCGCCGGGTGAGCCTCGCATCGAGGGCGGCGGCGTTTGCGACGAAGCACTTCGAGGCTTGGGACGCGCCCGCTGGCACCGCGCCAGCGCGCGACCCCGCAGGCTCGGTCCGCCAAGGCTAAGTCGGGGGCTGGCCGGTCAACTGCCGGTATTTCGCCTGCAGCTCCGCAGGGCTTTCCGGGTGACTGAGGTCTAGGGGAATGCAGTCCACCGGACAAACCTGCACGCACTGCGGGCGCTCAAAGTGCCCGACACACTCGGTGCAGCGGGCGGGGTCGATTTGGTAATGCAGCGGGCCGTCGAAAATGGCCTGATTAGGGCACGCGGGTTCACAGACATCGCAATTGACACATTGCTCGGTGATCCGCAGCGCCATGGGCCGACGGCTACTTATTCAACGCGCGCTTGCCCAGCCGCTCGGCCAGCGCTTCGCGCACGATGGCGGGCACGAAGGCCCCCACCTCGCCACCCAGTGACGATATCTCGCGAATGAGGGAGGAAGAAATGTACGAATAATTTTCACGGGTAGGCATGAAGATGGTGTCGGCCTCTGGCACTAAGTGCTTGTTCATCCCAGCGAGCTGGAATTCATACTCGAAATCTGACACCGCCCGTAGCCCACGCAACACCGCGCAGGCGTCCCATTGGCGCACGAAGTTGGCGAGCAAACCTTCGAAGCGCATCACCTCGACATTGGCGTGCTCAGTCAAAACCCGCGTGGCGAGGTCCACCCGCTCATCGGTGGAGAAGGCCGTGTTCTTAGAGGTACTGGCCGCCACGGCGACGATTACGTGATCAAAAAGACGTGCAGCACGGGCTACGATGTCGATGTGCCCATTGGTGATGGGGTCGAAGGTGCCGGGGTAAATTGCCCTTTTCTTCACTGCTGGTCTCCGTTCGGATTGGATTGATAGCCCGCCATCGTAACGAGGGAAAAAACCGCCTGCCGTGTGCGTCCTTGACGCAGGGCTGTCCAGCCGGCCGGCAACATCGGCGCGGCAGAACCTTCGACGTACACCACGCCCTCGGCGGCGACCCAACCGCGGGAGAGCAACTCGAGGATTTCAAAGCCGCGGTCGGCGGCAAACGGCGGGTCGCAAAAGACGATGTCGTAGGCCACCGGCGGGCGCTGGCGCAGCCATGAGCAGGCATCATAACCAAGGATGTCGGCGTGTCCAGCCTCCAATTGCGCGCGCGTGGCTTCCAGCTGCGCCACGATGCGCGGCTCGTTGTCGATTAAGGTCACCGCGCGAGCGCCTCTGGAGAGCGCTTCAAAGCCCAACACCCCGGTGCCCGCGAAAAGGTCGAGGCAGCGCGCGCCGACCATCCGCGGCGCCAGCCAGTTGAACAGCGTTTCACGCACGCGGTCGGCGGTTGGCCGCACCGCCGCCAGCGGCAGCACGGGCACGCGACGGCCGCGCCAAGCGCCGCCAATAATGCGCACCTGCCCGGCGCCGCCCGCCGGCCGCGTACCGCGGCTCATCTCGCTGCCGCGGGTTTAGGCGCGGTCGCACGCCCCACACTCACCACCGTCATGGCCGCGGGCTTGAGATGTCGCTGCAGGGCGGCACGCACCTCCTCGAGGGTAACGGCCTCCAAACGGGCAACGTAACGGCCCAAGTAATCCAGTGGGAGCTTGAAAAAGCCGATGGCGGCGATGTTCTCAAGAATTTTTGAATTGTTCTCGATGCGCAAGGGGAACGCCCCGATGAGATTGCGGCGGGCGTCTTCCAGCGCAGCGGGCGTCGGACCGTGTTCAACAAACGCCGTGATTTGTGCCCGCAATAACGCCGAGGCTTCGTCTAACTGCTCGCCCCGCGTCTGCAGCGAGGCCACAAAAGGCCCGGGCAGTGTCATCGGCTCGAAATGGCTTTCTACGCCGTAAGACAGGCCGCGCCGTTCCCGAATTTCTTCAAACAGCAGCGAGACCACCCCATTGCCCCCCAGCACGTGGTTACCCAACAGCAGGGCAAAGTAGTCTGGGTCATCGCGGGCAATGCCGATTTGGCCCACTAAAAGATGGCTTTGGGTGGCGTCGAACGCGACGTGTTGCGGGGCTGACTTGCGCGCCGTTGGCGCCGGCGGCAAGGGTGGCGCAGGCACGCCTGCCGCCAAGGCGGCGGACAATATTTCCGCGCTCGCACGCGCCTCGTCCCGGCTCAGCGCCCCCACGATGGCGATGGTGGCGTTGTGCGCCACGTAATACTGCGCATAGAACGCTTCCGTTTCCGCCAAGCTCAGGGCCGCGACGCTTGCGAGCGTGCCGGCGGAGGGCCGGCCGTAGGGATGCTCACCGTAGAGTGCGGCCAAAAACGCCTGCCGCGCGAGCGTGCCGGGAGACTCCAAATCTTGGCGTAAACCGCTTAACTGGCGCTGACGCTGGCGCTCGAAGTCGACCGCGACGAAGCGCGGGGCGTGCAGGACCTGCGCCAACAAACCCAACGCCGAGGTGCGCTGGGCGGGGGCACTGAGCGTGCGCAAGGACAGCCACGCCATATCGCGCAATGAACTGGCCCCCAGCTGCGCGCCGGTGGCTTCCAAAGCGGCATGGAACTGGTCGGCAGGCAGCTCACGCGTGCCTTCCTCTAGCAGCGCCGAGACGAGCTCAGCGACCCCTGGGTGCTCGCCGTCGCGAGCGCTGCCGGCAGCAAACACCACCCGCACATCCAGCATGGGAATTTCCGGCGCGGCCACAAATACCACCAGCGCGCCGTTGCTGGTTGTCCATTGCTCGATGGGGGGCAGCATGGCGGCACTCGCGCTCCACCCGCAACTAGCGGCCAACCCGACCAAAAATCGCCAAGACGCCATGTTAATTTTTCTCCGCGGGCATTAGCCAAGCCACGCTTGCGCGTTGGCGCACCAGATATTTACGGGCCACGGCTTGCACCTGCGCCGGGGTGACGGCAAGGATCCCGGCGTCGTATTCGTCTTTCAATTGCCACGCCAGCCCCACCGATTCCAGCGTGCCGATCAGCATGGCCTGATAAAACATCGAATCCTGTTGATAGACCGTGCCGGCGCGAACTTGGGTCTTAACCCGCGCCAGCTCTTGGGCTAACGGCGGGTTGGCCTTTAGCAACCCCAGTTCCACCTCGATGGCGCGCTCGAGCTGCTTGAGCGTCGTGCCCGCCCGCGGCGTGGCGTCGATGGAAAAAAGGTCTTCTAAGCGCGCCGCCGCCGAATAGCTCGCGCTGGCCGCGACGGCGAGTTCCTGACCGCGCACTAGCTGGCTGGAAAAGCGCGCGCTGGCACCACCGTCCAAGACCCCCGCCAGCACCTCCAGGGCGTAGATTTCCCAAGCCTCGACGGGCTTTCCATCCACCCCCGCCGCGCCCACCATCGACATCACCGGCGTCTTGAAGGCCAGCATGAGCAGCGGCTCGCGGACTTTTTCGTCATACAGGGTCAAGCGTTTCTCGCCGTACTGCGGCACTTCTGGACGCGGCATCGGGGGCGCGATGGGGCGACTGGGCAGCGGGCCAAAGTGCTGCTCCGCGAGGGCCAGCACGGCCTGCGGGTCCACATCGCCCACCACCACCACCGTGGCATTATTGGGCGCATACCAGCGCTCGTACCAAGCGCGCAAAGCCGGCAGCTGCATGTTTTCGATGTCGGCGGCCCAGCCGATCACGGGCTGACGGTAGGGGCTGGTTTGCCAAATGGCGGCGGTCAGCGCCTCCCCCGCCAGCGCCTGCGGGTTGTCGTCGGTACGCATCCGCCGTTCTTCCAGAATGACCTTACGTTCGTTTTTGAATTCCTCGGCGTCGAGCACCAGATGCTGCATGCGGTCGGCTTCCAGCCTAAAGCTGAGCGCAACGTTGTCGGCCGACCACTGCTGAAAATAGACCGTGTAATCGGCGGTGGTGAAGGCGTTTTCTGCGCCCCCGCGGGCGGCGATTATCTTCGAGAATTCACCGCTAGCCAGCGTCGTGGTGCGCTTGAACATCAGATGTTCCAGCGCGTGCGAGGTGCCGGTGGCCCCATCCTGCTCGTAGCTCCCGCCAACTTTGTACCAGACCTGCACCACGGCCACCGGCGCGCGGTGATCCTCTTGGACGATGAGCTTCAGGCCGTTGGAGAGCCGGTATTCGGTGGTGCGCCCCGCCGCCTGAGCCGTGAGCAAAAAGCCCCCCGCGATGAGCGCGCCCCAGAGTTTGAGCAGCGGCGGCGGGCGGCTAACGCGGATGGCCGGTGGTAGCATGCGGGGGGGTTTTAGCCGCCAATTTGCCGCCCTCGCCAAGAGAAATTTCAGCATACTTTTATGAGTTCCCTGTTTGAACGATTACGCGAGGGCATCGCGCGCACACGCGACGGGCTGTTCAACCGGCTGGGGCGGCTGCTGGGGCAGCGCGAGCCCATCGATGCCTCCTCCTTGGAAGCCCTGGAAAAAGCTCTCTTAGAGGCTGACACCGGCGTCGCGGTGACGGCGCGCATTCTGGCCGCCGTTAAACTCCACGCCGGGCGCGCGCGCACGCCGCTGGTTGAAATACTGCGCGCGGAGATGATTAGATCGCTGACCCCGGTCGAACAAGCGCTGGTGATTGCGCCGGCGCTCGGCGGACCCTACGTTATTTTGGTAGTAGGCGTTAATGGCGTGGGGAAAACCACCACCATCGCGAAACTGGGTCGACGACTGCAAGCAGCGGGGCACAAAGTCATGTTCGCGGCGGGCGACACCTTTCGCGCGGCCGCCGTGGAACAACTGAAAATCTGGGGCGAGCGACTGAGCATCCCGGTGATTGCCCAAGGCACGGGCGCGGATCCCGCCTCGGTGGTCTTCGATGCCTACGCCGCCGCGGCCGCTCGCGGCTGTGATGTCCTCATCGCCGATACCGCCGGACGCCTGCATACCCAAGCGGGATTGATGAGCGAATTGGGCAAAATCCGTCGCGTGCTGGCCAAGCAAAACCCCGCCGCACCGCACGAGACCTTGCTGATACTCGATGCCACGATGGGTCAAAATGCGCTGCAGCAAGCCAAAATTTTCAACCAAACAGCCCCCCTTACGGGGGTTGTGCTCACCAAACTAGACGGCACGGCCAAGGGCGGCATTGTGTTCGCGGTGGCCGAAACCCTCGCGCTGCCACTGCGCTTCATCGGCGTCGGCGAACAGGCAGAGGACCTGCAAGAGTTCACCGCGAGCGCTTTCGTGGACGCGCTGCTGGGTTCGACGACAGCCCACTAAGGGCGACAAAAAAAGACCTCAACAAGGCTTAGCACTCCGCCTAATCGAGTGCTAAACTTGCTCCACTAGGAGGTTACCCATGAACACCGCGCTCGATTTACTGGTCCCCGTTGGTTCGCTAGATGCCTACATACAGGCCGTGCAGCGCGTGCCGCTGCTCTCCGCAGAAGAGGAGCGCGCGCTGGCGCTGCGCCTCCACGGACACAACGATTTAGGCGCCGCGCGACATTTAGTGCTGTCGCATTTGCGTTTTGTCGTGAGCGTCGCGCGGGGCTATTTGGGCTATGGCCTGGCGCACGGCGACCTGATCCAAGAGGGCAATATCGGCCTAATGAAAGCAGTAAAGCGCTTCGATCCGGCGCAGGGCGTCCGGCTGGTGTCCTTCGCCGTGCATTGGGTGCGGGCCGAGATCCACGAATTCATCCTGAAGAACTGGCGCATCGTTAAGGTGGCCACCACCAAGGCGCAGCGCAAACTTTTCTTCAACCTGCGGAGTGCCAAACAGCGTTCGGGCTGGATGAACCCCCAGGAAGTGGAGGTGATCGCCAAAGATTTAGGGGTTGATGCCAGAACCGTGCTCCTGATGGAAGAGCGCATGAGCGCCCACGACCAGGCGTTTGACGGCGTACTGGAAGACGGCGAGGATGCCGCGGCGCCAGCCAACTACCTCGCAGATAGGCGCTTTGAGCCCACGCGGCAGCTGGAAGCCTTGGAAGAGGGGGTCCACGGTGTGCAACAGCTGGCACAAGCCTTGGCGGGCCTGGATGTGCGCAGCCGCGACATCGTGGCCAGCCGCTGGCTGCAAGAACCCAAACTGACCCTGCAAGAGCTCGCCAAAAAGCACGCGGTCTCGGCCGAACGCATTCGCCAGATCGAGCACAAGGCGTTTGGCGCTCTGCGCCAAGCGCTAGGCGGCGACTGGTTGCGGTTGTTGCCCTCGGCGTAGCTTACGGGCCGGGGGCGCCCAGCGGGTGCTGGAGTCGCCGCAGAATCACCGTCAGGTAGAGCGCTAGAAAAAGCGCGAAATAATATTCCTGTAACTCGCTCCAGTGGACTTCTACCGGCAGCGCCGGCAGCTCGAACAGCTGCCGATAGCGCTTCGGAAACAAAATGACAACCCCGAGCAGTGCGCTGGGCAAGCACTCCCGGCCCGGCCAGAACCAGTAAGCAAAGCCGGCAGCGGGGGTGAGCGGTTGACGTCTCGCAGCGCGCCATACCGGCAGCACTATCCCGCCCGCGAGCACCCATAGCTCCAACAAAATGCGCGGCTTTTGGTTCAGCCAGCTGCTCATATTGTGCAGATTGGTTTCGTGTTGCAGATTGATGGCGGCCAGCGCACCGGGCGTGCGCCAGTGGAAAACCTGCTGGCCCCAAGACAGTTCCTCGCCCGCCAGATAAACGCAGCCCAAGGTCGCGATACTCAGCCACAGCACTTCGAGGATGGGCAGCTGGCGCTGCGCCAACAGCACGACACGCGCACCCATATAAATCCCGCACAGCGCAACCACGGCGGTGGCCTGTTCCGTCAGCCCGTTCTCACCAGACAGAAAACGCTGGTAAAACGGCGGGGAAATTGCCTTGGCGCTCACCACGAAAAGCGCTAACAGGGGCGGGAACCACCCCCACACAGCGGGGGCGAGCGGGACGGGTCGAGGCTGTTTAGACACCGAAAGCGGCACGCGCCAAGGGCCAATAGTGATCGACGAACAGCACCACGAAGAGCAGGGTTAGATAAAGAATCGAATATTTGAAAGTGGCGTAGGCAAGCTCATCGCTGTCGTCGAACTGCATGCGAATGGCGTAAAACAAAAACCCCGCATTGAGCACCAGCGCGCCGGCGAGGTAGATGACGCCGCACATATAGGTCGCGAAAGGTAGCAGGGTCACCGCCACCAACAAAATGGTGTAGAGCAGCACGTGCAGCCGCGTAAAAGCCGCCCCGTGGGTAATGGGGAGCATCGGGATATTGGCTTTGGCGTATTCGGTGCGGCGGCAAATGGCCAACGCCCAAAAATGCGGCGGGGTCCAGGCAAAAATGATGAGGAACAGCAACAGGGCGTGCGGATCCAAGGTGCCCGTGACGGCCGTCCAGCCCAGCACCGGGGGCGCCGCCCCTGCGGCACCGCCGATGACGATGTTCTGTGGGGTCGCGTGCTTGAGATACAGCGTGTACACCACCGCATAACCGATAAGCGACAGAAAGGTCAGCACCGCGGTCAGGGTGTTGATAAACGCTACCAATAAATACATCGACAGCGCGCCCAACACCAAAGCGAACATCAGGGCTTGCCGCAGGGAGAGCTCGCCCTGCGGCAGAGGCCGGTGCTGGGTGCGGTCCATCAAGGCATCGATACGGTGGTCGGCGAGGTGATTAATCGCCGCGGCGGCCGCGGCGGCGAGCGCGATGCCGAGCGTGGCGATGAGCAAACGAGGCAACGGCACCAGCGTCGGGCTGGCGAGCAACATGCCGATGAAGGCGGTAAAAACGATTAAGGAAACCACCCGTGGTTTACACAACGCAAGGTAGTCGCGCCAAGAGGCGCTACGGGTGGCTTGCAGCGGCAGGTTGTTCATAGTCTCCATCACCGGCTAACCGCAACGGTCGGGTCGCAAAATACAAAAGCGTGACTAAGCTTCCCAGTAGCAGCGCCGCCGCCCCGTTGTGGGCCACCGCAACCGGCAGCGGCAGCCCTCGCACCACGTTGGTGATGCCGAGCGAGACCTGCAGCGTGAGGGCGGCGAGTATACACCAGCCTAGGCGGCGGCCGGCCAGCGAGCGCGTGCGGATGGCCTGCACCGCGGCGGCAATCACCCCGAGGCTCGCGACCACCGCCCACAGCCGGTGGGTGAAATGGATGGCCGTGCGCGCCGGCGTGTCCAAGACCCCGAATTCATAATTCACGCCCAAGCCACGCCACATCACGAAGGCGTCGCGAAAATTCATGGTCGGCCACAGCGACCCGTGACAGCGGGGGAAATCGGTGCAGGCGAGCGCCGCATAGTTGCTGCTGGTCCAGCCGCCCAAAAACACCTGCCCGCTTAAGGCCACGAGTGCGCTCACCACCCACACCGTCAGGCCGCGGCCGACGCGCCGCGCCGCGGGCACCGTGGTGACGTTTAACTGCCACACCAGCAGCGCGACGACGCTAAACCCGCCGAGCAAATGCGCGGTGACCACGAGCGGTTTGAGTAGCAGGGTGACCGTCCACATGCCCAACAGGCCCTGCAGTCCAACCAGCGGCACCAAGAGCAACGGCGCGCGGTGGAGTGGCTCACCCGCGCGCCAGAGCCGCCAGGCGAGGAGCGCCTGCGTCAGGATCAGCAAGCCGAGGAACGATGCCAGGTAGCGGTGGATCATTTCCTTCCAAGCTTTGCCGACCGACAGCGGGCGGGCCACCAGTTGTTCGGGCTGGGCCACCGCCGCGACGGTAGCGGGCACGAAAATTTGCCCGTAGCAACCCGGCCAGTCGGGACAACCCAGTCCCGCGTCGCTCAAACGCACGTAGGCACCAAAGGTCACCACCACAAAGGCGAGCGCTAGCAACAGGGGGGCGAGATATCGGTAAAGAAGACGCATGGCGGCCTAGCGGATGGCGGAGGCTTTTAAAAGACGTTTTAAATCTTCCTTGATGTCGGCCGGTGGACTGTCCGGCGCAAAACTCATCATCAGTTGGCCACGCCAATCCAGAACAACAATCCGGGGCAGTGCGATGCCCGTGCCCGGCGCGCGCAGGGCGGCGTCGATGGCCGCGACCGTGGCCGGATCCACCAGCAGTCGCGGCAGCGGCGCGTGCACAGCCGGCGCCACCCCGGGGCTCGCGAGCAGGCCGAACACCGAAAGACGGGGCGCCTCGTTGCCGATGACGCTGCGGATAGTCGCCAATTCGTGCAGCGTTCGCCCGCACAAATCCTCGCAAGAGCCTGCGCTGATATACAACATGGCCCAGTCTGCAGGCGGTAATTCGCGCAACACCTGGCTGGTCGGTGCGAGCGGTAGCTGGGCAATATCCAGCGCCGGCTTGATGAAGACACCATGGTTGAGTTGACCACGCTCACCCAGCCCGAGCAGGCCCGAAGCGAGCAGCCACGCCACCAAAATAGGCAGCGCGAACAGCCCGGCAATCAACAGCAGAGTGCCCCGATTGCGCTGTAGGCTGGGTGCGGGTTGGGAGGGTGTCATGGGTAAACCTACTTGTGAGGGTGGGCGCGGCGGCGCAGGTCGTAGTAGCCGGCGAGCATCAACAGCGCAGCGCTCAGCCCAAACCATTGCACCGCATAGGCTGTGTGTTTTCCGTCATCGGCAGCCGGGAGCGGCCACTGCCGCTCGTAGCCGCCGGCTTGGTCGTCGTCCAAAAGCACCAGATAGGGTGCGAGTGGGGTGTTCAAGGAGGCACCTAACGCTAGAAAGTCTATTTTCTGTACGCGCCACAGGGCGTTTCCGAGCACTTCTGGCGGCTGCGGCTTACCCAGAGCAATTCCGGTACTAGGCGCCGGCGCGATCCGCCCGGCGAGCGTCACAACCCCGGCGGCGGGCGGCGTGAGTACCAGCGTATCGCTACGCAGGGTCGGTGCGGGCACCCAGCCTCGGTCGACCAAGACCACCGGCCCCTCCACGCGTTGCAGAGGGGTCAGGATTTCATAACCCACCCGGCCCCGCCGCACCCGATTATCCAGCAAGACGTTGCCGGGCAAATAGCGGCCCGTGAGCGCCACCGCACGCCACCGTTTCGTTGACTCGCCAAGCGCGTCGAGGGTTTGCAAATCGACCCGCGGCGCCGTGGCGACGCGCAGATAACTCGCGTGGAGGTCGCGTTTTTGCTGCGCCCGATCGAGCTGCCACAGCCCCAGACCAGCCAGTCCAGCAGCCACCCCCAACACCGCCACCGCGCTCAGCAGACGCCGGGCGAGGGGGATAATATTTTGCTCGGTGAGGCGACGGGGCTTAGAGTGAGGGGGTCTATTCAACACAAAGTACCGCTCTTATGGCTGACCAACCCATCCTGCGCCTGTTTGTTATCGCCATGCTCATCGCCATCGTGATTAGCCTCGGCATGGCGTTTCGTAATCTGTTTCGCACTCAGGGTAAAGGTACCGGAACGGTGAGGGCGCTGACGGTCCGTGTGGCCCTGTCGATAGCGCTGTTTATCATCCTGATGGTGCTCGCGAAATTGGGGGTTATCAAACCGCACTAGGCACCAGCATCTGAGCCCGAGCGCAGAGGGCATAAAAAAGGGCGCTCCGCTGAGCGCCCTCCTGCAGCACCGTTGGCGCTCCGGGCTACATCCAGTAGACGAAGATAAACAGGCCGATCCAGACCACGTCCACGAAGTGCCAGTACCAAGCTACCGCCTCGAACGCAAAATGGTGTTCTTCGGTGAAGTGGCCTCGCATCGAGCGCAGCAGGATGACGAACAGCATGAGCGTGCCCAAGGTCACATGGAAACCGTGGAAGCCGGTCAGCATGAAAAACGTGGCCCCATAAATGCCAGAGTTCAGCGTGAGTCCCAACTCGGAATAGGCGTGGCCGTATTCGCCCGCCTGCAAGTAGACGAACAACGCACCCAGCGCCACGGTGAACATCAGCCCGACGATGAGATGTGCCCGCTTGTTGGCCTTCAAGCCCCAATGGGCCCAAGTGACGGTCGCACCCGAGGTCAGCAAAATAGCGGTGTTGACCGCCGGCACGCCCCACGCGGGGATGACGTCTTTGGCCAGCTGGAAGCCGTAATCGCGCGGCAGTTTCAGCAACGGCCAATCCGCCAGAAAATTAGGCCAGAGAAACTCGTGGGTGGCCGCCTTGGCGCCTGCGCCGGACAGCCATTCGACGGAGAACATCCGCGAGTAGAACAGCGCGCCAAAAAAGGCCGCAAAAAACATCACCTCCGAGAAGATGAACCACATCATGCCCATGCGGAAGCTGACATCCTCCCAGTGGCTATACAGGCCCGCCTCACTCTCGCGAATAACCGCGCCAAACCAGCCAAACAGCATGGCGAACAACCCCAAAAACCCCACGCCCACAACGATGGGCCCAGGAGGGTATTGGTTAAGCCAGAGGGCCCCACCACAAAAGATGGTGAACAGGGCGAGGCAGGACAACGCCGGCCAGCCACTGGATTCCGGGATGTGATAATGAGCGTGGGCTTCGGACATAACGGCTCTCTATATTCAAAGTATTATTCTGACTCTTGCCTTGTGCAGCCGAAAGCTAAGTTTTCGGTGCATTCCCTGCCGCCAGACCCGGTTGGGAGTTTGGTGGCGCCTCAAAGAAGGTATACGACAACGTCACCCGCTCAACGTCAGCCGGCAGTTTGGGGTCGATGATAAACCGCACTGGCATGGCTTTTTTCTCGCCGGCGGCCAGCGGTTGCTGGCTGAAACAAAAACATTCTGTCTTGCTGAAGTAGCGCGCCGCCGCGTTCGGCGCGACGCTCGGCACGGCCTGCCCCACCAGCGCTTGGGTCGCCCGATTGCTAACCTCAAA
>SHZJ01000064.1 GCA_009692365.1 Gammaproteobacteria bacterium
CGCCGCCCTGCTGACGGGTGGTGGCGCGGCGCTGTGCGCGCCCGACGAGGGCGCTGACACGCCCGCCCTTGCGAGCGCCGGCGCAGCCGTACCAGCGGCGTCGGCCGCGGCGATGGAACCCGCCGCCTTGGAGGAACTGCTCGCCCCCATCGCGCTCTACCCGGACGCCTTGCTGGGCGCGATGTTCGCCGCCGCCTCGCATTCACAGGAAGTGATGGACGCCGGTAACTGGCGGCTGGAAAACTCAAGCCTCGCCGGGCCGGCGCTGGATGCCGCCGCTGCAAAGGCGGGCTTTGGCCCGGGCACGCGGGCCTTGCTGGCCTTTCCCACGGTGCTCGACATGATGTGCAAAAATTTCGACTGGACGCAGCAACTGGGGGCAGCTTTCAACGCCGATCAGGGCGCGCTGATGGCGGCCGCGCAGCGCTTACGCGCGCAAGCCGTGGCAGTTGGGAACCTCGCCTCTGGCACCGAGCAACAGGTGGAGCAACGCACTGTCAACGAGCAGCGCGTGGTGGAAATCACCCCAACCAACCCGACCCAAGTCTACGTGCCGCAGTACAACCCAGAGGCGGTCTACACCCAGCCGGCGCCGGCGCCGGTGCAATATATTGCCGTGCCCGGCGCGGTGGACGTCACGCAAGTCGTCGCCGGCCCCAGCACCGGGGACCTTATCGCCGCCGGTGTGATTGGCTTTACGGCCGCCGTCATCATCGCCAATATTTTTAACCAAAACCGCTACCCACCCGATTACTACCACTACTACCCCTACCCCTACCCACGCTGGGGCTACGGCTTTTTCTATTACGACAACCGTCCTTGGTACGCGCGCGGTTACCGCTACCGTCCCAACTACGGCTACGGCGGTTATCGGCCCGGTTATCACGGCGGGCGGCGCTACCACCCGCCGGCCAACTACCCGCATGTTTGGAACCAACCCGGTGCCTGGCACCAGCCTCCGCCCGGCTATCGCTCAAGCTTGATGGTGACGGTCAACACCACGCAAGTGACCTACTTCAATCGCTTCGGTAACAACCAGAATCTGTCCGGTGGGGGCAAGCCCCGCCCGGCCCTCGTCGCCGCACCCGTGCGCGAGCGCGTCAATGCCCAGTACCGACCTGCCTCACGCCCGCTCCCGGCCGCGCCGGTAGCGCCGCCGGGAGGCCAGGGCCGTCCCACGCGCGACAACTTCGCGCCGGTGCCGGGTAGGCCAGACAAGCCCGTCTATCAGCCCGCCACCCCGCCCCGCGAGGTGCCTAAAATCACCGAGCGGGACGTCAAAAATAGGCTGCCGCCGGCCAGCGTCGAACCCACGGCCCCGCCCCGCCCGCAGGCCCAGCCCGCGACCCGCCCGCAGGCCCAGCCTGCGACCCGCCCGCAAGCCCAGCCCGCGACCCGCCCGCAGGCCCAGCCTGCGACCCGCCAGCAAGACCAGCCCGCGACCCGCCCGCAGGCCCAGCCCGCGACCCGCCCGCAAGACCAGCCCGCGACCCGCCGGGAGGCCAAGCCTGCGACCCGCCCGCAAGACCAGCCCGCGACCCGCCGGGAGGCCAAGCCTGCGACTCGACCCGAGCCAAAGAAAGACCACGCGACTTCCACGCAGGCCGCGCCGAAAGCCGCAAAATCCACGAAGAACCAACTCCAGTAACGGGGCACCGACACCCCGCCTCAACCCGCGGGCCCGCCGCGCCGGTCTGGCTGGCCCGCTAGCGCGACGGGCCACACGAACACCTCAGCCACTGCGAGCCTGGCGCGCAGTCGCGCCGGATTAACCATCGCCCCGAATTGTCGGGCGCGCCGCCAGACCCAAAGGAGAGCGACCATGCGAGTGCTGACGAGCCTGCCGCAGGAGGACTTGCGCCGCGTGCCCGCCGCGGCGCAGGCCGCCGAGGCGCAGGGTTACGATGGCGTGCTGACCCAAGAAAATCGCAATGACCCTTTTTTAGCGTTGGGAGTGGCAGCCGTGGCCACCCAACGCATCACCCTGGGCACGGCCGTCGCCATTGCGTTCCCGCGCAGCCCCATGGTGGTTGCCAATGCGTCGTGGGACCTCCAAGTGGCCTCGCGGGGCCGCTACGTGCTGGGTCTGGGCCCGCAGATTCGCCCCCATAATGAGAAGCGCTTCAGTGTGCCGTGGGTGGCGCCGATGGCGCGCCTGCGCGAATACGTGCACTCCCTGCGGGCCATTTGGACGGCGTGGGAAACCGGCGAAAAGCTCCGCTTCGAAGGTCAGCATTATCGCTTTACGTTGATGACGCCTAATTTCGTACCGCCCTCGCACGGCTTGCCGATGGTGCCCATTACGCTGGCCGCCGTTGGGCCCCGGTCCTTGCGCCTGGCGGGCGAGGTAGCAGATGGGGTGCAACTGCATCCTTTCTGTACCCGGCGCTACCAGCAAGAAGTGGTGTTGCCCCGCCTTCAGGAGGGTTTGGCGAGTAGCGGGCGGCGCTTGGAGCATTTTGAAATCACCGGCGGCGGCTTCATTGCCACCGGGCCCGATGCCGCTGCGGTGGCCAAAATGTTTGAGTGGGTACGCGCACGTCTGGGCTTCTATGGTTCCACCCCCGCCTACTGGCCGGTGCTGGAATTGCACGGCTGGGGGGAACTGGGCCGCGAGCTCAACGCGCTGTCCAAACAAGGTAAATGGACCGAAATGACCAATGCCATCTCCGATGAGATGGTCCACCTGTTTGCGGCAGTCGGCACCCACGAGGAAATCGCGGGCGTGATCGAGCAGCGTTTTGGCGGGGTGAGCGACGCGGTATCGGCCAGCATCAACTCGGCCATCACCTCGGACCTGCCCCCCGCAGCGCTGGCGGCTATCCGCCGCATCCCGGTCCAATTCAGCGGCTTCAAGACGCCGTGGTGAGCGCGCACCACCCGCCCTCGCCGCGGCGATCTGCACCGGGCCCCCCGGATGCCTGAGCCCGACTTGCTTGCCTAGCTGTGCGTGAGCCGCCAGCGGGTGCCCTGCTGGGTCGGGCGATTGCGTGTTTTCACCCACAAACCTTCGCCCCGCGCGAACTGCTCGTGCTCTACGAAGCCGACGACCACGTTACCCGCGACTACCTCGCCACGGTTCAGGATCCCGCCGGCCGTGGCATCGCGGTCCCAACGCTGCCGAAGCTCACCCTGGGGGCTTGGCGCAACCGCGCCATCGCGCCGGCCGCGGCCATTACATCGCCCAGTGGGACGATGACGATTGGTCGGCGCCGAACAGCTTGGCGGCGCAGACGGCGCACGGCGGGAAAAGCGCCGTGCGTGCTGTCGCGCTGGATTTTGTAAGCCGAACTCACACCAGCGGTGTATTTGTCCGCGGCGCGCTCTTGGCCGGGCAGCTGGGTGGCCGAGCGCGACAGCGTGCCCGAGTAGCCGCCCCGGCGCTGGGGAGAGGACAACCCCATCAGCGCGCTGCTGCGCGCGCCAGACACGCTAATCCGCTGGCACCGCCCGCACCCGTCTGGGGACACGCAGCAGGGTGCCAATACGAGCGAACGCGCGCACTGGGAGGCCAAAATACGGCCGTTTGCCCAGCCGCGGTCCGCCGAAAATGCCGCGCGGGTCAGGTCGCGAGTGCGGCGGTCAAATTACCCGTGCACTGGACAATCAAGTTGACGACGGCCTGCCGCGCAACGAATGGACGGGCCTGTCCTGGGGTACGCTCTTGGGGGCGATTTCTTGGGGCGGCGATTTTTTTGGGGTTAATCTTTTTGGGGTCAGGTCTTTCTTGCTAACCGCCTCTCGCGATAAGCTTAGGCAACGCTCAGGGCCAACCACCAGCACGCGCGGGCCGTGGCCGCGCAATTTAAGCTCGGGAGTAGCAACACAATGGGTGGTTTTCAAGCCGAAAATAACGCGCCCGCCCAACTCATGCCGGTGCTCTACATCCCCCATGGCGGCGGCCCATTACCGGTTCTGGGTGACGCCAACCACCGCGCCCTAACGGCGTTTTTACAAAATATCGGGGCGCACTTACCCCGTCCCAAGGCGCTGCTGATGGTGAGTGCGCATTGGGAAGAACCGATTGCCAATGTGTCCTCGGCAGCGGCGCCAGCCATGCTGTACGACTACACGGGGTTTCCCCCCGAAAGTTACCAGTTTCAATATCCGGCCCCCGGCGATGCGGCGCTCGCCCATAAAATCCTAGGACTCTTGAGCGCGCAGGGGATCGCCGCAGCACTCAATCCAGCCCGCGGCTTTGACCACGGCGTTTTTGTGCCACTGATGTTGATCCATCCCGCCGCGGACATCCCAGTCGTGCAATTGTCGTTGTTAACATCGCTCGACCCGGCCGCGCATATCGCGTTGGGCCGAGCGCTAGCGCCCTTGCGGGCGGAGGGCGTGTTGGTCATCGGCTCTGGCTTGTCTTTTCATAATATGCAGGCGTTTTTTTCTGGCGCGCCCGAGGCCGGCACTCGCAGCGCGCAATTTGATGACTGGCTCACGCAACTCCTAACCGCCGAGGGGAGCACCGCGGCGCAGCAGGCCGGTTTGGAGCACTGGCAGGACGCGCCAGCAGCACGCTATTGCCATCCCCGCGAAGAACATTTGCTGCCGTTGCATGTTTGTTTCGGAGTGGCCAGCGGCGCCTCCGCGCGCGCGGTCAGAAATTTTACCGGCCGGCTCTTTAACACCCGCATTGCGAGCTTTATCTGGCGGTAAAACGGGCCGCGGCGCGCGGCGGCAAGCCGTCGCAGGCGGTGGCAGAAAATGACTTAAAACCTGCGGCGACTTGGCGGCGACGCCCTCTCAACCAGCCACTTCAGCCGGAGGCAAGGCATGAGAATCGACGAATACGCCAGCTATGATGCGACCGGACTGGCCGCGTTAGTGGCCCGCGGCGACGTCAGCGCCACCGAACTCGCCCAACTCGCGGGGGCGGCGATCGCGGCCGTGAATCCGCAGGTCAACGCGGTGGTAGAAACCTACCCCGAACGCATCGCGACGCTGGACGAAGCCACGCTGGGTGCCGGCCCGTTTCGCGGCGTGCCCTTCCTGATGAAGGATGTGTACGGCCACGAGGCAGGACGTTTGATCGAATTCGGCAGCCGTCTGTGTCGCGGCCTGCGGGTCGACACGGAGACCGCCTATTGCCAGTTGGTCAAAGCGGCCGGGTTGAACATTATTGGCCGCTCGGCGGCGCCAGAATATTCCATGGCCGGGACCACCGAGGGCGCGCTGTACGGCAATACATCGACCCCGTGGCGGCAGGGCTACAGCGCGGGTGGCTCTAGCGGCGGTGCCATGGCCGCCGTGGTGGCGGGCATGGTGCCGGTGGCGCACGGCTCGGACATCGGCGGCTCGATCCGCATTCCGGCAAGTTTCTGCGGCGGCGTGGGGCTTAAGCCCTCCCGCGGACGCATCTCCTTCGCGCCCAACCTGGACGAGAACGGCTACGGGCTGGCGCAAAATTTTGTGCAAACCAAAACCCTGCGCGACGCCGCGGCACTGCTGGATTGCTTGTGCGTGCCGCAGCCAGGCGACCCGTTTATCATTCCGCGCCCCGCCGGGCGCTACGCCGACCTCGCCGCCACGCCGGCGCCGCGTCTGCGCATCGGCTGGTCCACCGCCGCCCTCATGGGCATCGACACCGATCCCCAAACCGCAGCGGCCGTGGCGCACACCGCGCACACGCTGGCCGCGATGGGCCACGAGGTCGAGGAATATGACCTGCCCTTCGATGGGCTGGCCGCGATGCGCGCCATGATGGACGTGTGGTTCTTTGGTCTGGACGTGCGTCTAGCGGGCTATTCCAAGCGCAGCGGGATTGCCATCTCGCCGCACACGCTAGAGCCCGTTATCTATGCCGCTTATGAGCACGCGCGCAGCATGAGCGCGGCGCAGTTTCTGCCCGCAATGGCCGCGATCAACGTGGCGCGGCGCCAGTTGGGGGCCTATTTCACGCGTTACGATATTTGGCTTTCGCCCACCACGGCGCGCCCTGCCGAGTCCTGGGGCCGCTATAACTTGGGCCGCACCGATGTGCCGTTTGAGGATATTGCCCCGCAGATTCTGGCCCCGGTCTGCCAGTTCGCCCTGCCGCACAACATCATGGGTACGCCGGCGCTCTCCTTGCCGCTGGGCCAGACGCGCGACGGTCTACCCATTGGGGTGCAACTCGCGGCCGGTCCCGCCAACGAACTGCTGCTGTTGCAACTGGGCAGCGCGTTGGAGATTGCCCTGCCGTGGGCCCAGCGCGTGCCACCACTGCACGCCAGTCGGGCGCGGGTTTAAGTTGGCCACGCGCAGCGGCGGGAGTCGACACCGGCACCTCACCGAGCGCGGTGCGCGGGACCCGCGCTTAAACGGACGGGCTTAGGCGGGAGGACCGCAGGCGTAGCGCCAACGCCGCCGCCAGCACCGCGCCCACCAGAGCGATGCCGGCCAACAACAGAAAATACTGCTGCTGACCCACCACGCCGGGACGCGCGTCCAGCAGGCGGCCCGCAATGGGTGCGAAGAAAACATCCGGGGTAAATCCCACCACCGACACCACCCCCACGGCCGCACCGGTGCGGGCGCTCGGCACGCCGGCTTCCTGCATGAGGGCAAAATAAACGCCGCGCAGGGCGTAGACCGCGGCGACGCTTAGCAACATATTGGCCATGAGCACGCCGCGCAGCGCGGGGCTGGGGGCGACCCCCGCCAGCACCCCCATGCAGGCCGCCAAGAGCAGAAAAATGCCGACCAAGGTCGCACTGGGCCGCAGCCTGTCGGCGAGCAGCCCGGCGGCCACCGCCGCCAGCGGCCGCAGCCACGCGGCTTTGGCCAAGAACGCCGCGGCGGTTACTTCATCCAGACCAAAGGCGCTCACCGCGTACAGCGCGTAATTGTCGAGCCCTTTGTAACCGCAGTAAGCCGCCACCACGACCCCGGCCTGCAGCCATAACGAAGCCTCACCCAGCCCCCGCCACCAAGCATCCCGGGGGGCTGCCGCCGAGGCTTCGGCAGGCGTGGAGTCGGGGACGAACCACCAGCACAGTAGCGCGGCCAACAGCGTGATGGCGGTATAGAAATAGATGACCTCGCGCAGCGCCTCAGCACGCAGCGCGCTGAGGTCGGTCGCGCCACCCACCGCGTGCGCCAACACCCCGACGGCGACGCTCGCCGAGGCCGCCGCTACCAGCCCGCGCCCACCTTCTAGCACCCCAAAAGCGCGGCCTTGTTGCAGCGCCCCGCCCCAGTCGCGCGTAGCGCGGATCATCGCCGCCCAAAACAGCAGGATGGTGGTCGCACCCCAATAAGCGTACAGCCAGGTCAAGCCCCTGACCGTGGGCAGCGTGACGAAATAAAACCCGCCGGCGGCGGTTGCCAACAGGGAGATGCTGAGCAAGCGCCGCGCCGAGTAACGGTCGGCCAGCCAGCCGCCCGGCAGATAACTGGCCATGGCGGTCAGCCCGTAGACCGCGAAGGCATCACCCAAGGCGGCGTTGCTTAAGCCCAGAGCCTGCAGCACGGTCGGTCGAAAAAAACGCGGCACATGAAACGGCAGGCTAAAAATAGCCTCCCCCGCCAGCACGATGCAGGCCAGCACCGCGTAACTGCGCCAGCGCGGCAGGGCGGTGCTCACCACCGACACCCACACCCGGCGGCACCCGGACACCCCGCGCTAGGATTCAAACATCGCCCGCAGTGAATCGCGTACGCCCTCGATACGCTCTGCGGCCGCTAGTCGACCGCAGTTCACCAGTTCCTCGAAACGGTCAAAATCGAAACTCGCGCCCGGCGGTGTGTCGGGCACGATCACGATATCCGCGCGCATCGCTTCCAGCGTGGACCCCCACGACCCGATGAGTTCCCACGAGGTGCTCAGCACCCGGCGAAAGCCCAGCGGACCGCTCATGCGGGACCAGAAGCGGCCCAGCCCGGACTGGTCGCCATCCTGCACTTGGCGGGCGGAGGGCAGGACATTGACCGCAATCTTTAAGCCGCAGCGACGGCGACTTAGCACGTCCACCGGGACGCGGGAAACCACCACGCCGTCGACCAGCACCCGCGAGACATGCCGCACGGGCGGGAAAAATCCGGGGATAGCAGAGGTGGCTAGCACCGCTGGGGCCACCGGCCCGCGGTCGAGCACGGTGCGCTCGCCGGCGGCGAGATCTGCGGCTACCACGGCCACGGGGCGGTCTAGATCGGCAAACGTGCAGTCGCCAAAAGTGCTGGCCGCCGCGTTGGCAATTTTCTTCCCCCTGAACAACGAACTCCGGGGCAAGCCCCAGGCATCACGGACTTTGCGATTGCTGCCCAGATAGTGGCGCATCAGGGCCTCGGCCTGCTGCGCGCCGCCCGCCCGCGCCAGCGTCAGCGCCGCGATCCCGCCCATGCTGGTGCCGCACAGGTAATCGAGCGGGATCCCTTGCTCTTCTAATACCGTCAGCACCCCGATATGGGCAAAACCACGGGCCGCGCCCGAACTCAGCGCCACCCCTACTTCTTTGAAAGTGATGTGCCGCACGAGTGCGTCGAGCGCCGGATAACGCTGCCGCTGCCAGATTTTAAGGTCGAGGTGGGCGGCGTCGAGGTCAGCGGTGGGCACCCGAAACGACCACAGCCCGGGGTCACGCGGCGTGGGTGTTTGCAGGCGCACACGGGCCAGATAGGCCACCCCGACGTGGGCCAAGCTCGCCCTCGGGGCACCCGTGCCGAGGTCTACATCGAGCACGATGTCGGCCGACTCTAGCCACGGCGCCAAGGTTTGAAGTTCAGCGGGTGCGGCCGCCACCACCAAATATTGCCCGCCTGCCGCCAGCCGCCGCCAGTCGGCAATCCGCTGGCGACACGTTGCGTCGAGGTCTGGCGCCACCGGCTGGCTGCGATCCAGCGCCAGCTGCTCGGAGGCCGGCGCGTAATGATCTATCCCGCGCAGCACGGCCTGGGTGAAGCGCGCCACCACGGCGTCGTCCGGTGGCCCAACGATCACGGCGACCCCGGGCAGGCGGTCCTCCTGACGCGCGCGATTGCGCAGGCGTTCGATCAGCAGTCGGGTGAGGCTGCGATGGAGCCCGGGGTCGCTGTCCAGCAAGCGCAAAAACGTGGGCCCCTCCAGACACCAGGTCACCGTGTCCCGAGCGGCAACCAAGGTGGCCGATACCGGCATGCCGGAGAACAGCGACATTTCACCAAAAACCTGCCCCGGGCCCAACATCACGCCGTGCCAGCTGCCGTCGTTTTCGGCGTTGGGCAGCACCCGCACCGCACCGCTGGCGATGGCCTGGAAATAACGCCCTTCCTCCCCTACCCGCGAGATCACCGAGCCCTGTGGCCATTCTCGGACTTCGCACTTGGCCCGCAGTTGCGCCAGCGACGCCGCTGGAAGTTCAGCCAAAAAAGGAATGTCGGCAAGGTCGATCATGTTAACGGTCATCGGCGTAAGAAGCGGCGCGGTGACCCAACTGGGACCGCAGCCCGGTCATTAAGCCACCCGGCCGGAAGCCCCGCAATGCTCACAGGGCGTTGCCGCCTGCGCGCTGGCGCCGCAGCTTGTGCACGGCGAACCAATACCCGGCGCTGCCCGCCAGTGAGCCGGCGAGGATCACCGACCAGACGGCGCGTGGACTGCCGGTAGCCCCCCACACGGACGCCGAGAGCAGCGGTGCGATGGCCATCGCCAACATCATGGGTAGAGCAATCGCACCCATGGTGCGGGCGTAGTAATCGTGGCCCAACCACTCGGCGGGGGCCACGCCACGCAAAATGGTGGTCACCCCGTGCCCAACGCCAAAACAGATCGCAAATACGCACAGCCACGGCAAACTCGGCGGGGCAAAAATGAGCACCAGCAGCCCGAGGGGCACGATGCTCGAGGTCATGGCGCCCAGCCGCACGGTGCTCGCGCGCCGCCCCACGGTGATAATGAGCAGGCGCGCAACCACCTGCACCGGACCAATCAGCGCAAAGCATAAAAGGATGTTGCCGCTGGGCACCTGCTCGGCGCTGAGCACCGGGACGAGTTGGAAAATCAGGCTCGAGGCGGTCAGGCTGTAGGAGGTATACCAACACACCAGACCCCAAAAAATGGGGTTACGCAGGCGTTCGCGCATCACGACACGCCCAGCGTGGGCATCGGTTCGGGTGGGGTCGGCGTGGGGGCGACCCCGTGGGGGGGTGAAAAAGCAATGCACCGGCACGCAGAAAAAAAGATTGAACGCGGCCAGTATTTCGAGGCTTTGGCGCCACCCCAAGGCGGGTAGGAGATGGCCTATCAAGGGCACGAAGACCGTCCCCGAGAACCCGGTGACCATCGTCATGGCCGTCATGGCGCGCCGCGCCTGCGCCCCAAACTGCTGGTGGATCACCACGAACACGGCCTCGATGAGCACGCAGGACATCAGGGCACCGAGGACCAGCCACAGCAGATAGAACTGCGGCAGGCTGGCAACTCGCGACCAGCATAACAATCCAAGACCTGCCCCCAGCGACCCGCCGGTCATCAGCCAGCGGGCACCGTGGCGCTCGAACAGTGTCCCCACCGGATAGGCCATCAGCCCGGTCACCAGCAACCCGGCGGTCAGCGCGCCGTTGATGGCGGTGGGCGACCAGCCCAGTTCCTCGCGCATCGGGCCGGCAAACAGCGAAAAGCTGTAGTAGAGCGTGCCCCAAGACACCACCTGCGCGAGCGCCAAAGGCCACAGCATGACCCAAGGCCAGTGACGCGCCTGCCAGAATCGCGCTAGCCCCACCCTAACTGCCTGCGCGCGCCAGCCTCTTCGTTCATTGCCAGACCCGCTCGGGTAGAACCACGCCAACGCGCAAGCTTGCCGGCGCAGATGCCAGCGCGTGCCGCTCAGCCCGGCAGCCCCGCCGCCAGGTGTGCGCGCAGCGTGGCCGTCGCCGCGGTGTCGATGACGAGTGTCTGGGGGTCGATCACCACCCCGTAGCGTTCGCGGGCGGCCTTCAGCGAGACATATTCATCGAGCACATCTTCTAACACGGCCTCGGCGGCACGCTCCCACGCATGGCCATAACCGCCGCCGCCGGTGCTCTCGAACATAAAAGTGTCACCGAAACCAAAGGGGTGGGCGCACAACAGCGGGTTGTGCCACACGCCCTGCGGGTCGCGTCCGCCGATCACTTCGTGCCGCCCATCGGCGTAGATTTTGCTCTGGCGCTGGACGTCCGAGTGCTGACCACCGGCCACGCCGGGGCTACCCTCCAAGGTTCGTGCGGTCTCCATGCTCAGCGCGCCCTCGGCCAGATAGCGGACTTTGAAAATTGCCCCCAAGCCGCCGCGGAAACGGCCCGGGCCGCCGCTGTCTTGCCGCAGTTCAAAGGCTTCGTAGGCGATCGGGAACAGAATTTCGGCGGTTTCCGCCGGCATATTCATGCAATTACCCAGCGGGTCTTCGGTGACGTTCATGCCGTCGCTGTAAGGTGACGCGCCCCAACCACCCGCCGGCAAATCGGAAAACACATCGGTGGTGCCGTCAGGCGCGACCACCGAGGAGACAAACCAATTGCAGTCCGCGCTGGTGGAGCCGGTCACGCGTTCGGGGATGGCTTTCGCCAACGCCTGCCAAATGGCGCTGGTAATTTTAGCGGAGGTCAGCGTGGTGCAGCCAATCGTCGGCGCCGGCCATTTGGCGTTAAGCCAAGAGTCTTCCGGAATTTCAATTTTGATGGGATTGAACATGCCTTGGTTCTGCGGCGCGTGCGGCGCCAGAAAGAACTGCAGTGAATACAGCGCCGCCGAGGCGGTATTGGCATAGGGAGAATTGATCGCGCCCTTCACCGTTTTATCGCTGCCGCTGAAGTCCACGGTGATATCTGAACCACTCACGATGAGCTTCACCCGAATATGAATAGGCTGCGCCGAGAAGCCATCGGTATCGGCGTAGTCTTCACCGGCGTACACGCCATCGGGGATATCGGAGATGCTCTTGCGCACAATGCGCTCGGTGTACTCTTGGAGCTGCTTCATCGCCACCTTCAAAGTCACCGTCCCGTATTTAGCCGCCGCGCGTTGCATTTCCAGCGTGCCGGCGCGCAGGCAGCCCACATGGGCCTGTAAATCGCCTTTGACAAAATGCGGCGTGCGGGTGTTACACAACAGAATCTCCACGATGTCCTCGCGCATCACGCCCCGCTCGTAGACCTTAACCGGCGGTAAACGCAGCCCTTCACCGGCGATGTGGGTACCCGCGAACGCCTGGCCGCCCGCCGCGCCGCCGCCCAAATCCAACCAGTGCCCGCGGCTGACCGCAAAACCCAACAGGTCGCCATCGACGTAAATGGGCGACATGAAGGTCATATCGTTAATGTGCGTGCCGCCCTGATAGGGATCGTTAACACACAGCACATCGCCCTCGTGGATATTGCTCAAACCATAGCGGGCAATGATGGCCTCGGCGCTGAATTTCATCGCCGCGAGGTGGATGGGGCAATTCGCCGCCTGCGACAACAATTGGCAGTCGTAGTCGTAGATGGCGTTAGAAAAATCGACCATGTCGGCCAGAATTGGCGAAAACGACGCCCGCTGCAGCACCGTGGACATGCGGTCGCTGGCGTACTCAAAGATGCTCCGCAGCACCTCGAACGTGACCGGGTCGAGTTTGCTCTGGGCCACAACCGCGGCGTTTACCTGCACTTTTTGCTCCATCTGCCTGCTCCTCAGTCGTTGGCCGTCAAATTGTGCCTGATGTCGATGATGAGATTACCGTAACTATCCACGCTGGCCCGCGCGTTGGGCGGCAACACGGCGCAGGCGTGTTCGTACTCCACGATACATGGTCCGCTCACTTTTGCCGCGGGCGCCAGCGCATGCCCGTCGTAGACCTTACTGAGGTGCCACTGGCGATTAAAATAAATGCTCCGCTCACCCTTGACCGGCGCGCGGCCGTTGCGACCAATGGTGACCGGCGGCGGTGCGTCCATCCGCCCGATCGCGGTCACTCCCACCGACACAAACGCGGGGGCGAAATCGCTGGAACTCACACCGTACTCGCGTTCGTGGTGGCGATGGAAGTGCGCCACGATGTCCGGCACATCCGCGGCGCGCAGCGCCGCCGCGGGCATGGGCGTTTCCACTTCATAACTCTGACCGACGTAGCGCATCTGCGCGCTGCGCACCAGCTCGATGCGGTCACGGGTCACGCCATCGGCGGCCAGCAGGCGCACGGCCTGGGCTTCCAGTTCCGTGTATAGCCCATTCACCACGGCCAAGTCGGCCTGCTCCACCGAGGAAAAATAGAACGCCTCTAGGTCATGTCGCAGGTCCATCGCAGTAGCCCCGAAGGCCGAGGCCACACCGGCGTGGATTGGCATGATGACTTTTGGAATGTTCATCGATTCCGCCACGAAACACGCGTGCATCGCGCCCGCACCACCGAAGCTCGCAAGGATAAAATCGCGCGGATCGCGGCCCCGCGAAACTAGCACTTTCTTGACCGCCTGAGCCATGTTTTCGCAGCCGATGCGGATCATGCCGTCGGCGGTTTCGACCCTCGACAGACCAATCTGGGCCGCCAGGAGGTCCATCGCCGCGGCCGCAGCCGCGTGGTCTAGGGTCATCTTGCCGCCCAGCGTGGGCTCGATGCGCCCCAGCAACAGGTTGGCATCGGTGATGGTCGGCTCACGGCCACCCTGCCCATAGCAGGCCGGCCCGGGGCTCGCCCCGGCGCTGCGCGGTCCCGCCCGCAGCGAGCCGCCCTCGTCGATCCAGCCCACCGAGCCCCCGCCCGCGCCCACACTGTGGATGTCGAGCATGGGGACGATGCAGGG
>SHZJ01000065.1 GCA_009692365.1 Gammaproteobacteria bacterium
ATATCTTCTTTGCTGTTAAAGCTTTCACGATAGGCCCCAAGACTGCGATAAAACGAGTAGAAATCCGGGTTGCGGTTATAGGCCCTGGCGTAGATTGACGAGGCCAGCGCATCGCCGTCGCCCCGCGCGGTCTCGGAGTCTCGATAAGCCTCGGCGCTGATCACCGTTGACTGACGGTCGGTGTCAGCCCGAATGCGGATGGCTTCTTTCTCACCGCGGGCACGCAGTTCGCGGGCCACCCGGGCGCGTTCTGCCCGCATGCGTTCGTACACCGCGTTGCTGACCTCAGCGGGCAAATCAATGCGCTTGATCCGCACGTCCACGACCTCAATACCCAGTTCCTCGCCCCGTTCGGCGGCTTTACGATTGACGATAGCGAGAATCGCGCCGCGCTGGCCCGCCACCACTTCCTGCACCTTGCGCCGCCCAAATTCCTCGCGCAGAGCGTCGTTAATTTTCTGATACACCAACAGCCCGCCCCGGCGGGCGTCGCCACCCGTGGCCAGATAGAACTTCACCACATCTTTGATGCGCCAGCGCACGAAAGAATCCACGATGACGTCTTTTTTCTCGCCCGTGAGGAAGCGCTGCGGCTCAGAATCCAGCGTTTGTAGACGGCCGTCGAACTTGAGCACGTTCTGATAAATCGGCAGTAAGAAATGCAGTCCGGGCTGGTAGTCGGCGCGCTTGATTTCGCCCAATTGGAACAGGATCACCCGCTCGCGTTCGAACACCCGAAACACGCTGGACCAGGCAAGGGCCAGCACCACCAGTAGCACCACCACAACTCGGCTTAACATCATCGTGCCCCCCGCAACCGCACATCCGGCGTACGCCCAAAAGCCTCATTACCGCCAGTTGGGTTGTCCGGGGCGCGCGCCGCGGCCGTGCCCTCGGGCTCCACCGGCGCCACTTTGGCCGTCGTCTGGCGCGCGGGGTCCAGTAATTTATCCAGCGGCAGGTAAGTAATGTTGGTGCCGGCTTTGCCGTCCAACACAATTTTACTGCTGTTGTGTAAAACCGTCTCCATGGTGTCGAAGTACAGCCGCTCACGCGTCACCACGGGGGCTTTTTCGTACTCGCTCAAAACTTGCTCGAAGCGATGGGCGTCACCCGTTGCCCGCGACACCACCTGCGCGCGATAAGCCTGGGACTCTAGCCGCACGCGGTCGGCGTTGCCCGCCGCCCGCTCGACGATTTCGTTGCGATAGGCCTCTGCTTCGTTGATTTTTCGCTGTTCGTCCTCGCGGGCCTTGATCGCATCGTCATAAGAAGCCTTCACTTCCTCCGGCGGATTTGCTGACAGCAAGTTGACGCTGGTCACCGTAATGCCGGACTGGTAGGTATCGAGGAGTTCCTGCATCAAGGCTTGCACCTTGAGGGCAATTTCGGCTCGACCTTCACCGATCACGAAATCAAACGTGCTGGCACCGATGACATCCCGGATAGAACTCTCCGCCACCCGTTGCACCGAGGCATCGGGATCGGCAATGCGCAGCAGATAGTAGATCACATCCTTGATCCGATACTGCACGGCAATTTGTACGTCAACGATGTTTTCGTCCTGCGTGAGCATGGTGGCGTTCACGGGGAAGGCGCGAATTTGGTCGATGTTCACCCGCACGACCGTCTCGATGGGACGGGGGAAGCGCAGGTGGGGACCGGGCATGAGCGTGGTTTGGTAAGCCCCAAAGCGCAGCACCACACCACGTTCGGCGGGCTCGATTTTCCAGAATACTTCCGCGGCCAACGCCAGCAGCAGCAAGCCTAAAACCACCGCGCCAATTCGCCCGAGGTTTTCGCCGCCAGGCGCGCTAGGTGCGGGACGCTTACCGCGACCGAACAGCCCGCTCAAGCGCTCTTGAAACTGACGCAGGAGTTCGTCCAGATCCGGCGGCCCTCGTTGATTGCGCCGGCCGCTCCACGGGTCGCGGTCTTTGCCGTTGTCAGAATCGTTCCAGGCCATAGGGATGCTCGTATATCGGAAGGACTAAACGCAGTCCTTAATTGTAGTTGGGCCGACGACGATTCGGCAACGCGGCATTTAGAGCGGGGCGGCTTCCTCACCGCCCGCCATCATAGCCAAAAACGCCGGGTGTTCGGCAAACAAACGCGTCCAGCGCGGCGCACTCAAGGTTAATTCCATACGCCAGCCGCCTTCTTCGAGGGGCAACTCCGCCAAGACCGCGCCCAAGGCATAAACCTGAGCGCGCAGCCGTCCCTGCGCGGGCGCCAAGTCCACGATGCGGTTGATCTTCGTCGCATCCAAGCGTTCGGCCACCGCCACGCGCAGCAGGTCTAGTCCCGCGCCGGTGCGCGCCGACACCCAGACGGCGACCGGCTCACCCCGCTCGCCGCGGTCAATCCGTGGTTCGAGCCCGGGGTGGAGATCAATTTTGTTGTGGACTTCGAGCACCGGCTGGTCGCCGGCGCCGATGCGCGCCAGCACCCCCAGCACCTCGCTGCGCTTGGCTGCCAGATCCTCAGCGCCACTGTCCAGTACGTGCAGCAGCAGCGTCGCCTCGCGGGTTTCTTCCAGCGTGGCCTGAAAAGCCGCCACCAAATCTGGCGGCAGGTCGCGAATAAAACCCACCGTATCGCTCAGTAAAACCGGGTACTCACCCGGCACGCTCATGCGCCGCAGCGTGGTGTCGAGGGTGGCAAACAGCTGGTCTGCCGCATAGCTATCGCTGGCGGTCAGGCGATTAAAGAGCGTTGATTTCCCGGCGTTGGTGTAGCCCACCAAGGCGGTCACCGAGAGCGCGGCGCGGCGGCGCGCGCGGCCACCCTGCTGGCGTTGGCGCCGCAGTTTTTCCAACCGCTCAAAGAGTTGTTTGATGCGCAGGCCAATTAAGCGGCGGTCGGTTTCCAGCTGGGTTTCGCCCGGACCGCGCAGCCCAATGCCGCCGCGCTGCCGTTCGAGATGGGTCCAGCCCCGGATAAGGCGGGTGGACAAGTGCTGGAGCTGCGCCATCTCCACCTGCAGTTGCCCTTCAAAAGAGCGCGCGCGTTGGGCAAAAATATCGAGGATGACCCCCGGGCGGTCCAGCACGCGGCATTCCACCAAGCCTTCGAGATTGCGTTCTTGCCCCGGCGACAGCGCACGGTCGAAGAGCACCACTTCGGCGCCGTGGGCCACCACCAATTCCTTGAGCTCTTGGGCTTTGCCTAAGCCCAGAAAATATTTGGGGTCGGGACGGGCGCGCTTGGCGTCTAGACTCCCCACCGTGTCCACCCCCGCCGAGACCGCCAGTTCGGCGAATTCTTCCCGGTCGCAGGGGGCCGCGGGGGCAGCCAGCGTGACGTTGACGAGGATGGCGCGTTCGCCGCCCCGAGGCCGCTCGATCAAATTTGCAACAATCCGATTATTCCTCTTCCATGTCGTCGCCGTCCGTGCGGGGCAACTTCACATTGCGAGCCGGCACGACGGTCGAGATAGCGTGCTTGTACACCATTTGGCTAACGGAATTCTTGAGCAGGATCACGAATTGGTCGAAGGATTCGATTTGCCCCTGAAGTTTAATGCCATTGACCAGATAAACCGACACCGGGATACGCTCTTTACGCAGGGCGTTTAAATAAGGTTCTTGCAGGGATTGGCCTTTGCTCACGTGAGTCTCCTTGTTATTCGTTGGCGACGCGCTAGCGTTGCCGGGCGCCTACTGCACCTCCGGCGGGGCTGGTCGCGGTCTCGAACCACGCCAAAAATAACGCTATGGGTCGGTCCAAGTATACTCAACTTGGGGTAATTCTCGCCGCTGTTTCCAGGCTTCGACACAACTCGGACACGGCCGCCGGTGCGGCCCCCTCGCACCACGCTTCGGTGCGTTCGGCGCGCAGCCAGGTGTACTGGCGCTTGGCATACTGGGCGCTCGCGGTGACCGCCAAGGTGACCATTTCGGCATAGCTCAAGTCGCCGTCGAGATAGGCCCAGACCGTTCGATAGCCCACGGCGCGCAGCGCGGGCAAGCCCAAACCTAGCCCCGGGCGAGCCCGCAACGCACCCACCTCGTTGATGAAACCGCGCGCCAGCATGCCTTGAAAACGCTGCGCCAGACGTTCGCGCAGGGCCGCACGGTTGGCAGGCGCGATGACCCATTTGCGCAACGCCCGGCGTTCATCCGGGGGCGCTGGCGCCAGCAGGAAACTTGACATGGGCACCCCGCTGGAGTCCAAAATTTCCAGCGCGCGGGTAATGCGCTGGGGGTCGTTGGGATGGATCCGGGCGGCGCTGCGGGGGTCAGCCTGCGCCAGCCGGCGATGCAGCACCACACTGCCGCAGGCTGCGAGTTCCGCGGCCACGCT
The DNA here is from genome assembly GCA_009692365.1 of Gammaproteobacteria bacterium. Taxonomy (GTDB): domain Bacteria; phylum Pseudomonadota; class Gammaproteobacteria. Next base: position 4,306 of record SHZJ01000065.1, read on the forward strand.
GGCGCGCACCGCGGACGCCACCACCGGCATCTCCGCGATGCCCGTTTCCAGACGCCGGAAATATAGCCCCGTACCCCCCACCAGCAAGGGGATCCGGCCGCGCGCCTCGATCTGGGCGACCGCCGCCTTCGCATCACGACAGAAACGCGCCACGGAGTAGGGGTCCTGCGGCTCGCAGATATCGATCAAATGATGCGGCACCTCGCGCAGTTCGCCCGGGTCGGGTTTCGCCGTACCGATGTTCAGGCCGCGATACACCAGCGCCGAATCGACACTCACGATTTCGATCGGCAGGCGGGCCGCCAACCAGAGCGCGGCGGCGGTCTTGCCGGCACCGGTCGGCCCCATCAGGCAATGCAGGGGCGGCAAGTCAGCCGGGGGCATGGCTGGCCGCCACCAACCGGGCAAGCCCGGCGGCGTCGAGACGGGTTTCGTAGGGGCCTAGCGCGATGGCCAACTCCGCCGCCATGCCCTGCAGGCGAGCCCACCAGGACGCGCGCTCGGCGCCGAGGGTCGGCACCGCCAGCGCCTCACCCAACGCGGTGGCTAGATAGCCTGCGTCGGCCCGCGGTGGGTGGCGCGCGAGCGCCGGACCCAACACCTCGGGTAACACCGCGGGGGCCGCCAGCGGCAAGCTCCGCAGCGCCAGCGTGCGCGCGCTCAAGGCATTGACGCTCAGGCCCAGCGCGGCCAGCGCCGCCTCTAGCGCCTGCGCATGGGCCCCATCCCGGCACTCGATCCGAATGGGGAACAGCAGCGGTCTGCTGGGCAGAGCGGGCGCGCTGGCCCATTGCGTCTGGAGTCGCGCCGCCAGCACGGCGGTGGCGAAGCCCACTAGGTCCACGACCCCCAAGGCGGCGGCCGGTGCGTCTGGCACCTCTTCGATACTCACCGCGTAGCGCCCGGCGATGAGTGCCACCCAGTGGGTGGCCACCGCTGCGGGGTGCACCGGGTGGGCCACCCGCGCGGCGAAGCTGGGGCGCGGGCCGGCGGGCCGGCCAGCATCCGCCACCCTGAGCACCAATTCGCGGGGCCCGCCCGTGGTCTCGTAGGCGTGTTCCACCGCTACCGCCGGGGCTTGCGGGCCGTTCAGCGCGGCGCGGACGGCCGCATGGAGGAGGTCATGGACTTCGCGCAGGTCCTGGAAGCGCACTTCAATTTTGCCCGGATGGACGTTCACGTCCACGGCCGCCGGCGGTAGGTCGATTTGCAGGGCATAGCAGGCGTGGCGGCCCTCCGGCAGGCGCTCGCCGTAGGCCAGGCGCACGGCGTGGGCCAGTTGGCGGTCGCGAATGGTGCGCCCGTTGACCGCGAGCATTTGAAGATCGGCCTGCGAGCGGGCCAGTGCGGGGCCGGCGAGATAGCCCGCCACCCGGATTTGCTGGCTCGCCATCTCCACCCGGCTCGCGAGGGCGGCGAATTCCACGCCAAACAGCGCCCGCAGTCGGCGGGCCGCCGACGCCTCGTCGAGCGCTGCGGGCACGCTCAAGGCCCGCTGGCCATCGCGCAGCAAGTTGAACGCGACCGCCGGGGCGCTAAAAGCGATGCGCCGCACCAGCGCCAGCACGTGCAGCGCTTCGGTTTGGGCCTGCCGCAGAAACCGCCGCCGGGCGGGCACGCGGCCGAACAAATCGCGGACCACCACGCTGGTGCCCACCGGATGGGGCGCCGGCACGGGTTGCCCCGGCAGCCCGTGCGCGTTGGTCGTCACCTGCCAGCCGTGCGCCTGCGCGGCGATGCGCGAGGTCAATTGCAGATCGCTCACCGCGCCGATGGCCGCCAGTGCCTCCCCCCGGAAACCCAGCGTCACCAGCCGGGCCAGTTCCTCCGCGCCGCGCAGTTTGCTGGTGCAGTGCCGGCGCAGTGCCAAGGCGAATTCGCCCGGCGGGATCCCCCCACCGTTATCTCGCACCGCAATGCGCTGACACCCACCGCCATCAATTTCGATATCGATGCGGGTGGCACCGGCGTCCAGGCTGTTCTCCACCAATTCTTTCACGATGGAGACCGGCCGCTCGACCACCTCGCCGGCGGCGATTTGGTTGATCACGGCGTCTGTCAGGGCGCGAATTTCGGGCGAGTTCATGGGGCGCAGTGTAGCGCGCCGGGCGGGGCCGGTTCAGGGGATCTCCAGCAACTCGCCGGCGCGTACGGTGTCGGTGTCTAGGTTATTAGCGAGCCGAATCTGTGCCCGACTCACGGCATAGTGCAGCGCAATGCCGGACAGCGTTTCCCCGGGATTGACCCGATGCTGGTGACCGGCGTCGCGCGGCGCACGCGCGCTGCGCTTGGCCGTCACGCCGTGCTCGTCGAAATAGCTCATGACGCCGTCGCGGATAGCGCCGGCCAGTTTCTGCCGAAAGGCCCGGTCGCCGAGGCGAAGTTCCTCTTCTGGGTTGCTGATATAGGCGGTTTCAACCAGTAAAGACGGAATATCCGGGGACTTCAGCACCATGAAACCCGCTTGCTGGATACGTCGGTAATGCAGCGGTCCAATTTCCCCCAAGGATTTCAGCACGCTCCCGGCGACCTCGAGACTGGCCTCCAGCATGGCGGTTTGCGAGAGGTCTAACAGGACAGATTTCAACTGCGGGTCTTTGCCCTCCAGGGTGAGCCCGCCCACAAAATCCGCGGCATTCTCCTGCTCGGCTAACCAGCGCGCAGCCTCGCTGGTGGCGCCACTGCGCGAGAGCACAAAAACCGAGGAACCGCGCACCCGGCGGTCGCGGAAGGCGTCGGCGTGGATCGAGACAAACAGGTCGGCACGCTTGGCCCGCGCCAGTTCCATCCGCTCGCGCAAGCCTAGGTAGTAGTCCCCATCGCGCGTGAGCACCGCGCGCATGCCGGGCTGCTGGTCGATGAGCACTTTGAGTTCCCGTGCCACGGCCATCACGACGTTCTTCTCGTGGCTGCCACTGGCCCCGATAGCCCCCACATCGTCGCCGCCGTGGCCGGGGTCGATGGCCACCACCACACCGTCGCGGCGCCACGCCGGCAGACTCGGCCCCGCGTTGGCGAGCTTCGCGGGGTTGCCGGGGTCGGACTTCAGGCGTGCGGACGCGACCACGGGCACCGGCGGGGCAGCGGGGCGCAGCGCCGCTGTGAGCACGCTCGGTGGCGGCACCGGCGGCGCGGCGAGTTGAGGTTCAGCGGGGCTCGGTGCCGGCGCGGCGAGCGGGGGTTCGGGTTCGGCTGGGCTCGCGGCGAGCGGGGGTTCGGGCTCTAGCAGGTCCACCACCAGCCGGTGGCCATAGGGCGCTGCCGGCGCGAGCAAGGCCTGCCGCACGAGCAGCGGCGCGGTGAGTTCCAAAACAATGCGCACCCCCGCCCCGCGTGGGGCATAGCGCAGTGACAGGATGCGGCGGTCGGCGGGCATCACCAGGGGCTGGGCGCTGGCGTACCTCGTCTGCGCGAGGTCGATAACCAAACGCTCCGGCCCGTGGACGGCGAAAATCTCGAAGGGCGCCGAGCCGGAGAGGTCAAACACCAACCGGGTGCGGTCCGGCGCGGGCCAAGTCCGCAATGTGAGGAGTTCGGTCGCAGCAACCCCGGCGACGCTGAACAGCAACAGCAAAAAAATGGGGACACGCATGGCGCAGGCAGCCAGTCTTGAAAGTCTGTTGTCGTCTTGTAGCGGTTGTCATCAGACAATTCAAGCTAAATATCTAAAAGTGTCCTATAGAACTGAGATAAAACACTTTTTTAGCTCTACATGAAGTGTTTTATAAAGATTCTCATCGCCGCATTCGAGCGTGATTTCCCGACTCTCGCCCACCCCCAACTGCCAGTGGATGGCCACCGTCGCCGACGGCAGCGCGTGGGCCGCGCGCGAGGGCCACTCGATGAGGCACAGCGCATCGCCAGCCAGAAAATCATCGAAGCCCAGATAGTGCAGTTCGTCCGGATCGTTAATGCGATACAGGTCGAAATGATGCACGGTGAAACAGGGCAAGTAGTAGCTCTCAACCACCGTAAAGGTCGGACTTTTGACCTGACCGAGGTGGCCGAGGGCGCGCAGGAAGCCGCGGGCGAACGTCGTTTTACCCGCCGCGAGCGGGCCTTCGAGCAGCAGGAGCATGCCCGGTTGGGCGCAGGCCGCCAACACCCCGGCGCAGCGCAGCGTCGCGGCTTCGTCGTCGAGCGTGAGGCGGATGCTCGCCACGGGGTGCGTGCCTAGGCGGCCGGATTGGCCAGCCGGCGCAGCGCCGGGAGCAGGTCGCTCGCCAGCAGGCCGCGCTCCCCGGCACTGGCCGCCGCATCGCCGGCGGCAGCGTGGAGCACGGCGCCGCAGCGCGCGGCCTGCACCAAACTCAAACCCTGGGCCCGCAGCGCGGCAATGACCCCCGTGAGGACGTCGCCCATGCCCCCCGAGGCCATGCCGGGATTGCCCCCCGGCACCACGCCGATGCCCTGCTCAGCGCACACCAAGGAACCGGCCCCTTTGAGCACGAGCGCGCCACCGAAGCGTGCCTGCAAGGCCCGGGCGGCGGCGAACCGGTCGCAGTTGATGGCGCTGGCGTGAGGCAGACCCAACAGCCGGGCCGCCTCGCCCGGATGCGGCGTGAGACACCAGTCGGGCCGGTACTGGGGCTCGGCGGCCAGCAGATTGAGGGCGTCGGCGTCCACCACCAAGGGCCGGCTGGCGTCGCGCACCGCGCCAAATAACGCCCGGCTCCAGGCGCTTTGCGCCAAGCCCGGCCCGATGGCCACCACGCTGGCGCGCGCCAGCAGCGGGCGTAAATCCTCGGCACCGGTCACCGCGTGGACCATGATTTCGGGCCGGCCGGCCCCGATCGCGTGGACCGAAAGCGGGTCGCAGGCCACGGATACCAAGCCCGCCCCCGTGCGCAGCGCGGCCTCGGCGGCGAGCCTGGCGGCGCCCGCATAGCCGGCCGCCCCGCCCACCACCAGCACATGACCAAAATTCCCCTTATGGCTGGCCCGAGGTCGCGGCGCTAGGCACTCGCGCAGCAGGGCCGGCAGCAGACGTTGCACCGGCGCGGGCTCCGCCCCCCAAAAAACCGCCGGCAGTTCCAGACCCGCAAACTCGAGCAACCCAACGTGCGCCGCGGCCTGCCCCGTGAACAAGCCCTGCTTGAGCCCGACAAACGTCACGGTGACGCTAGCCGCGATGCAAGCGCCCGGCGTCGCGCCGGTGTCGGCATGCAGGCCCGCGGGCACATCCAGGCTTAAGATCGGCGTGGCGGCGGCGTTCATGGCGGTGATGGCGGCGAGGAAAACGCCCGCCGGGGGCCGCTGGAGCCCCAGCCCGAACAGGGCGTCCACCAGCACCTCGCGACCGGCCAGCGCGGCCAGATCACGGCCCAGCACCGCCCCGTGCGCCAGCGCCTCGCGACGGCACTCGGCGGCATCCGGCCCCCGGCGCGTGGCGTCCCCCACCTCCACTAGCAACACCTCGCGCTGCGCCTGCCGCGCCGCGCTGGCCAGCACATAGCCATCGCCACCGTTGTTGCCCGGTCCACACACCACCGTGAGGCGTTGGGCGTGGGGCCAGTGCCGCAGCAGCGTCGACCACGCCGCCAGACCCGCCCGCCGCATGAGGGTCAGTCCGCTCGTCCCCTGCGCGATCACCGCCGCCTCGAAGGCCCGGATCGCGGCCGCCGGGTAGAGCGCCGTGGGTAGGCCCGAGGTCACCCCGGCAGCCGCAAAAAATGCGTTCGGTAGTGTTTTAGCTCGGCGATGGAATCTCGAATGTCTTCGCGGGCCAGGTGGCTGGAGATTTTGGTAAACGCCGGCAAACCCGGCGCCCAGCGCCGCTGTAATTCTTTCAGGGTGCTCACATCGAGGTTGCGGTAGTGAAAGAATTCCGCCAACTCCGGCATATAGCGATACAAAAAACGCCGGTCCTGGCAGATGCTGTTCCCACACATCGGCGAGGCCTTGGCCGGCACGTATTGCGCGAGAAAATCCAGCGTCTCCTGCGCCGCCGCCGCCGCGCTATAGCGACTGGCGCGCACCCGCTCGGTGAGGCCCGAACCGGTGTGTTGGCGGGTGTTCCATTCGTCCATCGCCGCCAGCGTGGCGTCGCTTTGGTGGATGGCGATGACCGGGCCTTCCACGCAAACTTCCAAGTGGGCGTCGGTGACCGCCGTGGCGATTTCGATGATGAGGTCATGCTCGGGATACAGCCCGGTCATTTCGAGGTCGATCCAAATCAGATTGTCGGCGGATGGCTGCATGCGGCGGGCTCCGGGAGTGGGTGGTTTAGTATTCGCGCCGGCTGGAGATCGCGTGCGACAGCGTCGTGCCGTCCACGTATTCAAGTTCCCCCCCCATCGGCACCCCGTAGGCAATGCGGGTGGGCGTCACGCCCGTGCGCCGCGCCAACTGGCGCAGATAGTGGGCGGTGGCCTCCCCCTCCATGGTCGTGCCGGTGGCCACGATCATTTCTTTCACGATGCCGGCGGCCAAGCGCCGCTCTAGCGCGGGCATGCCCAGGATGTCCGGCGTCATGCCATCGATGGGCGAGAGTCGCCCCATCAGGACAAAATAAACGCCTTTAAACGAGGCGGACTGCTCGATCGACAGCACATCAACCGGGGTTTCGACCACGCACAGCAAGGTGGCGTCGCGACTGGGCGACTCGCACAGGCGGCACAGCGGGGTTTCGCTGAACGTACGGCACTGCGAGCACTGCCCAATCCGCGTCATGGCGTCTTCCAGCACCCGGGCCAGGCGCCGGGCGGCCTCGCGGTTGCGCTCCAGCAAATTGAAGGCGATGCGCTGCGCCGACTTCGGGCCAATGCCGGGCAGCGCGGTTAGCGCCCGGATAAGTTCACTGAGCAGCGGGGTGGTCATCGGTGGGCGTGGCCGGTCGTGGCTGGGTGCACTGCTGGGGCGCGCAGACTCAAAACGGGAACTTCACACCCGGCGGCAGGTTGAGGCCGGCGGTCAGACCCACCATTTTGTCCTTGCTGAGTTTATCGAGTTTACGGTTGGCGTCGTTGACCGCGGCGGCCAGAAGGTCTGCCAGCAGACTGAGTTCCTCGCCCTGCAATTCGGGGGCTAGGGTGACCGATTTCACGTCATGACGACCGTTCACCACCACCCGTACTAGGCCCGCCCCGGACTCCCCGGTGCATTCCAACGACGCGATTTCAGCTTGGGCGCGCTGCAGATCGCCTTGCATACGCTGCGCTTGGCGCATGAGGTTTTCGAGGCCGTCTGTCATCGTTTGCTCCGGGGTTCGTGCGCCGCCTCTGGCTTGATATCCACGCGCTCGATCCGCGCGCCAAATTCGCGCTGGAGGATCTGGATACAGGGGTCGGCCGCGAGCGCGCCCAGGGCCGCGGCGGCCCGCGCCTGCTCGGCGGCAGCGATCGCGTCGGCCGGCGTGGCGAGAGCACTGCCTGCGGCGACCGACACCCGCACCACCACCCGCTGCCCTAGCGACACCTCTAAGGCTTGCTCCAACGCTTTGGTTGCCCGCTCGCCGCGCAGATTTTCAAACTGGGGCGTTAGCACCAGATCCAGCACCCCGTCTGTGAAACTGCGGGCCGCGCTGTTGCGGGCTAATTCGCGGGTCAGCGGCGTGACGTCCACCAGGCCTTCGACCACCGCCCGCCAGTCAAACTGCCCAGCCTCGCCATCGCCCGCGACGGGTGCCGCGACGGGGGTCGGGACGGGCGCCGCGACGGGGGTCGGGACGGGCGCCGCGACGGGGGCCGGGACGGGCGCCAGCGCGGTTGGCGCTAGCGGCACGGCCGTTGGTGGGGTTGCGCGGCGCGGCGTGGGCGCACCAGCCCCCGCACTCGCCCCCGCGGGACGAAACGCCAGCATGCGTAATAAGGCCATCTCAAAGCCGGTTTGCGGATCGGGCGCCAGCGGTAGATCGCGGCGGGCGAGCAAACCAATTTGATAGAACAACTGACAATCGGCCGCCGACATGCTCGCGGCGAGTGCAACGACGGCCGGTTCTTCCGCCAGTTCCGGCGCGTCCGTGCCCACCGTCTGGACTACCGCAACGCGCCGCAAGAGGGAGAGCATCGCCGCCAGCACTTGGGCGAAATCTGGCGCGTACTCGGCCACCCGGCGCGCGACGTTAATGAGTTCCGGCCCCGTGCCCGCCGCCAGCGCGGCCACCAGCGTGGCCACGTGCTCGTGGCCTAGGGTCCCCAGCATGGTGGCGACTTCCTGCTCGCTCAGTTCCCCGCCCGCAAACGCCACCGCTTGGTCCAGCAACGACAGCGCATCGCGCATGCTGCCATCGGCGCTCACGGCAATCTGGTGCAACGCTGCGGGCTGCGCGACGAGGCTTTCCCGGTCCACCACCGCGCGCAGCTGGCCTTCAATCTGGGTCACGCTCAGGCGTTTCAGGCTTAGTTGCAGGCAGCGCGATAAAATCGTGATCGGTAGCCGTTTGGGATCGGTGGTGGCGAGCAGAAACTTGATGTGCGGCGGCGGCTCCTCTAGCGTTTTGAGCAACGCGTTAAAGGAGTGATTTGAAAACATGTGTACCTCATCGATGAGATACACCTTGAACCGGCCTTTGGTCGGCGCGTACTGGACGTTATCCAGCAGGTCGCGGGTTTCATCCACCTTGGTGCGCGAGGCGGCGTCTACTTCGATGAGGTCGACAAAGCGGCCCTCGTCGAGTTCGCAGCACGCGCTGCACACGCCACAGGGCCGGCTGCTGACCCCCACCTCGCAGTTGAGGCATTTGGCAAACACGCGCGCCAGCGTGGTTTTGCCCACGCCGCGAGTGCCGGTGAACAAATAAGCATGGTGGAGACGCCCGGAGTCCAGCGCGTTCGACAGGGCGCGCAGGATATGGCTCTGTCCGACGACTTGGCTGAAATCACGCGGACGCCATTTTCTGGCGAGGACCTGATAAGTCATCTCACACGCGCACGCTGGTTGAGTCGGCGATTAGGTGGCAGCCCTGCCAGCCACACCTCGGCGCCCGCAGTCACCGTTACCGCTGCTTCCTTCCGGATCTGACGGGGTTCACGGTCTTACGTCGCGAGGGGACCGACAGGGCCACCATTGAGCGGAGCATTATCCCCATTGGACGCACTTTAGGGAACCTCTGGCGCACTTTTTT